>NZ_KQ970262.1:370322-431943 GCF_001579045.1 Streptococcus mitis | reverse complement strand
AAAGATAAATCCTATAATCATGTGCTATCTAAAGAGAGAATCAAGGTTGAGAATATTTTTGCCAAAGTAAAAACGTTTAAAATGTTTTCAACAAGCTATCGAAATCGACGTAAACGCTTTGGATTACGAATGAATTTGATTGCTGGAATTATCAATCGTGAACTAGGATTTTAGTTTCGCAGGAAGTATAATAAAAGCCATTAATTATATATCAAATACAATCTATACTACTTATCAGTTAGTAAAAGATTTAAAAGATTTGACTAGTGAAACGATTGCTAGCGAGGTTCAGGATATGAGTGAAGAGCTACTCAAAAGAGATATTGCAATTGATAGTAGCCTAGTTCATTATGATGACGGTCTTCTTTTGGGAAGTTTAATCAATATTGAGGATAGCCAAGGAACACGACGAGTGTTATCTAATTTATCATATGAACTAACGCTTATGCATTTTTCACAGTTTCATCAAGGTTATGAGGTAGTTGGTATTTTACAATCTTTGCGACAAAAGTAATTGAGTTATTTATTAAGCAAATTATGATGATTGGAGTAATTGTGCTGAGAAATAATATAAAACGCAATCAACTTTTAAATTGATTGCGTTCTGTTTAGTTTTATTCTTTTCCATAAAGGTAACGACTAGCAATTAACCAAGTAGCAATATACATTATCACGTTAACCAAAAATGCGATAACGATGACTATATTCCAATCATGGGATAAATTAGTAGTTACAATCCCCATAATTGTTGTACCAAAAAGTCCACCAATCTGTTTGTTAGCGTTTAGAGTTGCACCAGCAATTCCAGATAATTCTTGACCAGCAGCTTCCATAAGAATGGTTGTAGTTGCTGGAGTTAACACTCCGATACCTAGACTCATTAAAGAAAATAAAGGAATTAGGATGTATAGTTGAATTTCATGAAAAAGAACTCCAATTCCAAAAATTCCTGCTGCTCCTACAATGGCAAAAATAATTGAGACAGTAGCGAGGCTTCCCACGGAAAATCGTTTTACAGCACGTGCGTAAAATAAATTACCAATAATTAAGACAATCATTCCTGGTAGAATGAGGAGTCCAGAAACCATTGAGGAAAGGTTTAAATAAGTTTGAAAATAGAGTCCTAGCACCAAAACAATGCCATATAGTGAAATGTTAACTACTAAACCTAATAGATTAGAGACAATAAACTTAGCATTTTTTAATAGTTGGTGGGGAACAATAGGTGCTTTACTTTTTTTATCGTGGACTACTAAACCAATAGCAAATAATATAAATAGGAGAAGAAACAATAAAAGATTTGAGTTACTATAACCATATTGATTCCCTCCAACAAGGTAAATAACTAGACTTCCGATAGTTGTAACCAGAAATATATTACTAAAGATGTCAATTCTGGTCTTTAGATTGGCAATATTATTTTTCACGAGAAGTAATATTGAAATTACTGTCAAAATTCCAAATGGAATATTGACCAAGAAAATACCCCTCCATCCGAAGTAGTTAATTATTAGTCCACCAATAAAAGAACCAGTACCGGTTGCAACAGAAATAATTGCTGTCCAGATTCCTAACATACGTGCTCTTTTAGTAGAATCGGGGTATGAAATGAATAAAAGTGCTAATGAACTTGGCATAAACAAAGAAGCACCGAAACCTTGAATGAATCTAAGTATAATTAATGTTTCAATATTTGGTGAAAAAGAGCACCCAAACGAGGATAGTGTAAAAATTGTCATTCCAATTAATAAAATTCGTTTAGCACCATATTTTGTTGTTAGATTTCCTGAAAGTAGGAGTAAAGACCCTAAAGCTAGTGTATAGGCGTTAATAATCCAAATGGATTGCTCTAATGAGACTCTCATAGCTGTTTCAATATGGGGAACAGCAAGAACCACTCCGGTTGTATCTAGGACCGCCATAATGTATCCTAGTGAAAGAATAAAAAGTAGATAAGCTGGCGCTTTTGTATTTGTTTTTTTCATCAATCTTCCTCCGTTATTTCATCAAACCAATTTTCATTTATCAATAGAGGACGACCAAAAGCAAGTAAATCAAACCCTCCTTCTTTAAAATCAGAAACTAAATTATTCGAGTAAAAAATTTGTGCCTTTTTCCTTTGTAAATGAAGATATGACATTTTAGGTTGTGATGTTATTTCTGTAATAAGTGTTGGAATATCTTTGTATAGAATTTCAGGTGAACCTATGCCTCCAGTTGTTATTGTAGGCTTATTTGCAATTTTTTTCACCCAGTATGATAAATTGCCTGATTTTCCAGTGACAGCAGAATCTGTATAGTTTATTTCAGAGCAGTCAAAGATATCAACACCTGCATTTGAAATTGGTATTATGATTTGTTTTAATTCCTCTAAAGTTTTTGCTAATTTTGCAGTAGGATCATAACTTTTAAAATTTGATAGGCGAATGAAAATCGGAAAATTGTCCCCAACAACTTTTCTACATTCCTTAATAACTCTTTCTGCAAAGTAAGTTCTATTTTTAAAACCAAACTCATCAGTTCTCTGGTTGGTCTCTGCTGTTAAAAAATCATGAATTAAACTACCGTGTGCAGCATGAATATCAACTCCATCAAAACCAGATATTTGAGCTTTTCTGGCGGCTTCAGCAAATTTTTGGACAATAAGGTTAATTTCTTCAACTGATAAAGGTGACCCCACTTTCTTTTTTCCAATGTATCCAGATGGAGTAGAGACCTTAAGAGATAAATCAGTTTTTGAAAATGCTCTTGAACTCCCACTATGCCAAAGCTCAGCAATAGCCTTACTTTTTTCTTGGTGAATTGCCTTGGTTACTTGTTTCCATACCTCAATATCACGACTGGTTGAAATATTTGGTATATTTTCATTGTTAGTAGCAGTTTCATGCTCAATATTTATAGCGCCTATAATAAATAGCCCTACATTTTTTGCTCTTCGCTTATAGAACTCGGCAATTTCTGGTTTGGGAACACCACTTTCTACAAATCCTGTTGGAACTGGATTCATTACAATCCGATTTCTTAAAGATAGTTGGGATGTCTCAAACTTGGAAAAGAGGATATTTCTCAAATCTTTATCCATATTATTTACCCTCCTGAACGATATTATAGTTTTGCGCTTCCTTTTTTGCTAAAGAAACTGCTTGTTCAATACTTATTACAGGTTTTAGTTGATAAATTTCTGAAATCTTCTGGAGTCTTTCCTCGATAGTACCGCCCACGATATGGTAAGGAATTTTTAATTCATCCAGTGTTATTAATAGCAAATCGTTTGAGCGTTTTCTAAATAATTCTGACACAGGACGATGGCCATCTGGAGCTAAAGGAAATTCAATAGGCAAATGTACAAATGATTCATAAGTTTCTTTAGCATAGTCTTTTGCAACAGACCCAAAATTTTTCATAACTTCTCTAAGATATTTAAGGTCATCAGTTAAAATAATATTTCCTTTATCTGTCTCTTGGTTGGGATTCATTCCTAATTCGGTTCTCACCATACCGTATACCCATTCATGTAAAGAGGAGCCATCAGAAACAAAAGAGTCAAGATGAGACTCCCTAACTGCTCGCTCCATTAGACGACGAATTCCTAATTGAACCAGCTCAGGACCAGTGGCGTCTTCTAATCTTTTTCCGGGTAAAGCTATGGGAAGAATCTCTCTCATAGTTTTTGCGTGTGTACGTGGTAAACCAGTATAAAAAGCTAGTGCTAAAGTTGTTGTCGTTTTTCCTGTCGAATAAGTTCCTGAAATTGCTATTTTCATATTAGTCCTCTTTCTATTTATCTTATAGCTCTTGAGCCACGGAATATATCAATGTTGACTCTCCAAGTTTTGAAATCATATCACTAACTCGAACATTCTTTCCTTTTAAAGGTACTATTTTAGTTTTTAGAACTTGAACTTTAATGTTGCCTTCACTTAACTGTGAATCGTTTGAAAGGTTGCGTAGGATTTTAATTTTACGCATTATCAATGTTTTCGAAAATTCTCTAGGGGTTCTGTCCAAATATGAATGTAACACTTCCGTAAGTTCAGCTGTTACAATTATATGGTCTAAGATAGATGGTAATCTCTTTTTCAGGAGATGTGCTGATTCAATACCACTAAATTTATCTGAATAGGAAAAAGAAGTAGTAGCTGAAATAGAATTTAATTCTGTTTTCACCGAAATATCAGTTAGTTTGGTATCAACTGTTTTAAAGTTTGAAAAATAGTAATCTTCTCCAGAATTTATTTTAAGTTGTTTTGAGTCATCAAATAAATCGACAACTAATTCAACCGAAAACGAAGCTATCCTTCCCTTGAAGGATAGCTTATCATCTGATGATAAGCTCAATTTTGCTGTAACATTTTTCAAATCTTCTACAAGAGATTTTCCTGCTTTTACCGAGAAACTAGAAATTAGAGCATTATTGATTGTGTCCTCTTCTATGACTAATTCTTCTCTAAGAAAATCGCTGACTAGTTTCACAGCAAGTACAATAGAATCTAAAGAGCTAAAATGTGGTTTTATTGACTCAATATTTTTCTTAGTTGACCAACTCTTCGGATAGTTGATTTCAAATACTGACTCAATTCCTTCAAAAGTAATATGTTTAACTTTCTGAAAATATTTTACTTGTGTATATCCATTACCAAAGTATCTTCCATCAGGACTGCCGAGAATATCTTCAATACGGTCAAACTTAGTTATAATGTCCATAGTAATTTCTCCCTTCAAGTGATATAATTAATTTATCATGTAATTATTTATAAAACAAGAAGGGAAAAAAAGTATAGTAACTATCAAAAAAGGAGGAAATGAATGGAGACTTGCAAGATGCAACCTTTGAAAAAATCAATTTGTCCAGCAAGAAGGGTCTTGAATTTACTAAAGGGTAAATTTACTCTTGAGATTTTATCTGAAATTATTAATGGTAATATACATTATGGTAGTCTTTTGCGTAGTGTAGAAGGTATTAATCCTAGAATATTAGCTCAACGGTTACATGATTTCGAGCAAGAAGGTATTTTATCAAGAAAAGTTTTACCGACATCGCCTCCACAGGTTGAATATAAAATGACAAAAAAAGGTATTGCTCTAAGAAGTATCGTTGAAGAAATGAAAAAATGGGAGCAAACTTATAGAAATTAGATTGAATTTACATAATTTATTATTAATATTTTTCTATAAAATAGAAAATGTAATTCTGAAAGATTTGGTAATCTTGTTAATCAAAGCAACGTAAAAACCTAGTTCAAATGTGTGACTAGGGTTTTTTGGCTCTATAATTTTTGTCGTGGGTAAGACCATAGGTAAAAACAGGCAAAATAAAAAATCATCTAAATAGTGGTGTGAACTTTTCGGTACATTCTAGCTCATTTTTTTGATTTTTTGGGGTGAAATTCACACCATTCAACTGAAATTTATTCAAATTAGATGAAATTCTGTTTTCTGAAAAAGTTGGAAAACATTGATTTTAAGCATTTACTGAAGGTTATTCAAATCATAGTTTTTCCAACCAGATCTTAAGAAAGCTCGTAAAGCATCACAATTAGCAAACGTTAATTCGAAAGAATTACTATATTTTAAAAGAGCACATTTTCAAAGGATTTTTTCTTTTGGCTTCAATTCCTAATTAATCAATGAACTTAATACTAGGTCTCGAAAAGAATTATGCTTCCTCTTTCTGTCTGAGTTCAAAGAGGTCTTCTACTTTTAGATTAAAAACTTGAGCAATTTTAAGAGCCATTTCCAGCGAAGGATTGTAACGATTATTTTCCAAGTGCAGAATTGTCTCGCGTCGCATGCCGATGCGGTCGGCTAACTCCTGCTGGGTCATGCCTGTGGACTCACGAACAGATTTGAGATTAGTAATAATCTTGCTTTCTTTGGCCATGCTTATCCTCTCCGTTCCAAGATAAGATAGACAACCGCAAAGATGAAAATCAAGGCAGCTATGCTAATAAATATCTGACCCATGTAAAGAGTGAGAGACCCCATATACCCAATGATAACTGCTAGGATCATCAGTGCGCCTAGTATAAAAACAAACATCAAGCTAGCTGCCTTGGCTAAATTAGCATAAAAGCGTTCGTCCGGAGTTTCCTTGACATTTTTCAAACAGAAAAAACCAAATACAATCACTTCAATAACGAGGCCAATTCCCAAAATCCATTCTTTAATACCAGAACTTACGCTTGGGGTCGCAACCCAAATCCCTACTGTATAAAAAATGCTTGCTGCAAAAAAAAGTATCGTGTAAAGCTTAGTAGACAAGTCAAAAATAGTCTTTCCCTTACTTTTCTGACTCTTATGAGGCCATGGTTTCATATGTAGCCAGCCCCAAATAGCTAGAATTTGACCTGACACTGAAATACCAGTAATAACTAACTTGGGTCCCCAACTAAGATTAGAACCAAATAAAACAATAAAATCAATAAAGAGAGCTACGGCAATCATTGCAATGAGGCCACGCATTTTTTGACTTTTTTTCATGATAGACTCCTTTTTTATGTTATAAATATATAACACTTAAATTTTATGTTATAAATATATCACATTTAAATTTAGAAAGCAAGAATTTATGTGTCAATGTGGAAATTATTTGAAAAAATTTTTTAATAAAAGCTCTTGATAGTCAAACAACTAAAGAATTCTTTGAAGCAATGCATCGGATTTGGTTTGGATAGCTTCGTTAACAATATTTGATGATAAAGAATTTTTGAAAAATCTGGATATTGTATGAATCTCTACTTTTTTTCTTAGACTGTATAAAGTCTGTCAGAATAAGCGTTATAGGTGTAGAAGTTAATTTTTACAGAACTAAATTATTTCCTTATTTAGAATCTATTACTTCATATTTTATAAATAATTAGTAGATATCGTTCTTAAAATCCTTGATATTTCGCTTGGGAACGGGTTTGGGATGTAGAAGTCAAGCATCCAAATCTCGTTCAGGAGAGATGAAGGGTTTGACTTGATGGTCTTTATAAAATTTTTCTAATACTCTTCGAAAATCTCTTCAAACTACGTCAGCTTTGCCTTGCCGTAGATATATGTAACTGACTTCGTCAGTCTTATCTACAACCTCAAAGCAGTGCTTTGAGCAACCTGCGGCTAGCTTCCTAGTTTGCTCTTTGATTTTCGAAGAGTATAAAATAGTATTCACGGATAGCTTCTTTCAAACATATATTTCCTACTTCTAACAAATTTCTAAATGGTTTAAGAATTTTATAGTCTGTCAAGTTTTTTTCTTGACACCTGTCAGAAATCTGTTATAATAGAACATGTGCTAAATAGCTCAGCTATTTCACCGAAATAAAAAATAAGAAAAGAGACTTTAAAAATGGCAGTTAAAATCCGTTTGACTCGTATGGGTTCTAAGAAAAAACCTTTCTACCGTATCAACGTAGCAGATTCACGTTCACCACGTGACGGACGTTTCATCGAAACAGTTGGAACTTACAACCCACTTGTTGCAGAAAACCAAGTAACTTTGAAAGAAGACCGCGTTCTTGCATGGTTGGCTGATGGAGCTCAACCTTCAGATACAGTACGTAACATCCTTTCAAAAGAAGGCGTATTGAAAAAATTCCACGATTCTAAATTCTCAAAATAAGTTTAAAGTAGGTTGACAGATGGATACGATTGAAAATCTCATTATTGCGATTGTGAAACCCTTGATTTCACAACCAGATGCCTTAACTATCAAGATTGAAGATACACCAGAATTTTTGGAATATCATTTGGATCTTGATCAAAGCGATGTGGGTCGTGTAATCGGTCGTAAGGGTCGCACTATTTCTGCGATAAGAACGATTGTCTACTCTGTCCCAACTGAAGACAAAAAAGTAAGAATCGTTATTGACGAAAAATAAGAAGGGCGGGACGGATGTCTCGCTTTTTTTGCAAGGAGAAAGAATGAGAGATTTAACAGTTAGACAACTAGAGGGATATTTACTTGACCATTACCGACAATCTAGAACAGAAGAAGGTCTTTTTATTAAGCTAGTAGAAGAAGTCGGAGAAGTAGCTGAGGTTTTGAATGGGCGCTCTGGTCGAAAAGAGGGCGTTCAGGATTCGAACGAGGAACTAGCAAAAGAACTGGCTGATGTCATTCACTACACCGTCGCAATTGCAGCCATCAACGAGATAGATCTAACCAAGACTATCTTTGAAAAAGACAAAAAGGCGGCTATCAAATATCAGCATGAACGAGATTTGGAAGGCTTTTTAAAGGGGGACAAGAGTTGATGTCCTCTTCCTCCAACTTGTGAAAATCCTTGGAACGTGTTAAAATAAAGGATAAGGATTTTTAATAATTCATTATATAGAACGATTGGATTTCTTTATGAAGAGGTTTGAAGTATCTACAGAAATTGGTAGTCTCTCTGTTACTTATCAAAAGCAAAAGAAAATGCTAGTTTGTTTAAGTGGCGCAGGTTTGCTACCAAGTTATGAAAATTTTTCACTTATACTTGAAAAACTTCCTCCCACAATTGGTTATTTGACAATTGATTTTCCGAATACAGGTAGGAGTCCGATTCATGACCAAGCTGGAAAAAATCTAGATAATCTTGTAGATGCGGTTTATGAAGTACTTGAAGAATTAGGGATTTCTGAATATATACTTTGTGTACATAGTTTGAGTGGAATTTTAGCTTGTAAATTGCTCAAGAAACCAATTAAGTGTCAGGCTTTAGTAGCAATGGAACCGACAACTAAAAAAGTCATGTTTGCTGATTTTTCAGAAAATCCTTATCCAGAAATGGAAGAGCAGATGAGGCTGATTGACGAGTATGGTCCTGAACTTTATTTTAAGAACTTAACTCAAGCAACATTTAGCCCTGAAACTAATAAAAAAATCTGGGAAATAATGCAAGAAAAAGGTTCAGAGTTGGAAAATCAAGATACAGGATTTCAGATATCTGGAGAGATTACTGAGGAAGATTTTGAGAATGTATTTATAGAATCTTATATCCCTGTATTTATTTTTTGTCAGCCTTATAGAGAAAAAGAGTACAGAGAATCAGAATATTGGACTTCCAATACTAAACTCATTTTAGGAGGGAATCACCATTATTTACAATGGTCAGAATCAGAAAAAATTGTGACTATTATTCGAGAATTGTCCGAATAAGATGGAAAGAAATAGAGTATAGGAGACAAGATGAACTACTTTAATGTTGGGAAAATCGTCAATACGCAAGGGTTGCAGGGTGAGATGCGAGTCTTGTCTGTGACGGATTTTGCAGAAGAACGGTTTAAAAAAGGGGCTGAGCTAGCCTTGTTTGATGAAAAAGATCAGTTTGTCCAAACAGTGACCATCGCTAGCCACCGTAAACAGAAGAACTTTGACATTATTAAATTCAAAGATATGTATCATATCAATGCTATCGAAAAGTACAAGGGATACAGTCTCAAGGTTGCTGAGGAAGATTTGAATGACCTAGACGATGGTGAATTTTATTATCACGAGATTATCGGTTTGGAAGTCTATGAGGGTGATAACTTGATTGGAACCATCAAGGAAATCTTGCAACCAGGTGCTAACGATGTCTGGGTTGTCAAGCGAAAAGGTAAACGTGACTTGCTCTTACCTTATATCCCACCAGTAGTTCTAAATGTTGATATTCCAAATAACCGCGTCGATGTGGAAATCTTAGAAGGGTTAGACGATGAAGATTGATATTTTAACCCTCTTTCCAGAGATGTTTTCTCCACTGGAGCACTCAATCGTTGGAAAGGCACGTGAAAAAGGGCTCTTGGATATCCAGTATCATAATTTTCGAGAAAATGCTGAAAAGGCCCGTCATGTAGATGATGAGCCCTACGGAGGCGGTCAGGGGATGTTGCTCCGAGCCCAACCCATTTTCGATGCCTTCGATGCTATTGAAAAGAAAAATCCGCGCGTCATTCTCCTCGATCCTGCTGGGAAACAGTTCGATCAAGCTTACGCTGAGGATTTGGCTCAAGAGGAAGAGCTAATCTTTATCTGTGGGCACTATGAGGGCTATGACGAGCGCATTAAGACCTTGGTGACAGATGAGATTTCTCTGGGCGACTATGTCTTGACTGGTGGTGAATTGGCAGCCATGACAATGATCGATGCTACGGTACGCCTGATTCCAGAAGTGATTGGCAAGGAGTCTAGTCACCAAGATGATAGTTTTTCTTCTGGGCTTCTCGAGTATCCTCAGTACACACGTCCCTATGATTATCGAGGCATGGTTGTACCAGATGTTCTGATGAGTGGGCACCATGAAAAGATTCGTCAGTGGCGCCTGTATGAGAGTTTAAAGAAAACCTATAAACGCAGACCGGATTTGCTTGAACATTATCAACTGACAGCAGAAGAAGAAAAAATGCTGGCAGAAATCAAAGAAAACAAAGAATAAAGGAGAAACCTATGCAAGTAATCAAACGTGATGGTGAAATTGCTGAATTTAATCCAGATAAGATTTACCAAGCTATCTTAAAAGCAGCTCAGACTGTCTATGTATTGACAGATGATTTGCGTCAAAACCTTGCACAAGTCACTAAGAAAGTGGTTTTGGATTTGGAAGAAGCCAAGGTGGAACGTGCTACCATCAGCATGATTCAGTCTTTGGTTGAACATCGTTTACTGGGAGCAGGTTACATTACCATCGCAGAACACTACATTTCCTATCGTCTACAACGTGACTTGGAAAGAAGTGGTTATGGAGATCATATCGCGGTTCATTTACATTTTGAACAAGTTCGCTAAGAAAAAAGAGTGGGATGAAGCAACTACATCTCACTCTTTCTTAAATCTATTTTTTTGGGCTGTCTGGACAGTTGAAGGGACATATCGCAGACGTTGAATATCGCTTATGCGGATAATACGACTTACATTTTTGGCAAAATTTTTCACGATAATTTGCTGGCGTTGCTGATCGTATTTGATGATGTCACCTGTAAAGCTTGTCTCAGACAAGATAAGGTGAACAGCAGTTTGTTTCTGGATAGCCTCTTCAATAGTAGCTGTAAGGGAGTTGCTTTCAGTCTGGTCAGGTTGGTCATGTCCATTTAAAAAGTCATGTATTTTATCTAGAACTTGCTGGAATTTATATCTCATAGTGGCCTCCCTTCTTTTATACCATATTATATAAAATTTTCCTAAAATCTACAAGATTTTACGAATAAACTAATGAAAGCTAAAAAAGGAGAAGAAAATGGCAGAATTTACATTTGAAATCGAAGAGCACTTGTTGACTCTTTCTGAAAACGAAAAAGGTTGGACCAAGGAAATCAACCGTGTGAGCTTTAATGGTGCTCCTGCAAAGTTTGATATTCGTGCTTGGAGCCCAGATCATACTAAAATGGGCAAAGGGATTACTCTTTCCAATGAAGAATTTCAAACAATGGTGGATGCCTTTAAAGGAAACTAATACTCTTCGAAAATCTCTTCAAACCGCGTCAGCGTTGCCTTGCCGTATGTATGGTTACTGACTTCGTCAGTTCTATCCACAACCTCAAAACAGTGTTTTGAGCAACCTGCGGATAGTTTCCTAGTTTGCTCTTTGATTTTCATTGAGTATAAGTTTTCAAAATGAAAGAAAAGGATACTAAGTCATGTCAACTCGATATCCTTTTTAGTTAGCAAAGTAAGCCTGATTTTTAAGGCGTTGAAGTAGTGGACGGCTAATAAAACTAATAGCCAGAAGTTTACCAAGGTCTGGAATGATAAAGGGAATGACTCCAACAACAAGAGCTTTTTCAAATGCCATTCCAGCTAGGAAATGCAAGCTGAGAATCCCGCCGACAAAGACAAGGGCATCACCCAAGAGGTTTGCAAGAAAAATCTTGACAATACCACTCTCGCTGTTAGTTAGGGAAGAAGTAAGTCCAGAGTATACAAGATAAAACCAAAGATAACCTGCAGTAGGACCAACCAAAGCCTGCAATCCAGCTCCACCTCCTGCAAAAACAGGAAGACCGATGGCGCCTAGAAGAAGATAGAGTCCAACAGAAAGTACAGCCTCTCTTGGTCTAAAGACAGTAGCAATCAAGCCGATTGCAAAGTTCTGCAGAGTGAAGGGAACAGGTCCAATTGGAAGACTGATTTGTGCCAAAACAGCAATGAGAGCAGCCCCAATAGCAGGGATAGCATAAACGTGAGCTTTTTTCAAAATAGTTAACCTCTTTTCTAATATATAGTAACTATTATACTCATAGAGGAATCATTGTCAACCAATTTTTAAAAACAAGGTAACAAAAACTGTAACGGCCGATTTTGCTTACTGGTTAAGGTGGGTAATTGTTTTGTTGATTCGTAAAACATCAAAAAAGAAGCAGACACATTTGTATCAGCTTCTTTTATTTCGATTAACGCATGGTTACAAATTCTTCAGATGCAGTTGGGTGAATCGCAACAGTTGTGTCAAAGTCAGCCTTGGTTGCTCCCATTTTGATAGCAACGGCAAATCCCTGAATCATTTCATCAACGCCGTAGCCAATTCCATGAAGTCCGACAACTTTTTCTTCTGAACCAGCTGTTATCAATTTGAAACGGGATTCTTGTCTATTACTAGTAACGGCAGAGTACATAGATGCAAAGCTTGATTTGTAAACCTTGATTTGGTCTTGACCATATTCTTTGATAGCTTGCTCTTCTGTCAATCCAACCGTTCCGATAGCAGGGTGTGAAAAGACAACGGTTGGAATAGTTGAGTAATCCATTTTAGCAGTTGTTTTGCCGTTAAAGAGACGTTCAGATAGGGTACGCCCAGCCTTGATAGCAACTGGAGTCAGTTCTTTTTCACCTGTTACATCACCTAGAGCGTAGATTCCTTCAACAACAGTATTTTGGTATTCATCAACTTGGATAAAGCCACGTTCGTTCAGAGTTACTCCAGCTTTTTCAAGTTGCAATCCCTTAACGTTTGGACGGCGGCCCGTAGCCCAGATAACTTGGCTAGCTGTGTGACTAGTACCATCTTCGAAATGAATGGTAATGCCTTCAGCAGTTTTTTCTAACTTGACAGGGACTTTGTGAGTATGAAGTGGCAAGTTTGTTCTTTCCATTTCCTTGACCAAACCTTCAACGATGTAAGAATCAAAACCACGTAAAGGGCGATCACGGCGAACAAAGAGGTTTGTCTTGACACCAAAAGTGTGGAGCACGCCAGCCAATTCAACGGCGATATAACCAGCGCCTAGAATGGCAACTGACTCTGGAAGTTCTTCCCAGGCAAATACATCATCAGAAGAGCCACCTAGCTCAGCACCAGGAATATTTGGAATACTTGGATGGGCACCTGAAGCAATCACGATATGTTTAGCACGAATCAGTTCACCATTTACGCTGACAGTATGAGAATCTACAAATTCAGCATGACCTTCAATCAGGTCTACGCCGTTACGTTTAAAACTGCCATCATAAGAAGAACGAGCACGATCAATGTAAGCTTCACGATTGCGACGTAGGGTTGCAAAGTCAAAGTTAAGATCAGTAGTCTTAAAGCCGTAGTCTTCTCCAAATTGATGGAAAGTTTCAGCAATTTGTGCCCCGTACCACATGATTTTTTTAGGAACACAACCGACGTTGACACAGGTTCCACCTAGTTTCTTTTCCTCAATAACGGCTGCTTTGGCTCCATGTTCACCGGCACGGTTCATGGTGGCAATTCCTCCACTACCTCCACCGATAGCAATGATATCGTATTCTCTCATTGAAAACTCCTTTGTACTCTTTTAAATAGTAGAGTGTCATTTTTTGATAGTCATATTCTATCTTTTTTTTGATGTGATTGCAAAAATCTGCTACGTCCAAAAAAATTTAAAGAAAAGGCTTGCAAAAAAGAAAAATAAAGTGTATTATATAACTAGTACAATGATTGCAAAATAAATTCCGAACAATAATTTAGTCCTGAAATGTCATTATTTCGTTCTGAAATGTTATTGTTTTAAATTGATAATTTTTGTATAATATTGTTAAGAACTTTAAATCAAAAAGGAGTTTCATTATGAAAAAAAATGGTAAAGCTAAAAAGTGGCAATTGTATGCAGCAATTGGTGCTGCAAGTGTAGTTGTATTGGGTGCTGGGGGCATTTTGCTCTTTAGACAACCTTCTCAGACTGCTGTAAAAGATGAGGCTACTCATCTTGTTGTTGCCAAGGAAGGAAGCGTGGCATCCTCTGTTTTATTGTCAGGGACAGTAACAGCAAAAAATGAACAATATGTTTATTTTGATGCTAGTAAGGGTGATTTAGATGAAATCCTTGTTTCTGTGGGTGATAAAGTCAGTGAAGGACAGGCTTTAGTCAAGTACAGTAGTTCAGAAGCACAGGCAGCCTATGATTCAGCGAGTCGGGCAGTAGCTAAGGCAGATCGTCATATCAATGAACTCAATCAAGCGCGAAATGAAGCCGCTTCAGCTCCCCAGTTACCAGTACCAGCAGGAGGCGAAGGTGTAGTAGCCCAAACTTCAGCTCCAGTCTCAGGAAATGCGGTGTCATCTATTGATGCACAACTAGGTGATGCTCGTGATGCCCGTGCAGATGCAGAAGCGCAATTAAGCAAGGCTCAAAGTCAGTTGGATGCCATGACGGTTCTCAGCACTCTAGAAGGAACTGTGGTTGAAGTCAACCACAATGTTTCTAAATCTCCAACTGGAGCTAGCCAAGTGGTCGTTCATGTCGTAAGTAATGAAAACTTGCAAGTTAAGGGGGAACTATCTGAATATAACCTTGCCAACTTATCTGTCGGACAAGAAGTAACCTTTACTTCTAAAGTTTACCAAGATAAGAGCTGGACAGGTAAGATTAGCTATATCTCTGACTATCCTAAAAACAATGGTGAAGCAGCAAGTGCAGCTACTGCCGCAGCAGGTGGTAATTCTGGTTCTAAATATCCATATACCATCGATGTTACAAGTGAAATCGGTGATTTGAAACAAGGATTCTCAGTAAGTGTTGAGGTTAAGAATAAGAGTAAAGCCATTTTGGTTCCTCTAACAAGTGTTGTGACTGAAAATGATAAGAACTATGTCTGGGTGCTTGACGAGCAGAAAAAGGCCAAGAAAGTGGAAGTTGGTTTGGGCAATGCTGATGCAGACAACCAAGAAATCACTTCAGGTCTGACAAATGGAGTCAAGGTCATCAGTAACCCAACGTCTTCTCTAGAGGAAGGAAAAGAGGTGAAGGCTGATGAAGCAACTAATTAGTCTAAAAAATATCTGCAGAAGCTACCGTAATGGTGACCAAGAACTGCAGGTTCTCAAAAATATCAACCTAGAAGTGAATGAGGGTGAATTTGTTGCTATCATGGGACCATCTGGTTCTGGTAAGTCTACTCTCATGAATACGATTGGCATGTTGGATACACCAAGTAGTGGAGAGTATTATCTTGAAGGTCAAGAAGTGGCTGGATTGGGTGAAAAACAACTAGCTAAGGTTCGCAACAAACAAATCGGATTTGTCTTTCAGCAGTTCTTTCTTCTATCTAAACTCAATGCTCTGCAAAATGTAGAATTGCCCTTGATTTACGCAGGAGTTTCGGCTTCAAAACGGCGCAAGTTAGCTGAGGAATATCTAGATAAGGTTGAATTGACTGAGCGTAGTCACCATTTACCTTCAGAATTATCTGGTGGTCAAAAGCAACGTGTGGCTATTGCGCGTGCCTTGGTAAACAATCCTTCTATTATTCTAGCAGACGAACCGACAGGAGCCTTGGATACTAAAACAGGTAATCAAATCATGCAACTATTGGTTGACTTGAACAAAGAAGGAAAAACCATTATCATGGTAACGCATGAGCCTGAGATCGCTGCTTATGCCAAACGCCAGATTGTTATTCGAGATGGGGTCATTTCATCTGATAGTGCTCAGTTAGAAAAGGAGGAAAACTAAGATGCAGAATCTGAAATTTGCCTTTTCATCTATTATGGCTCACAAGATGCGTTCTTTGCTTACCATGATTGGGATTATTATCGGTGTTTCATCGGTTGTTGTGATTATGGCTCTGGGTGATTCTATGTCTCGACAGCTCAATAAAAATATGACCAGATCTCAAAAAAATATCAGTGTCTTTTTCTCTTCTAAAAAAAGTAAAGATGGATCTTTTACTCAGAAACAATCAGCTTTTACGGTTTCTGGAAAAGAAGAGGAAGTTCATGTTGAACCACCAAAACCGCAAGAATCTTGGGTCAAGGAGGCAGCCAAACTGAAGGGAGTGGATAATTACTATGTAACCAACTCAACGAACGCCATCTTGACTTATAAAGATAAAAAGGTTGAAAATGCCAATTTGACAGGTGGTAACAGAACTTATATGGAGGCTGTTAACAATGAAATTCTTGCAGGTCGTAGTCTGAGAGAACAAGATTTCAAAGAATTTGCAAGTGTCATTTTGCTTGATGAAGAATTATCCATTAGTCTATTTGGATCTCCTCAAGAGGCTATTAACAAGGTTGTGGAAGTCAATGGTTTTAGTTATCGAGTCATTGGTGTTTATACTAGCCCAGAATCTAAAAATTCAAAAATGTATGGTCTTGGTGGCTTGCCTATTACCACAAATATCTCCCTTGCTGCGAATTTTAATGTAGATGAAATTGCTAGTATTGTCTTTCGAGTGAATGACACAAGCTTAACTCAAACTTTGGGTCCAGAATTAGCACGAAAAATGACAGAGCTTGCTGGCTTGCAACAGGGAGAATATCAAGTAGCAGATGAGTCAGCTGTATTTGCAGAAGTTCAACAATCGTTTAGTTTTATGACGACGGTTATTAGCGCCATTGCAGGAATTTCTCTCTTTGTTGGAGGAACTGGTGTTATGAACATTATGCTAGTTTCGGTGACAGAGCGTACCCGTGAGATTGGTCTTCGTAAGGCTTTGGGTGCGACACGTGCTAATATTTTAATCCAGTTTTTGATTGAATCCATGATTTTGACCTTGTTAGGTGGCTTGATTGGCTTGACAATTGCAAGTGGTTTAACTGCCTTAGCAGGTTTGTTACTGCAAGGTTTGATTGCAGGTATAGAAGTAGGAGTGTCAATCCCGGTTGCCCTATTTAGTCTTGCAGTTTCGGCTAGCGTGGGTATAGTTTTTGGGGTCTTGCCAGCCAACAAGGCCTCGAAGCTTGATCCAATTGAAGCTCTTCGTTATGAATAAGATCAACAAGATGGACACTCGTCTATCTTGTTTTTGTATAGATTTCCCTATCGAAAATCCTTAAAAATGTGATATAATGAAGTGTTAGAAAAACAGGTTTCATTTGCCTGGAAAGGAAAAATTATGTCTGAAAAGAATTTTTATATTACAACGCCGATTTACTATCCATCTGGGAAACTTCACATCGGTTCTGCCTACACAACCATCGCCTGTGATGTCCTAGCACGTTACAAACGTCTGATGGGCTACGATGTCTTTTATCTGACAGGTCTTGATGAGCATGGTCAGAAAATCCAGCAGAAAGCTGAAGAAGCTGGCATCACACCTCAAGCCTATGTTGACGGGATGGCAGTTGGAGTCAAAGAACTCTGGAAATTACTAGATATCTCATACGATAAATTCATCCGTACAACGGATGATTACCATGAAAAAGTAGTGGCTCAAGTATTTGAGCGCTTGCTGGTTCAAGATGATATCTATTTGGGTGAATACTCTGGCTGGTACTCAGTATCAGATGAAGAATTCTTTACAGAAAGCCAGCTTGCAGAAGTTTTCCGTGACGAAGCTGGAAACGTGACTGGCGGTATTGCTCCATCAGGTCACGAGGTTGAATGGGTATCTGAAGAATCATATTTCCTTCGCCTCAGCAAATACCAAGATCGTTTGGTCGAATTTTTCAAGTCCCATCCTGAATTTATCACTCCAGATGGTCGTCTGAATGAAATGCTTCGCAACTTCATCGAGCCAGGTTTGGAAGATTTGGCAGTTTCTCGTACAACCTTTACATGGGGAGTACCAGTCCCATCAAATCCAAAACACGTTGTCTATGTTTGGTTTGATGCTCTGCTCAACTATGTGACAGCTCTTGGCTACGATCAAGACGAACACGCTAACTTTGACAAGTTCTGGAACGGAACAGTCTTCCACATGGTTGGAAAAGACATCCTTCGTTTTCACTCAATCTACTGGCCAATTCTTCTTATGATGTTGGATATCAAATTGCCAGAACGTTTGATTGGTCATGGTTGGTTTGTCATGAAAGACGGAAAGATGTCTAAATCTAAAGGGAATGTTGTCTATCCTGAAATGTTGATAGAGCGTTTTGGACTAGATCCACTTCGTTACTACCTCATGCGTAGCCTTCCAGTTGGTTCAGACGGAACCTTTACTCCGGAAGACTATGTCGGCCGTATCAATTATGAATTGGCTAATGACCTTGGAAACCTCCTCAACCGTACTGTTTCTATGATTAACAAGTACTTTGATGGACAAATTCCAGTCTATGTAGAGGGCGTGACAGAGTTTGATCATGCTCTTGCTGAGGTTGCAGAACAATCAATCGCAGACTACCATACACACATGGAAGCAGTTGACTACCCACGTGCTCTTGAAGCAGTCTGGACTCTGATCTCTCGTACCAATAAATACATCGATGAGACCGCACCATGGGTCTTGGCCAAGGATGAAGCTCTTCGTGACCAATTGGCAAGTGTCATGAGTCACTTGGCAGCCAGTCTTCGTGTCGTCGCTCACTTGATTGAGCCGTTTATGATGGAAACTAGTCGTGCAGTCTTGAATCAACTTGGCTTGGAAGAAGTAGCGAGCCTTGAAAACTTGAGCTTGGCTGATTTCCCTGCAGGTGTAACGGTAGTTGCCAAAGGAACTCCGATCTTCCCACGTTTGGATATGGAAGAAGAAATCGCCTATATCAAGGAACAAATGGAAGGCAACAAGCCAGCTGTCGAAAAAGAATGGAATCCAGACGAAGTCGAACTCAAACTAAACAAGGAAGAAATCAAGTTTGAGGACTTTGACAAGGTTGAAATCCGTGTCGCAGAAGTCAAAGAAGTGTCTAAAGTAGAAGGTTCTGATAAGTTGCTTCAATTCCGCCTAGATGCAGGTGATGGTGAAGATCGTCAAATCCTTTCAGGAATTGCAAAATACTATCCAAATGAACAAGAATTGGTTGGCAAGAAAGTTCAAATCGTTGCTAACCTCAAACCTCGTAAAATGATGAAGAAATATGTCAGCCAAGGTATGATCCTATCAGCTGAACATGATGGACAATTAACCCTTCTCACAGTTGATCCAGCTGTACCGAATGGAAGTGTGATTGGCTAAAAGTAGACAGGACTAGTTCATGCTAGTTCTGTTTTTTATTTAACTATTATGCTTTACAAACTAGTGTAAAAGTGGTATATTATAGATGAAGCTACTAGTAGGTATTGCAAAATAGATAGAAGGGAGAAGTGATGAAAGAAACTCAACTATTAAAAGGTGTTCTTGAAGGTTGTGTCTTGGATATGATTGGTCAAAAAGAGCGGTATGGTTATGAGTTGGTTCAAACTTTGCGAGATGCTGGATTTGACACTATCGTTCCAGGAACTATTTATCCTTTATTGCAAAAGTTAGAAAAAAATCAATGGATAAGAGGCGACATGCGCCCGTCGCCAGATGGTCCAGATCGGAAGTATTTTTCATTAACGAAAGAAGGAGAAGAGCGTGTCTCAGTCTTTTGGCAACAATGGGATGATTTGAGTCAAAAAGTAGAAGGAATTAAGAATGGGGGTTAAACCATGAAAAAAATGAAGTATTATGAAGAAATAAGCGCTTTGTTACATGAATTCTCTGAGGAGAATCGGCAATATTTTGAGGAGCTGTGGGATAGTTTTAATCTTGCTGGATTTCTCTATGATGAGGACTATCTCAGAGAGCAGATTTATTTGATGATGTTAGATTTCTCAGAAGCAGAACGAGATGGCATGAGTGCAGAGGATTATTTAGGTAAGAATCCTAAAAAAATAATGAAAGAGATTCTCAAGGAAGCACCACGCAGTCCTATCAAGGAGTCCCTTTTGACGCCAATTCTTGTCCTAGCGGTATTACGTTATTATCAACTACTAAGTGATTTTTCTAAAGGTCCTCTCTTAACAGTCAATTTGCTCACATTTTTAGGGCAACTTCTTCTTTTTCTGATTGGATTTGGACTTGTGGCCACAATCTTACGTTGGGGGCTAGTCCAAGATTCTCCTAAGATGAAAATTGGCACTTATATTGTCGTTGGAAGTCTTGTTCTGCTAGTCGTTCTAGGATATGTAGGAATGGGAAGTTTCATACAAGAAGGAGATTTTTATCTTCCTGCTCCCTGGGATAGTTTATCTATCTTTACACTTTCTCTAGTCATCAGTATTTGGAATTGGAAAGAAGAGTTTTTTCGTCCCTTTAACAGTATGATTGTTGCCCATCTTATTGTAGGTTCTCTGCTCCGTTACTATGAGTGGATGGGAATTTCAAATGTTTTTCTTACAAAGATTATTCCTTTAGCTGTTCTTTTTATTGGTATCTTTCTCTTTTTCCGTGGGTTTAAAAAGATAACATGGAGTGAAATATAGTCAAAAAGCCGTTGAAAAGCGGTTTTTTGTTATAATGAAGGGAAGAATGTTAGAAATTAAAGGAGAAAAATTTGATGAGATATATAACTTTTGGTCAAGATGACAAAGAATTATCAGAAATTGTTCTCGGAATGATGAGAATAGAAGATAAGTCTGTAAAAGAAGTTGAAGAGCTTGTAGAAACAGCACTGTCTGTTGGAATCAATGCCTTTGACTTGGCAGATATATACGGTCGTGGTCGTTGTGAAGAACTGTTAGGCCTTGTCCTAAAAAATCGTCCAGATTTAAGAGAAGAAATGTGGATTCAGTCAAAATGTGGCATTCGCATTGAAGAATTTACCTATTTTGATTTTTCTAAGGACTATATTATAAAATCAGTTGACGGAATTTTGCAAAGATTGAAGATTGATCATCTAGATAGTTTGCTTCTTCATCGACCAGATGCTTTGATGGAATCTGATCAAGTAGCAGAAGCCTTTGATCTCCTTTATAAACAAGGTAAGGTTCGAGATTTTGGAGTTTCTAATCAAAATCCTATGATGATGGAGTTGCTTAAAAAAGATGTCAAGCAGCCGTTAGCTGTTAATCAGCTACAATTGAGTGCGGCTTTTACTCCAGGATTCGAATCAGGTTTTCATGTTAATATGGAAGATAGTCAAGCAGCTATGCGAGATGGCAGCATTTTTGAATATTGCAAATTACACGATGTGGTCATTCAAGCATGGTCTGTCTTACAATTCGGGTATTTTAAAGGGAATTTTGTTGGAAATGAGAAATTTCAAGCTTTAAATCAAGTACTTGATCGTTTAGCTATTAAATATGGAGTAACTCCTTCAACTATTGCCATTTCTTGGATATTACGTTATCCAGCAAAAATGCAGGCAGTCGTAGGTACAACAAATCCTAAGCACTTGAGAGAAGTTAGCCAAGCGGCAAACTTTAGCTTAACAAGAGAAGAATGGTATGAAATTTATCTTGCTGCAGGGAATAATTTGCCGTAAGTAGAAGCAGATGTAAATAAATCACAGTCAAAAAGCCGTTGCAAAGCGGTTTTAACAATAATGATATATGATACGATTGATTGTTTTGATATATTATAGTAAAATGGAATAAAAATGCTAAAGGATGTTAAATATGAAGAAGTTGGTTTATGCGAGTCTAGCCTTTTTATCAGTCTTTACTTTGGTGGCTTGTTCTGATCATAAGAAAGAGACAAAAGTTTCAGAAGCAAAAGTGGAACAAAACCAAGCCAAGTTTGATGAAAAGTTGTTCAAAGAAGCAGGTCTATTGCCTTTTAAAAGTGAAAAACAGCTTGAACTTGGCGAACTAGATTCTAAAAATCGCGCGACGGGTGCTCATATTCAGCTAAAAGATAGCGATGAGCCAACTGAGAAAAGAGATTCAAAATTGACCTATGATCCAGTAGGGTGGCACAACTATAAATTCTTTTACGGAGATGGCCGGGAAGAAGCTTGGTTGATGAGTAGAGGTCATTTGATTGGCTACCAATTTAGTGGTTTGAATGATGAAAAGAGAAATTTAGTTCCTATGACTAACTGGCTTAATGCTGGAAACTATTCTGGAACTGACGAATATAACCAGAGTAGTATGCTATACTATGAAAATCGATTGGATTCATGGCTTGCTAATCATCCTAACTACTATCTTGATTACAAGGTGACGCCAATTTATCAAAATGATGAGCTTATTCCTAGACAAATAGGGTTGCAATATGTAGGGATTGATGAAAATGGTAAGCTCTTAGAAATTAAGTTGGGTAGCAGTAAG
Organism: Streptococcus mitis; assembly: GCF_001579045.1. Lineage (GTDB taxonomy): Bacteria > Bacillota > Bacilli > Lactobacillales > Streptococcaceae > Streptococcus > Streptococcus mitis_D. The sequence continues at coordinate 409,644 of NZ_KQ970262.1, read as the reverse complement.
GAAAAGGTGGATAAGTATTTTGTGACGCATGTCGTTTTAGATAATGTTTCGGCTAATGCAGAAATTAACTATTTGGATGGTACTGCTAAAAACCTAGTTGAAGACGCAAAGGTAAAAGAAGAAAAAGCCAAGAAGGAAGCTGAGGAAAAGGCTAATAAAGAGGCGGAGGAAAAAGAAGAAGCCGAGAAGAAGGCGAAAGAAGAGGAAGAAAAGGCTCGTCAAGCAGAACAAGAAAAGGAAGAGAGTCAGGAATCAAATACGCAATCAGCAAATTCAGGTGGTTATTTCAAAGATTCCAGAGGAAGATGGCATAAACCAAATGGCAAGTATGCCTCTAAGAAAGAAATTAAAGCAGCTGGATTGCAGTGGTAGGAAAAATTTAGTAGATATACAGTCAAAAAAAACTGTTGCAAGGCGGTTTTTTTTGTTGCGTGTTTTGGGGTAATATAGTAGAATTATGGAGATATTAAATATTTTTTGGAGATTAATATGAAGAAAAAAATAATTATATTGTCAATGTGTCTGATATTAGGAATTTCTGGTCTTGGATACTATTTCTTATCTTATGTCCCCTACAGATCTGCTGTAACTAAGTTTGAAGATATAGTCAAAAATTTACAAGAAAAAAATAAAGAGGTTGAAAACCAAATAGCTGAGACTGAGAAAGTAATTGATAGTGGCGAAGAGCCATTGGATTCAAAAAAATTAGAAGAATTAAAAAAAGCAATTGAAGATAGTCAGAATTCGCTTCGAAAAGTACCAGAAATGGAGAAATCAACTGCTAAGATTGAGGAGCAAATAGAAGAATTAAGCAAGCCAGTGGACTATAGTGAAACAATAAAGAATTTATCTGACAAACAGACTCTTTATCAAAATAGTATTCTTCAGCTAAAACAAATTACAAATCCATCTAATACTTTTGTTGAAGAAAGACTCAAAGAAATTTCTTCAATTACAGGAGTACAGTCTGTTACTGAAAATAACGATCCAAATAATAAATTGAATAAACAAGGTGGGTATACAGCGTCTGTATATTTTGTTGACAATCAAGTTACACATTCAGTAGAAGGATCTGATATTGTTCAGAAAGGAAATGATGCTGGTGGAAATGTAGAGGTGTATAAGACAAAAGAAGAAGCTGAAAAACGCAACACCTATATTAGCGCATTTGATGGTACTGCTTTAAATCCTGGATCACACTATGTTTATGGAACAGTTTTAATTCGTACTTCACATTATCTAACAGGAACACAGCAGAAAGATTTAACTGAAGAAATTTATAATAAACTGATTGAACTTAAATAATTTAAAAATTGGATAGCTATTAGTTTATTTAACTAACATACAGTCAAAAAGCCGTTGCAAAGCGGTTTTTTGTTATAATGAAGGGGAGAATTATTGATATTAAAGGAGAAAAACATGACATTTGAAGAAATTCTGCCTGGATTAAAGGCTAAGAAAAAATATGTACGAACTGGTTGGGGAGGTGCTGAAAACTATGTTCAACTTTTTGACACTATCGAGCAAAATGGGGTTGCACTTGAAGTGACGCCCTACTTCCTAATCAACGTTTCTGGCGAAGGAGAAGGTTTTTCCATGTGGAGTCCGACACCTTGTGATGTTTTGGCGACGGATTGGGTAGAAGTGCATGACTAGACGCGTATTGATTACGGGAGTAAGTTCAGGGATTGGTCTGGCTCAGGCTCGACTTTTTTTAGAGAAGGACTATCAAGTTTATGGAGTTGACCAAGGTGAAAATCCACTCTTAGAGGGTGATTTTCACTTTTTACAGAGAGATTTAACCTTGGACTTGGAGCCTATTTTTGACTGGTGTCCTCAGGTTGATGTTTTGTGCAATACTGCTGGAGTTTTGGATGATTATAAACCGCTTTTGGAACAATCAGCCCAGGAAATTCAAGAGATTTTTGAAATCAACTACGTGACTCCTGTTGAGTTGACTCGCTATTATTTGACACAAATGCTGGAAAATAAAAAGGGAATCATCATCAATATGTGCTCTATTGCTTCTAGCCTAGCAGGTGGCGGTGGACACGCCTATACTTCTTCGAAGCACGCCTTGGCTGGATTTACCAAGCAGTTGGCTCTAGACTATGCTGGAGCTGGGATTCAGATCTTTGGTATCGCTCCAGGGGCAGTCAAGACAGCTATGACCGCTGCAGATTTTGAGCCAGGTGGATTGGCTGACTGGGTTGCTAGTGAAACACCAATCAAGCGCTGGATTGAACCAGAGGAAGTGGCAGAAGTCAGTCTCTTTTTGGCCAGTGGAAAGGCATCTGCCATGCAGGGTCAAATTCTGACAATAGATGGCGGATGGTCTTTGAAATAGGAGGATCTGATGGAAATCAAAAGACATTTTGGAGTCTACGCTGTTTGCTTTGAAAATGAGAAGTTACTCTGCATTGAAAAAACGAGAGGCCCTTATCAACATCGGTATGACCTACCTGGAGGCAGTCAGCAACTTGGTGAAGGACTGACGGAAACGCTGACTAGAGAAGTTATGGAAGAGACGGGATTTACTGTTAGAAGCTACTCTAATCCTCGAATCTACGATGTTTTCGTCAGGGAAGAGTTAAAAAATTTTATGGTTCACCATATCATGGCCTTGTATGATGTTGAAATGAATGAGAGTGCACCTCAAGTTACGATTTCGGAAGCTGTGTCTGATGGTGCGAATGATTCACTTGGATATATTTGGATGGATATTCAAGAGATAACAGAAGAAAATGCATCGCCATTAGTCTTGAAGGTTAAGTCTGAATTATTAGGATTTCCAGAATTGGACAAGACTTTGTATATGAATTGGAAGGTGAATGGACATGAAAAACCAACTAGCCCTTAGCGGCGAGAAAATCACTGAAAAAGTTTATCCTCAGTTATTGCACCACGTCGGTATGATTCGTGGGGAATACTTACTGAGAGAGCTCAATCAAAACATCCTATTAGCAGGTTGTCAGCAATTTGTAAAAGATTATCTAGATACCATTTGCTCCTTGTATTCAGATGAAGAAGTTTGGTATCGTTTTTCAGAATTAACGAATACAGAAGCTAATTGTCTAAAGGGGACTAAAGAGTATTTTGATGAAAATCATCCCTTATTTGGATATAGAGGAACTAGGCGTTTGCTGGCGTGTCCGGATGAATTTCAGGCTGAAGCACATGTCGTTACAGAAGTTTATCAAAACAATCCCAATCTATCTGTTATCTTTCCTTTTGTCAATGATGCTGAACAGTTAAAGCAAGCTATTACAGTATTGCGTCAGCAGGGTTTTACTGGGAAAGTTGGCACGATGATTGAATTACCGTCAGCGTATTTTGACTTGGATAGGATACTGGAAGCGGGCATTTCAAAGATTGTAGTTGGAATGAATGATTTGACTTCTTTTGTTTTTGCGACTGTGAGAAACAGTCAATGGCATGATATGGAAAGTCCAATAATGTTAGATATGCTAAGAGATATGCATAATAAAGCAAGGATGAAAAAGATTGACTTTGTTGTAGCAGGCTATCTGAATACTTCTTTCATACAAAAAATGAATCAGATGGATATCGAATGCATTCTCCATTATAGCTCTATTCCGGATATTTTTGATTTAGAGATTGACCATCCAGACCACCTCAAACGTGTAAAAGAAGAAAGTAAAAAATTACAAAGGAGATACCTATGACACCGCAAGAAATGTGGAATGCATACAAGAAAATTAACCCCTCTATCGGAGATGAAATCGATGCTTGGGCTTTTGGAGTGGAAGCCGATATCTTAGCAGATTTGGTTTTAAAAGGAGAAAAGACAGCAACCGCCTCGGCCTACGACCTCTACGCACTAGAAGACGAGTCTCTTCCGCAAGAAGGCACCTTTGATGTTATTTTAGATAGTCAAAATCAGGCTGTCTGCATTGTTGAAATTACAAAGGTTTCTGTTGAACCCTTCAATCAAGTGTCAGCTGACCATGCCTTCAAAGAAGGGGAAGGTGACAAATCCCTAGCCTATTGGCGCCAGGTTCATGAGGATTGTTTCGCCGAGTGGTTGAGAGAAGCAGGACTGACTTTTATACCTGACAGCAAGGTTGTTTTAGAAGAATTTCGCAAGGTCTACCCTCTGTAGACAGATAGAAGGAAGAAAGTTTTGGAAATTACCGTCCAATCCTTTTTTCTTAAGCAAAACATGATATAATAAGTTTGTTTGAAGAAGAGCTCTAGCTCTTAAACTTAGATAGGAGAAAATTATGCAAGCAGTTGAACATTTTATTAAGCAATTTGTTCCTGAACATTATGATTTATTTTTAGACTTGAGTCGTGAGACCAAGACGTTTTCTGGGAAGGTGACCATCACTGGTCAAGCACAGAGTGACCGCATTTCCCTTCACCAAAAAGACTTGGAAATCGTTTCTGTAGAAGTTGCAGGGGAAGCTCGCCCATTCACAGTTGATCATGACAATGAAGCCCTTCATATCGAATTGGCTGGGGCTGGTCAAGTTGAAGTGATTATCGCTTTCTCAGGAAAAATTACAGACAACATGACAGGGATTTACCCATCTTACTACACAGTTGATGGAGTCAAGAAGGAAGTCTTGTCTACTCAATTTGAGAGCCATTTTGCGCGCGAAGCCTTCCCATGTGTGGATGAGCCAGAAGCCAAAGCAACTTTTGACCTCTCTCTACGTTTTGACCAAGCAGAAGGTGAATTGGCCTTGTCTAATATGCCAGAAATCGATGTTGAAAAACGTAAGGAAACAGGTATCTGGAAGTTTGAGACAACACCTCGCATGTCTTCTTACTTGTTGGCCTTTGTTGCGGGTGATTTGCAAGGTGTGACGGCTAAGACTAAAAACGGTACTCTCGTAGGTGTTTATTCAACCAAAGCTCATCCACTATCAAACCTTGATTTCTCACTGGATATCGCTGTTCGCTCTATCGAGTTTTACGAAGATTACTATGGAGTTAAGTACCCAATCCCTCAATCTCTCCACATAGCCCTCCCTGACTTCTCAGCTGGAGCTATGGAAAACTGGGGTCTTGTGACCTACCGTGAAGTTTGCTTAATTGTAGATGAAAACTCTACATTTGCCAGTCGTCAACAAGTTGCCCTAGTTGTGGCACATGAGTTGGCTCACCAATGGTTTGGTAACCTCGTAACTATGAAATGGTGGGATGACCTTTGGCTCAATGAAAGTTTTGCCAACATGATGGAATACGTCTGTGTGGATGCTATTGAACCAAGCTGGAATATCTTTGAAGATTTCCAAACAGGTGGAGTACCTCTTGCTCTTGAACGTGACGCTACTGATGGCGTTCAGTCTGTCCACGTCGAAGTTAAACATCCAGATGAAATCAATACGTTATTTGATGGCGCTATCGTCTATGCCAAAGGAAGTCGCCTCATGCACATGCTTCGTCGTTGGCTAGGGGATGCTGATTTTGCTAAAGGTTTGCACGCTTACTTTGAAAAACACCAATACAGCAACACCATTGGTAGTGACCTTTGGGATGCCCTTGGTCAAGCGTCAGGACGTGATGTCGCAGCCTTCATGGATTCTTGGTTGGAACAACCTGGTTATCCAGTTCTCACTGTTAAAGTTGAAAATGATGTCTTGAAGATTTCACAAAAACAATTCTTTATCGGTGAGCACGAAGACAAGAACCGTCTCTGGGTTGTGCCACTCAATAGCAACTGGAAAGGCTTGCCTGATACACTTGAAACTGAAAGTATCGAAATCCCTGGCTACGCAGCTCTTCTTGCAGAAAACAAAACAGCACTTCGCCTTAACACAGAAAATACAGCCCACTACATTACCGACTATCAAGGAGACTTGTTGGCTGCAGTTCTTGCTGAGCTAGAGACACTTGATAACACAAGCAAACTGCAAATCGTCCAAGAACGTCGCTTGCTTGCTGAATCAGGGCACATTTCTTATGCAGACTTGCTCCCAGTTCTTGATAGACTTGCTAAGGAAGAATCTTATCTTGTCGTTTCAGCTGTTTCTGAAGTAATTTTTGCCCTCGATCGCTTTATCGATGAAGGAACAGAAGCTGAGACAGCCTTCAAAGTATTGGTCGCTAAATTGGCTCGTCATAACTATGACCGTCTTGGTTTTGAAGCTAAAGACGGAGAATCAGATGAGGATGAACTGGTTCGTCAGCTGGCTGTTTCTATGATGATTCGCTCAAATGATGCAGAAGCTAGTCAAGTCGCTAGCCAAATTTTCGCAACACACAAGGAGAATCTTGCAGGACTCCCAGCAGCTATTCGTTCACAAGTTCTGATCAATGAAATGAAACATCATGAGACCAAAGACTTGTTAGCACTTTATCTTGATTCTTATACTCACGCAACAGATGCTGTCTTTAAACGTCAGTTGGCCGCGGCTCTTGCCTACAGTATAGATGCGGACAATATCCAAACCTTGATTGCTTCTTGGAAGGACAAATTTGTGGTCAAACCACAGGACTTGTCTGCTTGGTATTACCAATTCCTAGCTCACCAAGTAACTCAGGAAACAGCTTGGTCTTGGGCGCGTGAAAACTGGGCTTGGATTAAGGCAGCTCTTGGAGGAGATATGAGCTTTGATAGCTTTGTTATCCTTCCTGCCCATGTATTTAAAACTCAGCAACGCTTGGCGGAATACAAGGAATTCTTTGAGCCACAACTTTCTGACCTAGCTCTTAGCCGTAACATCGGTATGGGAATCAAGGAAATTGCAGCGCGTGTTGACTTGATTAACCGTGAAAAAGCTGCAGTCGAAGCAGTCGTTCTTCAATATGGGAAAGCTTAAACATTCGTAAAATAATAAAAACTCAACTTTCTCTCTTAAAGTAAGAGGGAGTTGAGTTTTTTTTAAGGCAAATTTGGTATAATGGTTTTAATAAGGAGGAGTTTCTCATGATAAAAATCTTATTAGTTGAGGATGACCTAGGCCTGTCAAATTCAGTATTTGACTTTTTAGACGATTTTGCGGATGTCATGCAGGTATTTGATGGTGAAGAAGGACTCTACGAAGCTGAGAGTGGCGTCTATGACTTAATTTTGCTCGATTTGATGTTGCCTGAAAAAAATGGCTTCCAAGTATTGAAAGAATTGCGTGAAAAGGGAATTACGACTCCAGTTCTGATCATGACTGCCAAGGAAAGTTTGGATGACAAGGGACATGGATTTGAACTGGGAGCAGATGATTATCTGACCAAACCTTTCTACCTAGAAGAACTCAAAATGCGGATTCAGGCCCTTCTCAAACGTTCAGGCAAGTTTAATGAAAATACCTTGACTTATGGAAATATTGTGGTTAATTTGTCAACCAATACCGTTAAAGTCGAAGATACTCCTGTCGAATTGCTGGGGAAAGAGTTCGATTTATTAGTTTATTTCCTTCAAAATCAAAATGTTATTTTGCCCAAGACTCAGATTTTTGATCGTCTATGGGGATTTGATAGTGACACAACGATTTCAGTTGTAGAAGTTTATGTTTCAAAAGTCCGTAAGAAATTAAAAGGAACCACTTTTGCAGAGAATTTGCAAACCTTGCGCAGTGTTGGGTATATTTTAAAAGATGTTCAGTAAACTAAAAAAAACATGGTATGCGGATGACTTTAGTTATTTTATCCGCAACTTTGGTGTCTTCACTCTGATTTTCTCTACAATGACTCTGATTATTTTGCAGGTCATGCATTCGAGTCTTTATACTTCGGTGGATGATAAGCTTCATGGACTGAGTGAAAATCCTCAGGCAGTTATCCAGCTGGCAGTAAATAGGGCAACAGAAGAGATTAAAGATTTAGAGAATGCCGCTACAGATTCTAGTAAGACTGAGGTGAAGCCCAATGTCAGCTCCAATACGGAGGTCATTCTCTTTGATAAGAATTTTACCCAGCTCCTTTCTGGAAACCGATTTTTGGGATTGGATAAGATTAAGTTAGAGAAAAAAGAACTAGGACATATCTACCAGATTCAGGTTTTTAATAGCTATGGGCAGGAAGAAATCTATCGTATGATTTTGATGGAGACTAATATTGACTCTGTGTCAACCAACGTAAAATATGCTGCTGTCTTGATTAATACCAGTCAGTTGGAGCAGGCCAGTCAAAAGCATGAGAAATTGATTGTGGTCGTGATGGCTAGTTTCTGGATTCTGTCTTTAGTTGCCAGTCTCTATCTAGCTAGGGTCAGTGTTAGACCCCTGCTTGAGAGCATGCAGAAGCAACAGTCCTTTGTGGAAAATGCTAGTCATGAGTTACGAACTCCACTTGCAGTTTTGCAAAATCGCTTAGAGACCCTTTTCCGTAAGCCAGAAGCTACCATTATGGATGTGAGCGAAAGCATTGCATCGAGTTTGGAAGAAGTCAGAAATATGCGCTTTTTGACGACAAATCTTCTTAACTTAGCTCGGAGAGATGATGGGATCAAGCCAGAACTTGCAGAAGTTCCAACCAGTTTTTTCAATACGACGTTTACAAACTATGAGATGATTGCTTCTGAAAATGACCGTGTCTTCCGTTTTGAAAATCGCATCCATCGAACGATTGTCACAGATCAGCTTTTACTAAAACAACTGATGACCATCCTATTTGATAATGCTGTCAAGTATACTGAAGAGGATGGTGAAATTGATTTTCTTATCTCGGCGACTGATCGCAATCTGTATTTACTGGTTTCTGATAATGGAGTCGGTATTTCGACAGAAGATAAGAAGAAAATTTTTGATCGTTTTTATCGAGTGGACAAGGCTAGAACTCGGCAAAAAGGTGGTTTTGGTTTAGGGTTATCCCTAGCTAAGCAAATTGTAGATGCGCTTAAAGGAACCATTACTGTTAAAGATAATAAACCGAAAGGAACAGTCTTTGAAGTGAAGATTGCCATCCACACACCATCTAAAAAGAAAAAATAAACATATCGCTCCAGATGGGGCGATATGTTTATTTTTTAAGTTTTCGTTTGATAATAGACCGTTGAATTTTTAAAACAAGTAAGCTGGATCCGATTGCTGCAGCAAAGGCAAGAGCAGTTGAGAATTTTAATGCTAAAAAGATAAAACTAAAGATAGCAATACAGATACAAAAAACAGCGATATTAACAAAAAATAGGATTTCCTTGAGATTGGCATCAGATTGCGCTTCAGGTGTATAATCTTGATAGCGAGGAATCTGACGGCTTAATTCTTCTTGATAGTCTACCTCATAGGATTGTAATTTTCTTACGGGCATTATTCTCTCCTTAACAGTACATACCTATTTTATCATTTTTTCAGCAGAGAATTATTACAGAAAGATTACAAAAAGAATAAAGTCCCTTTTCATTTTCAAAGAATGGCTGATTTTGGAGAAATGTGGTATAATTTTTCTTATGGAAAAGATTATCATTACAGCAACTGCTGAAAGTATTGAACAAGTTGAACAACTACTCGAAGCTGGCGTAGACCGTATCTATGTCGGTGAGAAAGATTTTGGCCTTCGTCTGCCAACAACCTTTAGTCATGACCAATTGCGTGAAATCGCTAAGCTGGTTCATGATACTGGTAAAGAATTGATCGTTGCGGTCAATGCCCTCATGCACCAAGATATGATGGACCGTATCAAGCCTTTCCTGGACTTCTTGGAAGAAATTAAGACAGATTACATTACAATTGGGGATGCAGGTGTCTTTTACGTAGTCAACCGCGATGGTTATTCCTTTAAGACCATCTATGATGCTTCAACTATGGTGACAAGTAGTCGTCAGATTAACTTCTGGGGACAGAAGGCTGGCGCATCTGAGGCTGTTTTGGCGCGTGAAATTCCATCAGCTGAACTTTTCAAAATGCCAGAGATTTTGGAAATTCCTGCTGAAGTTTTGGTTTACGGAGCTAGCGTTATCCATCATTCTAAACGTCCGCTCTTGCAAAACTACTATAACTTTACGCATATCGATGATGAAAAGACGCGTAAACGTGACCTTTTCTTGGCTGAGCCAAGTGATCCTGAGAGCCATTACTCTATCTTTGAAGACAATCATGGGACCCACATCTTTGCTAACAATGACCTTGATTTGATGACAAAATTGACAGAATTGGTAGAGCATGGTTTCACTCACTGGAAACTAGAAGGACTCTACACTCCAGGTCAGAACTTTGTTGAGATTGCAAAACTCTTTATCCAAGCGCGTAGCTTGATCCAAGAGGGCAACTTTAGCCATGACCAAGCTTTCTTGCTGGATGAGGAAGTACGTAAGTTACACCCTAAAAACCGTTTCCTTGATACAGGATTTTATGACTACGATCCTGACATGGTTAAATAAAGTAAATGATTCGTTGAGAGAGGGAAGATGCAAACATTTCTTCTCTCAATTTTTCTTATTCTCCAATATTTTCAAAAAATAAGTAGGCTAGGATGCTCTGTTTGTTGGGATTTTTAAGAAAAGTAACCTTCTTGAGTTTGAAAATTATCCCATGTTTGCAGGTGCCAAATGGCTCTTTTTTTGGTATAATTTTTTATAATGAAAACGATTGGTAATCGCTATGTTGTGGTGGATTTAGAGGCAACTAGCACAGGTAGTAAGGCTAAAATTATTCAAGTGGGAATTGTTGTGATTGAGGATGGAAAAATCGTCGATCACTATACGACGGATGTCAATCCACATGAACCCTTAGATGCTCATATCAAAGAACTGACAGGATTGACAGACCAACGTCTGGCGCAAGCACCTGATTTTTCGCAAGTTGCTAAAAAAATCTTTGACTTGGTGAAGGATGGGATTTTTGTAGCCCACAATGTTCAGTTTGATGCCAATCTTTTGGCGGAAAATTTATTTTTTGAAGGCTATGAACTAAAAAATCCTCGTGTAGATACGGTCGAATTGGCCCAGGTCTTTTTCCCTGAACTGGAAAAATATAGCTTGCCGATATTGTGTCGAGAATTAGGAATTCCTCTAAAACATGCTCATACAGCCCTTTCAGATGCCCAAGCTACTGCGGAATTACTCTTATTTCTACGGGAAAAGATGGCCCAACTTCCTAAAGGTCTCTTGGAACGCTTGCTGGAAATGGCTGACGCTCTCTTATATGAGTCCTACTTGGTTATTGAGGAAATTTATCGCAACCAATCTATCCTGACTTCTTCAGATTTGGTCCAAGTTCAAGGACTGTATTTCAAGAAAACTGCAGCTCCTCTGGAGCCACGAAAACTATCTCAAGATTTTTCTAAAAATATTTCTCTGTTGAATCTTGAAGTGAGGGAGAAGCAAGAAAATTTTGCTAAAGAGGTTGGCTTGCTATTGAAAGATGAGTCTGTCTCTCTGATTCAAGCACCGACAGGGATTGGGAAAACCTATGGTTATCTCTTACCCGCTTTATCTCAAGCCAAAGAGCGTCAAATTGTCCTTAGTGTTCCGACAAAGATTCTTCAAAATCAGATCATGGAAGAAGAAGGTAAACGTCTCAAGGAAGTGTTCCATATAGATATTCATAGTTTAAAGGGACCTCAAAATTATTTGAAGTTGGATGCCTTTTGTCGTTCCTTGCAGGAAAATGATGAAAATCGCTTATTTAGACGCTTTAAAATGCAACTCTTGGTCTGGCTAACAGAGACAGAAACGGGGGATTTGGATGAGATTGGCCAACTCTACCGTTACCAACATTTTCTGACTGATCTTCGTCATGACGGGAATTTATCATCTCAGAGCTTATTTGTGACGGAAGATTTTTGGAAATGTAGTCAAGAAAAGGCACAAACCTGCAAGCTTTTAGTGACCAATCATGCCTATCTTGTAACCAGACTGGAAGATAATCCTGAATTTGTCAGCGACCGTTTATTGATTATTGATGAAGTTCAAAAGATCTTGTTGGCTCTAGAAAATCTGCTTCAAGAGACCCATGATATCCAGTCTATTATCGATTTGCTTGATAAGGCTTTACTGGAGGAGCAAAATAAGGTTCAGCAACGAATACTAGAAAGTATTCGCTTTGAGTGCTTCTACTTGATAGAACAATTTCAGTCTGGCAAATCTAGGAAAAATATCTTAGATTCTCTTGCCAATCTCCACCAGTATTTTTCAGAATTAGAAGTAGAAGATTTTGAGGAACTGGTTCGCTATTTTACAGCTGACCGAGATTACTGGCTTGAAGCAACTGAGACGGGTCAGAAGAAAATTCAGATTTCCTCTACAAAATCAAGACGTATTCTCCTATCTTCCTTAGTGCCTGATTCATGTCAAGTCTTGGGAGTGTCGGCTACTCTTGAGATTAGTCAGAGAGTTTCTTTGGCAGACCTGTTAGGCTATCCCGAAGCTAAATTTGTTAAGATTGAAGCTGGCAAAAAACAGGATCAAGAAGTAGTCATGGTCAAGGATTTTCCCTTGGTAACAGAAACCTCCTTAGAAGTTTATGCCAGAGAGGTAGCTGATTTACTAGTGGAAATTCAAGCTTTCCAGCAACCGATTTTAGTTCTCTTTACTGCTAAAGACATGCTTCTAGCAGTATCAGATATACTCCCTGTGAGCCATTTGGCCCAGTATAAAAATGGGGATGTTCATCAACTGAAGAAACGCTTTGAAAAAGGTGAACAACAAATCTTGCTTGGTGCAGCAAGTTTCTGGGAGGGAGTTGACTTTTCAAGTCATCCTTTTGTGATTCAAGTTGTACCAAGACTTCCTTTCCAAAATCCCCAAGAACCCTTGACGAAAAAGATCAATCAGGAACTGAATCAAGAAGGGAAAAATGCCTTTTATGATTATCAATTGCCAATGGCTATTATTCGTTTAAAACAGGCTTTGGGAAGAAGTGTGAGACGCGAATACCAACGTTCCTTAACCCTCATTCTGGATAGGAGAATCGTCGGAAAACGATACGGCAAGCAAATAGTGACTTCTCTAGCAAAAGAAGCGACTGTTAAAACCATCTCTCAATCCGAAGTTGATGAGGCTGTTGATAAATTTTTAAATGAACTTTGATAAATAGTATTGTATGAAAGTATAAGGTTAGTGTATATGAAACGTTCTCTCGACTCTAGAGTCGATTATAGTTTGCTATTGCCAGTATTTTTTCTACTGGTTATTGGCGTGGTGGCTATCTATATAGCTGTTAGTCATGATTATCCAAACAATATTCTGCCCATTTTAGGGCAGCAGGTTGCTTGGATCGCCTTGGGGCTTGTGATTGGTTTTGTGGTCATGCTCTTTAATACAGAATTTCTTTGGAAAGTGACCCCTTTTCTATATATGTTAGGTTTGGGACTCATGGTCTTGCCGATCGTCTTTTATAATCCAAGCCTAGTTGCATCAACGGGTGCCAAAAACTGGGTATCAATAAATGGAATTACTCTCTTCCAACCGTCAGAATTTATGAAGATATCCTATATCCTCATGTTGGCTCGTGTGATTGTCCAATTTACAAAGAAACATAAGGAGTGGAGACGCACAGTTCCGCTGGACTTTTTATTAATTTTTTGGATGATTGTCTTTACCATTCCAGTCCTAGTTCTTTTGGCACTTCAAAGTGACTTAGGGACGGCTTTGGTTTTTGTAGCCATTTTCTCAGGAATCGTTTTATTATCGGGGGTTTCTTGGAAAATTATTATCCCAGTATTTGTGACTGCTGTATCAGGAATTGCTGGTTTCTTAGCTATTTTTATCAGCAAGGACGGAAGGGCTTTTCTTCATCAATTAGGAATGCCGACCTACCAAATCAATCGTATCTTGGCTTGGCTCAATCCATTCGACTTTGCCCAAACAACCACTTACCAACAGGCTCAAGGGCAGATTGCCATTGGGAGCGGTGGCTTATTTGGTCAAGGTTTTAATGCTTCGAATCTGCTTATTCCAGTTCGTGAGTCGGATATGATTTTCACGGTTATCGCAGAAGATTTTGGCTTTATTGGCTCTGTCCTTGTTATTGCTCTTTACCTCATGCTGATTTACCGTATGTTGAAGATTACTCTTAAATCAAATAACCAGTTCTACACTTATATTTGCACTGGTTTGATTATGATGTTACTCTTCCACATCTTTGAGAATATCGGCGCTGTGACGGGCTTGCTTCCTTTGACGGGGATTCCCTTACCTTTCATTTCTCAAGGTGGATCGGCTATTATCAGTAATCTGATTGGTGTGGGCTTACTTTTATCGATGAGTTACCAGACTAATCTAGCTGAAGAAAAGAGCGGAAAAGTTCCATTCAAACGGAAAAAGGTTGTATTAAAACAAATAAAATAAGGAGAAAATCATGGTAAAAGTAGCAGTTATGTTAGCTCAGGGCTTTGAAGAAATTGAAGCTTTGACAGTTGTAGATGTCTTGCGTCGTGCCAATATCACATGTGATATGGTTGGATTTGAAGAGCAAGTGACGGGTTCACATGCAATCCAAGTAAGAGCAGATCGTGTCTTTGATGGTGATTTATCAGACTATGATATGATTGTCCTTCCTGGCGGGATGCCTGGTTCTGCACATTTGCGCGATAATCAGGCCTTAATTCAAGAGTTGCAAAGTTTCGAGCAAGAAGGCAAAAAAATAGCAGCCATTTGTGCAGCGCCAATTGCCCTCAATCAAGCAGGGCTATTGAAAAACAAGCAGTACACTTGTTATGATGGCGTTCAAGAGCAAATTCTTGATGGTCACTACGTCAAGGAAACAGTAGTGGTAGATGGTCATTTAACAACCAGTCGAGGCCCCTCAACAGCCCTTGCCTTTGCCTACGAGTTGGTGGAGCAATTAGGAGGAGATGCAGAGAGTTTACGAACAGGAATGCTCTATCGAGATGTCTTTGGTAAAAATCAGTAAAACGGGAGTTATTATCTCGTTTTTTATGTGGAAAAATCAGGGAAATCATCGCTTTTTTCATAAAAAAATGCTATAATGAAAGGTATGAAATATCACGATTATATCTGGGATTTAGGTGGAACTTTACTGGATAATTATGAAACGTCAACAGCTGCATTTGTTGAAACATTGGCACTGTATGGCATCACACAAGACCATGACAGTGTCTATCAAGCTTTAAAGGTTTCTACTGATTTTGCGATTGAGACATTCGCTCCCAACTTAGAGCATTTTTTAGAAAAATACAAGGAAAATGAAGCCAGAGAGTTAGAACACCCGATTTTATTTGAAGGAGTTTCTGACTTATTGGAAGATATTTCAAAACAAGATGGGCGTCATTTTTTGGTCTCTCATCGAAATAATCAGGTTTTGGAAATTTTAGAAAAAACCTCTATAGCAGCTTATTTTACAGAAGTGGTGACTTCTAGCTCAGGCTTTAAGAGAAAGCCAAATCCCGAGTCCATGCTTTATTTAAGAGAAAAGTATCAGATTGGCTCTGGTCTTGTCATTGGTGATCGACCGATTGATATCGAAGCAGGTCAAGCTGCAGGACTCGATACCCACTTGTTTACCAGTATCGTGAATTTAAGACAAGTATTAGACATATAAGAAAAAGGAATAAGATGACAGAAGAAATCAAAAATCTGCAGGCACAGGATTATGATGCCAGTCAAATTCAAGTTTTAGAGGGCTTAGAGGCTGTTCGGATGCGTCCAGGGATGTACATTGGATCAACCTCAAAAGAAGGTCTTCACCATCTAGTCTGGGAAATTGTTGATAACTCAATTGACGAGGCCTTGGCAGGATTTGCCAGCCATATTCAAGTTTTTATTGAGCCAGATGATTCGATTACTGTTGTCGATGATGGGCGTGGTATCCCAGTCGATATTCAGGAAAAAACAGGCCGACCTGCTGTTGAGACCGTCTTTACGGTTCTTCACGCTGGAGGAAAATTTGGCGGTGGCGGATACAAGGTTTCAGGTGGTCTTCACGGAGTAGGGTCATCAGTAGTTAATGCCCTTTCCACTCAATTAGACGTTCATGTCCATAAAAACGGTAAAATTCATTACCAAGAATACCGTCGTGGTCATGTTGTTGCAGACCTTGAGGTGGTTGGGGATACAGATAGAACTGGAACAACGGTTCATTTTACACCGGACCCAGAAATCTTCACTGAAACAACAACCTTTGATTTTGATAAATTAAATAAACGGATTCAAGAGTTGGCCTTTCTAAATCGCGGTCTTCAAATCTCCATCACAGATAAGCGCCAAGGTTTGGAACAAACCAAGCATTACCATTATGAAGGTGGGATTGCTAGTTATGTTGAATATATCAACGAGAACAAGGATGTGATCTTTGATACACCAATCTACACAGATGGTGAGATGGATGATATCACAGTTGAAGTAGCCATGCAGTACACAACGGGTTACCATGAAAATGTCATGAGTTTCGCCAATAATATTCATACACATGAAGGTGGAACGCATGAACAAGGTTTCCGTACAGCCTTGACACGTGTCATCAACGATTATGCTCGTAAGAATAAGTTACTGAAAGACAATGAAGACAACTTAACAGGGGAAGATGTCCGTGAAGGACTGACTGCAGTTATCTCAGTTAAACACCCAAATCCGCAGTTTGAAGGACAAACCAAGACCAAACTGGGGAATAGCGAAGTGGTCAAGATTACCAATCGCCTCTTCAGTGATGCCTTCTCTGATTTCCTCATGGAAAATCCACAGATTGCCAAACGTATCGTGGAAAAAGGGATTTTGGCTGCCAAAGCTCGTGTGGCTGCCAAGCGTGCGCGTGAAGTCACCCGTAAAAAATCTGGTTTGGAAATTTCCAACCTTCCAGGGAAACTAGCAGACTGTTCTTCTAACAATCCTGTGGAAACAGAACTCTTCATCGTCGAAGGAGACTCGGCTGGCGGATCAGCTAAATCTGGTCGTAACCGCGAGTTCCAGGCTATCCTTCCGATTCGCGGTAAGATTTTGAACGTTGAAAAAGCTAGCATGGATAAGATTCTTGCTAACGAAGAAATTCGTAGTCTTTTCACAGCCATGGGAACAGGATTTGGGGCAGAATTCGATGTTTCAAAAGCCCGTTACCAAAAACTCGTTTTGATGACAGATGCCGATGTCGATGGAGCCCACATTCGTACCCTTCTTTTAACCTTGATTTATCGTTATATGAAACCAATCCTAGAAGCTGGTTATGTTTATATTGCCCAACCACCAATTTATGGAGTCAAGGTTGGAAGCGAGATTAAAGAATACATCCAGCCAGGTGCAGATCAAGAAGTCAAACTCCAAGAAGCTTTAGCCCGTTATAGTGAAGGTCGTACCAAACCGACTATTCAGCGTTATAAGGGGCTAGGTGAAATGGATGATCATCAGTTATGGGAAACAACCATGGATCCGGAACATCGCTTGATGGCCAGAGTTTCTGTGGACGATGCTGCAGAAGCGGATAAAATCTTTGATATGTTGATGGGGGATCGAGTAGAACCTCGTCGTGAGTTTATCGAGGAAAATGCCGTTTATAGTACACTTGATGTCTAAAAAATCGGGAGAAGTAGTTCCCTTGGTCTAAAAAATATGATATAATCATTACGATTGTTTCAAGTAAAAAAGGAGTTTGATATGTCTAATGGACAACTAATTTATTTAATGGTTGCAATTGCAGTCATTTTAGTTCTGGCTTATGTAGTGGCAATCTTTCTACGTAAGCGAAATGAGGGAAGATTAGAGGCGCTAGAAGAAAGAAAAGAAGAACTATACAATCTTCCAGTAAATGATGAAGTAGAAGCTGTAAAAAATATGCACTTGATTGGACAAAGTCAAGTGGCTTTCCGTGAATGGAATCAAAAATGGGTCGATTTATCTCTCAACTCTTTTGCCGATATTGAAAATAATCTCTTTGAAGCAGAAGGCTATAACCATTCATTTCGTTTTCTCAAGGCCAGTCATCAAATTGATCAAATTGAGAGTCAAATTACTTTGATTGAAGAAGATATTACTGAAATTCGCAATGCTTTGGCAGACTTAGAGAAGCAAGAATCTAAAAATAGTGGTCGTGTTCTTCATGCTTTGGATTTATTTGAGGAACTTCAGCATAGAGTTGCTGAAAATTCAGAACAGTATGGTCAAGCCTTGGATGAAATTAAAAAACAATTAGAAAATATCCAATCTGAATTTTCACAATTTGTAACCTTGAATTCATCGGGTGACCCAGTAGAAGCTGCTGTGATTTTGGATAATGCTGAAAATCATATCTTGGCTTTAACGCATATTGTTGATCGTATACCAGCAATTGTAGCAACATTATCTAAAGAGCTACCAGATCAACTAGAAGATTTAGAAGATGGTTATCGTAAGCTCTTAGATGCTAATTATCATTTTGTTGAAACGGATATTGAAGCGCGTTTCCACTTGCTTTATGAAGCATTCAAGAAAAATCAAGAGAATATTCGTCAGTTGGAATTGGATAATGCCGAATATGAGAATGGACAGGCACAAGAGGAAATCAATGCCTTGTATGATATTTTTACTCGAGAAATTGCTGCTCAGAAAGTAGTGGAAAATCTACTTGCAACTCTTCCAACTTACCTTCAACATATGAAAGAGAATAATACTTTATTGGGAGAAGATATTGCACGTTTGAACAAGACCTATTTACTTCCTGAGACAGCTGCAAGCCATGTTCGTCGTATTCAGACAGAATTAGAGAGTTTTGAGGCAGCTATTGTTGAGGTAACTTCAAATCAAGAAGAACCAACCCAAGCTTATTCAGTTCTTGAAGAAAATCTTGAGGATCTACAAACTCAACTAAAAGATATTGAAGATGAGCAAATTTCAGTTAGTGAGCGCCTGACACAAATTGAGAAAGATGATATTAATGCACGTCAAAAGGCCAATGTTTATGTCAATCGTCTCCATACCATCAAGCGATACATGGAAAAACGCAATCTGCCAGGTATTCCACAAACTTTCTTGAAGTTATTCTTTACGGCAAGCAATAATACTGAGGATTTAATGGTTGAGTTAGAACAGAAAATGATTAACATTGAATCTGTTACCCGAGTTCTTGAAATTGCAACGAATGATATGGAAGCTTTAGAAACGGAAACTTATAATATTGTACAATATGCAACTTTGACAGAACAATTATTACAATATTCTAACCGCTATCGCTCATTTGATGAACGCATTCAAGAAGCATTTAACGAAGCTTTAGATATTTTTGAAAAAGAATTTGATTATCACGCTTCATTTGATAAGATTTCTCAAGCATTGGAAGTGGCAGAGCCTGGTGTAACTAACCGCTTTGTTACCTCATATGAGAAAACACGTGAAACGATTCGTTTCTAAAATAACAAAAAAGATTTGATTGTGTGAAAAGCAGAATCAAATCTTTTTCTATAGTAATATCGTGAGCAAAAGGATTCAAAATGATAAAAACGCATAATAGCAGTTCATGAAAAACTTGATACTATGCGTTTTATTGTGGAAAGACTTACTGGATTTTTTCTCAAATCGAGTTTTTACTCAACTTCTTTATTTGATTGGAATAGAAATCCCAATTAATTTCTCTGAGTAGAGTGTCTTGATATTGGCCTCATCAATAGAGTCCTTATCAATTTTACGTTTCAAGAAAAATTCTTGGATGGCTTCGATTTCAGTTTCTCGAATAGCACGGTGTTTATTTGAGATGAGGATTTCATAGTGAAGCGGAGCATGGGTAAAAATAACATCTGTATTTCCAGCAGAATAGACCTCAACAAGGGTTGCATCTGTACTCTCTAGCTGGCTTTTTACAAGTTGCGAGTGTGAGTTTGTCGTATTGATAAGCTTCATAACATTTCCTCCGATTTTCTAATACTATTATAGCACTTTTTGAATAAAGTAGCTTGATTTAGTCAATCTTATGCTGCTTTTTCCAAGATTCAATAGCCCATTTATGGCTACCACGTTTGAGGTTCTCAATAGCCTCATCAATAGGGAACCAGGCAATATGATTAAAGTCTTCTAGTGGCTTTTGCACTTCTTTGAAAGAAGTCGCTTCATAGAGGTAAGCAGGATTGTAGTAGTAGGTGTCACGGTGACGAGAGTAGAAATATTCGTCAGCTTGTCCGTAATAAGTACCAATTTCAGCTGTGAAACCAAGCTCTTCAATCAATTCACGCTTTAGGGCTTCCTGATGATTTTCACCTGCTTCAATTTCGCCACCTGGTAAGAACCAAGCACCATTAGGAGCTTGAACTAAAACTATTTGTTTTTGTTCAGCGTCAGGGATAACTGCATACACTCCATAGCGTGCAACATAGTCTGTATTCGCTTTTTTTTCTCCGAAAGTTGGGTTTGCCATTGAATTTTCCTCATTATCTAGTATCGTTATTATTATCATAATGGACAAAGGGCAAGCTGTCAAGAAATTACAGTTATTTTAGTAAAAAAGAATCAGAAAATTTTCATTTTCTACTCCTTTTCTATAGGATTTATTTTTCTGTTTCGGAAATTTTGACTTCAGCTTTTTTGGCAGACTTAATTTGAATCTTGCCCTTGCTGGTCATAACTGCCTTGAGGTCTTTTTCGCTTGGATTTTCAAGGTAGTAATCAGTGATTGCGTCTTCAATATAGTCTTGAATAGTGCGGCGAAGTGGGCGTGCTCCCATTTTTGGATCATAACCTAGGTCAACCAACTTTTCCTTGACCTTATCAGTTACATCTAAATGAATGTTGTTGCTAGAGAGGCGCTTGTTAACGTCTGCTAGCATAAGCTCGACAATCTGAAGGAGGTTGTCTTTGCTGAGAGCCTTAAATTCGATAATACCATCAAAACGGTTCATAAACTCTGGACTAAAGAAGTTACCGAGTTCACCGAGAACAGAGTTGGTACGTCCTTCGCGAGCAGCTCCAAAACCAACGCTGGCTTCTGCCTTACCTGTACCTGCGTTTGAGGTCATGATAATAATGGCATCCTTGAAACTGACGGTACGTCCTTGCCCGTCTGTCAAACGACCATCGTCCAAGACTTGAAGAAACATATGCATGACATCTGGATGGGCTTTTTCCACTTCATCCAAGAGGATAAGTGAGTAGGGATTACGACGGATTTTTTCAGTTAATTGTCCAGCTTCATCATAGCCAACATAACCTGGAGGGGCGCCGACCAACTTAGCTACACTGTGTTTTTCCATGTATTCACTCATATCAAAGCGAATCATACTATCAGCAGAACCAAAGAGTTCGATAGCCAGTTGTTTAGAAAGTTCTGTCTTACCGACACCGGTTGGTCCGACGAAGAGGAAGCTTCCGATTGGGCGGTTAGGCGTACCGAGACCGACACGATTACGGCGAATAGCCTTGGCAATCTTATCAACTGCATCATCCTGTCCAATAACATGAGACTTGAGATCTTCGGCTAGATGGATGAGTTGAGATTGTTCTTTCTCTTTTAAATCACCAACAGGGATATTGGTTTTCTGCTCGATAATATGCTCAATGGTTTTCTCGCTGATGATAGGAGTATCCTGGTCCGTAACCTTTTTCTTTTGCATTTCCTTATATTTGGCAATCTGGTCGCGGAAGTAGGCAGCCTTTTCAAAATCTTCTTCTCGTGTAGCTTGAGACTTGAGATTTTCAGCCTCAATCAAGCGTTGATCAATCACTTTAGGATCGACAAAATTCAAGGTCAAGTTCATCTTAGAACCAGCTTCATCTAGGAGGTCAATGGCCTTGTCAGGTAAGAAGCGATCTTGAATGTAGCGATTGGAAAGAGTTGCAGCTGCTTCAATTGCAGCATCGGTATATTGAACGTGGTGGTAGTCTTCGTATTTCTTTTGAATCCCTTTGAGAATAGTGATTGTTTCGTCCACCGTTGGTTCATCGACTTTAACAGGCTGCATACGACGCTCTAAGGCAGCATCCTTTTCAATGATACGGTATTCATTGAGGGTAGTAGCACCGACCAGTTGCAGTTCTCCACGAGCAAGGGCTGGCTTGAGGATATTTCCTGCGTCCATATTACCATCACTCGCAGAACCTGCACCAACAATTTCATGGATTTCATCGATAAAGAGGATAATATCCTCACGTTTGCGAATTTCTTCCATGAGTTTTTGCATGCGTTCTTCAAATTGTCCTCGGATACCCGTTCCTTGGACCAGGCTAACCACATCCAGACGGATGACTTGTTTACCTTGTAGTTTATGTGGAACATCGCCATCAACGATTTTCTGAGCTAGACCTTCGACAACGGCTGTTTTTCCGACACCTGGTTCACCGATAAGAACAGGATTATTCTTGGTTCTACGATTGAGAATTTCGATGACACGGATAATCTCATCGTCGCGCCCAATAACGGGGTCAATGTCTCCACGACGGGCAATCTCAGTTACGTTGATACCAAATTCTTCTAGCAGGCCTTTTTCTTGGCTAGGTGGCGGAGTTTGAGCGGATCCACGATTTTGGGAACCATAACCGCCGTTTCCACCGTAACCTCCACCTGATTGGGTTGGGGGAATAGGAGGAGTGTTGTTAGAAGGTCTGAAATTGTTTAGATCATTGAAGAAATCACCAAAGGGATCAAAGTCACGATTGTTCAGATCCGTCATACCTTTGAAGAGGCTATTGTTAGGATCTGTTTTGATAATCTTATAGCAGTTTTGACAGAGGTCAATTTGTTTTTGTTTTCCATTGAGATTGGTGTAAAGATGAATTGTTGAGTCGTTGATTTTACAGTTTTGACAAAGCATACATCTACCTCATTTCTTTCTTTAGCCTGACCTGTTTAAAGGTCAAAAATAGTCAAATTTCTATACTCTCATTATAACAGGATTGGGGTGTAAAGCAAGTAAAAAGATTGCAGCTTTGAGAAGTTGTTACAATAAAAATCTTTGTGAATTAGGACTATAAAAAAATCCTATTTGTGAGACAAAAAGGATTTTGGTTAGACATGCAGGGACAATCCCAGCTTGTTTTAGATTAGTAGAGAAGTTCGTAAATCTCCATTGCAATCAAGTCAATGCTGTCAAAAGTATAAGTTTCGCGAGCTTCTACATCACGAAGGGTAAAGATTGATCCATTTTCTTCGTCGTGGCTGTATGCAACTTCTGCAACAACAACTCCTTCGCGTTCAAAATTACGTTTTAAATTTCCGCCATCTTTTGCCATTGCTTCAAGGCGGTTGATGATTCTAACCAAATGTGATTCCATTTTGATTCTCCTTCATTTCTTATCGTTACTATTTTACCATAAAGGAGGCCAACTTGACTAGAAAAAACTAAGATTTCTCGCTAATTCTACCAGCTTAAAGTTTTTTTGAACAAATCAAATAAAAAGTTTGAATTTTAATTCAATACATGTTATAATCATACAGTATTCTATTTTAGAAAGCAGTGTGACTATGAATTTTTCTTTTTTACCTAAGTATTTACCTTATTTTAACTATGGAGCTGTCGTGACGGTTCTCATTTCTATCTGTGTTGTCTTTTTGGGAACCATTTTGGGTGTTGTCTTGGCTTTTGGGCAACGTTCAAAGTTTAAACCGCTTGTTTGGCTGGCCAACTTGTACGTTTGGATTTTCCGTGGGACACCGATGATGGTTCAGATTATGATTGCCTTTGCTCTTATGCATATCAATGCTCCGACTATTCAGGTTGGAATTTTGGGTGTTGACCTTTCTCGTCTGATTCCAGGGATTTTGATTATCTCTATGAACAGTGGTGCTTATGTTTCTGAGACTGTTCGTGCTGGGATTAATGCAGTTCCTAAGGGTCAGTTAGAGGCGGCCTATTCTTTAGGGATTCGTCCTAAAAATGCGATGCGCTATGTGATTTTGCCACAAGCTATCAAAAATATTTTGCCAGCATTGGGAAACGAATTTATCACTATTATCAAGGACAGCTCCCTCTTATCAGCTATCGGTGTCATGGAGTTGTGGAATGGGGCTACAACAGTTTCTACAACAACCTATCTACCTCTGACTCCACTTTTATTTGCAGCCTTTTACTACTTGATTATGACTTCTATTTTGACAGTAGCCTTGAAAGCTTTTGAAAAACGTATGGGACAAGGAGATAAGAAATAATGACAGAAACCTTGATAAAAATTGAAAATTTACATAAATCATTTGGAAAGAATGAAGTATTGAAGGGCATCAACCTCGAGATTAAAAGAGGAGAAGTTGTCGTTATCATCGGTCCTTCAGGGAGCGGGAAATCTACCTTGCTTCGCTCTATGAATTTGTTGGAAGAAGCAACCAAAGGGAAGGTTATCTTTGAGGGAGTCGATATTACGGACAAGAAGAATGACCTCTTTGCCATGCGTGAGAAGATGGGGATGGTTTTCCAACAATTTAATCTCTTTCCTAATATGACTGTGATGGAAAATATCACCTTGTCACCTATCAAGACCAAAGGTGAGAGCAAGGCTGTTGCTGAGAAGAGAGCCCAAGAGCTTTTGGAAAAAGTTGGTTTACCAGATAAGGCAGATGCTTATCCACAGAGTTTGTCAGGTGGCCAGCAACAACGGATTGCCATCGCGCGTGGGTTGGCCATGGAACCTGATGTTTTGCTCTTTGACGAGCCGACTTCAGCTCTGGACCCTGAGATGGTTGGAGAAGTTCTAGCTGTTATGCAAGACCTTGCCAAGTCAGGAATGACCATGGTTATCGTAACACATGAGATGGGATTTGCCCGTGAGGTGGCAGATCGTGTCATCTTTATGGCAGACGGTGTGGTTGTTGAAGATGGGACACCTGAGCAGATTTTTGAGCAAACCCAAGAACAACGGACTAAGGACTTCTTGAGTAAGGTTTTATGATCTATTTTAAAATTTCAAGACAAGATTAGTGAAAAGCTCAACCAGAGCTTTTTCTTATAGTTTGAAACTATAGGATTGCCTAGGAAAGAAGTGTTAGAGGGTACTAGCAGTTTTTGGTATAATGGAAAATATTGAAAGAAAAGAGAAGTGATATGACACAGATTATTGATGGGAAGGCTCTAGCAGCTAAGTTACAAGGACAGCTAGCTGAAAAGACTGCAAAATTAAAGGAAGAAACAGGTCTAGTGCCTGGTTTGGTAGTGATTTTGGTTGGGGATAATCCAGCCAGCCAAGTCTACGTTCGCAACAAGGAGAGGTCAGCCCTTGCGGCTGGTTTCCGTAGCGAAGTAGTGCGAGTTCCAGAGACCATTACTCAAGAGGACTTGCTAGACCTGATTGCCAAATACAATCAAGATCCAGCTTGGCATGGGATTTTGGTCCAGTTGCCCTTACCAAAACACATTGATGAAGAGGCGATTCTATTGGCTATTGACCCAGAAAAGGATGTGGATGGTTTCCATCCTCTAAATATGGGACGCCTTTGGTCTGGACATCCAGTTATGATTCCATCAACACCTGCAGGGATTATGGAAATGTTCCATGAATATGGGATTGACTTGGAAGGTAAAAATGCGGTCGTCATCGGTCGCTCCAATATCGTTGGAAAGCCCATGGCCCAGCTTCTTTTGGCCAAAAATGCGACAGTAACTTTGACCCACTCACGCACCCATAATCTCGCTAAGGTGGCTGCTAAAGCAGATATTCTGGTTGTTGCAATCGGTCGTGCCAAGTTTGTGACTGCTGACTTTGTCAAACCAGGTGCAGTAGTCATTGACGTTGGGATGAATCGTGATGAAAATGGTAAGCTCTGTGGGGATGTGGATTATGAGGCAGTTGCCCCACTTGCTAGCCATATTACGCCAGTTCCTGGAGGTGTCGGTCCTATGACCATTACCATGCTAATGGAGCAAACCTATCAGGCAGCACTTCGGACATTGGATAGCAAATAAAAGAAACATTCGCTGAAGAGAGTGTATTTTCTATAGCTATATCTAGAATGGCATACAAAAACTATTAAATTGTCAAAATAAGATTACAAACACCATTTGTCAAGTCAAGTGCAATAAAGTTGTTCCTCTGATTAGGTGAGTATCTTTCAAGCTGTTTGAGTTACCTCAAGCAGCTTTTTTGCGGATTGCTAGCCTTTGTATAGTCCTCTAAAAGATTATGATTTTGTTCTTTTAGTGAGGATCCCTTTGGAATGAACTCTCTTAATAATCCATTGAAATTCTCATTTCTACCTCGTTCATAAGACGAATAGGCTTGTGCAAAATAAACACCTAGTCCCTCTATCTCACTCAATCTACCGAGATCAGAATAGAAGGGTCTCCTACTGTCTTTCTACCCAGAACAGAATTAATTTCCCAATCTCCAAAATGGGAAGGATTAGTCATTTCTTCTGGTCTTTCTTTGATAGCCTTTTCCAGTTGTTTCTTGGTAGAGGGAAGCTTCTTAAATTTCTTACGGATCCGCACTGCTCTTAGTAAATCAATGACCTTAATCACTATCAAATCTTGATGGATATAGTTATAGAGCATCTTGGTTGAAGGAACAACTGCATCTCCATGTTGTAGTCTATAGATATGAACAAAGGTATTCACGTTATATACCCTTGGCTTCCAATCATTGTTTCTGTAAATTATCTCAGAAACTCTTCCTATACAAATCCAGTTTCAGACAATGGCGTCTCTAGCATGACGATAAGGGGTTGGACAGCTTCTGCATAATAGGATTGGTAATAGACCTTCTGTCCATTTACTTTTTTCACTTGTGTTATGAAGCTACGATTCATTTCATGAGTAATAGTAGAGGATTTCTCCCCAATCGACGAGCAATCTCAGCAGATTTGAGTTCTATGCTTCAATTTCTCCTCGATTAGCTTCAAATAAGAGCTTGTATGATTGGTTTGTAGTAGAATAATTTGTGAACATGTCTTTTGTCTTGCACTTTATTTTACAGCAGGGCATATAAAAATAATATAAAAAGGATTGCATTTTATTTGGATCTAAAGTAAAATATATGCTATATCATATAGTTTTTTGAATATAAATAATGCTGGAGCAATTGATGAAAGTACAAAAATTACAGAAAAAATACTCATTCCGAACATTTAAAGGAATTGGGTTAGCTAGTGCAGTAGTCGGAATGTTTTTTGCAAATCAAGCAGTATATGCAGATGTAACTTCGGGCGATAAGAGTGAAACGACTGTTTATGATACTGATTCGCTTAAAATACCTACTAGTGCAAAAACAACTTTTACAGATGATCAAAATCCTACTAAAAAAGTGACCGTAGATGCTGTCATTGGAGAGTTTAGGGATAGGGATGAAAATGGTTTACGTAAAGTAAAAGAATATAATCCATATAGATATGATGGAATTGATACTATTTCTTATTCAAAAAGAAATACAGTAAATCATTTGTTGAATTCTGATCATTCACAATTAACAAAACCGACTGTTGAAGTAGTCGGAGGTGGAAGGATTGAAACAAAGTATGTAAAAGAAGGAATTGCCTATGATACGGATGGTAAAGCTTATCGTGAGTCAATTGAAGATAATGATGTCTATGGCGTTGTAGTTACAAAGGATATTGAGGTTAATGGACTACCATATAACTCGGTAGATACTAAAATTATCAAATCTGGGGGTAAAATTTATAGCCCAACACAATTTAATGATATAAAAGTTCCAGTTTCTCCAGAAGATATGCATTATAAATGGGGGGGAGTTAATTATACAAACGTTACTTCTAATGTTTACATAGTAGAAGAAACTTCAGATGGACATTACGGAAAATTTGTAAAAGCTTCAAACATTACCACTGATCAAGAAGCAGTCCTTGCATGGAAAAAGGGGCAAGCAACTGCTAAAGATTTCATAAAAGCGAATGTGACCCTTCAACCAGGAGATACCAATTTTCAACCAGGGGAAACCATTTTTCAACCAGGGGATACCATTCTTGTAATAGATCGAGATACCTATGCTAAAGGAGATGGAAGGAAAACAGTTCTTAGAACGGATTTTGTAAGGGAAAAGGTCGCAACTAGTCCAGAAAATAATTCTGAAAATAATACTAATACTGAAGCTAAATATACTGATTGGAAGAAAGTTTCTTCTGTGGAAGAGTCTAGGGAAAATTATGTGTATGCGAATAAAGGTGTTGTGACGATATCGGATGATTTACAAAAAGTTAAAGTTGTTCATACAAGTACAACAACAGAAGAAGACGAGTATATAAAACGTGAATGGACAACAACTTTGGAAACGGATTATGTGATACATGAAGCTATCACTCCAATTCGTGCCTATAAGGTTAGGGGTGGTGATAACAAGGGTATTGTTAATCGTTATTATGAACCTAAATTTGCTATTGTTACTCATAATGAACCGAAACCTATTTATCAAGCACCTGAAAAGCCTATATCGGAGATACCGAAAGAATCACCTAAAAATGAATTGCCTGAATTTACTGGAGGTGTAGTAAGTGACATTCCACCCGTACTTGAAATACCAGAGTATACAGGAGGTGTAGTAAGTGACATTCCACCAGTACTTGATGTACCAGAGTATACAGGAGGTGCAGTAAGTGACATTCCACCAGTACTTGATATACCAGAATATCCTGAGGATAAGGAGGATACTAAATTAATCATACCTCCAATCTACACAAAACTAACATTAATCATTACAAAATGGGTGGACGAAACTGGTACTCCATTAAAATCAGCAGATGTAAAAGCACCTGTTGAATTAGGTCAACCAAATGAAGCCTTTGAGCATGGAATGATTGAAGGATATGAATATGTTGAAACGATCAGAAACCAAGAAGGGGACGTTGTTACACATGTATTCAGAAAATTAAACTCTGAACCTAAATCTGAGCCTAAACCAGCTCCTACACCTACTCCTCAACCAGAACCGAAACCAGCTCCTACACCTACCCCTCAACGAAACGAAGAGTTAGAAATACCTAAAGTTTCGAATAAACCAGTACCATCAACTGACCATTCGGGTGGGAATACTTATCCAGCTCCAGCCATGGAAGTATCTCAATTGCCAAACACAGGTACTGAGTCAAATGTAGCCTTAGCAGCATTTGGATTTGTGGGAATTTTGACTGGATTCAGTCTTGTTCTACGTAAGAAGGATAGTGAATAATAGTTGCTCAAACGATTGAAGCAGTTAAGTTTTTTATCAACTGTAGTCGGTTGGTGCTAACCAAAATTTGGAGAGGATAATCGCTGTCTTCTCCATTTTTATGTTAAGAGGGATAAAACTATCAAATCATTTGTAGGAAAACTTTAATTTTCTATACTTTAGAAGTCGGTCTATTTTCCAAGCTGTTTCGTGAAATATGGTCATCCTCAGCTTCACCTGCCTATCCGGGACCCTGTCGTCAAACCTATCCAGAGAGTGCCTGTGCCCACAGACCAAAAGAACTGCTTTTAGTCTAGAAATTCTATGTGATTTTTAACAGCTCTTATGGATGAATAAGAGATATATTATTTGAGTTAAGAAGTTTACAAATATTATAATGGAATGTATAAGATTATAAAAAGGAGGTCTGCGCCTCCTTTTTGTTGTATAATAAAAGCGAGAGGAAAAAAGGATGAAAGTGATTGATCAAACCTTACTAGAAAAAGTCATTATTGAACGTTCTCGTACCAGTCATAAAGGAGACTATGGCCGTCTGCTGTTGCTTGGTGGGACTTATCCTTATGGTGGTGCCATTATCATGGCTACTTTAGCAGCTGTAAAAAGCGGTGCAGGATTGGTAACTATTGGAACAGATAGAGAAAATATCCCTGCTCTACACAGCCATTTGCCTGAGGCTATGGCCTTTTCTCTGCAAGACCAGCAATTGTTAAAAGAGCAGTTGGAGAAGGCAGAAGTTGTCTTGATGGGCCCTGGTTTACGAGACGATACTTTTGGAGAAAATCTAGTAAAACAAGTCTTTGTTAATTTAAGACAGAATCAGATTTTGATTGTAGACGGAGGTGCTTTGACTATTCTTGCCAGAACAAGATTGTCATTTCCTTCCAGTCAGCTTATCCTAACTCCCCACCAAAAGGAGTGGGAAAAACTGTCTGGAATTGCTATTGAAAAGCAAAACGAAGATGCAACGGCTAGTGCCCTAACTTCCTTCCCTCAAGGAACAATTTTGGTGGAGAAAGGTCCAGCTACTCGTATTTGGCAAGCTGGCCAATCTGATTATTACCAGTTACAGGTTGGCGGTCCCTATCAGGCGACTGGGGGAATGGGAGATACGCTTGCTGGGATGATTGCAGGATTTGCAGGCCAATTCCGACAGGCCAGTCTCTACGAACGTGTGACAGTAGCGACCCATCTTCATTCAGCCATAGCCAAAGAATTATCTCAAGAAAATTATGTGGTTTTGCCGACGGAAATCAGCAATTATCTTCCCAAAATAATGAAAATTATTTGTCAAAAAGAGAGGGTAAGCAAAGATAAACTTGTTTAAAATAGATAGATAAACCTACTTCCTTCTCTTAATTTATGATTCTTGAAATGCGCCTGCTTTAATGCTAAACTAGACGTATCAAAGTTAAGGTCTTGTTTTTGGAACTGGAAAGAGATGAACAAAGCAAATACATAAAAGATAAACTCATTTTTATTCGTTTGATAAAAAGAAAATGCATATTTTTAAAGAAAGATTGATGAAAAATGTAAATTTGATCTTTTTACTTGAATAAAAAGCGGTTTCATAGTAGAATAAGAACTGAGAATGATGGAGGTAAATCGGTGGAAAACCTGAAGAAAATGGCAGGTATCAAGGCTGCTGAATTTGTCAATGATGGCATGGTTGTCGGACTGGGAACGGGTTCTACTGCCTATTATTTTGTCGAAGAAATTGGTCGTCGTATCAAGGAAGAAGGGTTGCAGATTACAGCTGTAACGACTTCTAGTGTGACTAGTAAACAGGCTGAAGGGCTTAATATCCCGCTCAAGTCTATTGACCAAGTAGACTTTGTCGATGTGACAGTAGACGGGGCGGATGAAGTGGATAGTCAGTTTAATGGAATCAAAGGTGGTGGTGGTGCCCTTCTGATGGAGAAGGTTGTGGCAACGCCCTCAAAAGAATACATTTGGGTGGTGGATGAAAGCAAGCTGGTAGATAAACTAGGTGCTTTTAAATTGCCAGTAGAAGTGGTTCAGTATGGCGCAGAACAGATCTTTCGTCATTTTGAACGAGCTGGCTACAAACCAAGTTTCCGTGAAAAAGACGGCCAACGTTTTGTGACCGATATGCAGAATTTTATCATTGATCTTGCCTTGGATGTCATTGAAGATCCAATTGCTTTCGGACAAGAATTGGACCATATCGTTGGTGTTGTAGAGCACGGCTTATTCAACCAAATGGTGGATAAGGTCATCGTTGCTGGACGAGACGGGGTTCAGATTTTAACTTCAACAAAAGCAAACTAATCAACATAATAAGGAGATACACTATGTCAAAATTTAATCGTATTCACTTGGTGGTACTAGATTCTGTAGGAATCGGTGCTGCACCAGATGCCAATAACTTTGTCAATGCAGGGGTTCCAGATGGAGCTTCTGACACACTGGGACACATTTCAAAAACAGTTGGTTTGAATGTGCCAAACATGGCTAAAATCGGTCTAGGAAATATTCCTCGTGAAACTCCTCTTAAGACTGTAGCAGCCGAAAGCAATCCAACAGGATATGCAACAAAATTGGAAGAAGTATCTCTTGGTAAGGATACGATGACTGGACACTGGGAAATCATGGGACTCAACATTACGGAGCCTTTCGATACTTTCTGGAACGGATTCCCAGAAGAAATCCTGACAAAAATTGAAGAATTTTCAGGACGCAAGGTTATTCGTGAAGCCAACAAACCTTACTCAGGAACAGCTGTTATTGATGATTTTGGGACACGTCAAATGGAAACTGGGGAGTTGATTATCTATACTTCAGCTGACCCAGTTTTGCAGATTGCTGCCCACGAAGACATCATTCCTTTGGATGAACTATACCGTATCTGCGAATACGCTCGTTCGATTACCCTTGAGCGCCCAGCCCTCCTAGGTCGCATCATTGCTCGTCCTTATGTAGGTGAACCAGGTAACTTCACTCGTACAGCAAACCGTCGTGACTTAGCCGTTTCTCCATTTGCACCGACTGTTTTGGATAAATTGAATGAAGCTGGTATCGATACTTATGCTGTTGGTAAAATCAACGACATCTTTAATGGTGCTGGTATCAACCATGACATGGGTCACAACAAGTCAAACAGCCATGGAATTGATACACTATTGAAGACCATGGGACTTGCTGAGTTTGAAAAAGGATTCTCATTCACAAACTTAGTTGACTTTGATGCCCTTTACGGCCACCGTCGTAATGCTCATGGTTACCGTGATTGTTTGCATGAGTTTGATGAACGCTTACCTGAAATTATCGCAGCTATGAGAGAGAACGACCTTCTCTTGATTACTGCGGACCATGGAAATGACCCAACTTATGCAGGAACAGACCACACTCGTGAATATATTCCATTGTTGGCCTATAGCCCTACCTTTAAAGGAAATGGCGTCATTCCAGTCGGACATTTTGCAGATATTTCAGCGACTGTTGCCGATAACTTTGGTGTGGAAACTGCTATGATTGGGGAAAGTTTCTTAGATAAATTGGTATAAGATGACACGCTATGCTTTGCTGGTGAGAGGTATCAATGTTGGTGGTAAGAATAAGGTCGTCATGGCGGAGCTTCGTCAAGAATTGACAGACTTGGGACTGGAAAAGGTTGAAAGCTACATCAACAGTGGTAATATCTTCTTTACTTCGACAGATGCCAAAGCCCGATTGGTTGAAAAGTTAGAGGCTTTCTTTGCAGTCCATTATCCATTTATTCAGAGCTTTTCTTTACTGAGTCAAGAAGACTATGAAGCAGAAGTGGAGAATCTACCAGCTTGGTGGAACGAAGACTTGGCACGAAAAGATGTCCTCTTCTACACGGAGAGTTTGGATGTGGACCAAGTCATCGAGAAAGTAGACAGTTTAAAACTGGAAGATGAAGTTGTTTATTTTGGTAAACTTGGTATTTTCTGGGGAAAATTCTCTGAAGAATCCTACCCTAAGACTGCCTATCACAAGTACTTGCTCAAGATGCCTTT
This sequence comes from Streptococcus mitis, assembly GCF_001579045.1. Lineage (GTDB taxonomy): Bacteria > Bacillota > Bacilli > Lactobacillales > Streptococcaceae > Streptococcus > Streptococcus mitis_D. The sequence continues at coordinate 376,794 of NZ_KQ970262.1, read as the reverse complement.
CTATCTCCACATTACCATTCGCAATGCAAAAACCTTTGACAAAATCGGTCAAATGCTAAAAAATAATAATAAAGGAAATACACAATGACATTTTTAGACAAAATCAATGAAACAGCTGCTTTCCTGAAAGACAAGGGAATTCAAGCGCCTGAGTTCGGTCTAATCCTTGGGTCAGGTCTTGGAGAATTGGCAGAAGAAATCGAAAATCCAGTTGTAGTAGACTATGCTGAGATTCCAAACTGGGGCCGCTCTACAGTAGTCGGTCACGCTGGTAAATTGGTGTATGGTGACCTTGCAGGTCGCAAGGTTTTGGCTCTTCAAGGTCGTTTCCATTTCTACGAAGGAAATCCTCTGGAAGTCGTGACTTTCCCAGTACGTGTCATGAAAGTTCTTGAATGTGAAAGTGTCATTGTAACCAATGCAGCTGGTGGTATTGGTTATGGGCCTGGTACTTTGATGGCTATTTCAGACCATATCAATATGACGGGGCAAAATCCATTGATGGGTGAAAACTTGGACGAATTTGGTCCACGTTTCCCTGATATGTCTAAAGCCTACACACCAGAATACCGTGCTACTGCCCATCAAGTGGCTAAAAAACTTGGTATCAAGCTTGATGAAGGTGTCTATATCGGTGTAACTGGTCCGACTTATGAAACACCAGCAGAAATTCGCGCTTATAAGACACTAGGAGCAGATGCAGTTGGTATGTCTACGGTTCCTGAAGTGATCGTGGCAGCCCACTCAGGTTTAAAAGTTCTGGGAATTTCATGTATTACTAACTTTGCGGCTGGTTTCCAAGAAGAACTTAATCACGAAGAAGTTGTGGAAGTAACCGAACGTGTTAAAGGTGACTTTAAAGGCTTGCTTAAAGCGATTCTTGCAGAACTATGAGAAAGAAAAATAAGTAGGAAAGCATTTCTGTAAGCTGGAAGATGAATAAAACAATTAACTTCCATATAGAATTATGATATGAAAAACGAATGAGGTTCCTATACTTTTGCAAACCTCATCAAATCCTTGCTAACCAAATATAAAAATGAAACTGTGACGCTAAAGGAGATTAGCTGATTGGAGAATATTGTTGGTAAAGAGGATGAAAAAATAAAAGAAAGATATATAAATAAATGAGAATTAATCAACGAATTATGCGCTTTGGCATAAAAAAATTAAGTATCGGAGTTGTATCTGTTGCAGTCGGTTTTGCTTTTTTAGCACCGACAGGAATTTCTGCCAATGAAGGAAATCCAGTTGTGAAAAATGAGACTCCTCTAGTAGTAAATGCAATAGATAGTCCCATAAAAGAAAGTACTGATAAAAAACAGGAAATATCTATTACAGAGGAGAAAGCTACAGCTACTCAATCAACTTTAGAGTCAAAAGAAGTTGTTAAAAATCAGAAAGAAAAAGAAGGAGAAGGATTATATAAAAGAGAATCTGCTGTACCTCATGAGGAATTGAAGAAAGAGGAAATTCTAAAGGATGAGCCGAAAAATTCTCGTCCAGTAACAGAGGCAGACTTTGTCAAAATTTCTAAAGGAGAGCTTCATGTGGAGAAGGATCTTGTCGATAATTCTTTATACGGTGGAAAATTTTTAGATCCTGATGGAGATGATGATCATGATGGAATAAAAAATAAGGATGAATTGTATATTTACAATAAAGATGGGAAAGACTACTTAGGATACCATAGCCATCCTTTACTAGCAGATAGTGATGGAGATGGACTAGAAGACGGGGAAGATGATAACAAGAAACAATGGTATGTCACAGATCGTGATTCCCTCCTTTTTATGGAGTTGGCTTATCGTGATGATGATTACATTGAAAAAATTTTAGATCATAAAAATCCTTTTCCAAGTCTTTACCTTGATCGTCAAGAATATAAAATGATGCACAATGAACTTGCACCATTTTGGAAGATGAAAAAGGCTTATCATACAGCAAGTGGCTTGGATGCTTTTTTATTTGAAACTAAGAGTGATCTTCCTTATTTAAAAGACAATACTGTTCAAATGTTGGCTATACGTGGAACAAGACGGAATGATGCGAAGGATTTAAGTACAGATTTGGTTTTATTTGGTGGAAATAAACCTGCACAAGCGGATGATATCCGTAATGTTGTAAAAGAACTGTCGCAGGATTCCAGCATTACAAATCTGTATATGACAGGCCATTCGCTAGGAGGCTACTTAGCTCAAATAGCAGCAGTTGAAGCTTATCAGAAATATCCTACTTTTTATAATAATGTTTTGAAAAAAGTTACGACATTTAGCGCTCCTAAAGTAATTACTTCTCGAACTATTTGGAATGCAAAAAATGGTTTCTGGGATGTAGGGTTAGAAAGTCGTAAGTTAGCTCTATCTGGTAAAATAAAACATTATGTGGTCGATAATGATAATGTTGTGACATCATTGATTCGTAATGATAATGATATTGTAACTTTTACAGGTAACTCTAGTTTCAAGCACCGTTCGCGTGGTTATTTTGAAAGTAGAATGAATGCTATCCCGAATTTTAATATTGGAAAACGTGATACGCTTGATAAACAGGGATATCGTGATCAAAAATTGGACAAAGTTTATTTCTTTAAGAAACAACAAGTCCCTCTGTCGTCTAGTCAACCAAGCGCTGAACCTCTTGAAAATATAGCTCTAGGGAAACGAGTAACTCAAAGTTCGACAGCTTTTGGAGGAGATGCTAGAAGAGCAGTTGATGGGAAATTAGATGGAAATTACGGGCATAATTCTGTCACTCATACAGATTTTCAATCAAAACCTTGGTGGCAAGTCGATTTAGATAAGGAAGAAACGATTCGCCAGATTAATATTTACAATCGAACAGATGCTGCTCAAGATAGACTGACTAATTTTAATGTGATTCTTTTGGATAGTTCTGGAAAAGAAATTGAAAGAAAGCGTATTGCATACTTACGAGATAGTTCCGCTCAGATTTCAATTGATTATAAGAAAGCTCGTTTTGTACGCATTGAGTTAGATGGATATAACGCTCTCAGTCTTGCAGAAGTTCAGGTTTTCCGTGCTGAGAATATCGCATGGAAAAAACAAGCGCGCCAAAGCTCTACCGAATTTGGAGGAGATGCTAGTCGTGCTCTAGATGGTAATACCAATAGTAGTTATAGTCAACAATCTATCACTCATACTAAGTTTGAAAATCAACCTTGGTGGGAAGTTGATTTAGGTCGTACAGAACAGGTAGGACTTGTTCGCCTTCATAATCGTGGGGATGGAGAACTTTCTAAACGTCTCTCAGACTTTGATGTTATTTTATATGATGAAAAAGGGACAGAAGTTGCTAGACAATATGTTTCTCGTTTAGAAGGAAGCAGTCTAGATATCCAGTTGAATGGTAAATTAGGTCGCCGTGTTCGCATTCAATTGCGTCAAAAAAATCAAGCTCTCAGCCTTGCAGAAGTAGAAGTTTTTCGATTTGTAGCTAAAAATAATGTAACTACGCAAGCTTCTAAGCCTGTACAACTGTTAAACTACACTCCTGTAAAAGATAAAACCCTAACTATTCAACATAGTGGTGCTTATATTGCACGTTATTCAATATATTGGGAAGAAGTTACAGTAGATAAAGATGGTAATTCAGTTGTTCGGAGTCATTCTTGGGAAGGGAATGGACGCAATCAGACCGCAGGTTCTATCCTCAATCTCCCAATTAAGTCTAATATGCGCAATCTGCGAATTAAGATTGAGAAAAAGACAGGTCTACTATGGAATAGATGGCAAACAATCTATGAAAACAGACCTCTCCTGGCACAGCCACATCGAAAAATCACTCATTGGGGTACGACTTTGAATTCCAAGGTGAGTGACGATGATGTCTTGTAATCTGACGATACAATGACAGTTATATTTGTCTAGTTTATAAGAAAGCACTAGCTGATCTTGAACAGAACTCAGGTAGTTCTCTGAGAGAGAACAAAATTAAACAGAAAGGTAGAGTGTGTGTTTTGATTTGAACACGAGCGGAAATTCGTACCTATAAGATGCTTGGAACAGATGTGGTCGAATGTCAACTGCTCCTGAAGTTATTGTTGTAGCCTACTCAGGTTTGAAACTTCTAGGAAGTTTATGCATTGCTAACTATACTACTGGTTTCAAAGAAGAGATTAACCACGAAGAGATTATAGAAGTGACTGAGTGTGTTAAAGGTGATTTTAAAGGCTTACTTAAAGCCGTTTTTGCTGAATTATTACTATGTTAAAAGAATTGAGGAGTATTTTTCAGAAAATCCCTTATAATCTTAAATTATTCCTAGCAGTCATTTTGCAAGGAATAGTTTCAGGTTTATCTGGTATTTTTCTACATTATCTTTTAAAGATGATAGAGGGGATAGCTTTTGGTCAATCAGAGCATCAAACTGTATTCTTGACAGATGGAGTTTCCTCATCGCGGATAGGATTAAGTTTAATAATCGTGGGTGTCAGCTCATCCTTGGTCTGGTATTTCTTGCAAAAAAAATCACAGATTTTTTCCATTAAAGCACAGATGAAGGATGAGATTTCACAATACAAACTTCATTTTTTAAAACAGCTATTTCATTCAATTTGGCAAATTATTGCAGTTGGAGGGGGAGCACCTATTGGTAAAGAAGCTGCGCCACGAGAGATTGGGACTCTATTTGCAGGACCAATTGGAAAAATATGTTCTCTCTCTAAGAAGGATCAAATCTTTCTCCTTGCTTGTGGTGCTGGTGCTGGTTTAGCAGCTGTCTATCAGGTTCCATTAACAAGTGTCTTCTTTGTTTTTGAAACTCTAGGAATTGCTCTATCTATTAAACGATTTGTCTTAGTCGGTTTGACTACCTATGTGTCAACCTATACAGCAGGCTTGGTTATTTCAGATCATGCTCTCTATCAGATTCCAGCCATTGCATGGTCATTAAAGGAAACGTGGATTATTCCCTTATTACTTCTTTTCTTAACCCCACTAGCTTGGTTTTTTGGTCGCTTAAGTAAGGTAGCGTCTTCAAACAGAATAAAAGATAAACGAATACTTCTCACATTGCCTACAGCTTTTCTTTTTCTTGCTGGGTTGGCAAGTTATTTTCCACATCTACTTGGAAATGGACGTATGATGGCTCAGGAAGTATTGAATACTAGCAATGGTCAAACAGTGCTTCTCATGTTTTTCCTAAAAGCAGTGGTCGTTCTTATTACTCTTTGGGCAGGGGCCTATGGTGGTATCCTTACGCCATCTTTTGCCTTGGGGATGGCTGGAGCTGGTCTCTTGGGTATGATTCTAGGTTTAGACAGTCAGCCAAGCATTTTGCTTTTGGGATCGGTTTGCTTTTTGTCTGTGACCTTGAGGGCGCCCATTTCTGCAACTGGATTAGTTATAGGTTTCACTGGGCTAGGTATAGATTCTCTTCCGTATCTATTAGTAACGGCTGTTTTAGCCTATAAATTTGCAGAAATATTAGACCGTTTTCCTTGGGCTAACATACTGTGTCAGAAGTCAAAGAATAGAGTAATAAGATAGAGAACGACCGTTTCTTCTAATCAAGGATTTATCTAAAAAGATTAAAAACTATTGTCAATTTATCCATAACTGTTTGAAATAAAAAAGAAGTAGGCTTATCGGAGTCATGATTGAATCTGATTTTTCCTAGCTACGAAATAAAAAAGTAAAAAGAAAGTTAGAGCGTGTGTTTTGATTTGAACACGGGTGGAAAACTTTTCTAAACACTTAGAAAGGTAAACTATAGAAATGAAAGTGCATTTTATACTACATGAGAGTTTTGAAATCCCAGGTGCTTATCTAACTTGGGCTCAATCAAGAGGTCATGACATTGGAATAACAAAGGTTTATAAGGAAGAAGCTTTACCCCAAACAGTTTCTGATATTGATTTTCTTATCATTATGGGAGGTCCGCAATCTCCTGATGAAGATAAAGAACATTTCCCTTATTATCATCCAAAAGAAGAAATTAGGCTTATTCGACAGGCAATAGAAGAAGATAAATATATTGTAGGTGTATGTTTGGGGGCGCAACTACTGTCTGTAGCTTATGGGGGACAATATGAGCATAGTCCTGAAAGAGAAATAGGTGTATTCCCTATTAGGATGACTAGTCAAGGACTAGCAGATAAACACCTCAAACATTTTGGTAGCGAGCTTTTAGTTGGTCACTGGCATGGTGATATGCCGGGATTGACAGACGAAGCGGTAATCCTTGCTACCAGTCAAGGTTGTCCCCGACAGATTGTTCGCTTTAGTCCTAAACATTATGCTTTCCAAGTGCATTTAGAGTTTGATTTAGAAGCGATTGATTTATTGATTGCTGCAGATAGTGAAGAACGATTGATAGAACAACATCAAACATTACCTTTTGTTCAATCACCTGAAGAATTACGTGGTAACGATTATTCTGAAATGAATGAAAAATTGCATAATTTTTTAGATTCGCTTACAAACTAAAAACAAGAAAGGTAGGGCAGTTC
>NZ_KQ970262.1:323039-369977 GCF_001579045.1 Streptococcus mitis | reverse complement strand
TTACAAACTAAAAACAAGAAAGGTAGGGCAGTTCGGGTTTGAATTGAACCCGGGTTAGCCATGACTTTCAAAACAATATTTAATTGACCCCGCCCTAAAAGCTGTGTGAAAAAGATTGATTGACTTGCAAGTCCAGTACTTGCTGCGTCAATCCCCTATTTTCACTTTGCTTTTTACGGGCTTGGTATCTTATAGAAAGGTAGAGTGAGGTGTTCTAATTTGAACACGAGCGGAAAACTCGGAAAATAGATAATCTGACTGAGAAATCAGGATTTCTCGTCAGATTCCTAATTTTCAGTCGTTTTCTTGTCGCTCTTTGTATCATAAATTATGTCTATCCATATTGCTGCTCAGCAGGGTGAAATTGCTGATAAAATTCTTCTTCCTGGGGATCCTCTTCGTGCTAAATTTATTGCGGAAAATTTCCTTGAAGATGCTGTTTGTTTTAACGAAGTGCGTAACATGTTTGGTTACACGGGTACTTACAAGGGTCACCGTGTATCTGTCATGGGAACTGGGATGGGAATGCCATCGATTTCGATTTATGCGCGTGAGTTGATTGTTGACTACGGTGTGAAAAAATTGATTCGTGTGGGGACTGCGGGTTCTTTGAATGAAGATGTCCACGTTCGTGAATTGGTTTTGGCGCAGGCAGCTGCAACCAACTCAAATATCATCCGTAATGACTGGCCACAGTACGATTTCCCACAAATCGCTAGCTTTGATTTGCTGGATAAGGCCTACCATATCGCCAAAGAACTCGGTATGACAACCCACGTTGGGAACGTTTTATCATCTGATGTCTTTTACTCAAACTACTTTGAAAAGAACATCGAACTTGGTAAATGGGGAGTCAAGGCTGTGGAAATGGAAGCAGCGGCTCTTTACTATCTGGCAGCCCAACAGCATGTTGATGCTTTAGCTATTATGACTATTTCAGATAGTTTGGTTAATCCAGATGAAGATACAACTGCAGAAGAACGTCAAAACACCTTCACTGATATGATGAAGGTAGGTTTGGAAACATTGATCGCAGACTAAAGGTAGGCTATATTTAGAATGATTTCTCTTGTTCTCAAAATGATAACTATCAACAATGAATCAATCCTGAAATAGGTAAGAATAAGGAAATTGAAGAAAGCCTAATTGTGTCAAAGGACCGAGACTAGTCAGTTTAATATCTAAATCATAATCAAATAAAGTTGGAAGCCAAGTTGACAAGAAGTCAAGACTTTCAACTTTTTAACTTGAAAATTCCTAGGAGTACAAAATGGATAAGATTGAACAATTACAAGGTATTATTGATCAAAGTCAGAGAATTGTCTTTTTCGGTGGTGCAGGGGTTTCTACAGAGTCTAATATTCCAGATTTTCGTAGTTCAGATGGTATATATAGTCTGAAACTAGGTCGCCATTTTACTGCCGAGCAACTGGTTTCACGCACTATGTTTGAGCGCTATCCAGAGGATTTTTTTGATTTCTACAAAAAGTATCTGCTCTATCCTGATGCCAAGCCGAATTTAGCACATGATTATCTAGCGTTGTTGGAAAAAACAGGTAAATTAAAGGCGATTGTGACGCAAAATATCGATAGTCTCCATGAAATGGCAGGATCTCAGAAAGTTTTGAAACTGCATGGTAGTGCAGATCGTAATTATTGTTTGGGCTGCCATCGCTTTTATGATTTGACTGCCTTTTTGGAACTTGAAGGTCCAGTTCCCTACTGCTTAGATTGTGGCAAGGTGGTCAAACCTGACGTGACCCTTTATGAGGAAGCGCTAGATATGAATGTATTTAGTCGCGCAACTCGAGTCATTCAGCAAGCAGATTTGTTGATCATTGGTGGAACTTCCTTAGTTGTTTACCCTGCAGCTAGCCTAATCAATTATTTTTCAGGGTCAAATCTTGTCGTTATCAATAAATCCAGCACTCCTCAAGACAGCCAAGCTGATTTAGTTATCGAAGGTAAGATTGGAGAAGTTTTTTCTAAATTGAGACAATAAAAAACTGAAAGAAGTAGGACTATACTTCCTTCAGTTTTCTTGTATCACGAACTCAGAAACTATGAACAAGATTCTCTTCATTTCTAGGAGAATTTTATTGTTGATTTATAAATTGCTCGAGTTATTTTTAATTGTTGAATAAAAGGAAAAAAGGAAGACTTTCTGGATGAAAAACTTCCTTTTTTAGTCAATTAGTACATGCTGATTTTAATGAAATGCTACTATATTGTTTACTTTTTTAAAGATCGCAAAAAACAATCAATCTCTGCTTGAGAATGGAGAATATGCATCTTTTCTGGGTAAGTATTGTTTAAATATTGGTATCTATCCTTAGCATTTTTTGTTCGACCATCCCTGAGAATCCATCTGATAAACTCCCAATTAAATTGTTCTTCACATCCAGCTGCCATACTTTCTCTGACCTTGCCTCGGTATGTGAGATAACGTTTAAAGGCTCGTAGCAGACAATTCCAGCGAGAAAAATTGAGAAAGATGATTTGGTCAGCTTCCTGCATTCTTTCCTCGTAATAGCACCAAGAATAATTCCCATCAATGACCCAATCTTCATGCTTGGTGAGAAAGCTTTTCATCTCGGTCAACATCCATTCGCGGTCACTGTCTTGCCAACCAGGTTGAAATTGGAGTGTGTCCATATGAAGTTTTGGGATGGAGTAGTAGAGAGATAACTTTGCTGCTAGAGTTGACTTACCAGCACCAGAATATCCGATAATTGCGATTTTCATTTTCTACCCTTTCCTATTTGGAGACAAAAAAACAGCCTCTATGGACTGTTTCTTATTTAGCAAGTTTAGCTGAAAGACGAGCTTTGTCGCGGCTTGCTTTGTTTTTGTGAATCAAACCTTTAGTTTCTGCTTTATCGATAGCTGAGCTAGCAGCACGGAAAAGTTCTTCAGATGGGTTTGCTTCGAAAGCTTTGATAGCAGTACGCATAGCTGATTTTTGAGCTGAGTTCTTTTCGTTTTGTTTAACGTTCAATTCAGCGCGTTTGATAGCTGATTTAATGTTTGCCAATGTTCTTACCTCCATATTTACTAACTATACCATTATATCTGAAAACTTACGTTTTGACAAGGGGAAATTATTTTTTTAAGTAAATTTCATCGATTTCATGGTTCTTTGTTTTATGAAGAATCACTTCTGCACGATTTCTGGTTGGTTCAATATAATTTTGTAGATTTGTGAGATTGATACTGGTCCAGACCTGATGGGCAAAGGATTCCACTTCCCCAATCGGCATTTGTGTAAAACGATAATAGTAGCTATCAGGGTCGTTTTGGGCTAGGCTCAGCATTTTCAAGAAACGGTCCAGATACCAACTCTCGATGTCATCAACTGAAGCATCAACATAGATGGAAAAGTCAAAGAAGTCAGTAATGTAGAGACGCTCGTTTTGTGGATTTTGAAAGACATTTATTCCCTCAACAATGACAAAATCAGCAGCTTTGACGCTTTGCTTTTCCTCGGGTACGATGTCGTAGACTTCATGAGAATAGACAGGAATATCTACATCTTGTCCATTTTTGATGTGATCCAGGAAGTTGAGAAGAGCTTCCATATCATAGCTTTCAGGAAATCCCTTACGATTTAGAATCCCTTGCTCAATCAGGGTCTGGTTGGGATAGAGAAAGCCGTCAGTTGTTACCAACTCAACCGTAGCATCTGTAAGCGTACGGGATAGCAGGATTTGAAGTAGGCGACTAGTTGTGGATTTTCCAACGGCAACACTCCCAGAAACCCCAATGATAAAAGGCTGGGTTTTACTTTCACGTTGGAGGAAAATTCCTTTTGAAAAGGCCAAATCATCCTTGGTACGTTTGTAAATCTGGATGAGATGGGCTAGGGGTAGATAGACATCGGTAACATCCTGCAAGCTAATCTGGTCATTAAAACTCTTGATGGATTCTAATTCCTCTTCTGTCAAAGGAGGTGTTGTTTTTCGATGTAAAGATTGCCAAGTCTGGCGACTGATTTTTTCAAAATGTAAAAATTCGTTGGTCATGTGTTTTCCCCTAGATATTTTGTTTATCATACCATAAAAAGATAAAAAAATAAAGCGGTTTCTTGATGATAGTAAGCCAATATCGTATAATAGAGGTAGATAGAGGTTGAACAATTTATTGATGAAGTAGGAGCTACCTTCTCCTGATTTATAAGCTTATAAAGGGCGCTTTTCGGTTCACAACTTATAGGAGGTGTGTCATGAAAATCTTAAAAAGTTATTTATTGGAACTCTGTTTTATTTTAAGTTTTGCACTACCTTTTTTAAAAGGAGCGAATGCGGATAATGGTAGACGTTTTGTGGAAACCTATTACGGTTTTACTTTTTTGATGGAACATGCCATTGTAACAGCTGTCTTTATCTGTTCGCTCTTGATTGCTTTCTTCCTAAAAAAACGGTGGACGAAATGGCTTGCTGCTGGAAGTTATGTCTTTTTAGTTCTATGGATTGCTACAGAGGGTTATTTCTTCCGCATGTCACTAGAAGATTTGATACGACTTTGGACAAGTTTGGAATTCCTGACAAAAACGTATCAGTTGGGCTTTTATCTAAACATCTTGTTGGGAATTTTGTTGATAATAAAGTATTTGAAGGTTAAGCAATAGTCATAAAAATGAGCCTAATTATAGATGATAAATTTGTTGTTTTATCCTGAATGTGGTACCTTATAGCTCCCAATGGGTTGTCATTCGTTTCCAATAATTGAAAGAGATTGAAGAAAATGTTTTACTTACTAGCTTTCTTCAGTCTTTTTCATTTTGTCATCAATTTGTAAACGATTTACAATTTAAGTCAAATTATGGTAAAATAGTTTCATGAGTAAAATGTATTATGCAGAAAATCCTGATGCTCCTCACGACATTCATGAGTTGAGAGTGGACTTGTTGGGAGAAAAAATGACCTTTTTGACGGATGCGGGTGTTTTTAGCAAGAAAATGGTTGACTTTGGAAGTCAACTATTGCTCAAGTGTCTGGAGGTCAACCAAGGAGAGACAGTCCTTGATGTAGGCTGTGGTTATGGTCCATTAGGTTTGTCCTTGGTCAAGGTTTATGGAGTTCAGGCGACCATGGTTGATATCAATAATCGTGCCTTGGATTTGGCGCGACAAAATGCTGAACAAAATAAAGTAGAAGCGACGATTTTCCAGTCTAACATCTATGAACAAGTTGAAGGGAATTTTGACCACGTCATTTCTAATCCTCCTATCCGTGCGGGCAAGCAAGTGGTTCATGAAATCATTGAGAAAAGTAAAGATTTCTTGGAAACTGGTGGGGATTTGACCATCGTCATCCAGAAAAAACAAGGGGCTCCAAGTGCCAAGTCCAAGATGGAAGATGTGTTTGGTAATTGTGAAATCGTCAAAAAAGATAAGGGATACTATATCCTTAGAAGTGTGAAAGAATGAGAGCAGTTGATTTAATCCAAAAAAAACGTGATGGTCAAGAACTGACTTCAAGTGAAATCGAATGGCTAGTTGAAGGCTATGTGTCAGGAACTGTTCCTGATTATCAGATGTCTGCCTTTGCTATGGCTGTTTATTTCAAAGGAATGACGACTCGAGAAATATCTGATTTGACCATGAAAATGGTTCAGACAGGCCAAGAATTTGATTTATCAGCTATTGATGGGGTTAAGGTTGACAAGCATTCTACTGGGGGTGTTGGTGACAAGGTGACCTTGATTTTAGCTCCATTAGTAGCGAGTTTTGGAGTTCCAGTCGCGAAAATGAGTGGTCGTGGTCTCGGCCATACGGGTGGAACAATTGATAAATTGGAGTCCATTAAGGGCTATCAAGTAGAGCGTAGTCAAGAAGATTTCATTCGTCAGGTTCAGGATATTGGTGTATCTGTCATTGGGCAATCAGACCAGCTGGTCAAAGCAGATAAGCTTCTCTATGCCCTTCGTGATGTGACCGCAACTGTTGACACAATTCCTTTGATTGCGAGTTCGGTGATGAGCAAGAAAATCGCGGCAGGGGCGGATGCTATTTTGCTAGACGTGACTGTCGGTGAGGGTGCCTTCATGAAGACGGTTGATGAGGCGCGTGAATTGGCTCAAACCATGGTAGAACTTGGTAAGGCGGTTGGTCGGAAGACGGTAGCTGTGATTACAGATATGAGCCAACCCTTGGGAAGAGCAATTGGAAATCGCCTCGAAATTCTTGAAGCACTGGAGATTTTACAAGGGCAAGGTCGTCAGGATATTACCCACTTCATCTGTGAATTGGCTCAAATTATGCTTGGTTTAGCAAATGTAAACAAGACAGTTGAAGAAGTCCGCCAACATCTTGAAAATGGTAAGGCACTGGCTAAGTTTGAGGAGATGGTCCAAGCCCAAGGTGGAGACTTGGAAGACCTCTATCGTCCTGTAAATGTAGCCCATGTGGTGGAAATCCCTGCTCAGGAAACAGGTGTCATTTCAGCTCTCCCAGCTATGGAATTTGGCCTCTATGCTATGAGACTGGGGGCAGGTCGTGCAGTTAAGTCTGATACCTTGGACTATGAAACAGGAATTGTTTTTGAAAAGAAGGTTGGAGACTCTGTTCAAAAGGGAGAAATTGTTGCAAAAGTATACACAAATGGAAAAATTTCTCCTCAGCTAGTTACAGATTTTCAAAAATATGTTAAAATAAATGATAGGGTGCAAAGTTTACGAGAAATTATAGAAATTATCTCATAAACCGCAGGAGAATCCGAATATGAAATTAAATAAATATATCGATCATACGCTTTTAAAACAAGATGCGACAGAAAATCAAATTGATTGTTTGTTGTCTGAAGCTAGAGAGTATGATTTTGCCAGTGTTTGCGTTAATCCGATCTGGGTTGAACATGCTAAGAAAGGGCTTGAAGGCACAGATGTTAAGGTCTGCACAGTAGTAGGTTTCCCTTTGGGAGCAACAACTTCAGTCGTGAAATCTTTTGAAACAAAAGAAGCTATCCAAAATGGGGCTGATGAGATTGATATGGTGATCAATGTTGGGGCTCTCAAATCAGGAAATTTAGCTTTGGTTGAATCTGATATTCGCGCAGTAGTAGAAGCAAGTGGTGACAAGTTAGTGAAAGTCATTATTGAAGCGTGTCTGCTGACAAACAAAGAAAAAGTTGTGGCTTGCCAATTAGCCCAAAAAGCGGGAGCTGATTTTGTTAAAACATCTACTGGTTTTTCAACTGGCGGCGCTACGATAGCAGATGTTACATTAATGCGTGAAACAGTTGGACCTGATATGGGAGTCAAGGCTGCTGGTGGAGCTCGTTCTTATGCAGATGCTCTTGCCTTTGTGGAAGCAGGTGCGACCCGTATCGGAACGTCAGCTGGGGTAGCAATTCTAAAAGGAGAATTGGCAGATGGCGACTACTGAGTTGATTGAACTAGCAATTGAAACCAGCAAGAAAGCCTATGTGCCCTATTCTCATTTTCCAGTCGGAGCTGTTTTAGTGTCGAAAGATGGTAGTATTTATACTGGTGTCAATATCGAGAATGCTAGTTATTCTTTGACCAACTGTGGAGAACGTACAGCGATTTTTAAAGCAGTTTCTGAAGGTCAAAGAGAATTTTCAGAATTGATTGTCTATGGACAGACTGAAAAACCAATTTCACCATGTGGTGCTTGTCGCCAAGTGATGGCTGAATTTTTTGAACAAGATCTAAAAGTGACTTTAGTCGCAAAAGATAAATCGACGGTCGAGATGACGGTCGGGGAGTTACTTCCATACTCTTTTACAGACTTAAACTAGTCTGAGTCGCTCTCTGAGTGGCACGGTCCTTGTGACCAACCAATCCATACTTGCAACATCGTTGCACATCTTATTTAGGAGGTTCAGTAATGAACAAGAAACAATGGCTAGGCCTTGGTCTAGTTGCAGTGGCAGCAGTTGGACTTGCTGCATGTGGTAACCGCTCTTCTCGTAACGCAGCTTCATCTTCTGATGTGAAGACAAAAGCAGCAATCGTCACTGATACTGGTGGTGTTGATGATAAATCATTCAACCAATCAGCTTGGGAAGGTTTGCAAGCTTGGGGTAAAGAACACAACCTTTCAAAAGATAAAGGTTTCACTTACTTCCAATCAACAAGTGAAGCTGACTATGCTAACAACTTGCAACAAGCGGCTGGAAGTTACAACCTAATCTTTGGTGTTGGTTTTGCCCTTCACAATGCGGTTGAAGAAGCAGCTAAAGAACACACTGACTTGAACTATGTCTTGATTGATGATGTTATTAAAGATCAAAAGAATGTTGCTAGCGTAACTTTCGCTGATAATGAGTCAGGTTACCTTGCAGGTGTGGCTGCAGCAAAAACAACTAAAACAAAACAAGTTGGTTTTGTAGGTGGTATGGAGTCAGAAGTTATCTCTCGTTTTGAAGCAGGATTCAAGGCTGGTGTTGCCTCAGTAGACCCATCTATCAAAGTACAAGTTGACTATGCTGGTTCATTTGGTGATGCCGCTAAAGGTAAAACAATTGCAGCTGCACAATACGCAGCTGGTGCAGATATTGTTTACCAAGTAGCTGGTGGTACAGGTGCTGGTGTCTTTGCAGAAGCAAAATCACTCAACGAAAGCCGTCCTGAAAATGAAAAAGTTTGGGTTATCGGTGTTGACCGTGACCAAGAAGCAGAAGGTAAATACACTTCTAAAGATGGCAAAGAATCAAACTTTGTTCTTGTATCTACTTTGAAACAAGTTGGTACAACTGTAAAAGATATTTCTAACAAGGCAGAAAAAGGTGAATTCCCTGGCGGTCAAGTAATCGTTTACTCATTGAAAGATAAAGGGGTTGACTTGGCAGTAACAAACCTTTCAGAAGAAGGTAAAAAAGCTGTTGAAGATGCAAAAGCTAAAATCCTTGATGGAAGCGTAAAAGTTCCTGAAAAATAATGGATGGAAGTCATTTCTTAGGAAGCGGCCCTCGGCCGCTTTTTTAAGAGTTGAGACAAAGTCATTTTGTCTCAGTAAAGCTTGCTACTAGAGAAACTAGCAAGTTTTATTGAAATAAAATAAGACTCTGAAAGGAAGAGCACATGGCACACGAAAATGTCATTGAGATGCGTGATATCACCAAGGTGTTTGGTGAATTTGTTGCCAACGACAAAATCAACCTGCACCTACGAAAAGGTGAAATTCATGCACTTTTAGGAGAAAATGGGGCTGGAAAGTCCACGCTCATGAACATGTTAGCAGGGCTTCTTGAACCAACCAGTGGTGAAATTGCGGTCAACGGACAAGTTGTTAACCTCGACTCCCCATCTAAAGCAGCTAGCTTGGGAATCGGAATGGTTCACCAGCACTTTATGTTGGTAGAAGCTTTCACAGTGGCTGAAAATATCATTTTAGGAAGTGAATTAACTAAAAATGGTGTATTAGATATTGCTGGAGCTAGCAAAGAAATTAAGGCTCTTTCTGAACGTTACGGCTTAGCTGTTGATCCTTCTGCTAAGGTAGCAGATATCTCAGTTGGAGCCCAACAACGTGTAGAAATTTTAAAAACCCTTTATCGGGGGGCTGATATCCTTATCTTTGACGAACCAACGGCTGTTTTGACTCCATCAGAAATTGATGAGTTGATGGCTATTTTGAAAAATCTTGTCAAAGAAGGAAAATCAATTATCTTGATCACCCACAAGTTGGACGAGATTCGAGCAGTTTCTGACCGCGTTACAGTTATCCGTCGTGGGAAATCAATTGAAACTGTCGAAATTGCAGGAGCTACCAATGCTGATTTAGCAGAAATGATGGTGGGACGTTCTGTTTCCTTTAAAACAGAGAAGCAAGCCTCTCAACCAAAAGAAGTGGTCTTGTCTATTAAAGACTTGGTGGTCAATGAAAACCGAGGTGTCCCAGCTGTGAAAAATCTGTCCTTGGATGTTCGTTCTGGAGAGATTGTTGGGATTGCGGGGATTGATGGAAATGGTCAGTCTGAACTGATTCAAGCCATTACAGGTCTTCGCAAGGTTGAATCTGGAAGCATCGAGCTAAAAGGAGATTCAATTGTAGGCTTGCACCCACGTCAGATTGCAGAGCTAAGTGTTGGGCATGTTCCAGAAGACCGTCACCGTGATGGTTTGATTTTGGAAATGATGATCTCTGAAAATATTGCCCTTCAAACCTACTATAAAGAACCACATAGTAAAAATGGAATTTTGAACTATTCAAATATTACTTCTTATGCTAAAAAGCTAATGGAAGAGTTTGATGTTCGTGCTGCCAGTGAATTTGTGCCTGCAGCTGCACTCTCAGGAGGAAATCAACAAAAAGCAATTATTGCTCGTGAAATTGATCGAGATCCTGATCTCCTTATCGTCAGCCAGCCAACTCGTGGGTTGGATGTCGGTGCCATTGAATATATCCACAAGCGCTTGATTGAAGAGCGTGATAATGGTAAGGCTGTCCTTGTTGTCAGCTTTGAACTGGATGAGATTTTAAACGTCTCAGACCGTATTGCCGTTATCCACGATGGTAAGATTCAAGGTATTGTATCACCAGAAACAACCAATAAACAAGAACTTGGTGTCTTGATGGCTGGTGGAAACTTGGGAAAGGAGAAGAGTGATGTCTAAAAAATTACAACAAATTTCGGTTCCCTTGATTTCTGTCTTCCTAGGAATTTTACTTGGAGCCATTGTCATGTGGATCTTCGGTTATGATGCTATTTGGGGCTACGAAGAATTGTTCTATACAGCCTTTGGTAGCTTACGTGGTATTGGGGAAATCTTTCGTGCCATGGGGCCTCTGGTCTTGATTGGTCTTGGTTTTGCCGTTGCCAGTCGAGCTGGTTTCTTTAACGTCGGGCTTCCTGGTCAGGCTTTGGCAGGTTGGATTTTAAGTGGTTGGTTTGCCTTGTCGCATCCAGATATGCCCCGTCCCTTGATGATTCTAGCAACTATCGTGATTGCCTTGATTGCTGGTGGGATTGTCGGAGCGATTCCAGGTATTCTTAGGGCCTATCTAGGGACGTCAGAGGTTATCGTAACCATCATGATGAACTACATCGTTTTGTATGTAGGAAATGCCTTTATCCATGCTTTCCCTAAAGACTTTATGCAAAGTACCGATTCAACCATTCGTGTTGGGGCTAATGCAACCTATCAGACCCCTTGGTTGGCTGAGTTGACTGGTAACTCGCGGATGAATATTGGTATTTTCTTTGCCATCATTGCTGTTGCAGTCATTTGGTTCATGCTCAAGAAAACAACCCTTGGTTTTGAAATCCGTGCGGTTGGTCTTAATCCACATGCTTCAGAATATGCTGGTATTTCTGCCAAACGGACTATTATCTTATCAATGATTATCTCAGGTGCCTTGGCTGGTCTTGGTGGAGCTGTTGAAGGACTTGGAACCTTCCAGAACGTCTATGTTCAAGGGGCGTCATTAGCTGTCGGATTTAACGGGATGGCGGTTAGTCTGCTTGCGGCCAACTCACCAATTGGTATTCTCTTTGCAGCCTTCCTGTTTGGTGTTCTCCAAGTTGGAGCCCCAGGTATGAATGCGGCGCAGGTACCATCTGAACTTGTCAGCATTGTAACAGCGTCTATTATCTTCTTTGTCAGTGTTCATTACCTTATCGAACGCTTTGTCAAACCGAAAAAACAAGTTAAAGGAGGTAAGTAAAGATGTCTATTACAACCTTGCTCACCCTCTTGGTGTCTTCTATGCTGATTTACTCAGCGCCCCTCATCTTTACAAGTATCGGTGGTGTTTTCTCTGAACGTGGTGGTGTCGTAAACGTCGGCCTTGAAGGAATTATGGTTATGGGTGCCTTTTCTGGAGTTGTCTTTAACCTTGAATTTGCAGAACAATTTGGAGCAGCAACTCCATGGCTATCCTTGCTTGTAGCAGGATTAGTTGGTGGTCTCTTCTCCATCATCCACGCAGCAGCGACGGTTCATTTCCGTGCAGACCATGTTGTCAGCGGTACGGTATTGAACTTAATGGCGCCAGCCTTAGCTGTTTTCTTAGTGAAAGTTCTTTATAACAAAGGACAAACCGACAACCTAAGTCAGACTTTTGGACGCTTTGATTTCCCAGTCTTGGCAAATATCCCAGTGATTGGTGATATCTTCTTCAAGTCAACTAGTCTACTTGGTTATCTGGCCATTGCCTTCTCATTCCTTGCTTGGTTTATCCTCTTCAAGACTCGATTTGGTCTTCGTCTCCGTTCTGTCGGTGAACATCCTCAAGCAGCTGATACCTTGGGAATCAATGTCTACAAAATGAGATATTTAGGGGTTATTATTTCAGGTTTCCTAGGTGGAATTGGAGGAGCAATTTATGCTCAATCCATCTCAGTCAACTTCTCAGTGACAACTATTGTTGGACCTGGATTTATTGCCCTTGCTGCGATGATCTTCGGAAAATGGAATCCAATCGGAGCCATGCTATCTAGTCTCTTCTTTGGACTTTCACAAAGTTTGGCTGTTATCGGATCTCAATTGCCATTCCTACAAGGAGTACCTGCGGTTTACCTTCAAATCGCACCTTATGTTTTGACCATTCTTGTCTTGGCAGCCTTCTTTGGAAAAGCAGTTGCACCAAAAGCAGATGGTATCAACTATATCAAATCAAAATAAGCATACAAAAAAACGTCAGTTCATTCAGAACTGGCGTTTTATTTTTTAGGATGTTGGTGGGTCAAGTTCAATCCCCAAGGGACCAAATTTTCAGTTTTATTTTTGATGCGTGTGATATTGTCTTTATGGCGAATGATGATCAAGCTAGCGAGTGCTAAGATAATAGCGATGAAGAGAGGGTCATAGTTACTCAGGATAAAACCAAAAAGTGGAAAGAGTAGAACTCCGATAACAGCCGCGATAGATGCTGTGACACTAGACAGTGAAATCATACTACCTAGATAGAGGGTTCCAAAGAAAATAACCGCAAGGTAGAGGCAGAAGACAGGAGCAAATCCGAAAATCACTCCAGCGCTAGTTGCGACAGCCTTGCCTCCCTTAAATCCTGCAAAGATAGGAAAGGTGTGGCCAATAACAGCCAAAAGTCCAAAGATGAGAGGAGAAACGCCTTGCAGATGAAACATAATCGGAAGAAGCGTTGCTAGAGTTCCTTTAAAAAAGTCAATCACAAAGGTTGCCATACCAGCTTTCTTACCTAAAATGCGAAAGGTATTGGTTGTTCCAGTATTTCCAGAACCATGCTCGCGCAGATTGATTTGAAAGAATACTTGTCCAATCCAGAGACCAGACGGAATCGAACCCAGCAGATAGGCTAGGATTAATAAAACTATTGTAATCATACTCCTATTATATCATGAAATGGAGAAGAAAGGCAGAGAATCTCTTCTGAAATTGTCACACCGGAGAAAGAAAAATTTTGCAAAATCCTTAGAAAACCTGTAGAATAGTAAAGATGAACGAATAGGAGGTTCCTTGTGTCAAAAAAGGAAATCAATATTAACAATTATAATGATGATGCCATTCAGGTGCTAGAAGGGTTGGATGCGGTCCGTAAACGTCCAGGGATGTATATTGGATCGACTGATGGGGCAGGTCTCCATCACCTAGTCTGGGAAATCGTCGATAATGCTGTCGATGAAGCCTTGTCTGGATTTGGTGACCGTATTGATGTGACCATCAATAAAGATGGGAGTTTGACTGTACAAGACCATGGTCGTGGGATGCCGACAGGTATGCACGCTATGGGAATCCCAACAGTTGAGGTTATCTTTACCATTCTTCACGCCGGAGGGAAATTCGGTCAGGGTGGCTACAAGACATCTGGTGGTCTCCACGGGGTGGGTTCTTCCGTTGTTAACGCCCTTTCTAGCTGGCTAGAAGTTGAAATCACTCGTGATGGTGCAGTTTACAAGCAACGTTTTGAAAATGGTGGCAAACCTGTTACGACTTTGAAGAAAATCGGTACAGCGCCCAAGTCTAAAACAGGTACCAAGGTTACATTTATGCCTGATGCCAGTATCTTTTCTACGACAGACTTCAAGTATAATACCATTTCAGAACGTCTCAATGAGTCAGCCTTTCTCTTGAAAAATGTGACCTTGTCTTTGACGGACAAGCGAACAGATGAAGGGATTGAATTCCACTATGAGAATGGGGTACAAGACTTTGTTTCTTATCTAAACGAAGACAAGGAAACCTTGACGCCAGTTCTTTACTTTGAAGGCGAAGACAACGGTTTCCAAGTGGAAGTAGCCCTCCAGTACAATGACGGATTTTCAGATAATATTTTGTCCTTTGTTAATAACGTTCGCACCAAGGACGGTGGAACGCACGAGACAGGACTCAAGTCCGCTATTACCAAGGTCATGAATGACTACGCGCGTAAGGCAGGCCTCCTCAAGGAAAAAGATAAGAACCTAGAAGGTTCAGACTACCGTGAGGGACTAGCGGCCGTTCTTTCTATCCTTGTTCCTGAAGAACACCTCCAGTTTGAGGGACAGACCAAGGATAAACTTGGGAGTCCTCTAGCTCGTCCAGTTGTGGATGGCATTGTGGCGGATAAGTTGACCTTTTTCCTTATGGAAAATGGGGAATTAGCTTCAAATCTTATTCGCAAAGCCATCAAGGCCCGTGATGCTCGTGAAGCGGCACGTAAGGCGCGTGATGAGAGCCGAAATGGTAAGAAAAATAAAAAAGACAAGGGCTTGCTGTCTGGAAAATTGACCCCAGCCCAGTCTAAGAATCCTGCTAAGAATGAACTCTATCTGGTTGAGGGGGACTCTGCCGGTGGCTCTGCCAAGCAAGGCCGTGACCGTAAGTTCCAGGCCATTTTGCCCCTTCGAGGTAAGGTTATCAATACAGCCAAGGCTAAGATGGCGGATATCCTCAAAAATGAGGAAATTAACACCATGATTTATACTATTGGTGCAGGTGTGGGAGCAGACTTCTCCCTTGAAGATGCCAACTATGACAAAATCATTATCATGACCGATGCGGACACCGATGGTGCCCATATCCAGACCTTGCTCTTGACATTTTTCTACCGTTACATGCGTCCGCTAGTTGAGGCAGGACATGTTTATATCGCCCTTCCGCCTCTTTACAAGATGTCCAAAGGCAAAGGCAAGAAAGAAGAAGTGGCCTACGCTTGGACGGACGGAGAGCTAGAAGAACTCCGTAAACAGTTTGGTAAAGGTGCTACACTTCAACGCTACAAGGGGCTTGGAGAGATGAATGCGGACCAGCTCTGGGAAACAACTATGAACCCAGAAACGCGTACCCTTATTCGTGTCACCATTGAAGATCTAGCTCGTGCCGAACGTCGCGTCAATGTCCTCATGGGCGACAAGGTCGAACCACGACGTAAGTGGATTGAGGATAATGTCAAGTTTACGCTGGAAGAGAGTGGGGCGTTTTAGTATGAAAAATAAAAATCGTTTATGGATTACTGTTCCTGTGAGTGGTTTAATAACACTGTATGTTATTAGATTAATTAAAGTTTGGATAACTACTATAACTAATAATAAATCTAATTTATTAGATTTGTCATTGTTAGAAAATATTATAGTTCTAGTGACATTTTTTAGTGCAATAATATTTCTTTTGAAAGTAGGCTTATCGAATAATAAAAAACAGAAAATAATAAGTATTTTAATAATTATATGTTTTATTCTTACTCTTTTTTCATATTTTATCTCTGTGGGTAATAAGCAAGTTAATGATTTCTTAGTTTTTTTTACTTATATTTTATTTAATCTTTTGATCTATTTACTTTGTGATATGATTTTAATAGTTTATGAGTGGGTAATTAAAGATGAATCTACCATGGCTCCTAAATTGACATTCATTTGGGGATTAATCACATTTTTGATTGCCATATTATTTAAATTTTAAGGGAGAGACTAATGGAAGATGTTTTAAATTATTTAAGAAAGTTTGGCTTGGGTGTTGAGTTTATTTTAATATTTACATATTCGTTTTTTTGTTGTATTAAAGTGATAATTTTTAAAAATAGTAGTACTATAAAAAATATTCTAGCTCAAAAGAAGGGATTAATCGAGCAATCATTTGAGATTTTTAAATCTAAGGATTATTTATTTATATTATTTTTGGGAATAATATGTATACTATTGCTTTCTATCATAATTCATTTTAAGTGGAAAAAGTCAACAATTGATCCAATAAATTATATAGGAATGTTCATACATATAATTCTTCTTATTGTAGTTATTGCTATTTATTGGGATCCAGTACTTTTAACATTTGGAATTATTTGTGCTATAGGATTGGGACTTACAAAGAGTCTATAGTTATTTATTATTTTCTACAATAAAATCTTTAATGAAAAAAAGAGTATGAATATAAATTTTCAAAGTTGACAATTATAGTAAATATTTGACTTATTTACTTTGTGAACATTTTAAATGAGTTGAACACGCCCTAAATGCTATGTGAAATTTCTTATTAACTGAAGCAACATATTAAATTACAGAAAGGATAGTTTGGTTACTTACGGTAACTGAACATTGGACTAATCCTTTTATCATTACACATACTCTACATTCTTTGAAAGGAGTTGAACATGCCCTAAATGATGTGTGAAAAAGATAAATTCTCTTGTGAGTTTGCTTACTTCAAGAATTTTCTATTTTCACTTGATATTTTATGGGCTCTGTATCCTATATGAGTAACATTCAAAACATGTCCCTGGAGGACATCATGGGAGAGCGCTTTGGTCGCTACTCCAAGTATATTATTCAAGACCGGGCTTTACCAGATATTCGTGATGGATTGAAGCCGGTGCAACGTCGTATTCTTTATTCGATGAATAAGGATGGCAATACTTTTGACAAGAGCTACCGTAAGTCGGCTAAGTCTGTCGGGAATATCATGGGGAATTTCCACCCACACGGTGACAGTTCTATCTATGATGCCATGGTTCGTATGTCACAGGACTGGAAAAATCGTGAGATTCTAGTTGAAATGCATGGTAATAACGGTTCTATGGACGGAGATCCGCCTGCGGCGATGCGTTATACGGAGGCGCGTTTGTCTGAGATTGCTGGCTATCTTCTTCAAGATATCGAGAAAAAGTCCGTTCCTTTTGCTTGGAACTTTGACGACACGGAGAAAGAGCCAACTGTCTTACCAGCAGCCTTTCCAAATCTCTTGGTAAATGGATCGACTGGTATTTCGGCTGGTTATGCCACAGATATTCCTCCCCATAATTTGGCTGAGGTCATTGATGCGGCGGTTTACATGATTGATCATCCAACTGCCAAGGTGGACAAACTCATGGAATTCTTGCCTGGACCAGACTTCCCGACTGGAGGGATTATCCAGGGTCGTGATGAAATCAAGAAGGCCTATGAAACTGGGAAAGGGCGCGTGGTTGTTCGTTCCAAGACTGAGATTGAAAAGCTAAAAGGTGGTAAGGAACAAATCGTTGTCACTGAGATTCCTTATGAAATCAACAAGGCCAATCTAGTCAAGAAAATCGATGATGTTCGTGTCAATAATAAGGTGGCTGGTATTGCTGAGGTTCGCGATGAGTCTGACCGTGATGGTCTTCGTATCGCTATTGAGCTCAAAAAAGATGCCAATACGGAGCTTGTTCTCAACTACCTATTTAAGTACACCGACCTACAAATCAACTATAACTTTAATATGGTGGCGATTGACAATTTCACGCCTCGTCAGGTTGGGATCGTTCCAATCTTGTCTAGCTACATCGCCCACCGTCGCGAAGTGATTTTGGCGCGTTCTCGCTTTGACAAGGAAAAGGCTGAGAAACGTCTCCATATCGTCGAAGGTTTGATTCGCGTGATTTCGATTTTGGACGAAGTCATTGCCCTTATCCGTGCTTCTGAGAATAAGGCGGACGCCAAGGAAAACCTTAAGGTCAGCTATGATTTTACAGAAGAGCAGTCTGAGGCTATCGTAACCTTGCAACTGTACCGTTTGACCAATACCGATGTGGTTGTCTTGCAGGAAGAAGAAGCAGAACTTCGTGAAAAGATTGCTATGCTTGCGGCTATTATCGGTGATGAACGGACCATGTACAATCTCATGAAGAAAGAGCTTCGTGAGGTCAAGAAGAAATTTGCGACTCCACGTTTGAGTTCTTTAGAAGACACTGCGAAAGCAATTGAGATTGATACAGCTAGCCTTATCGCCGAGGAAGATACCTACGTCAGCGTGACCAAGGCAGGTTACATCAAGCGTACCAGCCCACGTTCCTTTGCAGCTTCTACCTTGGAAGAAATTGGCAAACGTGATGACGACCGTTTGATTTTTGTTCAATCTGCCAAGACAACCCAGCACCTCTTGATGTTCACAAGTCTTGGAAATGTCATCTATCGATCAATCCATGAATTGGCAGATATTCGCTGGAAGGATATCGGAGAGCATCTGAGCCAGACCATTACAAACTTTGAAACGAATGAAGAAGTACTTTACGTAGAAGTGGTAGATCAGTTTGATGATGCGACAACCTACTTTGCAGCGACTCGTCTCGGTCAAATCAAGCGTGTAGAACGCAAAGAATTCTCTCCATGGCGGACCTACAAGTCTAAGTCTGTCAAGTATGCTAAGCTCAAAGACGAGACAGACCAGATTGTAGCAGTGGCTCCG
Organism: Streptococcus mitis; assembly: GCF_001579045.1. Classification (GTDB taxonomy): domain Bacteria; phylum Bacillota; class Bacilli; order Lactobacillales; family Streptococcaceae; genus Streptococcus; species Streptococcus mitis_D. The sequence continues at coordinate 351,413 of NZ_KQ970262.1, read as the reverse complement.
ATTAAACTGGATGATGTTCTTTTGATTAGCCAAAATGGTTATGCCCTTCGTTTCAATATCGAAGAGGTTCCAGTTGTCGGTGCTAAGGCTGCAGGTGTCAAGGCTATGAACCTGAAAGAAGATGATGTCCTCCAATCGGCCTTTATCTGTAATACCTCGTCCTTCTACATCTTGACTCAGCGTGGAAGCTTGAAACGTGTTTCTATTGACGAAATTCCGGCAACCAGCCGTGCCAAACGCGGACTACAAGTCTTGCGCGAGTTGAAAAACAAACCGCATCGTGTCTTCTTAGCAGGAGCAGTTGTAGAACAAGGCTTCGTTGGTGACCTCTTTAGTACAGAAGTGGAAGAGAACGACCAAACTCTGCTTGTTCAATCCAACAAAGGAACAATCTATGAAATCCGATTGCAAGACTTGAACTTGTCAGAACGAACCAGCAATGGTAGCTTCATCTCTGACACGATTTCTGATGAAGAAGTTTTTGAGGCTTATCTTAAAGAAGTATTTACTGAAGCTAAATAAGTAAAATGAAGAATCAGTTCTAAGAGCTGGTTCTTTTTATTGAAGAAATTTTCTGAAAATTACAAAATATACTTGCTATTTTAGAAAAATAGTGTAGAATAAAAGAAATAAGTTTTTAGAATAAGGAGTGGAATATGACAGTAATGATTGATTGGGAAAACCTTGGTTTTTCCTATATGAAATTACCTTATCGCTATATTGCTCATTTTAAAAATGGACAATGGAATCAAGGAGAGCTTACAGAGGATGCAACTTTGCATATTTCAGAGTCTTCTCCAAGTCTTCACTATGGCCAACAAGCATTTGAAGGTTTGAAAGCCTATCGTACTAAGGATGGTAGTGTTCAACTTTTCCGTCCTGACGAAAATGCTAAACGCCTGCAACGTACTTGTGATCGTCTCTTGATGCCACAAGTTCCGACAGACATGTTTGTAGAAGCTTGTAAGGCAGTTGTCCGCGCGAATGAAGAATACGTACCACCATATGGAACAGGTGGAACCCTTTATCTTCGTCCACTTTTGATTGGTGTTGGAGATATTATCGGGGTTAAACCAGCAGAAGAGTATATTTTCACCATCTTTGCTATGCCAGTTGGAAATTACTTTAAGGGTGGTTTGGTTCCAACCAACTTCTTGATTCAGGATGAATACGACCGTGCCGCTCCAAATGGTACAGGTGCAGCTAAGGTTGGTGGGAACTATGCTGCCAGTCTCTTGCCAGGGAAATTGGCGAAATCACGTCATTTCTCAGATGTTATCTACCTAGACCCTTCAACTCATACAAAGATTGAAGAAGTCGGTTCAGCTAACTTCTTTGGAATTACAGCTGACAATGAGTTTGTAACACCATTGAGTCCATCTATCTTGCCATCTATTACTAAGTATTCTTTGCTTTATTTGGCAGAACACCGCTTGGGCTTGACTCCTATTGAGGGAGATGTTCCAATTGATAACCTTGACCGTTTTGTAGAGGCAGGTGCCTGTGGTACAGCAGCAGTTATTTCGCCAATTGGTGGAATTCAGCACGGTGATGATTTCCATGTATTCTATAGTGAAACAGAAGTTGGCCCTGTGACTCGTAAACTCTATGATGAATTGACAGGTATTCAGTTTGGTGATATTGAAGCGCCAGAAGGTTGGATTGTAAAAGTAGATTAAAACAAACAAAAGGAGATTTTTGATGAAATCGAAAAAGTGGCTCTTAACAGCAGGAGTGGTCCTGAGCACAACAGCTCTTTTAGTGGCTTGTGGAAAAGCTGATAAAGAAGCAGATGCACCGACAACATTTTCATATGTCTATGCAGTAGATCCAGCATCTTTGGACTATAGTATAGCGACTCGGACATCTACAACAGATGTCATCGGGAACGTGGTTGATGGCTTGATGGAAAACGACCAGTACGGAAATGTTATTCCTTCCTTGGCTGAGGATTGGTCTGTGTCAAAAGATGGTTTGACTTATACCTACAAACTTCGTAAAGGGGTTAAATGGTACACTTCTGAGGGTGAAGAATATGCAGAAGTAACAGCCCATGACTTTGTAACAGGATTGAAACACGTAGCTGACGGTAAGTCAGATGGTGTCTCTCTCATCCAAAATTCAATCAAGGGTTTGGATGCCTACATGACTGGTGAGACGAACGATTTCTCCACAGTTGGTGTTAAGGCCTTGGACGATTATACAGTTGAATATACCCTAAACAAACCAGAAAGTTTCTGGAACTCTAAAGTGACAACAGCGACGATGTTGCCTGTAAATGAAGAGTTTTTGAAGGCATCAGGTAAAGATTATGGAGCAGTTACTCCAGCAGGGATTCTTTACAATGGTCCTTATATCTTGAAGACCTTGACTTCTAAATCGTTAATCGAATACGAGAAAAATCCAAACTACTGGGATAAAGAAAAGGTAAAAATCGAGAAGATTAAATTGACCTACTACGATGGTTCTGATCAGGAATCGTTGATTCGTAGCTTCTCTTCAGGTGCCTATACGACGGCCCGTCTCTTTCCAAGTAGCTCAAACTTTGCTTCAACTTTGGAACAATACGGAGATAAAATTACTTATAGCCCACAGGACTCAAGTAGTTATTACTTCACCTTTAACGTAAATCGTCAGTCATACAATAAAACTGCGAAAACAAGTGAGGAGCAAAAGACTTCTACAAAAGAAGCGATGCTCAATAAGGATTTCCGTCAGGCTATCAACTTTGCCTTTAACCGCCATTCTTATGCTGCTCAGTTAAATGGTGAAGATGGGGCGGACAAGATTATTCGTAACAGCCTCGTTCCTGACAACTTTGTGCAAGCAAGTGGTAAGAACTTTGGTCAAATTGCTCAAGCAGAGTTGGTGAACTACGGTGACCAATGGAAAGGTGTTGAGCTAGTTGACGGTAAGGACTCTATCTACAATCCTGACAAGGCTAAAGCAGCATTTGAAAAAGCTAAGAAAGACTTGGAATCTAAAGGTGTGACCTTCCCAATTCACTTGGATGTTCCAGTTGAACAAACAGATACCATCGCCGTTCAACAAAGCAACTCTTTCAAACAGTCAATCGAATCAACTCTTGGTGCTGAAAATGTTGTCATCGACGTTCTTCAAATGACAGATAATGAAAAGGAAACAATCACTTCACAAGCGCGTGTTCCTTCCCAAAAAGACTATGATTTGAATAGTACAGGATGGGCTCCAAGTTATCAAGACCCAGCATCTTATTTAACTATCATGGATCCTAAATCAGGTTCTGCTATGAAACACCTAGGTATCACTAAAGGAAAAGACAAGGATGTCGTAGCTAAGATTGGTTTGGACCAGTATAAGAAATTATTGGATGATGCCGATTCAGAAACTACGAATCTTGAAGAGCGCTATGAAAAATATGCCAAGGCTCAAGCTTGGTTGACAGATAGTTCATTATTGATGCCGACAGCCTCATCTGGTGGTTCTCCAGTTGTAAGTAATGTCGTGCCATTCTCAAAACCGTACTCACAAGTTGGTATTAAGGGTGACCCATATATCTTTAAAGGAATGAAATTGCAAAAAGATATCGTTACAACGAAAGAATATGAAGAAGCACTGAAAAAATGGCAAAAAGAAAAATTGGAATCAAACGGTAAGTACCAAAAAGAACTAGAAAAACACATTAAATAACGCAGAAAACTCTATATTAGACAAGCCTGATATAGAGTTTTTTCTTGCTAGTTTTTGGATTTTCTTGTAAAATAGAAAAAGTGAAGAGAGGTATGAAATGAGTAAGAAAGATAAAAAAATTGAAATTCAAGTAGCAGATGCTAAAGTTAATGTAGGAAAAGACAGTTTTGAAGGCTATACCTTGACCATTGGTAAAAAAGTTATCGGAGAAATTGCCGAATTAGACGGACAATTTGCCATCATAAAGAATGGGAATGTCGATAGTTTTTATAAAAAATTGGAAAAAGCTGTGGAAATTTTGATTGAAAATTATAATTTAGCAAAATAAGTCTTGTTTTTTTGAAATTTTCATGATATAATAGTCCATATTGATTGTAGGAGAGATAGCGAAGAGGCTAAACGCGGCGGACTGTAAATCCGCTCCTTCGGGTTCGGGGGTTCGAATCCCTCTCTCTCCATTTCATCAATGGGGTATAGCCAAGCGGTAAGGCAAGGGACTTTGACTCCCTCATGCGTTGGTTCGAATCCAGCTACCCCAGTTCTTAGGTAATGATCAAGATAAAAAGAAAAATATCTTAGGGTATTTTATTTTTATAATTGAAAGACGTGAACGATATGAACATGTCCTTGCGGGTGCTTAGGAAAAAAATTATAAGTATGTCAAGTTTAAGAAAAAACTTGATTGTTGGAGGATTTTTTAGATGAACGAATTTGAAGATTTGCTAAATAGCGTTAGCCAAGTTGAGACTGGTGATGTTGTTAGTGCTGAAGTATTGACAGTTGATGCGACTCAAGCTAACGTTGCAATCTCTGGAACTGGTGTTGAAGGTGTCTTGACTCTTCGCGAATTGACAAACGATCGCGATGCAGATATCAATGACTTTGTTAAAGTAGGAGAAGTATTGGATGTTCTTGTACTTCGTCAAGTAGTTGGTAAAGATACTGATACAGTTACATACCTTGTATCTAAAAAACGCCTTGAAGCTCGCAAAGCATGGGACAAACTTGTTGGTCGCGAAGAAGAAGTTGTTACTGTTAAAGGAACTCGTGCCGTTAAAGGTGGACTTTCAGTAGAATTTGAAGGTGTTCGTGGATTTATCCCAGCTTCAATGTTGGATACTCGTTTCGTACGTAACACTGAGCGTTTTGTAGGTCAAGAATTTGACGCTAAAATCAAAGAAGTTGATGCTAAAGAAAACCGCTTCATCCTTTCACGTCGTGAAGTTGTTGAAGCAGCTACAGCAGCAGCTCGCGCTGAAGTATTCGGTAAATTGGCTGTTGGTGATGTTGTAACTGGTAAAGTTGCACGTATCACAAGCTTCGGTGCTTTCATCGACCTTGGTGGTGTTGACGGATTGGTTCACTTGACTGAATTGTCACATGAACGTAACGTATCACCAAAATCAGTTGTAACTGTTGGTGAAGAAATTGAAGTGAAAATCCTTGATCTTAACGAAGAAGAAGGACGTGTATCACTTTCACTTAAAGCAACAACACCTGGACCATGGGATGGCGTTGAGCAAAAATTGGCTAAAGGTGATGTAGTAGAAGGAACAGTTAAACGTTTGACTGACTTCGGTGCATTTGTTGAAGTATTGCCAGGTATCGATGGACTTGTTCACGTATCACAAATTTCACACAAACGTATTGAAAATCCAAAAGAAGCTCTTAAAGTTGGTCAAGAAGTTCAAGTTAAAGTTCTTGAAGTTAACGCAGATGCAGAGCGCGTATCACTTTCTATTAAAGCTCTTGAAGAGCGTCCAGCTCAAGAAGAAGGACAAAAAGAAGAAAAACGTGCTGCTCGTCCACGTCGTCCAAAACGTCAAGAAAAACGTGATTTTGAACTTCCAGAAACACAAACAGGATTCTCAATGGCTGACTTGTTCGGTGATATCGAACTTTAATCAAATTGAAAATTCACAAAATCCTTTGTTTACTAAACAAGGGATTTTTCTTTTGTCTCTGCTCCTTTTTTTGATATAATAGTTCTATGTTAAAATCAGAAAAACAATCACGTTATCAAATGTTAAATGAAGAATTGTCCTTCCTATTGGAAGGTGAAACTAATGTTTTGGCTAATCTTTCCAACGCCAGTGCTCTCATAAAATCACATTTTCCTAATACCGTATTTGCAGGCTTTTATTTGTTCGATGGAAAGGAATTGGTTTTAGGTCCCTTCCAAGGAGGTGTTTCCTGCATCCGTATTGCACTGGGTAAGGGTGTTTGTGGTGAGGCAGCCTATTTTCAGGAAACTGTTCTGGTTGGTGATGTAACAACTTATCCCAACTATATTTCTTGTGATAGTCGAGCTAAAAGTGAAATTGTGGTGCCGATGGTAAAGAATGGTCAATTACTTGGAGTTCTGGATCTGGATTCTTCAGAGATTGATGATTATGATGCTATGGATCGAGATTATTTGGAACAATTTGTCGCTATTTTGCTTGAAAAGACAGAATGGGACTTTACAATGTTTGGGGAGAAAGCCTAATGTATCAAGCACTTTATCGAAAATATAGAAGTCAAAACTTCTCTCAGTTGGTTGGACAGGAAGTTGTGGCTAAGACTCTTAAACAAGCAGTGAAACAAGAAAAAATAAGTCACGCTTATCTTTTTTCTGGTCCTCGTGGAACGGGAAAAACCAGTGTGGCTAAGATTTTTGCCAAAGCTATGAACTGTCCCAATCAAGTGGGTGGCGAACCTTGCAATAACTGCTATATTTGTCAAGCAGTGACGGACGGTAGTTTAGAAGATGTCATTGAAATGGATGCAGCCTCTAATAATGGGGTGGATGAAATCCGTGAAATTCGCGATAAATCTACCTATGCGCCTAGCCTTGCTCGTTATAAGGTTTATATCATAGATGAGGTTCACATGCTGTCTACAGGGGCTTTTAATGCCCTCCTAAAGACGCTGGAAGAGCCAACACAGAATGTAGTCTTTATTTTGGCCACTACTGAATTGCACAAGATTCCTGCGACTATTCTATCCCGTGTGCAACGTTTTGAATTTAAATCAATTAAGACACAGGATATTAAGGAACATATCCACTATATCTTAGAAAAAGAAAATATTAGTTCTGAACCAGAGGCTGTGGAGATCATTGCCAGACGGGCGGAAGGTGGAATGCGGGACGCCTTGTCTATTTTGGATCAAGCCCTGAGTTTGACACAGGGAAATGAATTGACGACTGCCATCTCTGAAGAAATTACTGGCACCATTAGCCTATCAGCCTTGGATGATTATGTGGCTGCCTTGTCTCAACAGGATGTTCCCAAGGCCTTGTCTTGCTTAAATCTTCTCTTTGATAATGGTAAGAGCATGACCCGTTTTGTGACGGATCTTTTGCACTATTTAAGAGATTTGTTAATTGTTCAAACAGGAGGAGAAAACACTCACCATAGTCCAGTCTTTGTAGATAATCTGGCTATTTCGCAGGAAAAGCTGTTTGAAATGATTCGCTTGGCGACAGTGAGTTTAGCAGATATTAAGTCTAGTTTGCAGCCTAAAATCTATGCTGAAATGATGACCATTCGTTTAGCGGAGATTAAGCCTGAACCAGCTCTTTCAGGGGCGGTTGAAAGTGAAATTGCTACGCTGAGACAGGAAGTTGCCCGTCTCAAACAAGAACTCGCCAATGTGGGAACCGTAGCTAAGCCAACAAATCCAGCCCCTAGTCGTCCAGCGGCAGGCAAAACAGTCTATCGTGTGGATCGCAATAAAGTTCAATCTATCTTACAAGAGGCTGTCGAAAATCCTGATTTAGCACGTCAAAATCTGATTCGCTTGCAGAATGCCTGGGGAGAGGTAATTGAAAGTCTAGGTGGTCCTGACAAGGCTTTGCTGGTTGGTTCTCAACCGGTTGCCGCCAATGAACACCATGCTATTCTTGCTTTTGAGTCTAACTTTAATGCTGGTCAAACCATGAAACGGGACAATCTCAACACCATGTTTGGCAATATCCTCAGTCAGGCAGCAGGTTTTTCACCTGAGATTTTAGCTATTTCCATGGAAGAATGGAAAGAAGTTCGCGCAGCCTTTTCAGCCAAAGCTAAATCTTCTCAAGCTGAAAAAGAAGCAGAAGAAAGTCTGATTCCAGAAGGTTTTGAATTTTTGGCTAATAAAGTGAAGGTAGAGGAAGACTAAAGAAAGATTTCATGATACAATAAGTTTATGAATAAACAACAATTTATTATTATGGCGCTGTTTACAGCTGCTGAGACCTATTTTTTCAATGAAGCCTGGATGACTGGCCGCTATATTATGGCAGCCTTTTGGGCCATTTTGCTCTTTAGAAATTTCCGAGTCAGTTATGTGATGGGCAAAATCGTTGATGTCATCGATCAGCATTTTAATAGGAAAGACTAGCCCTCAGCTTCCAGACAAAATCAAAGCCTTTTAGGCTTTTTTTTGTTATACTAGAAAAGTATATTTATAGACCTTTTATACTCTTCGAAAATCTCTTCAAACTACGTCAGCTTTATCTGCAACCTCAAAGCGGTACTTTGAGCAACCTGCGGCTAGCTTCCTAGTTTGCTCTCTGATTTTCATTGAGTATTACCGTATTTTCTAGAGACAACTAGTATGTTTCCAGTAAGAACTGTAAAGGCCTTGAAAAAGAAAGGAACTATCATGTCAGTATTAGAGATCAAAGATCTTCACGTTGAGATTGAAGGAAAAGAAATTTTAAAAGGGGTTAACCTGACCCTGAAAACAGGAGAAATTGCCGCTATCATGGGACCAAATGGTACAGGTAAATCGACTCTCTCTGCCGCTATCATGGGAAATCCAAACTATGAAGTAACTAAAGGTGAAGTTTTGTTTGATGGCGTAAACATCCTTGAGTTGGAAGTGGATGAGCGTGCGCGTATGGGACTTTTCCTTGCTATGCAATACCCATCAGAAATTCCTGGAATTACTAACGCTGAGTTTCTTCGTGCAGCCATGAATGCTGGTAAAGAAGACGATGAGAAGATTTCAGTTCGTGAGTTTATTACTAAATTGGATGAGAAGATGGAATTGCTCAACATGAAAGAAGAAATGGCTGAGCGTTACCTCAACGAAGGCTTCTCTGGTGGTGAGAAAAAACGTAATGAAATTCTTCAACTTTTGATGTTGGAACCAACTTTCGCACTTTTGGATGAGATTGACTCTGGTCTTGATATTGACGCACTTAAAGTTGTGTCTAAAGGTGTGAATGCCATGCGTGGTGAAAGCTTTGGTGCTATGATTATCACTCACTATCAACGTCTTTTGAACTACATTACACCTGATGTGGTACATGTGATGATGGAAGGTCGTGTTGTCCTTTCAGGTGGTCCAGAATTGGCTGCGCGTTTGGAACGTGAAGGATACGCAAAACTAGCTGAAGAACTTGGCTACGACTACAAGGAAGAATTGTAATTCCCTCGTATCTTTTAGGAGAAGTAAATGACTAAAGAAAATATTAAACTTTTTTCAGAAATGCACGCTGAACCAAGCTGGTTGGCTGATCTCCGTCAAAAAGCTTTTGACAAGATTGAGACTTTGGAATTACCAGTTATTGAGCGTGTCAAATTCCACCGTTGGAATCTGGGGGATGGGACGATTACAGAAAGCGAGCCATCAGTAAATGTTCCAGATTTCACTGCACTAGATAACCATTTGAAGTTGGTGCAAGTAGGAACGCAAACTGTTTTTGAGCAAATTCCAGTTGAGTTGGCTGAACAGGGTGTTGTCTTTACAGATTTCCATTCAGCTTTAGAAGAAATTCCAGAGCTCGTAGAAGAATTCTTCATGTCATCTGTTAAGTATGACGATGACAAGTTGGCAGCCTACCATACAGCTTATTTCAATAGTGGTGCTGTTCTCTATATTCCTGATAACGTTGAAATTAAAGAGCCAATCGAAGGTATTTTCTACCAAGATAGTGATAGTGATGTGCCGTTTAACAAGCATATTATGATTATCGCTGGTAAAAATTCTAAGATTAGTTATCTGGAGCGTTTAGAGTCACGCGGTGAAGGAAGTGCCAAAGCAACTGCTAATATCACAGTAGAAGTAATTGCACGTTCTGGTGCTCAAGTCAAGTTTGCTGCGATTGACCGTCTAGGTGAAAACGTCACTGCTTACATTAGCCGTCGTGGTAAATTAGGCAACGATGCAAGCATTGATTGGGCAATTGGTGTCATGAACGAAGGAAATGTCGTTGCTGATTTTGATAGTGACTTGATTGGTAATGGTAGCCATGCTGACCTGAAAGTTGTAGCTCTTTCAAGTGGTCGTCAGGTTCAAGGGATTGATACTAGAGTGACTAACTATGGTTGCAACTCAATCGGAAATATCCTCCAACATGGGGTTATTCTTGAAAAAGCAACCTTGACCTTCAATGGTATCGGTCACATCATCAAGGGTGCTAAGGGAGCAGATGCCCAACAAGAGAGCCGTGTTCTCATGCTTTCAGATCAAGCGCGTTCAGATGCTAACCCAATTCTTTTGATTGATGAAAATGACGTAACTGCAGGACACGCGGCTTCTATCGGTCAGGTAGACCCAGAAGATATGTACTACCTCATGAGTCGTGGTTTGGACAAGGCAACTGCAGAACGCTTGGTTGTCCGTGGTTTCCTTGGATCTGTTATCGTGGAGATTCCAGTCAAGGAAGTTCGTGATGAAATGATTGCGACTATCGAAGAAAAATTGTCAAAACGCTAAGGGGTAGCCTATGTTAGATGTAGAAGCGATTCGCAAGGATTTTCCAATTTTAGACCAGATTGTCAACGATGAACCGTTGGTCTATCTGGACAATGCTGCGACGACACAAAAACCACTAGCAGTACTGGAAACAATCAACCGCTACTATGAGCAGGACAATGCCAATGTTCACCGTGGCGTTCATACCTTGGCAGAAAGGGCGACAGCTTCCTATGAGGCGGCTCGTGAAACCATTCGTAAGTTTATCAATGCAGGCTCAACAAAGGAAGTTCTCTTCACCAGAGGAACGACAACCAGTCTTAACTGGGTAGCTCGCTTTGCTGAGGAAGTCTTGACTGAGGGAGACCAAGTTTTGCTCTCTATCATGGAACACCATTCCAATATCATTCCTTGGCAGGAAGCCTGTCGTAAGACTGGGGCTGAGCTTGTCTATGTTTATCTCAAAGACGGAGCTTTGGATATGGCTGACTTGCGAGCAAAATTGACGGACAAGGTAAAGTTTGTCTCCCTAGCTCATGCCTCCAATGTTCTTGGTGTGGTCAATCCAATCAAAGAAATCACTCAAATGGCCCACCAAGTTGGAGCCATCATGGTGGTAGATGGTGCTCAGTCTACACCTCATATGAAGATTGATGTCCAGGATTTGGATGTGGACTTATTTGCCTTTTCAGGTCACAAGATGGCTGGTCCGACTGGTATCGGTGTTCTGTACGGAAAAGAGAAGTATTTAGAACAAATGTCACCAGTTGAATTTGGTGGTGAGATGATTGATTTCGTTTATGAACAATCTGCTAGTTGGAAGGAATTACCTTGGAAATTTGAGGCTGGGACTCCTAATATGGCAGGAGCAATTGGACTTGCAGCTGCAGTGGATTATCTTGAAAATATTGGCATGGATGCTATTGAAGGCCATGAACAAGAACTGATCGCATATGTCTTTCCAAAATTGCAGGCAATTGAAGGACTGACTATCTATGGTTCACAAGATTTGGCTCAACGCTCAGGTGTCATTGCTTTTAACCTAGGCGACCTTCATCCTCACGACCTTGCAACGGCTTTGGATTATGAAGGTGTGGCAGTTCGTGCGGGTCACCACTGTGCGCAACCCTTGCTCCAGTATTTGGATGTTCCAGCAACAGCTCGTGCAAGTTTTTATATCTACAATACCAAGGCAGATTGCGACAAGCTAGTCGATGCCTTACAAAAGACAAAGGAGTTTTTCAATGGCACTTTCTAAACTAGATAGCCTTTATATGGCAGTGGTAGCAGATCATTCGAAAAATCCACATCACCAAGGGAAGTTGGAAGATGCTGAGCAAATCAGTCTCAACAATCCGACTTGTGGAGATGTCATCAACCTCTCTGTCAAGTTTGATGTAGATGACCGTTTGGAAGATATCGCTTTTCTAAACTCAGGTTGTACCATCTCAACTGCCTCTGCTAGCATGATGACAGATGCAGTTTTAGGAAAAACTAAACAAGAAATTTTAGAACTTGCAACTATTTTTTCTGAAATGGCTCAAGGACAAAAAGATGAACGCCAAGACCAACTAGGCGATGCAGCTTTCTTGTCAGGTGTTGCCAAATTCCCTCAACGAATTAAGTGTGCAACCCTAGCTTGGAATGCCCTTAAGAAAACAATTGAAAATCAAGAAAAACAATAAGACAAGTTTCTGTTGTCTTATGAATCAGTAGAAATGAAGAATGAAAGAAAGGATATTATGGCTGAAGAAAGAGTAGAACCAAAACCAATTGATCTTGGTGAATATAAATTTGGTTTCCATGATGATGTAGAGCCTGTCCTATCGACAGGAAAAGGACTGAATGAAGATGTCATTCGTGAACTATCAGCTGCTAAGGGAGAACCTGAGTGGATGCTAGAATTTCGTTTGAAGTCTTATGAAACCTTCAAAAAAATGCCCATGCAAACTTGGGGAGCAGACTTGTCAGAGATTGATTTTGATGACTTGATCTACTACCAAAAACCATCTGATAAACCAGCCCGTTCTTGGGATGAGGTTCCTGAAAAAATTAAAGAAACCTTTGAACGTATTGGGATACCAGAAGCTGAGCGTGCTTATCTAGCCGGTGCCTCTGCCCAGTACGAGTCAGAAGTAGTTTACCACAACATGAAGGAAGAGTTCCAGAAATTGGGGATTATCTTTACAGATACGGATTCTGCCCTCAAGGAATATCCAGACTTGTTTAAACAATACTTTGCTAAGTTGGTACCGCCGACAGATAACAAGTTGGCTGCCCTTAACTCGGCTGTATGGTCTGGTGGAACCTTTATCTACGTACCAAAAGGTGTCAAGGTAGATATTCCACTTCAAACCTACTTCCGTATCAACAATGAAAATACTGGTCAGTTTGAACGTACTCTGATTATCGTTGATGAGGGAGCAAGTGTTCATTACGTAGAAGGATGTACAGCGCCAACTTATTCAAGCAACAGCTTGCACGCCGCCATTGTAGAAATTTTTGCCTTGGATGGTGCTTATATGCGCTATACGACCATCCAAAATTGGTCTGATAACGTCTATAACTTGGTAACGAAACGTGCCAAAGCCTTGAAAGATGCGACTGTTGAGTGGATCGATGGAAACTTGGGGGCTAAAACGACTATGAAATACCCGTCTGTTTACCTAGATGGAGAAGGTGCGCGTGGTACCATGCTTTCTATTGCCTTTGCTAATGCAGGGCAACACCAAGACACGGGTGCTAAGATGATTCACAATGCTCCACATACTAGCTCGTCTATCGTGTCTAAATCCATCGCTAAAGGTGGAGGAAAGGTTGACTATCGTGGACAAGTAACCTTTAATAAAAACTCTAAGAAATCTGTTTCTCACATTGAGTGTGATACCATTATTATGGATGACTTGTCAGCATCAGATACTATTCCATTTAATGAAATCCACAACTCGCAAGTTGCTTTGGAACACGAAGCTAAGGTATCTAAGATTTCAGAGGAACAACTCTATTACCTCATGAGTCGTGGCTTGTCAGAATCTGAGGCAACAGAGATGATTGTTATGGGATTTGTAGAACCCTTCACGAAAGAACTTCCAATGGAATATGCAGTTGAGCTGAACCGCTTGATTAGCTATGAAATGGAAGGGTCAGTTGGGTAAAATTTGATTTTAGATTTACTAAAAATCAAGGACTTTGATACTATTCGAAAATCAAGGACTTTGAAGATGAATTTGTAATAAAAAATCGCGGTTTAAAATCGCGATTTTTTTATAATTTCTCGTTGATAAATCGGATAAACTGATTCCACCAAACTTTTAAGAAGAAGGCTTTTTCAACTTTCTTTTCTGCTACCATTTCAAAACTAGGACGTTCTGTAGTGATGTAACCTTGACCAATCAAATCATTGTCTTCATAAGTCAAATGTCCAACCACAGTTCCGGCTGCAAGTGGTGCTGGAATTGCCTTAGAATCAGGTGTGAATTGAACAGATTGGGAAGATTGATTCCCAACACGTTCAATTAGAGAGATATCATCTTTGGCAATGGCAGTGACCATATTTTCTTTTCCATCTTGTACAGGGGCTTTACTATCTTGATAGGCATCGCCTTTTTGAACGATTTTGCGAAGTGTGAATGTAGAAGAGATATAATCCATTAGTGAAGAAGTAGCTGTGAAGCGAGCGTAAGGATTATTGTCTTGATGATCTGCATTCAAAACAACTGTGATAACCCTCATCCCTTTTTCGACAGTAGTACCAACAAAAGATTCTCCAGCTTTGTCTGTATTTCCTGTTTTAAGGCCATCAAAACCACCGCGATAAGCAGGCATACCCTCTAACATGTAGTTGGTAGAAGTGATTGTCATTCCAGCAAAAGTAGAAGAAGGTTTTTTCGTGATTTCCAAGACTTGTGGGTATTTTTTGATGAGATTGCGAGCAACGATAGCGACATCATAAGCACTGAGCTTATTTTCCTCATCTTTTTTAGATCCTGGGTAAATGTTATCCCCTAGAGTCTCATTGTTAAGACCAGTCGTATTGACAACAGTGGCATCCTGAATTCCCCATTCTAAGAGTTTTGCCCGCATCATATCGACGAAATCTTTTTCTGAGCCAGCAATTTTCTCAGCTAGGGCAATAGCCGCACTGTTAGCACTAGATACTAGGGTTGCTTCGAGCAGTTGTTCGACGGTATAATTACGAGCCTCCATAGGAACGTTACTCGCTTCAGAATTTGTCGTTAATTTGTAAGGATAATCAGAAATATCTACCGGAGTTGATAGTGTAATACTGCCGTTTTCCAAGGCTTCATAGACAAGATAAACAGTAATTAACTTTGTGATTGAAGCAATTTCAACTGGCTGGGTTGCATCTTTCTCATAGAGAATTTTACCAGTATTTGCCTCAACGGCAATTGCATGTTTAGCAGCAATATTAAAATCTTGAGCAGCAACAGTAGATGCTGAGCCAATAACGGAAAGGCTTAAAAGAGTTAAAATTATTTTTTTCATAGTAAGTTTATTCTATCATAAAGAAAAAAATATTTCCAGTTTCATGATATAAGAAAGAAGCTTTTTTGAAAGTGTGGTAAAATAGATGAATGGAGGTACCTCATGTTTCGTAAGAATAAATTATTTTTTTGGACCAGTGAGATTTTACTATTAACCATTATCTTTTATTTATGGAGAGAGATGGGAGCGATTATTACACCTTTTGTAAGCGTTGCAAACACTATAATGATTCCCTTTCTTTTAGGTGGTTTTTTATATTATTTGACCAATCCTATTGTAAATTTTTTACAAAAGTATTTCAAAATTAACCGTATCATTGGTATTCTACTAACCTTGTGCGCCTTGGTTTGGGGGCTAGTTATTGGGGTAGTCTATCTCTTACCGATTTTGATTAATCAGCTGACAAGTTTGATTGCAACAAGTCAGACAATTTATAGTCGTTTGCAAGATTTGATTGTGGATTTATCTACCTATCCAGCCTTTCAAAATTTGGATATTCAAGCGACTATTCAACAGTTAAATCTCTCCTATGTAGATATTCTACAAAATATCCTAAATAGTGTAACGAATAGTGTTGGAAGTGTCCTATCTGCGCTCTTTAGTACTGTTTTGATTATTATCATGACCCCTGTGTTTTTAATTTATTTTTTGTTAGATGGTCACAAATTCTTGCCGATGCTTGAGCGTACTGTTTTAAAGCGAGATAAGTTGCATATTACAGGTCTTTTAAAAAATTTGAATGCTACAATCGCTCGCTATATTAGTGGAGTCGCCATTGATGCGATTATTATTGGTTGTTTGGCCTTTATCGGATATAGCGTAATCGGTTTGAAATACGCTTTGGTCTTTGCCATCTTTTCAGGGTTAGCCAATCTCATTCCTTATGTAGGACCAAGTATTGGTCTGATTCCGATGATTATCGCCAATGTCTTTACTGATCCCCATAGAATGCTGATTGCAGTTATTTATATGCTGATTATTCAACAAGTGGATGGAAATATCCTCTACCCTCGAATCGTAGGAAGTGTTATGAAGGTTCATCCAATCACGATTTTGGTTTTACTTTTGTTGTCAAGCAATATCTATGGTGTAGTTGGAATGATTGTCGCAGTGCCAACCTATTCTATCTTAAAAGAAATTTCTAAGTTCTTATCCCGTTTGTATGAAAATCATAAAATAAAGAAAGAACGAGAAAGAGAATTAGCTAAGTAAAAGTCAGGAAATTCCTGATTTTTCTTTTCTTTAGGTAAATTATAGGAGTAGAAGTGCCGTTTAGATCAGCCGATTAAGAATAATTCACAAAAACTTTGTAAAACACTTGCAATTTAGCTGAAATTTGATAAAATAGTAAGGAAAGTTAGACTGTATTGCCTACTGTCTATCTATAAAATATATTTTATTGGAGGCTTTTACTCAAATGGCAAAAGAAAAATACGATCGTAGTAAACCACACGTTAACATTGGTACTATCGGACACGTTGACCACGGTAAAACTACCCTAACTGCAGCTATCACAACTGTTTTGGCACGTCGCTTGCCTTCATCAGTTAACCAACCTAAAGACTATGCGTCTATCGATGCTGCTCCAGAAGAACGCGAACGCGGTATCACTATCAACACTGCGCACGTTGAGTACGAAACTGAAAAACGTCACTACGCTCACATCGACGCTCCAGGACACGCGGACTACGTTAAAAACATGATCACTGGTGCCGCTCAAATGGACGGAGCTATCCTTGTAGTAGCTTCAACTGACGGACCAATGCCACAAACTCGTGAACACATCCTTCTTTCACGTCAGGTTGGTGTTAAACACCTTATCGTCTTCATGAACAAAGTTGACTTGGTTGACGACGAAGAATTGCTTGAATTGGTTGAAATGGAAATCCGTGACCTATTGTCAGAATATGACTTCCCAGGTGACGATCTTCCAGTTATCCAAGGTTCAGCTCTTAAAGCCCTTGAAGGTGACACTAAATACGAAGACATCGTTATGGAATTGATGAACACAGTTGATGAGTACATCCCAGAACCAGAACGTGACACTGACAAACCATTGCTTCTTCCAGTCGAAGACGTATTCTCAATCACTGGACGTGGTACAGTTGCTTCAGGACGTATCGACCGTGGTATCGTTAAAGTCAACGACGAAATCGAAATCGTTGGTATCAAAGAAGAAACTCAAAAAGCAGTTGTTACTGGTGTTGAAATGTTCCGTAAACAACTTGACGAAGGTCTTGCCGGAGATAACGTAGGTGTCCTTCTTCGTGGTGTTCAACGTGATGAAATCGAACGTGGACAAGTTATCGCTAAACCAGGTTCAATCAACCCACACACTAAATTCAAAGGTGAAGTTTACATCCTTACTAAAGAAGAAGGTGGACGTCACACTCCATTCTTCAACAACTACCGTCCACAATTCTACTTCCGTACTACTGACGTTACAGGTTCAATCGAACTTCCAGCAGGTACTGAAATGGTAATGCCTGGTGATAACGTGACAATCGACGTTGAGTTGATCCACCCAATCGCCGTAGAACAAGGTACTACATTCTCTATCCGTGAGGGTGGACGTACTGTTGGTTCAGGTATGGTTACAGAAATCGAAGCTTAATTCGATTTAGTTCCCAGAAGAACAATTATTTAAGTCAGACACTAAAAGAATCTTGCTATGCAAGGTTCTTTTTTTCAGATATTGAACTAATGCTCAATGAAAATCAAAGAGCAAACTAGGAAGTTAGCTGCAGGATGCTCAAAATACTGTTTTGAGGTTGTAGATAAGACTGACGAAGTCAGTAACCATACATATGGCAAGGCGAAGCTGACGCGGTTTGAAGGAGATTTTCGAAGAGTATAAAATTGAATTGCTTACAGAAAAAGCTCCATACACTAGATGTGTATAGAGCAATGGGGGATTATTTGATATAGAGTTCTTGGTTTTTCAAGACAATTTCACGTACGCTCGCAAATTTCTTGAGTTTTTTGATTTCTTCTGGATGAGTGACGAGAGTGATAACATAACCTTCCTTGCCCATACGGCCAGTACGGCCAGCACGGTGTGTGTAGGTTTCGCTATCTCTTGGGATATCAAAGTTTACGACACATTCTAGGCTATCGATATCAATTCCACGAGCCAAAAGCTCAGTTGCAAGGAGTAGGGTTAGTTGCTTATCTTTAAACTTTTCTAATATGACTTTTCTAAATTTGACATTAACATCACTAGCGAGGGAAACAGCCAAGATATCACGATACTGTAATTTTTCTTCTGCACTTCCAAGGTCTGACAGGCTGTTAAAGAAGACTAGTCCGCGGAAATCCTCAACATGAGCCAGTTTTCGTAGCAGATCAACGCGGTGACGTTGGTCTACCTGCATGTAGAAATGCTGGATATTATCCAGTTTTTGGTCAGAGAGATCAATGGTACGTGTGTTTGGCGCAATCTTTTCTTGGTCAAACTTGGTCGTCGCACTCATATAGACGAGTTGGTGGTCACGCGGTGCGTAGTGAGTGATTTTCTCAACAAAGTGAATCTGAGAATCATCTAGTAATTGGTCGAATTCATCCAGGATGATGGTTTCCACATTCATCATCTTGATTTTTTTCAATTTAATTAGTTCAAAGATACGGCCAGGAGTTCCAATCAGAATTTCTGGTCCTTTTTTAAGGCGTTCAATTTGTCGTTTTTGACTTGAACCTGATAGGAAGAGTTGAGCTGTCAAACCGATAGCTTCTGCCCACGTTTTACATACATCAAAAATCTGTCCAGCAAGTTCTGTATTTGGTGCTAGAATCAAGAGTTGTTGGGCTTTTTTCTTTTGAAGTCTGAGAAGACTGGGCAGGAGATAAGCTAGGGTCTTGCCTGTTCCTGTTGGGCTCACTCCTAGGAGGTTTTCTCCAGCAAGAAGGGGCTCAAATAGTTGGGTTTGAATGGGAGTGAATTCTTGGAAACCGAGTTGGTCACTCAGTTCTTGCCATTCAGTCGGTAGTTTGGTTTTCATTTTTCTGCCTCAAATCTAATGCCAGCAGTCTGGCGCATGGTATATAGTAGCTCATGAACAGAGCCTGCATCATCCAGCCAATTCTGGTAGAGTGTCTGGTCTGGTTGCTGAATCATCTGTGCAAATGCAGCGACTTCCTCAGTCATCGTATGAGGAGCCTGTTGGATAGGGAGCTGGACTTGATTGCCTTGGTGGTCGGTAAAAATAGTCGAGCGAACATGCTCAATGGTGTTGAGGGTCAAGGTACCATCTGTCGTATAAATTTCGCAAGGAAGATTGGAAGTAATGTTTTTCCCAGCCTTGATGTGAACCTGAAAGTTTGGGTAGAAGAGGATACCATCTCCATTTAGGTCAATGCTATTGTCAAGCTGTTGAGACTGGTAGGTCGCGTTCTGGGCTTTTCCAAAAAGGCGAACGGCAGCGTAGAGAGGATAAATCCCCAAATCCATAAGAGCTCCACCAGCAAAACGGTCTGAAAAGACATTTGGTGTCTCCCCAGCCAACAAATCTGGCATTTTGGAAGAATACTTGGCATAGTTGAGATCTGCTCCTAACACTTGCTTATCTGCTAAAAAGTTTTTGATGATAGTGAAAGCTTTCTCATGGTAATTACGAGCTGCTTCAAAGATAAAACAGTGATTTTTTTCAGCTGTTTGAACCAAATCTAGCCAGTCTTGTGGCTGAGTGACAGCTGGCTTTTCAAGAATGACATGTTTACCAGCAGACAATGCAGCTTTTGCCTGAGCAAAATGCAAGGAGTTTGGGCTAGCAATATAGACCACATCAAGGGAGCTCTTGAAGAAGTCCTCTACTTGATTAAAGAGTTGGATATTCTGATAGCGAGAAGCAAAGGTTGCCGCAGTTTCTAGTTTTCTAGAATAGACTGCGACCAGCTTGTATTCTCCACTGGCATGGGCTGCTTCTATGAAGTGGTGGCTAATAGCCCCTGTTCCGATGACACCTAATTTAAGCATAGATACTCCTTTTCCGATTTTAAATCCTTCTTTCATTATAACATAGATGGACGAGACTATCCAACAGAGGAGAAAAATTGGTAACTTCTAAAACTAACTTCCAGTTTCCCACAACCTAGCTTTTAGTATGAGAAAAACGCGTGCCATCAGTGGAAATCCGTCTTAGACTAACTTCCACTGGTTTTCTTTTTCTTGATATATAAGAGTTCAAAAGAGAAAAGACTCAGAAAAAAGTGCACGACAAATAGCCCTAAAACAGAGTCGTCTTAGAGTAACTTCCAGTTTTGGGAGAGAGGTGGAAGTTACTTTGAGAAGTTACAGAGGGTAAAAATTTTTAAATAAGCTACTAGGCTAGGTCTTTTCCAAAGAAAGTGGTACAATAATTAGATGAGTAAATGAAATGGGAAGAAAAATGAGGTTACTGCCTATAAGAAAAATATCACGTCAGTCTAAGAGGCTAGCGCTTTTTTTGACTTTTTGTGCAGGATATGTAGATGCCTATACTTTTATTGTCCGAGGGAATACTCTTGTTGCTGGACAAACTGGAAATGTCGTCTTTCTATCAGTAGGGCTCATTCAACACAATGTTTTAGATGCTAGTGCTAAAGTAATGACCTTGCTAGCTTTTATGATGGGGGTCTTTTTACTAACGATTTATAAGGAAAAATTGAGAATTGTGAAAAAGCCCATTCTGTCATTGATTCCTTTGGCAATCTTATCAATCATTATTGGTTTTGTGCCGCAAACTGTAGATAATATCTATCTAGTGCCGCCCTTGGCCTTCTGTATGGGACTGGTGACAACTGCTTTTGGTGAGGTTTCGGGTATTGCCTATAATAACGCTTTTATGACAGGGAATATCAAACGGACCATGCTGGCTTTTGGAGATTATTTCCGAACCAAGCACACTCCTTTTTTACGTGAAGGGATTATCTTTGTAAGCCTGCTTAGTAGTTTTGTCCTTGGCGTTGTCTTTTCAGCTTATCTGACGATTTTCTATTATGAAAAGACCATTCTTGGTGTTCCTATTATGATGAGCATTTTTTACATCAGCATGCTTTTTGCCTCTTGGCAGAAAAAAGTAAAAGAAAAAGCTTCATTTTAGGTGTTATTACTTGTAAGAAAATAGGAGATATGCTATACTTGAAGAGTTGACTATGCACGTTCCTGTGCAACCGCACGAACATCGTTGCTTGATTATTCAAGTTTAAGTGGTTCGTCCCACGATGCTAGGCGAGTCTTCACAAAAAATTCGGGGGAACCCATAAAAATCATAGGAGGTGCATAATGAGCACATACGCAATTATCAAAACTGGCGGAAAACAAGTTAAAGTTGAAGTTGGTCAAGCAGTTTACGTTGAAAAATTGAACGTTGAAGCTGGTCAAGAAGTTACTTTTAACGAAGTTGTTCTTGTTGGTGGTGAAAACACTGTTGTCGGAACTCCACTTGTTGCTGGAGCTACTGTAGTTGGAACTGTTGAAAAACAAGGAAAACAAAAGAAAGTTGTTACTTACAAGTACAAACCTAAAAAAGGTAGTCACCGTAAACAAGGTCACCGTCAACCATATACTAAAGTTGTCATCAACGCAATCAACGCTTAATTTTAAGGAGAACACATGATACAGGCAGTCTTTGAGAGAGCCGAAGATGGCGAGCTGAGGAGTGCGGAAATTACTGGACACGCCGAGAGTGGCGAATACGGCTTAGATGTCGTGTGTGCATCGGTTTCTACGCTTGCCATTAACTTTATCAATTCTATTGAGAAATTTGCAGGCTATGAACCAATCCTAGAATTAAACGAAGATGAAGGTGGTTATCTGATGGTTGAAATTCCAAAAGATCTTCCTTCACACCAGAGAGAAATGACTCAGTTATTCTTTGAATCATTTTTCTTAGGTATGGCAAACTTATCGGAGAACTCTTCAGAGTTCGTCCAAACCAGAGTTATCACAGAAAACTAACACGGAGGAAAACATTATGTTAAAAATGACTCTTAACAACTTGCAACTTTTCGCCCACAAAAAAGGTGGAGGTTCTACATCAAACGGACGTGATTCACAAGCTAAACGTCTTGGAGCTAAAGCAGCTGACGGACAAACTGTAACAGGTGGATCAATCCTTTACCGTCAACGTGGTACACACATCTACCCAGGTGTAAACGTTGGACGTGGTGGAGACGATACTTTGTTCGCTAAAGTTGAAGGCGTAGTACGCTTTGAACGTAAAGGACGCGATAAAAAACAAGTTTCTGTTTACCCAATCGCTAAATAATCGCTCTAAGTAGCATTAAATAAGGCTTTCCGAGTTTTCGGAGAGCCTATTTTTTTATTTTGATACCCATGCTGATACCCATATTTTAAAAACCAATGTAAGAAGCGAACTTGTCAGCCACTTCATCCTTTGCTTTTTGAGTGACATGAGCATAGATGTCCATAGTGGTTTGAATATTCTCATGACCTAATCTTTCCTGAACTTCCTTGATAGTGGCACCAGCTTCGAAGAGTAGTGAGCAGTGTGTATGCCTAAAACCATGAGGTGTTATTCGTTTGAAATCAGGATGCTTCCTCCAGATTCTGTTCAACATATTGTTGACATGGACAACACTCTTAGGTTCTCCATTCTCGTTTTTAAAAAGAAGTCCTTTTGTACTACACTTGTGCCAATCCTTTAAAACCTTAATTGTTTTTGAATCGAGGGTAATTGTTCGGGCACTCTTTTTTGTCTTTGGAGTCTGAAAGATCAGTTTATTATCTTCCCCCTTGGCCAAGGTTTGATTGACAGTAATCTGTCCTTTTTTTAAATCAATATCAGACCATCTTAGAGCGCTAATTTCATTTTTTCGCATTCCGGTAAAAGCTAGTAATCTAAAATACGTCAGCATTTCATCATCGTCGAAGCCTTTAACGATTTTGAAAAATTCCTTCAGTTCTTCTTTATTGTAGAACTTTTCAAGTTCATCTGTATTATTTTTTTGTCGTTTAGGCTTCAGTGTCTTTCTCATTGGATTCGTTTCAATCAACTCCATCGAAATAGCATAGTCAAAGATTTGATTTGCTATGCTGATGATTCCAAAAAATCTTTTGTACTCGTCTGCCCACTTATTAACTTGAGTTTGACACATAGTCATAGTAATCTTGTTTATAGCTTTATCTCCAAAAATCGGCAAGATATGACGGTCGGCAATGCTAGTCTGGCTTACGTAGGTTGACTCTTTAACAGTGTTTTTATAATGGTCCTTCCAAATCTCATAGACTTGTAGAAAGGTGGTTGTAGTGGTGTTTTTTACTCTGAATGTCTTTTTTTCATACTCAGTGATGCACTTTGCTTCAGCAAGTCTCGCCTCACGTTCTGTTTTAAAGCCACGACGAAAGGTTTGAATCTTCTTGTTAGTCAACGGATCTATTCCATGATAGGCTTTAAAGTAATAAGCAGTAGTTCCATTTTTTTGATATTTTCCAATCATTGATTTTACCTCACTTTTTTGATAAAATGGGTATAGTAAAGAGGGCTTTTTAATGCCTTTTACTATCCAGTATATCCTCACACTCAGAGTCGCCAAACTTTGTGAGTGTGGGGATTTTTTTGTTTTGAATTATTCCAAACCTGAGCTAACTTTAGAAGTCAACAAGAAAGATCCGTCGTCTTGTTTTGAAAACGAAAGAATAACGCTCTTGTATTTGCTACCAGCAGAAGTATATGATACTGTCTTGCTGTCGTGGTCGTTAACCGAACTAGTAGTAACGTTGTTAGGTTCTCCGTGAACACTAGCAACGTCATCGTAGTTAGTTCCACCAGCTCCATAGTTGATAATATCGCCAACTTGAAGCGCATCAAACTGTTCTTTTGTCCAGTTAAATTTAGCATCTTCTTCTTTTTGAGATGATTCGATAGAAGAGCTTACAGAGCTAACAGTCTCTTCAACGTTTTTACCTAGTTCTTTCAATGATTTAGCGTACATTGCTTGAGTTACTAATACAATAGCAATAGACACTACTGCTAGAACCGTCCCAATAATAGCTAGCGTCTTTGGTCTTTTTCTGTTTACTGCAAAACCAATTAAACCGAAGATAAGAGCTAAAATAGCTAAAATGAATGAAAAATTATTGATAATAGGCATCCATGAGCCAAGTAGAGCCAGCGCTCCGAAGATAATAGCTAGAATACCTAAAACTTTACGTTCCTGTTTCATAAGAAACCTCTCTATCAGCTTTTAGTGTGGATCAGTTGTTGCACATATTTATTTTAATTTTCTCTGTATATACTCACGACTTCGCCGATAGTTCGGACGTCGTTGCTTTCGTCTAGGTGTATATCTTCATAATCTGGATTCAAGCTTTCAAGATATCCCTGACGCAGTTTCTTGACATAGTTAGCGCCGTCTACTTGGAAGATGCCGATAGTGTTATAGTCAACTTGAGGTGTATTCTTGATAAAGAGGTAGTCGCCATTTTTTATCTTTGGCTCCATAGAGTTGCCGACGACATAAGCGATAGCATCGTAGTCGTCTGGGATTTCATCCTCATAGAATGAAACCTCCATATCTAAATCGTCGTCCTGCATCGAACCACTACCAGCTGAGACAACCCCAGTAACACGACGGTAAGTAGTCTGTCTGTAGTCGTCCAGTCTGATGATGTTTTCTGATACTTCGTTTATCTTCGTTTCTTCTTCGTTTTGCTCTGTGTACATCTCGCCGTTTGCTTTTTGTCTCTCCAGAAGCTCCTCAGAAGTCCGTAGCACGATTTTTTTATTATCTGGGGTTAATTGTACCACCTTGTCCGTTATCTGCTGTGTGAGCGAATCTGGGGACGCTGTGGGGGTGGTAACTTTAGAAAGACTAAATAGTTGTTGTGGCTCAACTTCGAGAGCAGCAGCATAAATTCTAATATCTGTTTCGTCTAATTGTCGTTTGCCGTTTTCATGATTGGATATAGTATTTTGTTTAAAACCAGTCAACTGTGACAATTCGTTTTGTGTCATTTTCTTAGATTTTCTGATTTCTTTAATAGAATTACCTAGTATATTCATAAACATTTCCTTTCTCTACTAATATATCACAATGAGATAAAAAAATAAATAAAAAAATCTCAAAAAGTGATAAAAAATCATTGACTTATATCTCAAAATGAGATATAATAGTCTTGTGAGGTTGAGAAAGGCAATCTTAAGACAAGGAAAACAACAGAAAGGATGGACTAAATGAAAAAGCACAAAAAGAAAAGACTTACCAATGAAGTCAAGATCGGTTTGATAATAGCCCTCATCAATCTAATCTCTGCACTGGTAAATCTTATATCAAAACTCTTCTAGGAAGAGAGTGGAAGGGGCGAAAGCCCCAACCACTATTGTGTAATTTCATTATAGCACAAGGTAGAAAAAATGCAAAACAAAACCGCTAAATTTATCACTTGGTCTTTGATTGCCTTAACTATTCTAGTTATCATTATTACTTGGCTTATATAAGAGAGGAGAATTATTGTTGACAAATAAAGAGAAAATACGTTCTCAATTTCTTCTTCCTAAAATTCGATTAAGGGAAGAACGTAGAAAAAGAGAGCTTACTACGTTATACATGGCGGACTTGATTGGGTTAAAAAATCGTCGTCAGTATGAACTTAAAGAAAAAGGTCAGTTTCCTTTTCAGGATTATGAAATGGCAATTATTGCTAATAAATTCGGAATGAGTGAAACTGACTTATTCTTCAGTTAAAAATATCTCAAAAGGAGATAAAACAAACAAAAGTCAAGAAGGTCAAACTTTTTCAAATTCGATAGAATAATTCTATCAAAACTGTTGACAAGTACCAACAGTTTTGAAAAGACCTATTAGTAGAAAGGAAAAAGTCAATGTATGGAGCGAAAATGAGGGAGCTGAGAATGGCTCAAAAGCTGGGCTTGCGTGAGCTTGCTAAGCGAACTTTGATAGACTACACGACCTTGTCACGGATCGAGAACGACCTGAAGACAGTGACGCTGTCGCAGGCGGTGGTCATCGCCAAGGCGCTAGGGTGTAGGGTGGAAGATATGTTGTAGGAGGAAATACTATGAACAACGCAGCGCAAAAAGTAACACGGATTGACAGAGATGCTTGGGAGATCGCTACGGATCTGGCGAACGAATACGGCGTATCTATTTGTCACATCATCAGCGAGAGCGTCCGCTACTGTGCAGAGAATGCCGAATTTAAGGAGATGGACGTTGTCGTTAAACGATTGGTAGTCGGCAGTAAGGTGCTGGAGTAGGAGAAGAAGGTGGAAAAAATTATAGCTTACTCTGTTGAAGAATTATATAAAAAAGTTGCAGAACAAGAAAAACGCATCTCAGAAATTGAAATGCGTTTAGGAATTAAACATTTGGAAGAAACTTCATCATAAATTTAGATTTGAAAATCTGGATGATAATATCTACATAGTTTTTAAGTTGAGGTAATGAAATACTGGTACTCTTGTTCCAATGGGTATAGCCATTACCGACTGTTCGGATAAAATGAAGAGCACCTTTTAAGAGGTCATCATTTTTTACATACCTATCAATGGCATTGTTAAAAGTTAATTTTGGATCAGATAAATATTCTTTATCGTCTAATTCAAAAGCCAAGGCGTAATCTTTAATTAAGCATTCGATAGCAGAGCGATATCCTGTTCCTGCAATGTTTTCCAATCCCATCTTTTCAGCCTCAACCGCTTCACTGTAAAACTCTACAAATCTAGGAGCATGTTCAATGAAAAGATCGTCTATATCGATAACAACTTTATTGGGATAAACAAGGATCATAGTTGTTTTGTCATCTTGGTTTAAATACTCTTGATTCGTCATATGGTATTTCTTACAAGCTGGACAACGATGGTGCAGAGTAAAAACGTAACCTTCTTGGATTTCTAATCTTCCTACTTCGTTGGTGGTTGGATTGTTTCCGATTCCACACAAAGGACAAGATTGAGGAATTTGAATCGTTAAAGTTTTTGAGATCGCACTGAAATAATAATCAACAGTAGATACTTCCATAAGATTTCTCCAATCGTTTTTATTTCATTATACCAAATTTAGAAAGGAACTTTATGAACGAAATTTTTAATTTTCACGGGCAGGAAGTCCGTACTTTGACAATTGATGACGAGCCGTGGTTCGTTGGGAAAGATGTTGCGGATATCTTGGGGTATGCTAAACCTCTGGACGCAATTTCTCGGCACGTTGATGAAGATGACTCCGTGAAATACGGACTCACCGACAATTTAGGTCGAACACAAAATACTATTATCATCAACGAATCTGGTCTCTACTCTCTTATTCTATCCAGCAAGTTACCTCAAGCCAAAGAGTTCAAGCGTTGGGTGACATCAGAGGTCTTGCCAGCTATTCGCAAGCAGGGCGGTTTCATCCGTGAGGACTTGGACGAGGATGCCTTTATCGCTCTGTTTACTGGCCAAAAGAAATTGCGTGAGCAACAAGCGACAATGCTAGAAGATATTGACTATCTCAAGAGTGAGCAACCAATTCATCCAAGCTATGCTCAATCGCTCCTGAAGAAGCGTAAGGCTAGGGTCGTGGCTTGCCTTGGTGGTATAGACAGTCCAGCTTATGCGGATAAGATTTTTGCTCAGTCGGTATTTAGACAAGCTGAGGTTGATTTCAAGGACCACTTCAACATCAGTCGCTATGACTTGCTACCGAAAAAATTTGCGGAAGCAGCGCTTGCTTACTGGATGACGTGGGAGCCAAGCACAAACACTAAGATGAAGATTATGGACCTGAACGCTTTTAGTCAAGCGTAGGGAGGAGAGGAAAATGAGACCAAGACGATATCCGTATAGTGGGAAAAAAAGAGTCCACCTTTGTGAAGGTAAACCCTGAGTTGGTAAAAAGATTCTCAGGAAATACTAGTTTTCTTGAGCGTTTACAAAAAGAGACTATCAGTTTCGGATTTAATTATAGCAGAAAGATAGAAATAAAAAATAGAAAGGAAGACAGAGGGATGGCAAAACTGAATATCTCTTTAAGAAGTACGTCTGTAGATGATGCTATTGAAAAAATAGCTCGTATTAAAGAAGCACATCCAGAAGATGTGCTCCAAATAGATGTTACGATTCTGGATGATCACCTTTTAAATTCGTAACAGTTTTATAGAATCGCTTGTAGAATTGTTCAATGGCTTCTTCTGTTAATCCAGACTTTGGAATACTATGTGCAACTCGAGTATTAAAGTGTTCGACGGTAATTTTTGTAAGTTCTAAAGCGATTTCTTTGTCAGATAGTGTCATTAAATCTCCTCCTTTCTATTGATTATTTTGACTAAAACGGTGAGAGGTCCTAGTCAAGATTATTATAGCAAATTAGGAGAAAACGGCATCGGTCTTGAGACTGATATAGGAGGTTGAATGGAAGATAAAATTATTGAACTTGCTGATTACTTTATCAGCGAATCGACAACGTACAGAGAAGCTAAAATAGCGTGTGAGAAGCTATTTAGACAAATCAGCCATGAGATAGAACTCAGGGCGATGGAAAGTGAGATAGTTTGACAACAACGCAAAAAAGCACCTGACATAAATCGAGTCCA
>NZ_KQ970262.1:315912-321719 GCF_001579045.1 Streptococcus mitis | reverse complement strand
ACATAAATCAGGCGCATATCAAAATTAACTAACTGAATTATAACACATTAGGAGGCTGTTGTGAACCTACTTAGTGAAGAATGTGAAAATGGTATCCGATTAGATGTAAGAACTCAATTTAAAGAATCATTTCAAGAATTGCTTGAGCATGAGACGTTGGAAAAACGTTGGTTATCAATAGAGAGTGCTGCTAACTATTCGGATTGTAGTGCGAATACTATCAGGAAATGGTTACGAATGGGATTGAATCTTTACAAGATAGACGGAACCAAGAGAATTGACAAAAAAGAATTGGATGAATTCATCCAAGCGTATTTAGTAATTTAATAAAGGAGAGAGGAACAATGTTTGAACCACCGATTTTAGACCAGTTGATGGGTGTTGGAGCCTTGCTGATTGGATTTGCAGGGGCATGCTGTCATATCAAACTGCAAGAACAACGAGAGGAAGAAGAAAGACGAGAAGAGCAAGAATTTGCGTCTATGATTATCCAAGGTTATAACCATGCTTACGAACGTGGTAGAGAGGCAGAACGTCAACAAATCCGCAAGAATATCCGTAGAGAGTTCCCTGGATTTACCTACGACAACGAACCGCCTGTAGGTTTACGCCCTGAGCCATTAGCTTTGCCAGAGCCAAGGAGAGCACGATATGCAAATCGTATGGGATAGACAAGCGTGGGATTTATCCACTTGTAAGCGTAGAGAGAAGATGCGCGACCTTGAAATGATGGCGCATATGCAAAATGAAATCAATGATCTTAAGAAACAATTGCAACAAGAACAATCTTTAAGAAAGAGATTAGAAGCAGAAAATTTCCAATTAAAACTAAGGAGAAAATAATGTACATCTGGAAATGTGGATGTTCAGAATGTGGACATGAGTTTGATTGGTTCGATAACTATCCACCTCTCGAATGTGTGAAATGCGGAAGCGTGGAAATCAAGTATGAATTTAAAGGAAAGGTGTATGATTAAATGACTCAAGCAGAACGAATTAGGGAATATTATAGAGACCACCCTACTGCCTCGTACGATGAAGTGGCTGAGGTTGTCGGGACTTCAAATAGTAATGTGAGGGTTAATCTGTTTAAAGACCTCAAGGCAGGCAGATGCGTCCGCTTAGAAGATGAGTCAATTGACTACTCGCCTTACTTTAACCACAAGAAATCACTCACTGAGTTGTTCGATTGGAAGAATGACACTAGACGTGAGTGGGTGGATATGCTTACGAGAGCAGCAGAGAAAGAAACGGATAGTAACGTTATGCGTCTGCTGATTAAAGAAGCGAATAAATTGATGAAAGAGGTAACGAAATAATGGCAACACTTTACGAACTAACAGGACAATACCTTGAAATCTATAACATGGAATTGGACGAAGAGACCAAACTAGATACCTTGGACTCCATTGATTGGGAAACTGAGTACGAAACCAAGGTTGAAAACTATATCAAGGTTATGAAGAATATCGATGCGGACGTTGAAGCCCGTAAAGCAGAAATCAAACGCTTGACGGAATTAAACAAAGCAGATGAGAAGAAGAAAGACCACTTAAAAGATACACTATCGGCAAGCATGAACATGACGGGTCATGAACGTGTAGACACACCTTTATTTAAGGTCTCATTCCGCAAATCTCAAGCCGTTGAAGTAGATGAAACGGTCTTGCCAGAATCCTACAAGGTAGCCACTTGGAAACCTGACAAGAAGCGCTTGAAAGAGGATTTGAAGAATGGTCTTGAAATTATTGGTGCCAGCTTAGTTGAACGAAAGAATTTGAGTATAAGATGAAAATAACAAAAGCAACAGAAATTACGAATGATGATGCCTGTTATCTGATTTATGGAAATCCAGGCTTTGGGAAAACGACGACTATCTCATTCATTCCAGGAAAAACGTTGGTAATTAATATTGATAAATCAGCCAAAGTATTAGCTGGTAATCCGAACATCGATATCGCAGATGTTGATACACATAAGATTTGGGATGAATGGTTGACTGTCGTTAAGGAATTGCTTCAAGGTGCAGGTAAGCCATACGATACAATCGTTGTGGATAACGTATCTGAATTATTCAGAGCGTGTCTTGCTAACCTTGGTCGAGATGGAAAAAATCATCGGGTTCCAACACAGGCAGATTACCAACGAGTCGATTTTACGATTTTGGATAGTCTACGAGCCTTATTGCAATTAAAAAAACGAATTGTGTTCACGGCTTGGGAAACATCAGATCAATGGTCAGATGAGAATGGCATGATTTACAACAGGGCCATGCCAGATATTCGCTCCAAAATTTTAAATAATTTCCTTGGTTTAACAGACGTAGTCGCTCGTCTAGTCAAGAAAACGACTGACGACGGTGAGGAAGTGAGAGGTTTTATCTTACAACCAAGCGCCAGCGTCTATGCCAAGAACCGTTTGGACGATAGAAAGGGGTGTAAAGTAGATGAGCTTTTTGCTCAGAGATTACCAGAAGGAACTGATAATTGACGTTATCAAATCCATGAAGGCAGGCAATCGGAAGATAATGGTACAATCCCCACCACGTTCAGGGAAAACGGTCGTGATGTCTTACATCGCTAAGAATGCAACAGATAAAGATAAGACCGTATTGTTTTTCAGCCACAGGAAAGAAATCAATGAGCAGGTTCATGAGACTTTCAGGCGTGGCGGAGTTAATCTCGGTAAGGTTATCATCGGAACGGTTGGGAGTATTGTGCGAAAGTTAGAACGATTGCCTCAAGTCGATGTAATCTTGGTAGATGAAGCGCATCATATCAAAGCAAAACAATATCAGACAATCTTAAATTATTTCAGTAATGCCACTCAATTATTTTTCACAGGCACGCCTATCCGACTAGATGGTTCAGGATTCCACGATTTAGCAGATGATTTAGTAGTTGGTAAATCCATCCGATGGCTTCAAGACCACGGAAATATCGCTGAGTTTGATTACTATTCCATCAATCTGTTGGATATGGCCAAACTTAAAAAACGGTCAGGAGAATTTACTAACCACTCAATTGATGTAGCGTTTGGTTTTAATGGAACGTATGGCGATTATATCGATCACTACGAGCGTTTAGCCAAAGGTAAACAAGCTATCGTTTATACACACAGTGTAGAATACGCTGAGAGGGTCGCTAAGCGATTTTTAGAGCAAGGCTACCAATCAGCGGTCGTGTCCGGAAAAACGCCACAGAGTGAACGAGAGAACCATATGCAGGCGTTCAGAGAAGGTAAACTCACAATCATGGTCAATGTCAATCTGTTTACAGAAGGAATTGACTTGCCAAACGTAGATGTCTGTATCATGTTACGACCGACCGATTCGCTCTCTCTGTATTTGCAGTTTGCTATGAGGGCCTTAAATCCAAGAGAAGGCAAGAAAGCAATCTTGATAGACCATGTTGGAAATCATATTCGGCACGGTCTACCAAACGACGATAGGGAGTGGACGCTAGACGGCACTAAGAAGAAAAAGCAATCTTCAGAACGTTCAACGGTGACGTGTGAGAAATGCTTTGCGACATTTTGGAGAGACCAGTTAGTAGATGGTTGTTGTCCATACTGTAAGGCTGAGATTGTCAAAAAGAAAAATATTCAAGATATTGAAATTGAACAAGATAAATCTGATGTTCAATTAACAAAAATCAATCAAGGAATGGAATTTATTACCATTCAAGGCAAAGAAATAGAGGTCAAGACAGAAGAAGCGAAAGTGTATCGGCGTGTCAAGACTTACGGCAAACGATACACGAAATGTCAGAACTTGTCGGAATTGAAAGCATTCCGATTGCTCAACGGCTATCAACCTGGTTGGTTGTGGCACAAACAAAAAGAATTAAATTTATGGAGATAATGAACATGGCACTTTTTTCAGTAAATTATGAAGCAGCAGAACAATTTTCATCTATCGAAGACGGAACATATGAAGTAGTTGTAACTCAAGCAGAACAGTCAGCAAGTCAAAGTGGAACAGATTTCTTAGATATTCGTCTTAAAATTCGTGATGATTTCCAACAGAAATTCCGTAACAACCTAATCTTTGATAAGGTATGGATCAATAAACAAACTCTTCAATATCCAGAGTGGGCATTACAACGCTATTCTAAAGCAGTTAAAATTCCAGAGGGAGTTGAAGTGAATACAATCGAGCAATTCTTAGGACTTATTATTGGTAAAACACTGAAAGTTACCGTGAAAAATGAGCAGTCAGAATACAATGGCAAGACCTACGATAACTTGAATATCAAGAAGATGGAGCAATCAGAATTGCCACCTTATTCTGGAGCGGTATCGTCTGAACCAGCGCCAGCCAAAGCAGATGATTTAGATTTACCATTCTAATCTATGGTTGGGATGGTAGATTATGCCCTTCATTATCAAAAACTAGGTTACTCGGTCATCCCAATAGACAAGAAGAGCAAACGTGCAATCACGAAATTTAAGGATAAAACATTTAGTGAGAATGAAATCCGGAGATTTTGGCACGAGCAACCCGATGCAAACATCGCATGGAGAACAACCGATTTCTTTGTCATCGATATTGATGTATCGGTGACTGAGAACGGTTATGAGTCTTTAAAAGAATGGGAATTGTCTCAGTATATCCCTAAAACGTTAACAGCTACTACGCCAAGCGGTGGAAAGCACATTTTCCTTAAAAAACCAAAAGGCATAGAGTTAAGTCAAGATATACGAGTTAAACCAGGAATTGATATTAAGGCGAATAAGAACAATTATGTCTTGGTTGCACCCAGCAATAATGCCAAAGGAAGTTATAAGTGGGAT
This sequence comes from Streptococcus mitis, assembly GCF_001579045.1. Taxonomy (GTDB): domain Bacteria; phylum Bacillota; class Bacilli; order Lactobacillales; family Streptococcaceae; genus Streptococcus; species Streptococcus mitis_D. The sequence goes on along the minus strand of NZ_KQ970262.1, from coordinate 316,925 downwards.
AAATCCACGGAACAGATGGCAGAAGCACCAGCTGAGATTATCTCAATCTTGCAAACATCTAAACAACCCAAGGAACCTATGAACTTTACGACTGATTATAGTCGAGGGGAGTTCTCAAGTAAGACTGCCAAGCTATTCGAACAAGTCGTTTTCGGTTTGGGAGATAAAGGTGGTAGAAACAACGCCTTGGCGAGTTTTATAGGTGGCTTACTAATGCGTGGTGTTGATGTGGATGCAGCCTATTTACTAGCAAAGATAGCAAATCACTATACTCCAGACAGTCTGCCAGCCGATGAAGTGGATAGAACGTTTGAAAGTATGGTTAGAAAGGAAATGGATAGAAGAGGTGGTTCTTGATTTAGAAAAATTAAAAAAAGAATATCGAAGCAATATTATCCAACATCCAGCTTATATCGAGAAAGCAAATGACTGGCGTGAGATTCGTTTGGCTTGTCGTGAATATCGTAAAAACTGGCTCGAAAACGTCAAGTGGGAAGAAACTCAGTACGGTACGAAAGAAGAAAATAAAAAAGCGCCTACCCGTTTAACTGAGCTTGCAGTCGCCAAAGGAATGGAACAGATTTTATATATTGTTAATCTACCAAATGAACGGGTGGCAATCTATGATCCAGATAAGGGATATTATCACAAAGACCCTAGTTTTGCTTACAAAGTCATTCGTTTGCTGGAGCCAAATTTCAGTGAAGCGAAATCCAAGAACGTTCTCTTCATGCTTGCTTCTACACCACGATTGAACCAACACGAGGGGTTCTCATGTGATTTTCCAATTGGGGAATACAAAGACCCTCGTAGGTTTATCTTAGTGAAAAACGGGATATACGACAAGAAAGAGAAATTACTACGACCATTCACACATGAGTTCGTCGCATTCTCAACTATTGGGACTGAATACGACCACTTTGCTAAATCGCCCGAAATTGACGGGTGGGATATTGATAGCTGGTTGCTTGACCTTATGAGTGGAGATGAAGAACTGGTTGAACTCATCTGGC
>NZ_KQ970262.1:314728-315892 GCF_001579045.1 Streptococcus mitis | reverse complement strand
ATGAAGAACTGGTTGAACTCATCTGGCAGGTTATCTCAGCCAGCCTAAACGGGAATTACTCTTACAGGAAATCTATTTGGTTTGTCGGCGAGGGGAATGACGGTAAGGGTACTGTCCAACAACTTATAACCAACCTGGTAGGTATGCGAAACGTGGCCAGCTTAAAACTTAATCAATTTTCAGAGCGATTTGCTCTATCGATGATTGAAGGTAAGACAGTCATCATCGGGGACGATGTGCAAGCTGGTATCTACGTAGATGAATCTTCAAATTTCAACTCGGTTGTGACTGGTGAGCCAGTCTTGGTCGAGGAGAAAAACAAACAACCATATACGACCGTATTCAAAAAAACCGTCATTCAATCCACGAATGAACTACCACGTTTTAAGAATAAAACGAACGGTACATACAGACGGTTTGCGATTGTACCGTTTAAGAAGTCATTTTCAAGCAAGGAAGATAACTGGGCAATCAAGGACGACTATATCTATCGTGAAGAAGTTCTTGAGTACGTTTTGAAGAAAGCTCTTGAGATTTCATTTGATCGCTTCATCGAACCGCAAGCCTCGATTGAGGCCCTAGAGGATTTCAAAGAATCCAACGATACAGTCAAGGCATTTATCAGTGAATGGTTCAATAAATTTGAATCCACTCGCCTGCCCTCTCGGTTTTTGTGGTGGTTGTATCAGGAATGGTGTAAAGATGAAGGTGTCACGAGGTTGACGAAACGTAAATTCGAAACGCAATTAGCTAAGAATATCCCAGATGGTTGGGTTAAGAAAAAAATGAAACCATTAGGGAAATTTATTCCATCTGTGGACGTTCCAAAACATTATTCAGGTTTTAGCTGGTTGAATGATGAAAGTCAGATACTTACATCAGGGTATGAATTGGTTACCGTTTACCGTTAGGTTACCGTTCTTTTTTGACTACGGTAACCTGATTTAAGCCTTATGTATCAAGGGTTTACCTATTGTTAGTTACCGTATTACCTTTCTTTTCTATTGAAATAATAAAAAAATAAATAATATAAATATAAATAAAGGAGAAAGGTAACGGTAACGGTAACCTTGGGGCAAAAAAATGACGTAAACCGTTGGTACTACTGGATTTGTAGTGGTTACCGTTCTAAAATCAATAACGGTAACTTTTGGAGGGGAAATG
>NZ_KQ970262.1:297548-314708 GCF_001579045.1 Streptococcus mitis | reverse complement strand
GGGAAATGAAGTCAGAGCAAGAAGTACAAAATGAAATTAGAGTCGCATTGACTCAAGCTGGATATACCGTATTTCGAACGAATGTTGGAAAAGTTAAGACCGCAGATGGCAGATGGTTTGATACTGGATTGCCGAAAGGTCATGCAGATCTGTATGGTTTTAGACCAGACGGACAGATATTTTATGTCGAGGTAAAAAAAGAAAATGGTCGTGTGAGACCTGAACAGGAAAATTTTATTGAGACAGTTAGAAAACGAGGTGCGATAGCTGGTGTCGCTAGAAGCGCCCAGGAAGCGTTGGAGTTAGTCAAATGAATAAACTAAGAACAGACGTACAGTGTCCGTTTTGCGGAGATTGTGTCGTGAGATATGTTGGATCAGATTGGAAATCGGTTCGATGCTATGTGTGTAAACAACCATTGTTTTTGAAATATGCCACGGATAGGCCGAATGGAGTTAATAAGAATGGTTTCGCTAGACTGGCACACGAACCATTCAAGTGGAATGAGGATGTCATGAAATTTGATGAGGTGTTTAGTTGAAGTATGACAAGAAGATAGTGATTGAAGGACTGAAACGCACGATTGAGCAAAATGAAGAGAAGATAATCGAGTATTCGAAGCCGTGCGATGCACGCAAGAGACGGATTAGAGCGCTGGAGCGCGATTCGTTGAGGAAAAAGAATAAAGAATTAAGACGGAAAGTGGAGGAGTTGGAAGATGATGGAAGATTTAAAGCAAAAAGTTAATGAAGTATACAACTGGACGGTAGAAGACGGGAAGCCCAAGCCTCCCAAGCAAGATTTACCACAAGCAGTGAAAGACCGGGCGGACTATTTCTGGGAAATGACAGAAGATGGCATGACGTTTATGGGAGCGATGGAATGTATCTTCGCTGATGAAAAACCTAAAGACTATGATTTAGGAGCCACTAAGGATTGGTTGCCAAAATCTAAGGAGTTTGATGATTGGGTTGGCTATTCGCCAGGAATGTCTCAGGTAGTTATTGCAGTTTATTTGATTTATGGAGGAAACTAAGATGAATATTAAGGCATTGATTAAGAAGTACGAAACGGTTGAATATGTTGTAGGTATTGTTAGCGGAAAAACTATTCTAAAAACCGTTCTAAAAGACTTGAAACAACTAGACGAACCAGAAAAAGTCAAAGTTCCGCAGTTTGTGGCAGATTGGTATGAAGAGAATAAGGATGATTTCGAAGGGAATTTATATCGATGTGCCCATAATATTCCATGCTAAACTTAATGAATTTGAAAGGTGGTTTCTACTCGCTAGCACAAAACCATTTCAAACCCTCGTTAACATGCACCAATTCGGCTACGAGGTCGAGGAGGAAGAGAAGCGGTATCGGGTTAAGATTAAAGGGAATATTAAAGAAAATACGTTGGTTTATGGAGAATTTTTTGAAAGGTATTTCTTTACAAAAAGCTTTAGTTTAGACAATGCTATACATTCCCACACCCGCAAAGAACTAGAAAAAGCTGGCTTCGGCTGGGTATTCGATTGTGAAGGTATTGAGATTGAGGAGGTGGAGTGATGATTATCAAGAATTACAAATATGATTTTTCGAGTGGCAGAATACGCTACACAATTGATGTAGATGGCTATGAAATAGCTATGGAACATACAAAGACAGAATACGGAAGTGTCCAAAGAAATGATATTGATGATTTCTTGCTTTCAGTCGAGAATTACGACTTTCAAGAAGCTGAAATGGTTGAAGAATTTGTGGATTTTCAAAGCCATTTGCTTATGTATGGAATTGATTTTGAATTGAGAAATGAGGCAGAGTGATGAGAGTGTTCATGGAGTTCGTTGACGACGAAGAAAAGCTGGCGGTGGAGAGACTCAATGAATATATTGAAAAAGCCCAAATAGCAACAAGTGGTAAGGCAAAAATAAACATTATAGGTTACCAAGTTGCGCGTTACGAACAAATAAACAAAGAAAGAACTTACATTCTTGTCGAGGAGGTCATAGATTGAAACGATTCATAGCAATCTGGATTCTGCTGTCTGCTGGATTGAACATCTGGCAGATGGACAGGATTCGAGATTTGGAAGAGAAGAAGCCGATGGTTATCTACAAGGCGGATAACGCAGGCGCTGAGATATTTGGTAAGGTCGTCGAAAAAGGACGACACGGCAAGCTATATACGCTTACCATTCGTGACTACGGTGTGTTCGTGGTTACGAAGGACGTGTATGACAAGGTTAGATTAGGAGATGAGGTAAGAATATGAATTATAAAGTGACAGTCGATGGCAAGGAAATCGAATACGGTGCATTGGTTGAAAAATCACGTTTTTCAGAAAAAGAATGGTCTGCTATTTATGCGGAAATCGTGAAACAGAATCAGCCAGAAGTCTTTGAACGTAAGAAAGCAGATATTGATTACATCGATGTATTTGGTGCTCTGATTGCTCTTGAGGAACGATATGAAGCATTGCTTGAGCTATTACCTCAAAATCAATTCTCTTACGCTGGCACTCATCCAAAATGGGTAGCTGATGCAGTGGCAGAGAACACTTTGAATAAAGAGGACACGATGCTAGATGTATCTGATTTAATCGGACGATGCAGTACTATCGAAGAATTGAAGAACGAACTGACAGAGTATTTTGATTTAGAAGAATTGTAGGAGTTATCATGAACACACTAGAAAAAGTCAAACAATGGTTTATTGATCGTGATTTAGAGAACGGTGGACGACTAGACAAGCAGTCATTAAAACTTAGCGAAGAGTTCGGTGAGTTATGTGCAGGCTATCTCAAGAAGAATGAGCAACTAACTAAGGACAGCATTGGAGATTGTGCAGTCGTGATTGTTGGTCTGGCCTTGCTGATTAAGGTAGATGTGCAGGAGATTTTCAAGGATTCTGAAATCTTCAGAGAAGAAGAAGTTATGGAGTGTTTTAAATCTTTGAATGTTCACATTAGCGAGTTTCAGTTATCGCACGATTTAGCAGACAAGAAATTGTGCAGGTATAATCTGATGTATGCAGTCCGCTATTTAAGGATAATCAGCAAAGCACTTGGTTATAGCTTCGAAGAATGCTTTGAACTGGCTTACCAAGAAATCAAAGACCGCAAGGGTCGTTGGATTGATGGCTCGTTTGTCAAAGAGGAGGATTTGAAAAATGAAAGAAAAATCTTATGAACAAATTTTGGAAGAATTTGATGAGGTTGATGAAGTCAACAACCCTAGCCATTATAAGGGGAAATTTGGACTTGAAGCCATCGAAGTTGTTAAGAATTTTGCTTTTGGATTAGAAGGAGTAGAAGGATTTTATTGGGGCAACGCAATCAAGTATATGTTACGGTTTCAAAAGAAAAACGGTCTTGAAGACTTGAAGAAAGCACGTAAGAACCTTGACTGGTTGATTGAGGAGATGGAGCATGAGTGAATATGCTTTGTATGAGGGCGACACCTTCATTACCATGGGCACTCTTGCTGAAATCAGCAAAGAAACAGGAATTGCTGAAAGGATGTTGAAGTATTACACTTTTGCATCCACCCAAAGACGAAATCCGAATGGTAGGGCAGTCGTAAAGATTGAGGTGGATGATGAATGATAGATTAAATCCAAGACAAGCAAGTAGGTTTGCTTTCTTGCTAAAACAAAAACGTAAGGAAAGGAAGTTGTCACAAGAAAAGTTAGCAGCTAAACTAGGCTATAGTCGCTACCTGATTGCTCAATGGGAGAAGGAGGAAAGTGTACCGAATATTTATAATGTAGAAGATATCTGTACTTACTTTGCTTTTCCTGCTGATATTATTCTCGGGAGTAGGGCATGAAAAAAAGCCAGCACAGCTGACTCCTCATGGTATAGTTTCGCATAACTATTATATCATGAGGAGGAGTTCGTGTGCAAATAGAGTTATTGGATATCATCGACGAAAAGAAAACCAGAAAGGAAGCTATCAAAGTCCTAAAAAAATACAGTCGTCTGAGACGGATAGCTGGAGAAGAATACGCTCCGAAAATAACAATATCCTACTCACTTGAACCAAAATCATCAAGTGGTCAGACAAGCAAGCAGGTAGAAAGCATGGTCTTGCGTAGAGTATCAGCTCAGCAGGATCTAGAACTAATCGCTAAAGCGATCAACAATCTTTCTGATATGGAATACACACGTATCCTAATCGAACGATATTGTAGGAAGAAAAGGAGGGAAGACTACAGCATTTATTCAGAGCTAGGCTACTCATCCAGTGAGTATTATCGGATATTAAACAAAGCTCTATTAGAGTTTGCGGAGTCCTATCAAGCAAGCAACCTTCTAGTTTACAAGTGATTTCTGGGAAAATCTTGGGAAAAATCTGGGAAAATCTTGGGAGAATTGGAACGGAAAAAGGTGCTAAAATAGTATTATCCAATGATTGGCAACGAACAGTCATGAGGACTCCTAAAAATGCAGAGGCTTTGGCCTCTTAGACAGTAAGGACAGGTTAGCAGGTTGTTTGGGTCTCCTTGAAACTTTTACCAAACGTGCGTTTTACTGCTAGACCAGCTGGTTCAATTCCAGCTACTGTCATTTGAGTAATTGTGTCCCAGAATGGGGTAGGCAGTAGGCTTAGCATTCACATATTACTAATTAACTTACAAATGGTTGCAGAAGCGACTGGACCTCGCATGGTTGCGTAGCTAATTATATTCCGGATAAGTTATAAGCTAGGCGGTTTGATTCCGCTAGAGGTTGTAAAGACTACAAAAAATAAATAAGAAAATTTATTTCTAATTAACACGCAAGGTTGTAGTCGCCTTGCAGAAAGGTCACACATCGTGTGGCTTTTTTTATTGTGAAAGGAGGTGATGGAAAATTGAATGAAAGACAAAGACGATTCGCAGATGAGTACATCATCTCAGGTAATGCTTATCAATCAGCTTTAAAAGCAGGATATAGTGAGAAATATGCTAAAGCAAGATCTTCTGAATTGTTGGATAATGTCGGAATTTCTGATTACATCAAAAATCGAATGGAGGAGTTGCAAGATGAAAAAATCTTAACTCAAAAACAAATTCTTGTGATGCTGTCAGAAATCGCGTCGGGACAAGCGAAAGAAACAACAGTAGTCACGACGAAAGTAGCTGAGTTGATGACTGATCCCGTGACTGGTAAGTCTGTAAAAGTCTACAATGAAATCCCTCAACTTGTCGAATACCCAACAAAGAACAGCGATAGGAATAAAGCTCTTGAATTGTTAGGTAAACGACATAAGATGTGGACAGACAAAGTAGAGGCAGACGTTTCTGGAACGGTGGTGTTTGCAAATGAGTCAGACATACCAGATTAAACAGAATGATATTGTTGTTAACCTACCTAAGACAGTAGGAGCAGGGTACGGACAGTTCTGGCGCTCAAGACATCTTTATCGGGTTGTAAAGGGTTCCCGTGGTTCGAAGAAATCAAAGACGACTGCTTTGAACTATGTTACCCGTATATTGAAATATCCATGGGCAAACTTGCTTGTCATTCGTAGATATTCGAATACGAATAAGCAATCAACTTATACGGATTTTAAGTGGGCAGCTAACCAACTAAAAGTCGCTCATAAGTTTAAATTTAATGAGTCTTTGCCTGAAATTACTGTAAAAGAGACGGGTCAAAAGATTCTGTTTCGTGGTCTGGATGATGAACTTAAAATCACATCTATCACGGTCGATGTTGGTAGTCTTTGCTGGGCATGGTTTGAGGAAGCGTATCAAATTGAAACTGAAGACAAGTTCAGTACAGTAGTTGAGTCAATCCGTGGTAGTTTAGACGTACTTGATTTCTTTAAACAAATCACAGTCACATTTAACCCGTGGAATGAAAGGCATTGGCTCAAACGTGTATTCTTTGATGAAGAGACGAGACGAGCTGACACATTCGCTACTACAACCACTTATAAATGCAATGAGTGGCTTGATGAAGTCGATATCAAACGCTATGAGGATTTGTATCATACGAACCCCAGACGTGCGAGAATCGTCTGTGATGGAGAGTGGGGAGTTGCTGAAGGTTTAATCTATGAAAACGTGACTGTCAAGGAGTTCAATAAAGATGAACTGCTACAAGATTCAGCTTATAAGTTATGTATCGGTCTTGACTTTGGTTTTACTCATGATCCAACCGCTTTGTGTTGTTCGTTGATAAATGACACGACGAAAGAGATTTATGTCTTTGATGAAGCGTATAAAGTCGGATTGATAACTAAAGAAGTTGCTAAGATGATAAAAGATAAAGGTTATCATCGCTCACGGATTATCGCTGATAGCGCTGAATTACGATTGATTGAGGAATTAAGGTCAGAACATGGGATAACCCGAATTAAAGAGAGTCGGAAAGGTAAGGATAGTATCATGGCAGGCGTGTCCAAATTACAAGGATACGCTATTTATGTACATCCGAGTTGTGAACATATCATGGATGAATTTTATAGTTACTGCTACCAACGTGACAAAGAAGGTAATTGGTTGAACAAGCCAGAAGATAAGAATAATCACTTAATGGACGCACTACGTTATAGCCTTCAATGTATTGAGGGTGGTAAAGCAATCGTCCGCAGACGGTCAGATTTTGGTCTATAGAGAGGAAAGATATGTACCAATATTTAACCTATCCACGGGATGGATATGATGAGGGTTCTTTGAAGAAAGACCTGATTTACAAATTGATAACCAAGCATAGTACTGAAGGCTCACGATTGAATAATTTAAAGAGCTACTACATGGGTGAGCATGCTATCTTAGAACACACGAGACGCAACGTGAACGCACCGAATTACAAGACGGTAGCCAATCATGCCAAGGATATCGCAGACACGGCTACAGGCTATTTTATGGGCAATCCTATCAAGTACAATAACACTGCTGAAGGTGATATCGATGAACTGCTTACAGCTTTTGACGGGGCGGAGATTGACCAAGTGGATGCGCAGAACGCACTAAATATGGCTATCTATGGTCGTGCTTATGAGTACATCTATGCCAAAGAGGGATTGACTGAATTGGACTCAACTAGTATTGATCCAGAGAATACCTTCATGGTTTACGATGATAGCATTGAGCGGAAGCCCTTGTTTGCGGTTTATTACTATCAAGTCAAGGATGATACGAAAGATACTACTAAGTATCAAGCAGAGGTCTTTACTGAGAATCTGCATTATCACATGGTGCTGAGAAATACAGATTCAGGAACGACTCAGAACGAGCAAGCAGAGCCTCACAATCTTGGACAAATCCCAATTATCGAGTATCGCAATAATCACTTTGCAATTGGCGACTACGAGCAACAGATTAGCTTGATTGACGCTTATAATTCTTTGATGGGTAACCGTGTTAATGATAAGGAGCAGGCAGTTGAGTCTATCCTTGTACTCTATGGAACGCAGTTAGCAGACACGCCAGAAGACGCAAAGGTAGCGATGAAGATTCTTTCTGAAGAAGGTCTTTTGGAATTGCCAGGAGATAGTGCAAGAGCCGAGTTCTTGAAGAACACGCTAGATGAGAATGCTACGGAAATCTTGCGCACAGCTCTTAAAGAGGATATCTACACATTTAGCCATGTGCCTAATCTGACAGATGAGAACTTCGCAGGCAATACGTCAGGCGTAGCTATGGAATTCAAGTTGATGGGCCTTGAGATGATTACCAAGACCAAAGAGGCGAACTACAAGCGAGGATTGCGCCAGCGGATTGCTATCTTTGCTCATTATCTTGGCATGAAACAGATTGCTCTAGAATCTCATTCAATCGTTCCGCAGTTTAGCCGTGGATTGCCTAAGAACTTGTTAGAGTTGTCTCAGATTATCAACAATCTTGAAGGTAAAGTGACAAATAGACAACTTATTTCACTCTTGCCGTTTGTGGAAGATCCTGACGCTGAACTGGAAGCCTTGGAAGAGGAGAAAGAGAAGAACATGGAACGCATGCCAGTGTTCAATCAAGAGAATACGAAACCTGAAGACGAGGTAAATGATGAAGAATCAGGAGTACTGGGCGAAGAGGAAAGCCAATCTGATTTACCAGCAGATGGACAAGGCCGAAAAGCAGGCAGACCAGTTCGATAGAGTTTATCAAGAAGCTAAGACATACTTGGATAAGGAAATCAATAAGATTTTTGATAAGTTCCAACGTGATTATGGTCTAAGTCAGGTAGATGCTAGACAAGTCTTGAAGAACATGAAAGACAAGAAAGACCTGAATGAACTTCGTAAGGTGCTTGAAGCAAGACCAAATGACCCGAATATCCAAAGGTTACTGGCTGACTTAGACAGTCCAGCTTATTCTTTCCGTATGAAACGACTAGAGCATTTGAGCGACGATTTAGACCGTATGCGTGAATCTATCTACCATTCGGAGAAGACGGGCTCAGACGCCTTTTATAGCGACTTGATGAAGGATAGTTATTACAAGGCTACCTTTGACCTGCAACAGCAGACAGGGCTCGCCTACGGATTTTCTGGGCTTCCCGATAGCGAGATAAAACATCTACAGTCTTTTAGTTGGGTAGGTGACGGAAGCACGTACTCTACAGACATCTGGAAGAATACAGGGAAGCTTACTTCCAGCATAAAAGATGAACTTCTCATGAGCCTCATGACAGGACGGGGGACACGAGAAACTGCACAAGCAATCGCTGAGCGGTTCAATGTAGGTCAGAATGATGCAAGGCGTTTGGTTCGGACAGAATCAGCCTTTTTTCATAACCAGATGGAACTACTCAGCTATGAAGAAGCAGATATAGAAAAGTATATCTTTGTGGCCGTCTTAGACAAGCGTACATCACGCATTTGTCAGGAGCATGATAATCAGGTCTATGATAGGGATAAGGCTGTCCCTGGTGTCAATTGTCCGCCTATGCATCCGTGGTGTAGGTCTACTACTGTCGCATACGACGAGGATGCAGATTACAGCAAGTTGAAGCGTAGAGCAAGGAATCCAGAGACAGGGAAGACCGAGCTAGTACCTGCTGATATGACTTATAAAGAGTGGTATAGCAAGTATGTTGCGAAAGACGGGGAAAAGGTGTATAATCAGGGTATGAGTTCAATTGATTTAATGGCAAAACAACAGTCTTTTGTTGTTGGAAATGATATTCGAGTGAATGCCAAAAAACTTAGCGGAACCGAGTTTGATTTTTGGACTCAGAACAATGGTAAGAAAATTAGAGATACAGTGGCGAACGTTCAAGAAGCTTTCCGCCAATTGCCTGATTATTCAAAGCCAACTGTTGTGTTTTTAAAAAAATCAGAATTACCTGGTTTAGCAGGATACGACTATAAACAAGATATTTTATTTGTTAGCGACACTTTTCATTCAGAAAAAGAATTCAATGACATTTTATCGGATGGGTTCTTTGCTGCAAAAGACATTAAAGACGCAATAGTTCATGAGTTGACTCACAAAAAGCACTGGGATTCTGCAAAAGCGTTTTACAAAGCAAATAAAAAGCGCTATAATAGTATTGAACAAGCAATGATGGAATTGAATTCAGGGCTAATTACATATGTCAAACAACAGCAATCTCTTGACCGAAGCTATTTGAAAGATATTAGTTTGAATGCTTATAATGCGTTTTTGTATCATAATAATATCAATGAACTAGTAGCAGAAATCGGGGTAATAGGTGACAACGTAACTGATAAAGTGTTGTTGAAAAAAGTGAAGGAGGTATTGAAATGGAAGTAATGGCTGTCCCAAGTAAAGAGTTGTTAATTTTTTATAATCAAATTGATGAATGGGTTGACCAAGTTTATCCAGACAAAGATATGCCTCGTGTATCTTTTAAGAAGAATACTCCTAAGTCTGTTTTAGATTTATTTGACACTATTAAATTAAAAATTGGTTTTGATTATGCAGTATAACGTACCAAAGCACCTAGAGAAATCTAAGTGCTTTTCTTATTTTTTAAAAGGAGTAAAAACATGTTTATATGGGATTGGGTATCAATCGCTTTCGGGTGGTTGGTATTTTTGTTTTTAATGCTATTTATCATAGCGTTTGTAAAGAAAGTAATTGAAGAAATAAAAAAATAATCTAACCGTATCGAATTCGAGGCGGTTTTTATATTGTCCAAGCATTGAAGACACTAAAAGCTATGGAAATTACAGTCGGGGACGACTTTAAAAATAGGAGGTTCGCAATGAACGAAGAAACACAAACAGTCGAAACGGTTGAAGAACAAAAGGTACCTGCAGAACCTGCACCACAACCGCAAGACGAGAAGAAGTACACTGACGCAGATGTCGATGCTATCATAGATAAGAAGTTTGCTAAGTGGAAATCAGAGCAAGAAGCCAAGGAAAACGAAGCTAAGAAACTTGCCAAGATGAACGCTGACGAGAAACAGAAATATCAGTTGGATCAGCGTGAGCAAGAACTAGCTGACCGTGAAAAGGCTATTGCTCGCAAGGAATTGACTGCAGAAGCTAAAGCAATGCTAAGTGAACGTGACTTACCTGTTGAGTTAGTGAATGTAGTTGATTTGACAAGCGCAGAGACTGTCTCTGAGTCTATCGCAGTATTGCAGAAATCATGGGAGCAAGCCGTGCAAAAAGGCGTACAAGAAAAGCTAAAAGGCGGAGCTCCGATGAAGCAAGCACCAGTCGATAGTGACGGTATCACAAAAGAAGAATTTGCTCGTATGGGTTATCAGAGTCGAAATGAACTCTATCAAAAGAACCCAGAACTCTATAAGAAATTGAAAGGTTAAATAAATGACAGCAGGACAAACTAAATTAGCCACTATGGTTAACCCAGAAGTAATGGCGGACATGGTTTCCGCTAAACTACCTAAATTGATTAAATTCACTCCACTTGCTTATGTGGAAACAGCACTCCAAGGCCAACCAGGGAACACTCTAACAGTTCCAGCATGGGAGTATGCAGGAGATGCGACAGAGGTTGAAGAAGGTCAAGCTATTTCTCCAGACCAATTGACTACTAAAAAGACCACTATGACCATCAAAAAGGCTGCTAAAGGTTATGAAATTACCGACGAAGCTCTTTTGTCAGGTCTTGGAGATCCACTAGGTCAAGCGACTTACCAGCTTGGTTTGGCTATTGCTAACAAGATTGATGATGATTTGGTCGCAGTAGCTAAGACTGCAACACAGCACGTTGCAGAAGCTCCTACAACAGGAGCAGCTCTTGATAAAGCACTTGCTATTTTTGACGATGAAGAAGACGCAAAATATGTAGCTCTTATCAATCCAGCAGATGCCATTGATTTGCGTGCTAACACTGTGAAAGAATGGATTTCAGGCACAGAAGTAGGAGCGAATACAGTTGTTTCTGGTACATTTGGAGAAACACGAGGTGTTCAAATCGTCCGTACCAAGAAAGTCGAAAAAGGTAAAGGCTTTATCGTCAAAGTCTCTCCTAGCCAAACCCAAACAGACGACGCCAATAAATACGGCGCGTTTGTTATCATGCTAAAACGTGATGTGGCTATCGAAACAGACCGTGACATCCTTAAAAAGACAACGGTTATCACTGGTGATGAACACTACGGTGTTTACCTATACGACCCTACACGAGTTGTAAAATTCGGTGAGTAAGAGGTGACGATATGAGCTTATTGCTACGACGTCATTATATCCAAGAGGAGCAGGCCAGCCAGTATTCTGATTTAGAAAATAAGACTCTAGAAGAGTTGAAGAATCTAGCTAAAGAAGCTAGCATAACTGGTGCCTATAAGTTATCAAAAGCCGAAATTGTAGAGGTGTTGGAGGATTTAAAAAGTGAAATTTAAAATCAAACAAGATTTCTATGATTGGAAATCAAATGTAAAACGACTGGCAGGGGAGGAACTTGAGATTACTGAGGAGCGCTATGCTGAGCTGGCTGACAATTTTGCCAGCAACGGTGTCGCTATCTCAGATGTTCTTGAGGAAATCCTCCCTGAACCTGAGTTCGTAGAAGAGGATTGATATGTCTATAGAGTTGCTGAAAAAATTAACAGGCGAAGAAGATACTCAGCTTCTCATGTTGCTCCAAACGAGGGCTACAAATCTTATCTTGTCAGAGACTAATCGCACATCCTTGACACCTGCTTTAAGTCTCTTAATACCTGAGGTTGCTATCGAGCTCCACAATCGCTCAGGAGCGGAAGGAGAGCACTCTAGAACCGAGGGCGGTATAGCGGTAGTCTACGGAGAAAACGGCCTGTCTACGGGTCTTCTACAGCGTATCCGCATGCACAGACTAGCAAGGGTGGCAGGCCATGTTTTTGAAGCAGAGTAGACTGAAACCCTATCCGATGCGACGGTTTGAAAAGACTGTCACAGAGGAAGGCGTCGCAAAAGAAGGATATGCCAAGGAAGCCGAGACAGTCCGTCTTGAATTGTGGCCAGCTAGTAGCAAGCTACAATCTGAATTGTATGGCGAGCGTGTCAACGACATTTTGAACGCAAACGCCAACAAGTCAGCGACTATCAAAGTGAAAGATGGTGTGTGTATTGATAGCCAGACGGAAGTGACTCACAGGGTTATTTCTAAAAAGGTCTACACATATCATCAAGTTTTGGAGTTAGAACGTGTCAGAGCTACTAGGGGCAGATAGACTCATAGCTAAGTTCAGAAAGCTGTCGGATGTTGCACAACGGGACATTGTCTCAAAGGCGGTTCATCATGCAGCTAAAACCATTGTTCAAGCCGATGCTAAGAGATTAGCGCCAGGGAACAATGGAGAACTTAGAAATAGTATCAAGACTAGGGTTAAAATGGACGGAGATAAGGCTATAGGCGAGATTTACACAAATCTACACTATGCTCCTTATGTTGAGTTTGGTACAGGACCTAAAGGGCAAGCTAGCCATTCTGGTATCTCTCCAGAAGTCAGCGTGTCTTATCGCTCGAGTCCTTGGTATGTGCATGAAGACCAAATCAATGTAGGACCTTACCACTTTCAAAAAATTGGGGAGTTCTACAAGATGTATGGTCAACCTGCTCAGCCTTATCTTTATCCAGCTTTGAGAGACAATCAAGAGCGTGTGTCTAAGAATATTTCGAATTATGTCCGTAGAAAGATAAGAGAACAAATATAATGATCAATATCAAGCCTGTTATTTTTAAAGAATTGCAAAAGGTCGCAGATAATGTGACTGATACATACCCTAGCGATTGGGAGACTTTCCCAGTCGTTATTTTTTTGGAAGAACAGAACAAGCCGGGTGAATGGTTCGATGACCAGGAACAGAAATCTTCTATCCGCTACAAGGTGGATATCTTTGATGATACCAGCACTAGTGAGTTAGCTGTTAAAATCAATCAGATTTTTGAGTCTTTAGGTTTGAGAAGAACCGACTGCCAAGACGTACCAGACCCGTCTCATTTGAGGCATAAGGTCATGCGTTTTGAAGGTGTCGTTGACTTACACTCAGAGCTTGTTTTTCAATTTAGAATGGAGAATTAAAATATATGTTAGCAAATGGAATTACGCTATCTTATGGCGAATCAAAAGGAACTTATACTAAACTTGTTGGATTGAAAGAAGTGCCAGAGTTTGGTATTGAACCTGAAAAAGTAGAGAATACTACTCTTGAAGATAGAGTAAAAATGTATGAGTTCGGTATCGGTGATGCAGGGGAATTGGAATACAAATTCTCTTACAAAAACGATAGCGCAACTGCTCCTTACCGTGTATTGCGTAATGCAGCGGACGCCAAGAAAAAACTTTATTTTGAACAAGTTTACCCAGACGGTACTAAGGTTAATTTTGAAGGTCAAGTATCTGTCAAACTTGGCGGTGGCGGTGTTAATGCCGTTATCGAATTCACTTTGAAGATTGCCTTGCAGTCTGAATTGACATTCACTGATGGTATTGGAGGTTAATTAAATGGCGTTACCTTACTCAATTTGGAAGATTAGCGATGAGAAAGAGTTGAAACTACGACTTTCATCTCATCAAGCAGCAAAAGTTGAAGAAAAAATCGGTATGAACTTGCTGAAGATTTTCATGCCTGAAGCTGGCGAAGAGTTTCCTTTGCCTCCTTTGAAAATTGTATTGCTTTTAATTCATGGAGCTTTGCAGAAGTATGAGAATGGCTATTCTCTTGAGGATGTATACGATCTATACGATGAATACGTGGATAACGGTGGAGACCAAACAACCTTCATGACAGAAGTTTTAATGCCACTCTTTGAAGTATCGGGTTTTACTCCACGAGGAAGCAAGGGCAAGAAAACTTCCAAGAAGAAAATGACAGTAGTCGAGTAATCTTAACGGTAACGCAGATTATTGAGAGGCTTTATCCTATGTTTTTGGACATAGGAGGTAAGCCTCTTGATTTTTGGGATTTGACGGTGCTTGAAATCAGGGAAATGATTGAAAGCTATAACCGTGTCAAAATCCAAGAGCGTAAAGAGAAGATTATTGACTCTTATAGACTTTCGCAGATGATATCCAACCACGTTTCTTTGTTGTTGTCCAAGGATGCTAAAGTCTTTGAGTTCTGGGAATATGCGCCTGACTTGTTTGTAGAAGAACAACAAGCGGTAGAACAGGAACGACAAAGACAAGCGCTTTTGTTGCATAAGGAACGAATGCGTGAATTTGCAGAAAGACATAATCGCAAAAGGAAGGAGGAAATGAATGGCAACTCTTGATGAATTGAAAGTCATGATTGACGCTGAGATAGCGCCTTTCAGGAAGAAGATGAAAGAAGTCGAGAATCAGGTCAAAGGAACATCTGACCAAGTGAAGAATGCCGCTGCCAAAGTTCGTGAACAGTCGAACTCTATCGGTAGTGCGTTTGGCAATCTAGCTAAGTTCGCTGGTTTTGCAATCCTTGGTAAGAAATTGCTTGATGTTGGGATGTATTCAGCGCAGACGGCTCTTGAAGTGTCAGCGTCTATGAACCAAATCAAGCGCCAGATGGGCGAGAGTTCGCAATCTTTCTTAAAATGGGTTAACGATAACGCTAACGCTATGAATATGGGTGTGGGTGAGGCGACCAACTATGGTGCAGTCTACTCAAACCTATTTTCTGGATTTATCAAAGATACCAACAAATTAAGCGCCTATACTGCTAAGATGTTGCAGACATCGGCAGTTGTTGCTGAAGGTTCAGGGCGTAGCATTACAGACGTTATGGAGCGGATTCGCTCAGGTTTGCTAGGGAACACGGAAGCAATTGAGGACCTAGGAATCAACGTTGGAGTTGCTATGATTGAATCTACTGAAGCCTTTAAGAAGTTCGCAAACGGACAGAGCTGGCAACAGTTGGACTATCAAACCCAGCAACAAATCCGCCTTATGGCAATTTTGGAACAGGCTACAGCCAAGTACGGGGATACCTTGTCCAATTCTGTAAATGGTCGTATCAGCCTGTTTAAGTCACTGATGAAAGATAGTGCATTGAACCTTGGTAACTCTATGTTACCGATTATTAACGCCATTATGCCTGTCTTAAACTCTTTTGCTATGGTTTTGAAGAACGTTACTGCAAAACTCGCTGAGTTTATCGCTTTAATGTTTAACAAAAAGGCTACTGTAAAAGATGGTATTGGTGGAGCGGTTGGAGACATGGGTAACGCCATGAAGGATGCTGCAGGCGGAGCAGGAGACCTCGCTGACGCAGTAGACGATGCTGGAGATTCAGCAGGAGGACTTGCCGATAATCTTGGAGACTCAGCCAAAAACGCTAAGAAGGCTGCTAAAGAATTGCTTGGTCTGATGGGATTTGATGAGATTAACATCTTGCAAAAACCAAAAGACGACGATGCAGACGGTTCTGGAGGCGGTGGCGGTGGTGGCAAAGGTGGTAAAGGAAAGGGAGGCGGTGGCGGACCTTTCAAAGACATCTTGCCAGAAGTTGAGTTGACCGATATGGACAACCAGTTTAAGAGCATTTTTGATGGTCTTGGAGATAAGCTGAAAGGGTTGTTTGACTACCTAAAAAAACTTTGGGACTTATTTAAAAAAGGTTTCTCTCTATCATTTAGATGGGATAGTATTGAAAGATTAAAGAATGCACTACAAGGCATCTGGCAATCTATTAAAGATATCTTTGAAGATGGTACGGTTTTACAAGCAGCAGCAAGGTTTGGAGAAAAACTAGCTTTTGCTTTGGGACAAACAACAGGCGCTCTCGCTAACGTAATCATGGGTATTGCCGTCTTTATCGCTGAAAGTCTGAATAAATCACTTAATGAAACGAAATTAGATATCAAATCTTGGTTAATCCGTATGTTTGATATCGAGGGGGAAATCGTTGAAAGTGTAGGAAATATTGCTCAAAGTATCGGACAAATTTTCTACGATTCAATAACAAGCGAACCTGCTACAAATATGGGCGCAGGGTTAATCAGTGCCTTTACATACGCTTTTATGGGCGTAAGAGAGATAACAGCAAAATACACAAGAGATATAATCGGAGCTATTGAAGAGACTATTACCGAAAATCAAGCTGGCATAACAGAAATGTTTACTGGTCTTTTTAAAGCTGTAGAGCCAATTGCCCAAGCTTTAGCAAGCTCAATGAAGAAACTTTTTGAAAGTGTTAATCAAGTATATGACGAGCATATCAAACCTTTGTTTGAATCAAGTTCTTCTTTGATGTCGGATGTTGTAGGTTCTTTTGTTAAAGGATGGAACGAAAATATCCAACCTGTTCTAGAAAAGATTGGTAACGGTTTTGCTGATACAATCAAAAACCATATTGAACCAGCTTTAGAAAAAATAGGTGGCATGATTGGAAGTTTTGCGGACTTTTCGAAAGCTGTAAATGAAAATTTCGGCCCAGTCATTTCTTTTATTGTAGAAAAGTTAACGGTTGTACTAGCGCCTGTAATTGAATATATAGGAGAAGTTTGGCGCGTTCTTTTCAATACTATTTCTGATGTAATCGGGGGTATTGCCGATATTATCAAAGGCGTATTTGATGTACTCACAGGACTTTCAACTGGAGATGGAGAGAAAATCAAAGAAGGTTTTTCAAACATATTCGGTGGGTTAAAAGATATTGTAGTCAGTGTCTTTAGTGGCATCATTGATCTTGTATCTGGTGTATTGAAACTTCTTTGGGACGTTGTTGTCGCAATATTCAAAAGCATTTGGGACGCAATTGTAGCTATCTTTTCTGGTGTCGGGTCTTGGTTTGGAGAAAAGTTCCAAGGCGCATGGGATGCTATCGTTAATATCTTCAGTAATCTA
>NZ_KQ970262.1:294590-297485 GCF_001579045.1 Streptococcus mitis | reverse complement strand
AACGAATCTAAAGACGCGCTTGCCGAAGCAAACACTTGGCTTGGCGATAAATTCCAATCTGGTAGGGATAAAGTGAACTCAGCTTTTGAAAAAGTTGGCTCTTGGTTCGGTGACCGTTGGAATGATATCAAAGATGGAGTAAAAGAAGCTGATACATGGTTTGGAGAGAAATTTGAGAGTGCAAAAGAGAAAACTCAGAATCCTTTCCAAAAAATCGGTTCTTGGTTTGGTGATAGGTGGAAAGATATGCAAGATGCCTTGAAAGAAATTCCAAACTGGTTCAAGAATCTGTTTGATGATGCAATGGAGAACGCTAAAAATATTGTTAAAAGTGGTATCGATAAACTAAAAAGCTTCTTTAACTTTGATTGGAGTTTGCCAAAAATCAAACTCCCTCACTTTAATATATCTGGTAGCTTTAGCTTGATGCCTCCTAGAATTCCATCATTCTCTGTAGATTGGTATGCACGAGGTGGTGTATTCAACTCACCTAGCATTATCGGGGTTGGAGAAGCTGGTCAAGAAGCAGTAATGCCTCTTGAACGGAATACAGGCTGGATTTCTATCTTGGCTCAAAAACTGGCCGAAAGAATGCCTGCTAACAATGTACCTACAGGCTATTCATTACCGGCTGGCGACATCGTTATCCAAATCGCAGGTCACGAGTTCGGACGGGTGGCCATCCAAGAAATCAACAAGGAACACGAACGAGCAGGTCAAACCTTGCTCAAGATTTAGGAGGTTAAATGGCACAATTGACAATCAATGGGGTGGCTGTGAAGCCTCCCAAATCTTTTCAGGTCGGCATTCAAGATATCGATGGAGAAACAGGGCGTAATGCTAATGGGGATATGGTGCGTGACCGTATTACGACTAAGCGCAAGTTAGACTGTGAATGGGGCATGCTGACTCAAGAAGAAATGAGTCAGCTTTTAAATGCCGTGTCAGCAGTCTTTTTTGAGGTTTCATACCCTGACCCTGTTAAAGGTCAGACGACTGGGACTTTCTACGTTGGTGATAGGACAGCTCCAAGCTATACCTTCACTGAGAAGTTCAAACCTTGGTCTGGTGCTAAATTTAATCTGGTAGAGAGGTAATAAAATGGATGCTTTAACCAGAAGACAATTTGACAGAGCCATGTTTGCCAAAGATAGGACGCTGGCTATCCGTGTTGGTAATTATGCTTCACGGGATATCAAAGAGGCTAGCTTTGAGTATGGCTATATCAAAGGCGATACATACAAGCCCGGTGGAACCTGTGCTGGTAGCGGTAAAATTACCTTTACCAGCATCATTACCACGTTCAATAAGCTGGATATCCTACACCCTGAGATTGGTCTACTGGTTGGGACTACCTACCAGTGGGTCAAAATGGGGGAATACTTCATCAATGATATTGAGATTGACCGAAACCGAAACACAACCACGCTGGAGCTAATGGACGGTATGTTTAAGCTCAATCGTGAGTATGTGACGGACTTGCATTTCCCAGCTGAAGTACGAGAGGTTATTCAGGAAATCTGCCTGAAAACTGGCATTGAGTTAGCGAATGACTATTTCGGAATCAGCGCTATGCGTTACCATGTCGAACAAGTTCCTGAGGGCAAGAAACTTTCCTTTAGGGACATGTTGAGTGCTATGACTCAGATGATTGGGATGTCTTGTTTCTTCAATCGAGAAGGGAAGATGGAAATCCGTGATTTAACTGAGTCAAATATCACGATCAACGCAGATAGTTACTTTCTGCATGGTTTAACCAAGAGCGAGATTGAGTATCAGATAGCTGGTATCACTTGTAAGACAGATAAGAAGTCTCTGACAGTCGGTATGAAGACAGGTCGGTCTTTGGAACTGGACAATGTCTTCATGACCCAGAGCGCTTTAGATGACCTGTATTACAAGCTGAAAAACCTGACTTACTACCCGTATAACATCAACTACCAAGGGCATTTACTGCTTGAGGTTGGGCAGTGGGTAACCATTCAGACCAATAAAAAAGAAACCTTTAAAGTTCCTGTGTTAAGCCAGAGCTTTACTTTCAAAGGTGGTCTGAGAGGTCGTATCAGTGCAGATAGTAAGGCTGGAAACGATACCCAGTATTCTTACGAGGGTACGATTACTAAGCAGATAAAGCAACAAGATGGCATTGAAGCCAAAATCCAAGCGCAGATAGAAGCAGCAGACGCAGCCTTCGAAGCTGAGTTTGCCAAGCGTGAGAAAGCTATTACGGACGCTATTGAGCAGTACAAGGCTAAGGCCGAAGAATTTGGCGCTAAAATCCATGAGGAAATGGAGAAAGAGCGTCCTGAGTTCGTGAAGCGTATCCGTGAGGAACTGATGAGCGGTGCGGACTCTATCGCTGAACTGAGTAAGAAACTGGAACAGGTCAGTGAGACTGCAAGGGTCAACGCTAGTTTGATTGGTGGTGACGGAAATACTCAGTACAATAAGAACCGTCTCAATGGTGGCACGGCTAAGAAAATCAGTTATGGAACGGATTTTGTAGAGGTTGGTCACAATGGAGAGGGCTTTGAACTAGGTAAGCAGTACGTCATCAGCTGGTCAGCAACCTGCACACCTTACGGTAAGACAGATGTGACTGTTGTGGTCAATAAGACACCGTTTTATGGTGGACACGTTCATTTGGCGCCTGCTAATTCGGTTATGCCAGCGATTGACAAAGACCTGACCCAGAAAGAGGAGCAGGTCTTGGCAGTCTACTATGGCGCTTATCATCTGATCTTCTCAGGCGACTGGTATCAGAATGTAGAGCAGTCTGTGACGATTGACAATCAGACAAGACGGATTGAACTAGCGCCACTCTACAAGACGGTTGCAGATGGGCAAAATGCAAGATATGACGGAAGTTGGAACCAAAATCCAACTTTTATTTTT
>NZ_KQ970262.1:252148-294448 GCF_001579045.1 Streptococcus mitis | reverse complement strand
CCAACTTTTATTTTTGATGGAGGTATAACATGACGGAGACAATCCCGATAAGGGTACAACATAAGCGCATGTCGGCGAGTGATTGGGCAAGTAGCACTCTGGTCTTGCTTGATGGCGAGTTGGGCATTGAGAGCGACACAGGAAAGGTCAAGGTCGGAAATGGCAGTGACCGTTTCTCAGCCTTGCAGTATCTAACAGGTCCTAAAGGTGACCGTGGCGAACGTGGGGAAACAGGACCACGAGGTGCGGACGGTGTTATGCGATTCGAGAACCTGACAAGCCAACAGAGAGAGGGCTTGCGAGGAGATAACGGTCATAGCTTAAATGCCAATGTTCGTATCGAGGGAACCTATCGAAATGGTGCGACTAGTCAGTTGAATTTGATCGCGGACGTCTACTACGACGGAACACGGTTAACTAGTGGCTATACTGTTGATTACTACTATCGAGGTTTTGGAAATAACAACTGGCAAAGCTTGCCAAACCAAACGCCTGATGCAAATGGAAAGTTTGGCCAGTGGAACGCCTCTCAGCGTTCAGGAGGCTGGCTTGAGGTCTACATCGTTGTAACCTACAATGGCATTAAAGCAGCTGCAAGCACACGTCTTGATAATGTTAGCGATGGTGCCAGAGGCGCCGCAGGAGAACGTGGCCCAGCAGGACCAGAAGGTCAACGAGGACCCCAAGGAAATGCGGGTCCAGCAGGAGCGCCAGGGCAAAACATCATCAATCAAAACAGTGGGCAACCGATGAAATATTGGGCTGGCACAAGGTCTCAATATGACGCGATTCCTAACAAGGATAGCAATACTATCTATGACATCTATAGTAGTTCGTAGGAGGTAGTATGGCTAGAGAAGAAATTTACGTGGGTGGCAAGGAAATTATCCAGCGGTATGTAGGTGATAGGCTTGTTTGGGAGAAAGTTCGTTTTGAATTAGTTGGGACATTTTCTTGTTATATGGTAAAAAACGAATATAGAAAAAATATTACTATCTATTTTAGAGATTATGATGCTTTAGATACTTTGGTAAATGGTATTTATTATTTAAAATCAATAGAATATGGACTGAAATATCCATTCGTGAAAACAGTACTATCAAAAGAGTTTAGCTTTTCAGCAAAACTATCTTTTGAAAAAAATAGCGATTATGTTTACGGTTACTACAACTGGGTTCCAGCAGGTGAAACTAAACCTCGAGACTACATTTATATAGACATTCCATTCTATAAAAAAATAGGAGGCTAACACATGGACATAACCATTCAAAACGTTCGTTCGCCTGCTCTTGAGCATAACGGACGGTATTACAAGGTATTTCAGCCACGGACACGAGACGAACTGCTAAAACTGCACCACATGGGATGTGTGGGGGACACAGTGCTGACGGATATTCAGCTGGAGCAGGGGGATTTCCCGACTAGCTTCGTGGAGCCTACTGTAACGCAACGTACCCTGTCAGGTCTCTTCAAGGATATGCGTTCTATTGAAATAGAACTGAAAGACCCGAACAGCACTCTCTGGGGTAAAATCCAGCAGAATAACCAAGGGGCGCTGACCCAGTTCTTCGATACGAATATCAAAAGTGCCATCGCTCAGACGGCCAGAGAAATCAGGCAGGAAGTGCGAGACGCTGCTAACAGTGCGAGGGTACAAGTGACGCCTGAAGGTGTGACCATCGGTTCAACTACCTTAACTGGTGAGCAGTTAGCCTCTACTATTTCCGCAAGTCCGAGAGGGGTTGATATCATCGCTCCGCATGTTCGAGTACAGTCGGATATGTTGGTAGATGGTGCTGTAACAGCTAGAAAAATGGCTGCTGGTTCTGTCACTGCTGACCATATCCAAGCAGGTGCCATCACAGGCGATAAAATCAGCGTAGACGATGCCCTGATTCGGAACCTGACCGCTAGAGATGCCTTGATTGACAAGCTGACATCTAAGGAAATCTTCACAACCAAGATTGAATCTGTTGTATCTAGCTCAACTTTCTTACAGGCTTATCAAGGTGAAATTGGAGGGTTTACCATTGGTCGTTTTAATCAAGGAAGAGGTCGCTGGATTTCTGGTGTCAACCAATTCTCGGTCGGCATGGGAAACGGAGAAGGAGGCAGTTATAACGGTGAAAATACTGCTTTTTGGGCTAATTGGGGCTATAGTTGGGATAGACCTGGGCCTAATGCTTGGTATGTAACAACATCAGGGAATATGTATTGCAGAAACGGAGCAGACTTTCACGGTAAAACGGATTTTTCCAAAACATCAAGTTCTAATTTTTATGGAACGACTTATTTTGAAAACTCTCCAACGTTCAAGAACGGAATCCATATGTACGAACAGGAAATTTTGGGAAATGGTTGGAGTCCGAGGGAGGGACATCAAAATAAGGTCGTGTGGTGGAACCAAGTAGGCGAGGGAACGGTAAAACACTGGATAGATAAATCTTCAGATAGACGCTTGAAAGAAAACATCACAGAAACAGCTGTGAAAGCCTTGGATAAAATCAACAGACTGAACTTAGTCGCTTTTGATTTCATAGAAAGCAAGAAACACGAAGAAATCGGTTTGATTGCTCAAGAGGCTGAGACTATCGTTCCAGAAGTTATCTCACGAGATCCTGAGAATCCAGATGGCTATCTGCACATCGACTATACCGCATTCGTCCCCTACTTGCTGAAGGCAATCCAAGAACTAGATCAGAAAATAAAAGAATTGGAGAACATACATGGATAATCACACAATCGACAAGCTAGTAGCTGAGTCACTCGTTAACCGTTTGGCTGAGGGCGAATTGAATCGTGCGCATTTAGAGGCACGCTATACGCTGACTTTGGCTGAATTGCAGGCCTTTAAGGCAGTGCTGGAATATAGCCCAGCACTCAAAGAGTTATTTGACGAAACACAAGCTGAAATGAAAGGAGCTAACTAATGAATTACGAAGTAGCAATCAAGCCTTATTTGAAAGGCGCAGAAAATGTAACAGTAGTCGCAATTAAGATGGAAAATAATGGACGCTATAGCTACGAACAGGTAGAACTTCATGGTGACCATACACAGGATAATGAAGCGACTTTGATTCAAGCGGTGCTGGACCATATCCGCACTGAACTTGACCCAACGAGCGCCATCGTGCAAGCGCAGGCTAAGTTACAAGAAACTCAGGCTAAACTTCAAGAAGCAGAACAGAAACTGGCTGAGACAGAGGCTAAACAGACAGCTACAGACCAAGCTGTTAAGCACAATCAGGAAGAGACAGACCGCTATGGAAAGATTATCCATGCGGTCGTTTTAAATGCAGTAGCAGGCAAGACAATCGCTTATGGAACCAACTACAAGGAGTTGGTAGAATTGATTCCACTTGCTGAAGTTGGTAAACGCTACATGGCACATGACTTGATTACCCTTGAAGACCCAACACACGTTGAAGTGGACGGTGAAGGTAAACGTATCTTGATTCAGTTGAACAAGGAATTTACCTACAACGGTGAACCTGCAAGTGACTTTGCCCGAAACGGCCGTCTTGAAATGGACGGAACAGGCGCAGCGTGGAAGTACGAGCCTAAAGAATAGAGGTGCTTTATGGACGTCTTACAATCAACAGAGCATTTCTTCATGAACGTTTTGCCAGTTGCTACACCAATCGTCGTGGCATGGATGGGTTATAAAATGCCGAAGAAAACGAAAGAACAGACAGACCAAATCATTTCAGAATTGAGTGAAGTCAAGAAACAAATCAAAGATGTCCAGATTACTGCTGACGAGAACAACGCCAAAATTGACGAAGTACAGACAAAACTCAAACTACACGACGATGCGCACCTCGTAACAATGAGGATGCGCCTTGACCGTGATATTCGCAGAGCTATTCGTCGAGGTTTTACCACCAAGGATGAGTTCTATGTAGTCGAAAACATGCACAATAGCTATAAGGCTCTTGGTGGCAATGGCTACATCGACCACTTGTACAACAATTTTGAAGCGTTGCAAATCAGAGACGACATCTTAATTGAAAATGAGAAAGGGGCGCAGAATGGTCTGTAATCTCAATACGACCAATCTCGCACAAGTTGATGGCGGTTACCTCATTAAACAGGGTGATGTAGCTTCAACCTTTGGATTTGTCCTCTTAGATGAAGATTATCGAGCTGTCCCCTCTCTGGAGGGGGAGGTGGCGGTCGTTAGTCTGACCATGGACAAGTACCAGTGGAAGAAGAGGGTGACTGTCACAAACTCAGGCGTGAATTTTAATCTGGACGCTATCTTGCCAATTGGGAAATACCGCTTAGAGATTAGCGCTGGCGGATATATATTCCCGAGTGACAAAACGACACATATCAAGATAGTGGCTTCAGATAAGGAATTGGTCACAGAAGAAGTCCACGCTCTTAAGGAGCTGGATATCGCAAAGGAAATTGAAAAACAGCTTGCAGGTAGAACTGTAGGCGAGAGCCCAGTAGGTCAGGAATTGCCAGACCTACTCTTTTATTACAATTTAGGAAAGGTATAAAAAAATGGAAACTACAAAATTAACAGCATTTGCGCAGGCAGTAGGAGCAGATATCAAGGAAGTGAAACAAAGCGTCAGCACTAAAGTAGAAACTTCAGCGATGACACAGGCTATCTCACAAGCAGTCACTCAAGCTAAAACGGAAGTTAAAGCTGAAATCTTGGGAGAAGGTACCCCTGAAAACCTTGACACTTTGAAAGAAATTGCGGAAAAAATTACAAGCATGGGCAATGACGCTGGTGGTGCCCTCCTTGGCAAAATCACAGAAGTAAGTGGTCGTGTAGACCAGATTGCTGATCTTGATTTAGTAGCAACCTATAACGCAGCGAAAGCGTGATTGCCATGAGCAATTTAGAGGAATTTGCTCAAGCGGTTGGCCGTGATGTGAAACGATTCGAAACGGATTACACAAGCAAAGCAGATCTTGAAGCAAAAGATTACATCGAAGGGAAATCAGAATATCAAATCTTGAAGCACCAAGTGGAATCTTTAGTAAAGCAAACGCAGACTTTACAGGAGCAGCTGGCTCTTATTAAACCTGCACCGAGAAGGGCGCCGATGGCCTATACATTGGATAGATCAAGCGTTCCATGGACAATCTGGTTTGATAACGGATGTGGTTTGCAAATAAATGGTCATCCCACCAATGGGGCTGTCTATGGTTATGGTAGAGGTGTAAATTGTAGCTCTACTAGATGGGAGTATTTAACGCTTGTACAAAATATCATTTCATGTTCAAGAGGAACACTTACACTTGAATATTTAAAATCTAACATTATAAATGCTGATTTGTGGAGCTCTAATGTCACTACATTAAATCCTGTAAAAAATAAAGATGATTATGATTGGATCAATGCACGTTTTCATGAACAAAAGAGTCTTCAACCATGGGAATGGACTAAGCATTCTAACGTTATTAGAGTTATGTACGAATTGGGTATTTGGGACGCTAAAACCGTTGAAAGCTTAGGCGCAGTAAGGCGCTAGAAAGGAAAAAGCACATGACACAAATTACTGAAATTATTCTTGCATCCGCTACAGGGATTTTAACAATCCTTGCAGGTATTGCAGTCAAATCAATTAAAGACTACCTCATTCAAAAAGGTGGAGAAAAGGCGGTAAAAATCGCTGAAATCCTAGCTAAAAACGCAGTTCATGCTGTGGAGCAGGTAGCTCAAGAAACTGGCTTTAAAGGTGAGGAAAAGCTAGAACAAGCTAAAGTACATATGCTTGCAGAGCTTAAAAAGTACAATGTCACTATGACTAATAGAGAACTTGAAATGTTTGTAGAATCAGCAGTGAAGCAGATGAATGACGCATGGAAGGGACAAGAGTAATGGATATTGATACAAGCAGATATAGAGAAGACTTGCCTCAAGTAGGCTATGCGCCATACCGTCAAGTGCATGCACACTCAACAGGCAACCGTAACTCAACGGTGCAAAATGAGGCTGACTACCATTACAGAAAAGATCCTGAATTGGGCTTCTTTTCACACGTAGTCGGTAATGGTCGTGTTATGCAGGTAGGACCTGTTGATAATGGTGCCTGGGATGTTGGTGGTGGTTGGAATGCAGAAGGTTATGCGCAAGTTGAACTGATTGAAAGTCATGAATCGAAAGAAGAGTTTCTGATTGACTATCGTCTCTATATCGAACTCTTGCGTAATCTAGCAGACGAGGCTGGTATACCGAAAACGCTTGATACAGACGACTTGGCAGGTATCAAGACACACGAATACTGCACGAATAACCAACCTGACAACAACTCAGATCACATTGACCCTTATCCCTATCTTGCCAAATGGGGTATTAGCCGTGAACAGTTTAAGCAGGATATTGAAAACGGGTTAGGCTCTGAAAGAGGCTGGCAGAAGAATGATACAGGCTATTGGTATGTACACTCAGACGGCTCTTATCCAAAAGACAAGTTTGAGAAAATCAACGGAACCTGGTATTACTTCGACGGGTCAGGCTACATGCTTGCAGACCGCTGGAAGAAGCACTCAGACGGCAACTGGTACTGGTTTGATAACTCAGGAGAAATGGCGACAGGTTGGAAGAAAATCGCTGAGAAGTGGTACTATTTCGACGCAGAAGGCGCCATGAAGACAGGATGGGCCAAGTACAAAGACACTTGGTACTACCTAGACGGTAAAGAAGGCGCTATGGTATCAAACGCCTTCGTCCAATCCGCAGACGGCACAGGCTGGTACTACATCAAACCAGACGGAACAATGGCAGATAAGCCAGAGTTCACGGTAGAGCCAGAAGGCTTGATTACGACTAAATAATTTCAAAAAATAAAATGAAAGGAAAACTTTTCTAAAATGGTATCTACCGCAGGCTCAGGCTTGCGGTTTTTTTGATACCCAAAATGATACCCATAATCATTGACTATGTATTTTTACGGTAATTTTTGGGAATGTAACTTGTTGATTTTTCAAGATTTTGAAAGCTATTGCATAATAGTTTTCTTTTATTGCAACAACAAGTTTCTGTTTACCCAATCGCAAAATAAAAAGGTCCAGTGAACCTTTTTATCCCGAGCCTTGAAATAATCTCGTGAAGTCAAGTAGAATGTTCGTTTTCTACTTGACTTTTTTTTAGCTGAAAGAGTATACTAATAAAAATTTAACCTTTAAGGGGAGTCCAGAGAGACTCACAAGGTGTCAGATAAAAGAATAGTGCAATTTTCTAGAGGAGACTTTTTGAGTGTGCTCTCTTCTGTTGTACGATTTTAACTGAGGCCTTGCATTAGCAAGGTCTTTTCTTTATCTGGTCCCCTTAAAATTTAAGGAGGAAAAGTCATGAATCCCACATGTAAGAAACGTTTGGGTGCTATTCGCTTGGAAACCATGAAGGTGGTTGCACAGGAGGAAATCGCTCCAGCAATCTTTGAAATAGTCCTAGAAGGAGAAATGGTTGAAGCCATGCGAGCAGGCCAATTTCTTCATCTGCGTGTGCCTGATGATGCCCATCTTTTGCGTCGTCCTATTTCAATTTCGTCTATTGATAAGGTAAAGAAGCAGTGTCATCTCATTTATCGGATTGAAGGGGCTGGGACAGCTATTTTTTCAACCTTAAGTCAGGGAGATACTCTTGATGTAATGGGTCCTCAGGGAAATGGTTTTGACTTGTCTGACCTAGGTGAGCAGAGCCAGGTTCTCTTAGTTGGAGGGGGGATTGGTGTTCCTCCCTTGCTTGAGGTGGCCAAGGAATTGCATGCGCGTGGTGTGAAAGTAGTGACAGTCCTTGGTTTTGCTAACAAGGCTGCTGTTATCCTTGAAAAAGAATTAGCCCAATATGGTCAAGTATTTGTAACGACAGATGATGGCTCTTATGGTATCAAGGGAAATGTTTCTATTGTCATCAATGACTTAGATAGTCAGTTTGATGCTGTTTACTCATGTGGGGCTCCAGGAATGATGAAGTATATCAATCAAACTTTTTATGACCACCCAAGAGCCTATCTATCTCTGGAATCTCGTATGGCTTGTGGGATGGGAGCTTGTTATGCCTGCGTCCTAAAAGTGCCAGAAAGCGAGACGGTCAGCCAACGTGTCTGTGAAGATGGCCCTGTTTTCCGCACAGGAACAGTTGTATTATAAGGAGAAAATTATGACTACAAATCGTTTACAAGTTTCCCTACCTGGTTTGGATTTGAAAAATCCGATTATTCCAGCCTCAGGCTGTTTTGGTTTTGGTCAAGAGTATGCCAAGTACTATGATTTAGACCTTTTGGGTTCTATTATGATCAAGGCGACAACTCTTGAACCCCGTTTTGGCAATCCAACTCCAAGGGTAGCAGAGACACCTGCTGGTATGCTCAATGCAATCGGCTTGCAAAATCCGGGTTTGGAAGTTGTTTTGGCTGAAAAGTTACCTTGGTTGGAAAGAGAATATCCAAATCTTCCTATTATCGCCAATGTAGCTGGTTTTTCAAAACAAGAGTATGCGGCTGTTTCTCATGGGATTTCCAAGGTAGCTAATGTAAAGGCCATCGAGCTCAATATTTCTTGTCCCAATGTTGACCACTGTAATCACGGACTTTTAATTGGTCAAGATCCAGATTTGGCTTATGATGTGGTGAAAGCAGCTGTGGAAGCGTCTGATGTGCCAGTTTATGTCAAATTAACCCCTAGTGTGACCGATATCGTCACTGTCGCAAAAGCAGCAGAGGATGCAGGAGCCAGTGGCTTGACCATGATTAATACTCTGGTTGGAATGCGCTTTGACCTCAAAATCAGAAAACCAATCTTGGCTAATGGAACAGGCGGAATGTCTGGTCCAGCAGTCTTTCCAGTAGCCCTCAAACTCATCCGCCAAGTAGCTCAAACAACAGACCTGCCTATCATTGGAATGGGAGGAGTGGATTCGGCTGAAGCTGCCTTAGAAATGTATCTGGCTGGAGCATCGGCTATTGGAGTTGGAACAGCCAACTTTACCAATCCATATGCCTGCCCTGATATTATTGAAAATCTGCCAAAAGTCATGGACAAATACGGCATTAGCAGTCTGGAAGATCTACGCAAGGAAGTAAAAGAGTCTCTGAGGTAAACTGCAATCAATCTGTTCTTGATTTTTTATCAGTTTGTAATGTTGATTATAGAGAATTTTGATACAATAAAATAGAAAGAACAGAGGAAGAAGGTTAATGAAGAAATTAAGATTTATTTTTTTAGCCCTGCTATTTTTCTTAGTCAGACCAGAGAGTGCAATGGCTAGCGATGGTACTTGGCAAGGAAAACAATACCTGAAAGCAGATGGCAGTCAAGCAGCCAATGAGTGGATTTTCGATGCTCATTATCAATCTTGGTTTTATATAAAAGAAGATGCCAACTATGCTGAAAATGAATGGCTGAAACAAGGTGACGACTATTTTTACCTAAAATCTGGTGGCTATATGGCCAAGTCAGAATGGGTAGAAGACAAGGGAGCCTTCTATTATCTCGACCAAAATGGGAAAATGAAAAGAAATGCTTGGGTAGGTGCTTCCTATGTCGGTGCTACAGGTGCCAAGGTAATAGAAGATTGGGTATTTGATTCTCAATACGACGCTTGGTTTTATATCAAAGCAGATGGCCAGCACGCAGAGAAAGAATGGCTCCAAATCAAGGGCAAGGACTATTATTTCAAATCTGGTGGTTATTTGCTGACAAGTCAGTGGATTGAGCAGGCTTATGTGAATGCCAGTGGTGCCAAAGTACAGCAAGGTTGGCTTTTTGACAAACAATATCAATCTTGGTTTTACATTAAAGAAAATGGAAAACATGCTGAGAAAGAATGGATTTTCGAAAATGGTCACTATTATTATCTAAAATCAGGTGGCTATATGGCAGCAAGTGAATGGATTTGGGATAAGGAATCGTGGTTTTATCTCAAATCTGATGGTAAAATGGCTGAGAAAGAATGGTTATACGATTCTAAAAGTCAAGCCTGGTACTACTTCAAATCTGGCGGCTACATGGCGAAAAATGAGACAGTAGATGGTTATCAGCTTGGAAGTGATGGAAAGTGGCTTGGAGAAAAAGCTACAAATGAAAATGCTGCTTACTATCAAGTAGTACCTGTCACAGCAAATGTTTATAATGCAGATGGTGAAAAGCTGTCCTATATATCGCAAGCTAGTGTTGTCTGGCTAGATAAGGATAGAAAAAGTGATGACAAGCGCCTGGCTATTACTATTTCTGGTTTGTCAGGCTATATGAAAACAGAAGATTTACAAGCGCTAGATGCTAGTAAGGATTTTATCCCTTATTATGAGAGTGATGGCCACCATTTTTATCACTATGTGGCTCAGAATGCTAGTATCCCAGTAGCTTCTCATCTTTCTGATATGGAAGTAGGCAAGAAATATTATTCGGCAGATGGCCTGCATTTTGATGGTTTTAACCTTGAGAATCCCTTCCTTTTTAAAGATTTAACAGAGCCTACAAACTATAGTGCTGAAGATCTGGATAAGGTATTTAATCTGTTAAATATTGACAATAGCCTCTTGGAAAATAAGGGAGCTACCTTTAAGGAAGCCGAAGAACATTATCATATCAATGCCCTTTACCTCCTTGCTCATAGTGCCTTAGAAAGTGACTGGGGACGTAGCAATATTGCCAAAGATAAGAATAATTTCTTTGGCATTACAGCTTATGATACGACTCCATACCTTTCTGCCAAGACATTTGATGATGTGGATAAGGGAATTTTAGGTGCAACCAAGTGGATTAAGGAAAATTATATCGATAGGGGTAGAACTTTCCTTGGCAACAAGGCTTCTGGTATGAATGTGGAATATGCCTCAGATCCTTATTGGGGCGAAAAAATTGCTAGTGTGATGATGAAAATCAATGAAAAACTAGGTGGCAAAGATTAGTCCTATAATTGGATATGATTTGAGTATAATACTCAATGAAAATTAAAGAGCAAACTAGGAAACTAGCCGCAGGTTGCTCAAAACAGTGTTTTGAGGTTGTAGATAAGACTGACGAAGTCAGTCACATATATACGGCAAGGCGACGTTGACACGGTTTGAAGAGATTTTCGAAGAGTCTAAGCTAAAAATCCTGATTTCAAGTGAAATTAGGATTTTTTCATGGATACAATTTTTTCTGGGTCTGGTGTGACACGGAGGGTCTTTTGTCCTGTGTAGGTGACAAAGCCGGGTTTTCCACCAGTTGGTTTGTTGAGTTTCTTGACTTCAATCATATCTACCTGGACCAGATTTGACAGGCGACCTTGAGAGAAGTAGGCGGCTAGTTCTGCCGCGTCTGTCTTGACTTCATCAGATGGGTCAAGATTGCCTGAGATGACAACATGGCTTCCAGGAATGTCCTTGGCATGGAACCAAAGTTCCTCCTTGCGGGCCATTTTAAAGGTCAATTCCTCATTTTGCAGGTTATTGCGTCCGACATAGATGATGGTCTTGCCATCGCTTGCTAGATATTGTTCTGGCTTTTTGCGCTTCTGGATTTTCTCCCGTTGTCTTCTGCGGATAAAACCTGTTTGAATCAATTCTTCACGGATTTCAGCGATTTCTTCTAGTCCAGCTTGGTTGAGGACGGTTTCGACACTTTCCAGATAGAGAATAGTTGCCTTGGTTTCTTCAATCAGCTCAGTCAAGTATTTGACAGCTTCTTTTAGTTTCTGGTAACGTTTGAAATAGCGCTGGGCATTCTGGTTGGGAGTCAAGGCCTTATCAAGGGCAATCGTGATAGGTTGGTTAGTATAGTAGTTGTCTAGGATAACCTGGTCTTGGTCGTTGGGCACTTGATGAAGGAAAGTTGTTAGCAATTCCCCTTTTTGGCGAAATTCTTCAGCATTGTCTGTCGCTAGTAACTCTTTTTCTTGTTTTTTCAGCTTATGGCGATTTTTTTGAAGTTCATTTTCAACACGACGAATCAGTTCACTGGCTTGCTGTTTGACGCGGTCGCGCTCAGCCTTATCCTTATAGTAGGTGTCCAACAAATCAGAAAGACTGGCAAAAGGCTCTCCCACCTGATTTGCAAAAGGGACTGGACTGAAGGAAGTCTCAGTCAAGCATGGCTTGGTTTCTTGATTGAAAAAGTTACGGAAAGTGGACAATTTATCACTAACCAGAATGTTTTCTAATTCATTTGCCGTATCACGTCCCAGACCTTGAAAGAGGTTTTGAAGGTTTTTAGCTGTCGTTTCCTGTGTTTGCAGGATTTCAAAGAGCTTCTCATCCTTGATCGTGAAAGGATTGAGCGATTCCGTACTTGGCGGAGCGATATAGGTTGATCCAGGAAGCAAGGTGCGGTAGCTATTTTGTGAAAATCCGACGTGTTTAATAACTTCGAGGATTTTATGACTGCTTTTATCGACCAGTAGAATATTACTGTGTTTCCCCATGATTTCGATCATCAAGGTAGCCTGGATATGGTCTCCAATCTCGTTTTTATTGGAAACCGTAATTTCCACGATACGGTCATTTTCCACCTGCTCAATTGACTCAATTAGGGCACCCTGCAAATACTTTCTCAAAACCATAATAAAGGTAGAAGGTTGGGCTGGGTTTTCAAAAGTCGTTTGGGTCAGCTGAATGCGTCCAAAAACTGGATGGGCAGAAAGGAGCAGGCGATGGCTTTGGCGATTGCTGCGGATTTGCAAGACCAATTCTTGTTCAAAAGGCTGATTGATTTTCTGGATGCGGCCGTTCACTAACTCTCTTCGCAATTCCTCAACCATGTGGTGTAAAAAAAATCCGTCAAATGACATCGTTCTCTCCTTGTGATTGTATTCCATAGTATTATATCAAAAAGGTAGAATAAAATCATGGAAATGTGGTATAATAAAGCCAAGTAAAGAGAAACGAGAAGCACATGTATATTGAAATGGTAGATGAAACTGGTCAAGTTTCAAAAGAAATGTTGCAACAAACCCAAGAAATTTTGGAATTTGCAGCCCAAAAATTAGGCAAAGAAGACAAGGAGATGGCAGTTACCTTTGTGACCAATGAACGTAGTCATGAACTCAATCTGGAGTACCGTGATACAGACCGTCCGACAGATGTTATCAGCCTTGAATATAAGCCAGAGTTGGAAATTGCCTTTGACGAAGAGGACTTGCTTGAAAATCCTGAATTAGCAGAGATGATGTCTGAGTTTGATGCCTATATTGGGGAATTATTCATCTCTATCGATAAGGCTCATGAGCAGGCTGAGGAATATGGCCATAGCTTTGAGCGTGAGATGGGCTTCTTGGCAGTGCACGGCTTTTTACATATCAATGGCTATGATCACTACACTCCGGAAGAAGAAGCGGAGATGTTCGGTTTACAAGAAGAAATTTTGACAGCCTATGGACTCACAAGACAATAAACGAAAATGGAAAAATCGTGACCTGATATCCAGTTTAGAATTTGCCATCACAGGAATTTTTACTGCTATCAAGGAAGAACGCAATATGCGAAAACATGCAGTGACGGCTCTCGTTGTCATCCTTGCAGGTTTTATTTTTCAGGTGTCACGAATCGAATGGCTCTTTCTCCTATTGAGCATTTTCTTGGTAGTAGCCTTTGAAATTATCAACTCTGCTATTGAAAATGTGGTGGATTTAGCCAGTCACTATCACTTTTCTATGCTGGCTAAAAATGCCAAGGATATGGCAGCTGGCGCGGTATTAGTAGTCTCTCTTTTTGCAGCCTTAACAGGCGCATTGATTTTTCTCCCACGAATCTGGGATTTAATATTTTAAACAGTAAGAGGAAATTATGACTTTTAAATCAGGCTTTGTAGCCATTTTAGGACGTCCCAATGTTGGGAAGTCAACTTTTTTAAATCATGTCATGGGGCAAAAGATTGCCATCATGAGTGACAAGGCGCAGACAACACGCAATAAAATCATGGGAATTTACACGACTGATAAGGAACAAATCGTCTTTATCGACACACCAGGGATTCACAAGCCTAAAACAGCTCTTGGAGATTTCATGGTTGAGTCCGCCTACAGCACCCTTCGTGAAGTGGATACTGTTCTTTTTATGGTGCCTGCGGATGAAGCGCGTGGTAAGGGGGACGATATGATTATCGAGCGTCTTAAGGCTGCCAAGGTTCCTGTTATTCTGGTGGTGAACAAGATTGATAAGGTTCACCCAGACCAGCTTTTGTCTCAGATTGATGATTTCCGAAATCAGATGGACTTCAAGGAAATTGTTCCAATCTCAGCTCTTCAGGGAAATAACGTCTCTCGTCTAGTGGATATTTTGAGTGAAAATTTGGACGAAGGTTTCCAATATTTCCCGTCTGATCAAATCACAGATCATCCAGAACGATTCTTGGTTTCAGAAATGGTTCGCGAGAAAGTCTTGCACCTAACACGCGAAGAAATTCCTCACTCAGTTGCTGTGGTTGTTGACTCTATGAAACGAGATGAAGAGACAGACAAGGTTCACATCCGTGCAACCATCATGGTCGAGCGCGATAGCCAAAAAGGGATTATCATCGGAAAAGGTGGCGCTATGCTTAAGAAAATCGGTAGCATGGCCCGTCGTGATATCGAACTTATGCTAGGAGATAAGGTCTTCCTAGAAACCTGGGTCAAGGTCAAGAAAAACTGGCGCGATAAAAAGCTAGATTTGGCTGACTTTGGCTATAATGAAAAAGAATACTAAGTAGAGGTGGGCTCATGCCTGCTTCTTGTTTTTACAGAAGGAGGACGTATGCCTGAATTACCTGAGGTTGAAACCGTTCGTCGTGGCTTAGAAAAATTGATTTTGGGTAAGAAGATTTCGAGTATAGAAATTCGCTATCCCAAGATGATTAAGACAGATTTGGACGAGTTTCAAAAGGAAGTACCTAGTCAAGTTGTTGAGTCAATGGGACGTCGTGGTAAATATTTGCTTTTCTGCCTGACAGATAAGGTTTTGATTTCCCATTTGCGGATGGAGGGCAAGTATTTTTACTATCCAGAGCAAGCACCTGAACGCAAGCATGCCCATGTTTTCTTCCAGTTTGAAGATGGTGGTACGCTTGTTTATGAGGATGTACGCAAGTTTGGAACCATGGAACTCCTGGTGCCGGACCTTTTAGACGCCTACTTTATTTCTAAAAAATTAGGTCCTGAACCAAGCGAACAAGACTTTGATTTGCAGGTCTTTCAAGCTGCCCTATCCAAGTCTAAAAAGCCTATCAAATCCCATCTTTTAGATCAGACCTTGGTAGCTGGCCTTGGCAATATCTATGTGGATGAGGTTCTCTGGCGAGCTCAGGTTCATCCGGCAAGACCTTCCCAGACTTTGACGGCAGAAGAAGCGACAGCTATTCATGACCAAACCATTGCTGTTTTGGGACAGGCCGTTGAAAAAGGTGGCTCTACCATTCGGACCTATACCAATGCCTTTGGAGAAGATGGAACCATGCAGGATTTTCACCAGGTCTATGACAAGGCTGGTCAAGAATGTTCACGTTGTGGTACTGTGATTGAAAAAATCCAATTAGGCGGACGTGGAACTCACTTTTGTCCTCAGTGCCAAAGGAGGGGCTGATGGGAAAAATCATTGGAATCACTGGGGGAATTGCTTCTGGTAAGTCAACCGTGACAAATTTTCTAAGACAGCAAGGTTTTCAAGTAGTGGATGCTGACGCAGTCGTCCACCAACTACAGAAACCTGGTGGTCGTCTGTTTGAGGCTCTAGTCCAGCACTTTGGGCAAGAAATCATCCTTGAAAACGGAGAACTTAATCGCTCTCTCTTAGCTAGTCTCATCTTTTCAAATCCTGAAGAACGAGAATGGTCTAAGCGAATTCAAGGAGAGATTATCCGTGAGGAACTAGCTACATTAAGAGACCAATTGGCTCAGACAGAAGAGATTTTCTTCATGGATATTCCCCTACTTTTTGAGCAGGACTACAGTGCTTGGTTTGATGAGACTTGGTTGGTCTATGTGGATCGAGATGTCCAAGTAGAACGTCTAATGAAAAGAGACCACTTGTCCAAAGATGAAGCTGAGTCTCGTCTGACAGCCCAGTGGCCTTTAGAGAAAAAGAAAGATTTGGCCAGCCAAATTCTTGACAATAATGGGAATCAGGACCAGCTTCTTACTCAGGTGTTCTCCCTGCTTGAGGGAGGTAAGCAAGATGACAGAGATTAACTGGAAGGATAATCTGCGCATTGCTTGGTTCGGTAATTTTCTGACTGGAGCCAGTATTTCCTTAGTTGTGCCTTTTATGCCCATCTTTGTGGAAAATTTAGGTGTAGGGAGTGAGCAAGCTGCTTTTTATGCAGGCTTAGCTATTTCTGTCTCTGCTATTTCCGCGGCGCTCTTTTCTCCTATCTGGGGAATCCTTGCTGACAAATATGGCCGAAAACCCATGATGATTCGTGCTGGGCTTGCCATGACCATTACTATGGGAGGCTTAGCATTTGTCCCAAATATTTATTGGTTAATCTTTCTTCGTTTATTAAACGGTGTATTTGCAGGTTTTGTTCCCAATGCAACGGCCTTGATAGCCAGTCAGGTTCCCAAGGAGAAATCAGGTTCTGCCTTAGGTACTTTGTCTACAGGCGTAGTTGCAGGTACTCTAACTGGTCCCTTTATCGGGGGATTTATTGCAGAATTATTTGGCATTCGTACTGTGTTCTTACTGGTTGGTAGTTTTCTATTTTTAGCTGCTATTTTGACTATTTGCTTTATTAAGGAAGATTTTCAACCAGTAGCCAAGGAAAAGGCCATTCCAACAAAGGAATTATTTACATCAGTTAAATATCCCTATCTTTTGGTCAACCTCTTTCTGACCAGTTTTGTCATCCAATTTTCAGCTCAATCGATTGGCCCTATCTTAGCTCTGTATGTACGCGACTTAGGGCAGACAGAGAATCTTCTTTTTGTCTCTGGTTTGATGTATCCAGTATGGGCTTTTCCAGCATGATGAGTGCAGGTGTTATGGGCAAGCTAGGTGACAAGGTGGGCAATCATCGTCTCTTGGTTGTCGCCCAGTTTTATTCAGTTATCATCTATCTTCTCTGTGCCAATGCCTCTAGTCCCCTCCAACTGGGCCTCTATCGTTTCCTCTTTGGCTTGGGAACCGGTGCGCTGATACCTGGTGTCAATGCCCTTCTCAGCAAAATGACTCCAAAAGCCGGCATTTCGAGGGTCTTTGCCTTCAATCAGGTATTCTTTTATCTGGGAGGTGTCGTTGGTCCCATGGCAGGTTCTGCAGTAGCAGGTCAATTTGGCTACCATGCTGTCTTTTATGCGACAAGCCTTTGTGTTGCCTTTAGTTGTTTCTTTAACCTGCTTCAGTTTCGAACATTATTAAAAGTAAAGGAAATCTAGTGCGAGTAAAAATTAATCTCAAATGCTCCTCTTGTGGCAGTATCAATTACCTAACCAGTAAAAATTCAAAAACCCATTCAGACAAGATTGAGGTTTTAAAGTATTGTCCCAAGGAAAGAAAAGTAACCCTACATCTTGAATCTAAGTAGATTTTATGGTAAAATAATAAGGATTTTAAGGAGTTTGATATGTATAACCTATTATTAACCATTTTATTAGTATTATCTGTTGTGATTGTGATTGCGATTTTCATGCAACCAACCAAAAACCAATCCAGCAATGTATTTGATGCCAGCTCAGGTGATTTGTTTGAACGCAGTAAAGCACGCGGTTTTGAAGCTGTAATGCAGCGTTTGACAGGGATTTTAGTCTTTTTCTGGCTAGCCATTGCCTTAGCATTGACGGTATTATCAAGTAGATAAGAAAATAATGGGCAGGACTGGGTCTTTGCCTCTTTTTATTTTTAAAAGATATTTGAGAAGGTTTTGCAGTAAAAGAAAATTAAAAATCTAGAAAGAAAATATGAAAGATAGAATAAAAGAATATTTACAAGACAAGGGAAAGGTAACGGTCAATGACTTGGCTCAGGATTTGGGAAAAGACGGTTCCAAGGATTTTCGTGAGTTGATTAAAACCTTGTCCCTAATGGAAAGAAAGCACCAGATTCGCTTTGAAGAAGATGGCAGTCTGACCTTGGAAGCCAAGAAAAAACATGAGATTACCCTCAAGGGGATTTTTCATGCCCATAAAAATGGCTTTGGCTTTGTTAGTCTGGAAGGCGAGGAGGACGACCTTTTTGTAGGAAAAAACGATGTCAACTATGCTATTGATGGTGATACCGTTGAAGTCGTCATCAAGAAAGTCGCTGACCGCAATAAGGGAACAGCAGCAGAAGCAAAAATTATCGATATCGTAGAACATAGTTTGACAACTGTTGTTGGTCAAATCGTTCTAGATCAGGAAAAACCTAAGTATGCAGGCTACATTCGTTCGAAAAATCAGAAAATCAGTCAACCGATTTATGTGAAGAAACCAGCCCTTAAACTAGAGGGAACAGAAGTTATCAAGGTCTTTATTGACAAATACCCAAGCAAGAAACATGATTTCTTTGTTGCTAGTGTCCTCGATGTGGTTGGGCATTCAACGGATGTCGGAATTGATGTTCTTGAGGTCTTGGAATCAATGGACATTGTATCCGAGTTTCCAGAGGCTGTTGTCAAGGAAGCAGAAAGTGTGCCTGATGTTCCGTCTCAAAAGGATATGGAAGGTCGTCTTGATCTAAGAGATGAGATTACCTTTACTATTGACGGTGCGGATGCCAAGGACTTGGACGATGCGGTGCATATCAAAGCATTGAAAAATGGCAATATGGAGCTTGGTGTTCACATCGCAGATGTTTCCTACTATGTGACCGAGGGTTCTGCCCTTGATAAGGAAGCCCTTAACCGCGCGACTTCTGTCTATGTGACAGACCGTGTGGTGCCAATGCTGCCAGAACGCTTGTCAAACGGCATCTGCTCCCTCAATCCTCAAGTAGATCGCTTGACCCAGTCTGCCATTATGGAGATTGATAAACATGGTC
This sequence comes from Streptococcus mitis, assembly GCF_001579045.1. Classification (GTDB taxonomy): domain Bacteria; phylum Bacillota; class Bacilli; order Lactobacillales; family Streptococcaceae; genus Streptococcus; species Streptococcus mitis_D. Next base: position 275,570 of record NZ_KQ970262.1, on the reverse strand, counting down.
GTGTGGTCAACTATACCATTACACAAACAGTTATCAAGACAAGCTTCCGTATGACCTATAGCGCTGTCAATGATATCCTAGCTGGCGACGAGGAAAAGAGACAAGAATATCAGAAAATTGTTCCAAGTATTCAACTCATGGCCAAACTTCATGAAACTTTAGAAAACATGCGTGTGAAACGTGGTGCCCTTAATTTTGATACCAATGAAGCGAAGATTTTAGTGGACAAGCAAGGTAAGCCTGTTGATATCGTTCTTCGTCAACGTGGTGTTGCCGAGCGCATGATTGAGTCCTTTATGCTGATGGCCAATGAAACAGTTGCTGAGCATTTCAGCAAGCTGGATTTGCCTTTCATCTATCGAATTCACGAGGAGCCAAAGGCTGAAAAGGTTCAGAAGTTTATTGATTATGCTTCAAGTTTTGGCTTGCGCATTTATGGGACTGCCAGTGAGATTAGTCAGGAGGCACTTCAAGACATCATGCGTGCTGTTGAGGGAGAGCCTTATGCGGATGTATTGTCCATGATGCTTCTTCGCTCTATGCAGCAGGCTCGCTATTCAGAGCACAATCACGGCCACTATGGACTAGCTGCTGACTATTATACTCACTTTACCAGTCCGATTCGTCGTTATCCAGACCTTCTTGTTCACCGTATGATTCGTGATTACGGCCGTTCTAAAGAAATGGCCGAGCATTTTGAGCAAGTGATTCCAGAGATTGCGACCCAGTCTTCCAACCGTGAACGTCGTGCCATTGAGGCTGAGCGTGAAGTCGAAGCTATGAAAAAGGCTGAGTATATGGAAGAATACGTGGGCGAGGAGTACGATGCGGTTGTGTCCAGCATTGTCAAGTTTGGTCTCTTTGTTGAATTGCCAAACACAGTTGAAGGATTGATTCACATCACTAATCTACCTGAATTTTATCATTTCAATGAACGGGATTTGACCCTGCGTGGGGAGAAATCAGGAACAACCTTCCGTGTAGGTCAGCAAATCCGTATCCGAGTTGAAAGAGCGGATAAGATGACGGGGGAAATTGATTTCTCTTATATCCCAAGTGAATTTGATGTGATTGAAAAAGGCTTGAAACAGTCTAGTCGAAATGACAGAGGACGTGGTTCAAGTCGTCGTTCAGATAAGAAAGAAGACAAGAGAAAATCAGGACGCTCAAATGATAAGCGCAAGCATTCACAAAAAGACAAGAAGAAAAAAGGAAAGAAACCTTTTTATAAGGAAGTAGCTAAGAAAGGAGCCAAACATGGTAAAGGGCGAGGGAAAGGTCGTCGCACAAAATAAAAAGGCGCGCCACGACTATACAATCGTAGATACGCTAGAGGCAGGGATGGTCCTGACAGGAACTGAAATCAAGAGTGTTCGAGCTGCTCGAATTAATCTCAAGGATGGCTTTGCCCAAGTAAAAAATGGAGAAGTCTGGTTGAGCAATGTTCATATCGCTCCTTACGAAGAGGGCAATATCTGGAACCAAGAACCAGAACGTCGTCGTAAACTCCTGCTCCATAAGAAACAAATCCAAAAATTAGAACAAGAGACTAAAGGGACAGGAATGACCCTGGTTCCTCTTAAAGTCTATATCAAAGATGGTTATGCCAAGCTCCTTTTAGGTTTAGCTAAAGGGAAGCATGACTATGATAAACGGGAGTCAATCAAACGTCGTGAGCAGAATCGCGATATTGCGCGCGTGATGAAAGCTGTTAATCAGCGATAAAAAGAGGAAATGAAAATGGAAAAACTAGTTGCCTATAAACGTATGCCTTTGTGGACTAAAGAAACCATGCCAGAGGCTGTTCAGCAAAAGCACAATACAAAAGTTGGGACTTGGGGAAAGATTACTGTTTTAAAAGGAACTCTCAAGTTTATTGAGTTGACAGAGGATGGGGAGGTTCTAGCTGAACACCTATTTGAAGCAGGGGCTGACAATCCCATGGCACAACCACAAGCCTGGCACCGAGTGGAGGCTGTAACAGACGATGTGGAATGGTATTTGGAATTTTATTGTAAACCTGAGGATTATTTTCCTAAGAAATACAATACCAATCCTGTTCATTCAGAGGTCCTAGAGGCCATGCAGACAGTAAAACCAGGGAAAGCCTTAGATTTGGGCTGTGGTCAAGGCCGTAACTCTCTCTTTCTTGCACAGAATGGTTTTGATGTGACGGCTGTGGATCAAAATGAATTGGCCCTTGAAATCTTGCAAAGCATTGTGGAGCAGGAAGACCTGGATATGCCTGTAGGTCTTTACGATATCAATTCAGCCAGTATTGGACAAGAGTATGATTTCATCGTATCGACAGTTGTTTTGATGTTTTTGCAAGCAGACCGCATTCCTGCAATTATCAAAAATATGCAGGAGCATACCACTATTGGTGGCTACAATCTTATCGTTTGTGCTATGGATACGGAAGATTACCCTTGCTCAGTGAACTTCCCATTCACATTTAAAGAAGGGGAATTGGCAGACTATTACAAGGACTGGGAATTGGTTAAGTACAATGAAAATCCAGGCCATTTGCACCGTCGTGACGAAAATGGCAATCGTATTCAACTACGCTTTGCGACCATGTTAGCTAAGAAAATCAAATAAAAATGAATGAAGATTAGGAATTTTTCTGATCTTTTTTTTCTTTTTTTACGAATAGATAAGATAGAAGAATTGACAAAAATACGCATTATAAGTATAATTTTAGCTAGAAAGGTGACCATACATGCCAATCACAGGTAAGGAAATGGTAAAATTAGCTCTTGCAAATGGATGGATTGAAGTTCGTAAGAGAGGAAGTCATCATCATTTTAAGAAAGAAGGAGTTCCCTATCTTGTCACTATTCCAGTTCACGGTAATGATGATCTAGGAAAAGGTCTAGAGAGAAAAATATTAAAAGATTTGGGATTATAGTTGATTTGGAAATTGTGGAGGTGTATTATGCTAAAATCTTATCCTGCTATTTTTCATAGAGAAGGCACTGGATACTGGGTTGAATTTCCTGAATTTGGAGGTGGGACAGAGGGAGCAACGATTGAACTTGCAATGAAAAATGCTCGGGAAATGCTTGAGAGTGTTTTAGCTTCTTATATTGATGAAGGACTGGCTTTGCCTACTCCTAGTGACATTGCTGAGTTGAAAGCTCCTGATGGATTTGTGACTTTGATTCAGGTCAATCCCTTACCTTTCGTAAAGAATAATAAAGCGATTCGAAAAAATGTTACGGTTCCAGAGTGGCTAGTCAGACTTGCGGATCGTGAGAAAGTGAACTATTCTGAAGTGTTGACACAAGCTCTTGAAAGTCGCTTGCAACTCTAAAATTATAGGGTGATGAAGATTAGGAAATTTCCTGATCTTTTTTCTTTTTTTACGAATAATATAGAAAAGGAGTGAAATCATGTTTGTTGCGAGAGATGCTAGGGGAGATTTGGTAAATGTGTTAGAGGATAAGCTTGAGAAGCAAGCCTACACCTGCCCAGCTTGTGGAGGTCAGCTCCGTTTGCGTCAAGGACCAAGTGTCCGGACCCATTTTGCCCACAAAACCTTAAAAGACTGTGATTTTTCCTCTGAAAATGAAAGTCAAGAACACTTGGAAAATAAGGAAGTCCTTTATCACTGGTTGAAAAAAGAGGCAGAGGTGCAATTAGAATACCCGCTTCCAGAGCTTAAACAGATTGCGGATGTATTTGTAAATGGTCATCTTGCTCTAGAAGTTCAATGTAGTCCCTTGCCTCAAAAAGTTCTTAAAGAGCGCAGTGAGGGCTATCGTAGTCAGGGTTACCAAGTACTGTGGTTGTTGGGAGAAAAACTGTGGTTCAAGGAGCGGTTGACTCGTCTGCAAGAAGGTTTTCTCTATTTCAGTCAAAACATGGGATTTTATGTTTGGGAATTAGACAAGGAGAAACAGGTTTTAAGGCTTAAATATCTCATTCACCAAGATCTCCGAGGTAAACTCCATTATCAGATTAAGGAATTTCCCTATGGTCACGGTAGTCTACTGGAGATATTACGTCTTCCCTATAAGAAACAAAAAATATCTAGTTTTAGTGTTTCTCAGGATAAGGACATCTGTCGTTATATCCGGCAACAACTCTATTATCAAAATCCTATTTGGATGAAAGAACAAGCAGAAGCCTATCAAAAGGGAGAAAATCTCCTGACTTATGGGCTAAAAGAATGGTATCCACAAATTCGACCGCTAATAGGTGAGTTTTGCCAAATTGAGCAAGATTTGACCAGCTATTATCAGTATTTTCAAACCTATTACCAAGAAAATCCTCAAAATGATTGGCAAAAGCTCTATCCACCAGCCTTTTATCAGCAATATTTCTTGAAAAATATGGTAGAATAGAAAGGATGGAGGAATCTAATGGTATTACAAAGACATGAAATAAATGAAAAAGATACATGGGATCTATCAACGATCTACCCAACTGACCAGGCTTGGGAAGAAGCCTTAAAAGATTTAACAGAACAATTGGAGACAGTAGCCCAGTATGAAGGCCATCTATTGGATAGTGCGGATAACCTACTAGAAATCACTGAATTTTCTCTTGAAATGGAACGCCAAATGGAGAAGCTTTACGTTTATGCTCATATGAAAAATGACCAGGACACACGTGAAGCCAAGTACCAAGAGTATTACGCCAAAGCAATGACTCTCTATAGCCAGCTGGACCAAGCCTTTTCATTCTATGAACCTGAATTTATGGAAATCAGTGAAAAGCAGTATGCTGACTTTTTAGAAGCTCAGCCAAAATTGCAGGTTTATCAACACTATTTTGATAAGCTTTTGCAAGGCAAGGAACACGTTCTTTCACAACGTGAAGAAGAATTATTGGCTGGCGCTGGAGAAATCTTTGGTTCGGCAAGTGAAACATTCGCTATCTTGGACAATGCGGATATTGTTTTCCCTTATGTTCTTGACGATGATGGTAAGGAAGTTCAGCTATCTCATGGGACTTACACACGTTTGATGGAGTCTAAAAATCGTGAGGTGCGTCGTGGTGCCTATCAAGCTCTTTATGCGACTTATGAACAATTCCAACATACCTATGCCAAAACCTTGCAAACCAATGTTAAAGTGCAAAACTACCGTGCAAAAGTTCGCAACTACAAGAGTGCGCGTCATGCAGCTCTTGCAGCAAATTTTGTTCCAGAAAGTGTTTATGACAATTTGGTAGTAGCAGTTCGCAAGCATTTGCCACTCTTGCATCGTTACCTTGAACTTCGTTCAAAGATTTTGGGGATTTCAGATCTCAAGATGTACGATGTCTACACACCGCTTTCATCTGTTGAATATAGTTTTACCTACCAAGAAGCCTTAAAAAAAGCAGAAGAAGCCTTGTCAGTCTTGGGTGAGGATTACTTGAGCCGCGTTAAACGTGCCTTCAGCGAGCGTTGGATTGATGTTTACGAAAATCAAGGCAAGCGTTCAGGTGCCTACTCTGGCGGTTCTTACGATACCAATGCCTTTATGCTCCTAAACTGGCAGGACAATCTAGACAATCTCTTTACCCTTGTTCATGAAACAGGTCACAGTATGCATTCCAGCTATACTCGTGAAACGCAGCCTTATGTTTACGGAGATTATTCTATCTTCTTGGCTGAGATTGCATCAACTACCAATGAAAATATCTTGACGGAGAAATTATTGGAAGAAGTGGAAGATGATGCAACGCGCTTTGCTATTCTCAATAACTTCCTAGACGGTTTCCGTGGGACAGTTTTCCGCCAAACTCAATTTGCTGAGTTTGAACACGCTATTCATCAAGCAGACCAAAATGGGGAAGTCTTGACAAGCGATTTCCTAAATAAACTCTACGCAGACTTGAACCAAGAATATTATGGTTTGAGTAAGGAAGACAATCCTGAAATCCAATACGAGTGGGCTCGCATTCCACACTTCTACTATAACTACTATGTATATCAATATTCAACAGGCTTTGCAGCAGCTTCAGCCCTGGCTGAAAAAATTGTCCATGGTAGTCAAGAAGACCGTGACCGCTATATCGACTACCTCAAGGCAGGTAAATCTGACTATCCACTTAATGTCATGAGAAAAGCTGGTGTTGATATGGAGAAAGAAGACTACCTCAACGATGCCTTTGCAGTCTTTGAACGTCGTTTGAATGAGTTTGAAGCCCTTGTTGAAAAATTGGGATTGGCATAAGATGGTTGAATCGTATAGTAAAAATGCCAACCATAATATGCGTCGCCCTGTCGTCAAGGAAGAAATTGTAGACTTGATGCGTCAGCGCCAAAAGCAAGTCACAGGATCTTTGAAAGAATTAGAAGACTTTGCCCGCAAGGAAAATATTCCCATTATTCCCCATGAAACGGTTGCTTATTTCCGTTTTCTCATGGAAACCATGCAACCTAAAAACATACTGGAAATTGGGACGGCTATCGGTTTTTCTGCCCTCTTGATGGCAGAACATGCGCCAAATGCAAAGATTACAACCATTGATCGCAATCCAGAAATGATTGGTTTTGCCAAGGAAAATTTTGCCCAGTTTGATAGTCGTAAGCAAATCACTCTCCTAGAGGGAGATGCGGTGGATGTCTTATCTACACTGACAGAGTCTTATGATTTCGTCTTTATGGACTCTGCCAAGTCTAAATACATCGTTTTTCTGCCAGAAATCCTCAAACATTTGGAAGTTGGAGGTGTGGTTGTCTTGGATGATATTTTTCAAGGTGGTGATGTTGCCAAGGACATTATGGAAGTTCGTCGTGGCCAGCGAACCATTTATCGAGGCCTTCAAAGACTATTTGATGCAACCTTAGACAATCCAGGACTCACCGCAACATTAGTACCTCTGGGAGACGGCATTCTCATGCTTCGTAAAAATGTAGCAGATGTTCAATTGCCTGACAGCGAATGATTTTCAGAAAAATTTAAGAAAATATAGTAAAATAGATAGAGTAACACTTATCTCAAAGGAGTAGACATGAAGAAAAAACTATTGGCAGGTGCCATTACACTATTATCAGTAGCAACTTTAGCAGCTTGTTCGAAAGGTTCAGAAGGAGCAGATCTTATCAGCATGAAAGGGGATGTCATCACAGAACATCAATTTTATGAGCAAGTGAAAAGCAACCCTTCAGCCCAACAAGTCTTGTTAAATATGACCATCCAAAAAGTTTTTGAAAAACAATATGGCTCAGAGCTTGATGATAAAGAGGTCGATGATACTATCGCCGAAGAAGAAAAACAATATGGTGAGAACTACCAACGTGTCTTGTCACAAGCAGGAATGACCCTTGAAACACGTAAAGCTCAAATTCGTACAAGTAAATTGGTTGAGTTGGCAGTTAAGAAGGCAGCAGAAGCTGAATTGACAGATGATGCTTACAAGAAGGCCTTTGACGAATACACTCCAGATGTAACGGCTCAAATCATCCGTCTTGATAATGAAGATAAGGCCAAAGAAGTTCTCGAAAAAGCCAAGGCAGAAGGTGCTGATTTTGCTCAATTAGCCAAAGATAACTCAACTGATGAGAAAACTAAAGCAAATGGTGGAGAAATCACCTTTGATTCTGCTTCAACGGAAGTACCTGAGCAAGTCAAGAAAGCCGCTTTCGCTTTAGATGTAAATGGTGTTTCTGATGTGATTACAGCAACTGGAACACAAGCTTACAGTAGCCAATATTACATTGTAAAACTCATTAAGAAAACAGAAAAATCATCTAATATTGATGACTACAAAGAAAAATTAAAAACTGTTATCTTGACTCAAAAACAAAATGATTCAACATTTGTTCAAAGCATTATCGGAAAAGAATTGCAAGCAGCCAATATCAAGGTTAAGGACCAAGCCTTCCAAAATATCTTTACCCAATATATCGGTGGTGGAGATTCAAGCTCAAGCAGTAGTACATCAAACTAATAGTCCAAATCAATACAAATCTCTTTTGAGGTTTGTATTTTTTGAACTTGAGTCTGGAAATGATTCTGTAAAAACAGTAAAATTCGAAGGATTGTAAGGTAAGAGTTTTTTTCTTTCTGAAAAAATGGTATAATAGCAATCAAAACTAGAAAATAAAACGGAATTTGGAACAGATTTGTCTGTATCCTAGTAGAGTGGTGATACTATGAAGATTAGTAAGAGGCACTTATTAAATTATTCCATCTTGATTCCTTACTTGCTTTTATCTATTTTGGGCTTGATTGTGGTCTATTCGACCACCAGTGCTATTTTAATTGAAGGAGGCAAGAGCGCCTTGCAATTGGTTCGAAACCAAGGAATCTTTTGGATTGTTAGTTTGATACTGATTGCCTTAATTTATAAATTGAAACTAGATTTTTTGAGAAATGAGCGACTAATCATTTTAGTTATCTTGATAGAAATGGTTTTATTGTTCTTGGCTCGTTTTATTGGTATTTCCGTAAACGGGGCATACGGTTGGATTTCGGTTGCAGGAGTAACTATTCAGCCAGCTGAGTACTTAAAAATCATTATTATTTGGTATTTGGCTCACCGATTCTCCAAACAGCAAGAAGAAATAGCTATTTATGATTTTCAAGTTTTGACTCAAAATCAATGGCTTCCCCGTGCTTTTAATGATTGGCGATTCGTTCTCCTGGTTCTGATTGGAAGTTTGGGAATTTTCCCTGATTTAGGGAATGCGACTATTTTAGTCTTGATTTCCTTGATTATGTATACAGTTAGTGGAATCGCTTATCGCTGGTTTTCAACCATTCTGGCGCTCGTATCTGCCGCTTCTGTCTTTGTCTTGACCACTATCAGCCTAATCGGTGTTGAGACCTTTTCAAAAATTCCAGTATTTGGCTATGTAGCCAAGCGCTTTAGTGCCTTTTTTAATCCTTTTGTCGATCGTGCTGATGCAGGTCACCAGTTATCTAATTCTTATTTTGCCATGGTCAATGGCGGTTGGTTTGGTCTAGGTCTTGGAAACTCGATTGAAAAACGAGGTTATTTACCAGAAGCTCATACAGACTTTGTCTTTTCTATCGTGATTGAAGAATTTGGCTTTGTTGGTGCCAGCCTTATTTTAGCTCTCTTGTTTTTCATGATTTTGCGGATTATCTTGGTCGGTATCCGAGCGGAAAATCCTTTCAATGCCATGGTTGCACTCGGTGTCGGAGGGATGATGTTGGTTCAGGTATTTGTCAATATCGGAGGGATTTCGGGCTTGATTCCATCCACAGGAGTAACCTTTCCCTTCTTATCCCAGGGTGGAAATAGTCTTCTAGTCTTGTCAGTGGCAGTGGCCTTTGTCTTAAATATTGATGCCAGTGAAAAACGCGCTAAGTTGTACCGAGAATTGGAAAATCAACCAATGAACCTTCTGTGAAGTAGAATAAAGAAAGGATAGTCTATGTCTCTTCAAAAATTAGAAAATTATAGTAATAAAAGTGTTGTGCAAGAAGAAGTATTGATTCTAACAGAATTGCTGGAAGATATTACTAAAAATATGCTTGCCCCAGAGACCTTTAAAAAAATCATGCAGTTGAAAGAATTATCAACGCAGGAAGATTATCAAGGTCTAAACCGTCTAGTGACTAGCTTATCAAATGATGAAATGGTCTATATTTCACGCTATTTTTCAATCTTACCTCTTTTGATTAATATTTCAGAGGATGTAGATTTAGCTTATGAAATCAATCATCAAAATAATATTGATCAGGACTACTTAGGTAAATTATCTACAACGATTAAATTGGTAGCAGAAAAAGAAAATGCCGTTGAGATCCTAGAACACTTGAATGTTGTCCCTGTTTTGACAGCCCATCCAACACAAGTGCAACGAAAAAGTATGTTGGATTTAACAAATCACATTCATAGTCTTTTGCGTAAATACCGTGATGTTAAGTTGGGGTTGATCAATAAAGAAAAATGGCACAATGATTTGCGCCGTTATATCGAAATTATCATGCAGACAGACATGATTCGTGAGAAAAAATTAAAAGTGACTAACGAAATCACGAATGCTATGGAATACTACAACAGCTCCTTTTTGAAAGCTGTACCTCACTTGACGACGGAGTATAAGCGCTTAGCGCAAGCCCATGGGCTGAATTTAAAACAGGCTAAACCAATCACCATGGGTATGTGGATAGGTGGTGACCGTGATGGGAATCCCTTTGTTACTGCAGAGACCTTGAAACAGTCTGCACTCACTCAGTGTGAAGTCATCATGAACTACTACGATGAAAAGATTTACCAACTTTATCGTGAATTTTCTCTTTCAACTAGCATTGTCAATGTAAGTAAGCAAGTCAGAGAAATGGCTCGTCAATCCAAGGATAACTCGATTTATCGCGAAAAAGAGCTTTACCGTCGTGCCTTGTTTGATATTCAATCAAAAATCCAAGCAACAAAAACCTATCTGATTGAGGATAAAGAAGTTGGAACTCGTTATGAAACCGCCAATGATTTTTACAAGGATTTGATTGCCATTCGAGATTCTCTACTAGAAAATAAGGGCGAGTCCTTGATTTCAGGTGATTTTGTGGAATTATTGCAGGCAGTAGAGATATTTGGTTTTTACCTAGCATCAATTGATATGCGACAAGACTCTAGCGTCTATGAAGCCTGTGTGGCAGAACTCTTGAAATCAGCAGGAATTCATTCTCGCTATAGTGAGTTGAGCGAAGAAGAAAAGTGTGATCTTCTCTTGAAAGAATTAGAAGAAGATCCCCGAATTCTTTCTGCGACTCACGCAGAAAAATCAGAATTATTAGCAAAAGAACTAGCTATTTTTAAGACGGCTCGTGTTTTGAAAGATAAGTTGGGAGATGATGTCATCCGTCAGACCATCATTTCGCATGCTACCAGCCTTTCTGATATGCTAGAATTAGCTATTCTATTAAAAGAAGTAGGACTGGTGGATACGGAAAGGGCGCGTGTTCAGATTGTTCCCCTTTTTGAAACAATTGAAGACTTGGATCATTCAGAGGAAACAATGAGAAAATATCTTTCTCTTAGCCTTGCCAAAAAATGGATTGCCTCACGAAATAACTACCAAGAAATCATGCTTGGCTACTCTGACAGTAATAAAGATGGCGGTTACTTGTCATCATGTTGGACCCTCTACAAGGCTCAACAACAATTGACTGCTATTGGAGATGAATTTGGCGTTAAGGTTACCTTCTTCCATGGTCGTGGTGGTACTGTCGGTCGTGGTGGCGGGCCAACCTATGAAGCCATCACATCTCAACCGCTCAAGTCTATCAAGGATCGTATTCGTTTGACTGAGCAAGGAGAAGTAATTGGCAATAAATACGGTAACAAAGATGCTGCCTACTATAACCTTGAAATGCTAGTATCGGCAGCCATTAACCGTATGATTACTCAGAAGAAGAGCGATACCAATACCTCAAATCGTTATGAAGCCATTATGGATCAAGTAGTGGACCGTAGTTACGATATCTACCGTGATTTGGTCTTTGGTAATGAGCATTTCTATGACTATTTCTTTGAGTCAAGTCCAATCAAGGCTATTTCAAGTTTTAATATTGGTTCTCGTCCAGCCGCTCGTAAGACGATTACTGAAATCGGTGGTTTGCGTGCCATCCCTTGGGTATTCTCATGGTCACAGAGTCGTGTTATGTTCCCTGGATGGTACGGGGTTGGTTCAAGCTTCAAGGAATTTATCGATAAAAATCCAGAGAATATTGCTATCTTACGAGATATGTACCAAAATTGGCCTTTCTTCCAATCGCTTCTTTCAAATGTTGATATGGTTTTGTCAAAATCAAATATGAATATTGCTTTTGAATATGCTAAACTTTGTGAAGACGAGCAAGTTAAGGCCATCTATGAGACTATTTTAAATGAATGGCAAGTTACTAAGAACGTTATCTTGGCTATTGAAGGACATGACGAACTCTTAGCTGACAATCCATATCTAAAAGCTAGTCTGGATTACCGTATGCCTTACTTTAATATTCTCAACTATATTCAGTTAGAGTTGATTAAACGCCAACGTCGTGGAGAATTGTCAAGTGATCAAGAACGATTGATTCATATCACCATCAACGGAATTGCGACAGGATTGCGTAATTCAGGTTGATACCTATCAAGCTTCCTCTTTTCTATAGGGGAAGTTTTTGAATATTTCAAAAAAATTCTCAAAGAGTCTTGACAAGTAGTTGAAAAATGATATAATTTAACCATTCAGAAAAGTAATCATATAAACTTTTTAGAGAGTCTGTGGTAGCTGAAAACAGATAAGTGATGATGATGAAAATTGGGCTGAATGTTATTTAGAATTTGAAATCATAAAAATTCGGTGAGCACACCTTACAGTGCATCTCGTTATTGCGAGACAGAGCGATAGGGAAATTCCCTGTAATTGAGGTGGTACCGCGCATCGACGTCCTCACACAAGTTTTTTGTGTGAGGACTTTTTTATCGGAGGTTTGTATGGAAAGAAAACGATGGCATCGCTTGTTTATACTCAATGAAAATCAAAAAGCAAACTAGGAAGCTAGCCGCAAGCTGTACTTGAGTACGGTAAGGCGATGCTGACGTGGTTTGAAGAGATTTTCGAAGAGTATTAGATAAGTGAAGTATTTTAAAGGAAATAAAAAGGAGAAATAGAATGAAAAATAAACGTTTAATTGGAATTATCGCTGCATTAGCAGTCTTAGTAGCAGGAAGCTTGATTTACTCTTCAATGAATAAACCAGAAGCTAAGAATGAGAAGAAAGTTGCCAAAGTTGGTGTCCTTCAGTTTGTGAGCCATCCATCTCTTGATTTGATTTATAAAGGGATCCAAGATGGACTTGCAGAAGAAGGATATAAAGATGATCAAGTTAAAATCGATTTTATGAACTCAGAAGGTGACCAAAGTAAGGTTGCGACAATGAGTAAACAATTGGTTGCAAATGGGAATGACCTTGTGGTTGGTATTGCGACACCAGCTGCTCAAGGTTTGGCTAGTGCCACAAAAGACCTACCGGTTATCATGGCTGCTATTACAGACCCAATTGGTGCTAACTTGGTCAAAGATTTGAAAAAACCAGGTGGCAACATTACAGGGGTGTCTGACCACAATCCCGCTCAACAACAAGTTGAACTCATCAAGGCTTTGACACCAAATGTGAAAACAATCGGAGCCCTTTACTCAAGTAGCGAAGACAATTCAAAAACACAGGTAGAAGAATTTAAGGCTTTTGCTGAAAAAGCAGGTTTGACAGTTGAAACATTTGCTGTTCCTTCAACAAATGAAATTGCTTCAACAGTTAACGTTATGACTAGCAAGGTTGATGCTATCTGGGTTCCAATCGACAACACCATTGCATCTGCATTTTCAACAGTTGTATCAAGCAATCAATCAGCTAAAAAACCAATCTATCCAAGTGCAACCGCAATGGTGGAAGCAGGTGGTTTGGCATCAGTTGTAGTTGACCAACATGACCTTGGTGTGGCAACAGGTAAAATGATTGCCCAAGTCTTGAAAGGTGCAAAACCAGCCGATACCCCAGTCAATGTCTTTTCAACTGGTAAATCAGTTATCAATAAAAAATTGGCACAAGAGCTAGGTATTACGATTCCTGAATCTGTTCTAAAAGAAGCAGGACAAGTCATCGAATAAATAAGATAGGGAGGAGGAGACTCTTCCCATTTTTTAAAAAGATGAATATAGAAAGGATTAAATAAAATATGATTGTTTCCATTATTTCTCAAGGATTTGTCTGGGCTATTTTAGGTCTGGGAATCTTTATGACATTTAGGATTTTAAACTTTCCAGATATGACGACAGAAGGTTCCTTCCCTCTTGGCGGAGCTGTTGCTGTTACTCTGATAACCAAAGGTGTAAATCCATTTATAGCGACACTGCTTGCTGTAGGAGCAGGTTGTTTGGCTGGTATGGCAGCAGGACTTCTTTATACAAAAGGGAAGATCCCCACCTTGCTCTCAGGGATTTTGGTGATGACTTCCTGTCACTCTATCATGCTCTTGATTATGGGACGTGCGAATTTAGGCCTGCTTGGAACCAAGCAAATTCAGGATGTTTTGCCTTTTGATTCGGATTTGAATCAACTCTTGACAGGTCTCATCTTTGTGAGTATTGTTATTGCTCTCATGCTCTTTTTCTTGGATACCAAACTAGGACAAGCCTATATTGCTACGGGTGACAATCCTGATATGGCTAGAAGTTTTGGGATTCATACTGGACGCATGGAGCTTATGGGCTTGATCTTATCAAATGGTGTGATTGCCCTTGCAGGAGCTCTCATTGCCCAGCAAGAAGGCTATGCCGATGTGTCTCGAGGAATCGGGGTTATCGTTGTGGGGCTTGCAAGTTTGATTATTGGAGAAGTCATCTTCAAGAGTTTGAGCTTGGCAGAACGTCTGGTTACCATCGTTGTAGGTTCTATTTCTTATCAATTCTTAGTGTGGGCAGTTATTGCGCTTGGCTTTAATACAAGTTACCTTCGTTTGTACAGCGCTGTGATTTTAGCAGTCTGTCTCATGATTCCAACATTTAAGCAAACAATCTTGAAAGGAGCCAAATTAAGCAAATGACAGCAATTGTAGAATTAAAAAATGCAACCAAAGTCGTTAAAAATGGCTTTGATGAAGAAAAGATTATTTTAAATGATATTTCCTTGGAAATTTTTGAACAGGATTTTATCACGATATTAGGTGGAAATGGTGCTGGTAAATCGACCCTTTTTAACACCATTGCAGGAACCTTGTCCTTAACCAGTGGAACCATCCGTATTTTAGGTGAGGATGTTACCAAGTATTCACCAGAGAAGAGAGCCAAGTATCTGTCACGTGTTTTCCAAGATCCTAAGATGGGGACAGCTCCTCGTATGACAGTGGCAGAGAATCTCTTGATTGCCAAGTTTCGTGGTGAAAAGCGGGGATTGTTACCAAGACGTTTGGCTAGCTATAAGGATGAATTTCAGGCAACCATTGAAAAAGTGGGAAATGGTCTTGAGAAACACTTGAATACACCGATTGAGTTTTTATCAGGTGGTCAAAGACAGGCCTTGAGTCTCTTGATGGCAACCTTGAAGCGACCTGAATTACTCTTGTTAGACGAGCATACTGCAGCTCTTGATCCAAAGACAAGTGTTGCCCTCATGGAATTGACGGATGAATTTGTCCAGAAAGACCAGTTGACAGCTCTTATGATTACTCACCACATGGAAGATGCTCTTAAATATGGTAATCGCTTGATTGTTATGAAAGAAGGACGGATTATCCAAGATTTGAACCAAGAAGAAAAAGCAAAAATGAAAATCTCTGATTATTATCAACTCTTTGAATAAAGTAGGGAAAATGAGTGAAATGGTTTACTTTTTTTCTGAAATAAAGTATACTATATAAAGTAAACTATGATAACATGGAGGTATTGTGTATGGTTGACAAACAAGTCATTGAAGAAATCAAAAACAATGCCAACATTGTGGAAGTCATAGGAGATGTGATTTCTTTACAAAAGGCAGGACGGAACTATCTAGGGCTCTGTCCTTTTCATGGTGAAAAAACACCTTCTTTCAACGTTGTAGAGGACAAGCAGTTTTACCACTGTTTTGGTTGTGGTCGCTCTGGTGATGTCTTTAAGTTCATCGAGGAGTACCAAGGGGTTCCCTTTATGGAGGCTGTCCAAATCTTAGGTCAGCGTGTCGGGATAGAGGTGGAAAAACCGCTTTATAGTGAACAGAAGCCAGCTTCCCCCCACCAAGCTCTTTATGATATGCACGAAGATGCTGCCAAATTTTATCATGCTATTCTCATGACAACGACCATGGGGGAGGAGGCCAGAAACTACCTTTATCAGCGTGGTTTGACAGATGAAGTGCTCAAGCATTTTCGGATTGGTTTGGCACCTCCAGAACGAAACTATCTCTATCAACGTTTGTCTGGTCAGTATCGTGATGAGGATTTCCTAGATTCAGGACTATTTTATCTCTCGGATGCAAATCAATTTGTAGACACTTTTCACAATCGCATCATGTTTCCCTTGACCAATGATCAGGGAAAGGTTATTGCCTTCTCAGGTCGTATCTGGCAGAAAACGGATTCACAAACTTCTAAGTATAAAAATAGCCGATCGACTGCAATTTTTAACAAAAGTTACGAATTATATCATATGGATAGGGCAAAAAAATCTTCTGGAAAAGCCAGCGAGATTTACCTGATGGAAGGATTCATGGATGTCATTGCAGCCTATCGGGCTGGAATAGAAAACGCTGTGGCATCTATGGGAACAGCCTTGAGTCGTGAGCATGTTGAGCATCTGAAAAGGTTAACCAAGAAGTTGGTTCTTGTTTACGATGGCGATAAGGCTGGGCAAGCCGCGACATTGAAAGCGCTAGACGAAATTGGTGATATGCCTGTGCAAATCGTCAGCATGCCTGATAACTTGGATCCGGATGAATATCTACAAAAAAATGGACCAGAAGACTTGGCCTATCTATTAACGAAAACTCGTATTAGTCCGATTGAGTTTTACATTCACCAGTATAAGCCTGAAAACAGTGAAAATCTGCAGGCTCAGATTGAGTTTATTGAAAAAATAGCTCCCTTGATTGTTCAAGAAAAGTCTATCACTGCTCAAAATAGCTATATTCATATTTTAGCTGACAGTCTGGCGTCCTTTGATTATGCCCAGATTGAGCAGATTGTGAATGAGAGTCGTCAGGCGCAAAGGCAGAATCGCATGGAAGGAATTTCCAGACCGACGCAAATCACTATGCCTGTCACCAAGCAGTTATCAGCTATTATGAGAGCAGAAGCCCATTTACTCTATCGGATGATGGAATCCCCTCTTGTTTTGAACGATTACCGTTTGCGAGAAGACTTTGCATTTGCCACACCTGAATTTCAGGTCTTATATGACTTGCTTGGCCAGTATGGAAATCTTCC
The DNA here is from genome assembly GCF_001579045.1 of Streptococcus mitis. Lineage (GTDB taxonomy): Bacteria > Bacillota > Bacilli > Lactobacillales > Streptococcaceae > Streptococcus > Streptococcus mitis_D. The sequence goes on along the minus strand of NZ_KQ970262.1, from coordinate 258,713 downwards.
TCCAGAAGTTTTAGCAGAACAGACAGAGGAAGTTGAAAGAGCTTGGTATCAGGTTTTAGCTCAGGATTTGCCTGCTGAGATGTCGCCGCAGGAACTTAGTGAAGTAGAGACGACTCGAAACAAGGCTCTCTTGAATCAGGACAATATGAGAATTAAAAAGAAGGTGCAGGAAGCTAGCCATGTAGGAGATACCGATACAGCCCTAGAAGAATTGGAACGTTTAATTTCCCAAAAGAGAAGAATGGAGTAATAATGGCAACAAAACAAAAAGAAGTAACAACATTTGACGTACAAGTAGCAGAATTTATCCGTAATCATAAACAAAAAGGGACAACAACAGACGATGAAATCAATGCTAGTCTTGTCGTTCCTTTTACCTTGGATGCTGATGGGATTGAAGACCTTTTGCAACGAATTCAGGATGCAGGAATTTCAATCACAGATAACGAAGGAAATCCAAGTGCACGTGTTCTTAGCACTGAAGAAGAACCGGAACTTAGTGATGAGGACTTAATTGGGTCAACTTCGGCTAAGGTTAATGACCCTGTCCGTATGTACTTGAAAGAAATCGGGGTCGTTCCTCTCTTGACCAATGAAGAGGAAAAAGAATTGGCACTAGCAGTTGAAGCTGGCGATATCGAAGCCAAACAACGCCTTGCGGAAGCCAACCTTCGTTTGGTTGTTTCCATTGCCAAACGCTATGTCGGCCGTGGTATGCAGTTCCTTGACTTGATTCAAGAAGGGAACATGGGCTTGATGAAGGCGGTTGACAAGTTTGACTATTCTAAAGGGTTCAAGTTCTCAACTTACGCAACTTGGTGGATTCGTCAGGCAATCACTCGTGCTATTGCGGATCAAGCTCGTACCATTCGTATCCCAGTCCATATGGTTGAAACGATTAACAAACTTGTTCGTGAACAACGTAATCTCCTTCAAGAATTGGGACAAGATCCGACACCAGAACAAATCGCTGAACGTATGGATATGACCCCTGATAAGGTTCGTGAAATCTTGAAGATTGCTCAAGAACCGGTATCCCTTGAAACTCCGATCGGTGAAGAGGATGATAGCCACCTTGGGGACTTTATCGAAGATGAAGTGATTGAAAATCCAGTGGACTATACAACTCGTATCGTCTTGCGTGAGCAGTTGGATGAGGTCTTGGATACTCTCACAGACCGTGAAGAAAATGTTTTGCGTCTACGTTTTGGATTAGATGATGGAAAAATGCGTACCCTTGAAGATGTGGGGAAAGTCTTTAATGTGACTCGCGAACGTATCCGTCAGATTGAAGCTAAAGCTTTGAGAAAACTACGTCAACCAAGTCGCAGCAAACCGCTTCGTGATTTTATTGAAGACTAAGAGTGAGGATGAATATGGCTTATACAGAAGATCAAATTGAAAACATCAAAACACGAATTTTATCAGCCTTGGAAGAAGTTATTGACCCTGAGTTGGGAATCGATATTGTCAATCTTGGTTTGATCTATGAGATTCGTTTTGACGGCGACACAGGGCAAACAGAGATTGATATGACGTTGACAACTATGGGATGTCCCCTAGCAGACCTTTTGACAGATCAGATTTATGATGCCATGACAGAGGTTCCAGAAGTAACGGATACTGAGGTCAAATTAGTTTGGTATCCAGCCTGGACTGTTGAAAAAATGAGTCGCTATGCACGCATTGCCCTAGGCATTAAGTAAACATATAAAAGCATGTGAGAGATTATTGGAAGAGCGAGGAAATTTCCCCCTCTTTTCCTCTAGTCTCTCCTTTCTTTTGCTGATTTTATTCCAAGAAAATGATATAATAGTAGTTATGGAAAAAAAGAAATTACGCATCAATATGTTGAGTTCAAGTGAGAAAGTAGCAGGACAAGGAGTTTCAGGTGCTTACCGTGAATTAGTTCGTCTTCTTCACCGTGATGCCAAGGACCAATTGATTGTTACAGAAAATCTTCCAATAGAGGCAGATGTGACTCACTTTCATACAATTGATTTCCCCTATTATTTATCAACATTCCAAAAGAAACGCTCAGGAAGGAAAATTGGCTATGTGCATTTCTTACCTGATACACTTGAGGGGAGTTTGAAAATTCCATTTTTCTTAAAGGGAATTGTGAAACGCTATGTATTTTCTTTTTACAACCGGATGGAGCACTTGGTGGTGGTCAATCCTATGTTTATCGAGGATTTGGTGGTGGCTGGTATTCCACGTGAAAAAGTGACCTATATCCCTAACTTTGTCAACAAGGAAAAATGGCATCCTCTTCCGCAAGAAGAGGTAGCGAGACTGCGTACAGAGCTAGGTCTTAGTGACAATCAGTTTATCGTAGTAGGTGCTGGTCAAGTTCAGAAACGTAAAGGGATTGATGACTTTATCCGTCTGGCTGAGGAATTGCCTCAGATTACCTTTATCTGGGCCGGTGGTTTCTCTTTTGGTGGTATGACAGATGGTTATGAACGCTATAAGAAAATGATGGAAAATCCCCCTAAAAATTTGATTTTTCCAGGTATTGTGTCACCAGAGCGTATGCGCGAATTGTATGCCCTAGCGAATCTTTTCTTGTTGCCTAGTTATAATGAGCTCTTTCCGATGACGATTTTAGAGGCTGCCAGTTGTGAAGCTCCGATTATGTTGCGTGATTTAGATCTTTATAAGGTAATTTTGGAGGGAAATTATCGGGCGACAGCAGATAGAGAAGAGATGAAAGAAGCTATTCTGGAATATCAAGCAAATCCTGTTGCCTTAAAAGACCTCAAAGAAAAGGCTAAGAATATTTCTAGAGAGTATTCTGAAGAGCATCTGTTACAAATCTGGTTGGACTTTTATGAGAAACAAGCCGCTTTAGGGAGAAAGTAAAAAGTGAGGTAATCTATGCGAATTGGTTTATTTACAGATACTTATTTTCCTCAGGTTTCTGGTGTTGCGACCAGTATTCGAACCTTGAAAACAGAACTTGAAAAGCAGGGGCATGCTGTTTTTATCTTTACGACGACAGATAAGGATGTCAATCGCTACGAAGATTGGCAAATTATCCGTATTCCAAGTGTTCCCTTTTTTGCTTTTAAGGATCGCCGCTTTGCCTATCGAGGTTTTAGCAAGGCGCTTGAAATTGCCAAGCAGTATCAGCTAGATATCATCCATACTCAGACAGAATTTTCTCTTGGCTTGTTGGGGATTTGGATTGCGCGAGAATTAAAAATTCCAGTCATCCATACCTATCACACCCAGTACGAAGACTATGTTCATTATATTGCCAAGGGGATGTTGATTCGTCCTAGTATGGTCAAGTATCTGGTCAGAGGTTTCCTGCACGATGTGGATGGGGTTGTTTGCCCGAGTGAGATTGTTCGTGACTTGCTATCTGATTATAAAGTCAAGGTTGAAAAGCGGGTCATTCCAACTGGAATTGAATTAGCCAAGTTTGAGCGTCCAGAAATCAAGCAAGAAAATTTGAAAGAACTGCGTAGTAAATTAGGAATTCAAGATGATGAAAAGATGTTGCTTAGTCTTTCCAGAATTTCCTATGAAAAAAATATTCAAGCAGTATTAGCAGCCTTTGCAGAAGTTCTGAGAGAGGAAGACAAGGTGAAACTGGTAGTTGCTGGGGATGGGCCTTATCTGGATGACCTCAAAGAGCAAGCCCAGAAACTAGAGATTCAAGATTCCGTTATCTTTACAGGTATGATTGCTCCTAGTGAGACGGCTCTTTACTATAAGGCGGCAGATTTCTTCATCTCTGCATCGACAAGTGAAACGCAGGGTTTGACATATTTGGAAAGCCTAGCTAGTGGAACGCCTGTCATTGCTCACGGAAATCCGTATCTGGACAATCTTATTAGTGATAAAATGTTTGGTACCTTGTATTACGGCGAGTATGATTTAGCTGGAGCTATTTTAGAGGCTCTAATTGCAACACCAGATATGAATGAGCATAGCTTATCAGAGAAATTATATGAGATTTCAGCTGAGAACTTTGGAAAACGGGTGCATGAATTTTATTTGGATGCCATTATTTCAAATAATTTCGAGAAAGATTTAGCCAAAGATGATACGGTTAGTCAGCGTATCTTTAAGACAGTTTTGTATCTTCCACAACAGGTGGTTGCTGTGCCTGTAAAAGGTTCTAGACGGATGCTGAAGGCTTCAAAAACACAGTTAATCAGCATCAGAGATTATTGGAAAGACCATGAAGAATAGAAAGAGGAACAGTATGAAAAAACAATTAATGAGAAGCGGTCGTGATAAAAAGATTGCGGGTGTTTGTGCCGGAGTGGCCCATTATCTAGATATGGATCCAACTATTGTTCGAGTCATTTGGGGTGTCCTTGCTTGCTGTTACGGAGCGGGAATTGTAGCCTATATCATTTTATGGATTATCGCACCAGTAGCAACTGACTATTGAAAACTAGCTGAATTCATGCTAAGATAATAGAAAATAGAATGTAACGAAGGAGAGAAAAATGGCATTTGGAGATAACGGAAATCGTAAAAAAACTATGTTTGAGAAAATAACCTTGTTTATCGTGATTATCATGCTAGTAGCAAGTTTATTGGGAATTTTTGCAACTGCAATTGGTGCCCTCAGCAATCTATAAAATAGATTCAAGAAAATTTAGTGACTGGGATTTCCCAGCCCTTTTTTAAAGTGAGAAGAAATAATGAGTATGTTTTTAGATACAGCCAAGATTAAGGTCAAGGCTGGTAATGGTGGCGATGGTATGGTTGCCTTTCGGCGTGAAAAATATGTCCCTAATGGTGGTCCTTGGGGTGGTGATGGTGGTCGTGGAGGCAATGTCGTCTTCGTTGTAGATGAAGGTCTACGTACCCTCATGGATTTCCGCTATAATCGCCATTTCAAGGCTGATTCTGGTGAGAAAGGAATGACCAAAGGGATGCATGGTCGTGGAGCTGAGGACCTTAGAGTTCGAGTGCCACAAGGTACGACTGTGCGTGATGCTGAGACAGGCAAGGTCTTGACAGATTTGATTGAACACGGTCAAGAATTTATTGTAGCCCACGGTGGTCGTGGTGGTCGTGGAAATATCCGCTTTGCGACACCAAAAAATCCTGCACCGGAAATCTCTGAAAATGGAGAACCAGGTCAGGAACGTGAGTTACAATTGGAACTAAAAATCTTGGCAGATGTCGGTTTAGTGGGTTTCCCATCAGTAGGGAAATCAACCCTTTTAAGTGTTATTACCTCAGCTAAACCTAAAATCGGCGCCTACCACTTTACGACCATTGTGCCAAATCTAGGTATGGTTCGCACCCAATCAGGTGAATCCTTTGCAGTAGCCGACTTGCCAGGTTTGATTGAAGGCGCTAGTCAAGGTGTTGGTTTGGGAACTCAGTTCCTCCGTCACATTGAGCGTACACGTGTCATCCTTCATATCATTGATATGTCAGCTAGTGAAGGTCGTGATCCTTATGAGGACTACCTAGCAATCAATAAAGAGTTGGAGTCATACAATCTTCGCCTCATGGAGCGTCCGCAGATTATTGTAGCCAATAAGATGGATATGCCTGAGAGTCAGGAAAATCTTGAAGAATTCAAGAAAAATTAGCTGAAAACTACGATGAATTTGAAGAGTTACCAGCTATCTTCCCGATTTCTGGTTTGACTAAGCAAGGTCTGGCTACACTTTTGGATGCTACAGCTGAATTGTTAGACAAGACACCAGAATTCTTGCTCTATGACGAGTCTGATATGGAAGAAGAAGCCTACTACGGCTTTGACGAGGAAGAGAAAGCCTTTGAAATTAGCCGTGATGACGATGCGACATGGGTACTTTCTGGTGAAAAACTCATGAAACTCTTTAATATGACCAACTTTGATCGTGATGAATCTGTCATGAAATTTGCCCGCCAACTTCGTGGTATGGGGGTTGATGAAGCCCTTCGTGCGCGTGGTGCTAAAGATGGTGACTTGGTCCGAATTGGTAAATTTGAGTTTGAATTTGTAGACTAGGAGACTGATATGGGAGATAAACCGATATCTTTCCGAGATGCGGATGGTAATTTTGTTTCCGCCGCAGACGTTTGGAATGAAAAGAAATTGGAAGAACTATTTAATCGTCTTAATCCAAATCGTGCCTTGAGGTTGGCACGAACTAAAAAAGACAATCCATCTCAGTAAATAAGATAAAAAAATTCCGTGCCTCATCAGACACGGGATTTTGCTATTCACCAAAGAAAAATGGTGGAGCGAATTTTTTTAATTCTTCAAAGCATTTTTGAGCAGCTTCTGCATCTTCGCAGATGACGAGACAGACATCATCGCCACAGAGAGTAGCGATAGCGTCAGGGAAGCTCAAAGCATCAATGATAGAACCAAAGGATTGAGCCAGTCCAGGAAGGGTTTTTAATAGGACTTGGTGTTGAACTGGGTGCATCAAGACAAGGGCGTCTTCCATGTAGAGTTCGAGACGTTTTTCCCATTTTGAGATAGAACCTGTATTAAGCACGTAGTAAGAGTTATCCTCTTCTCGGACTTTTGACAGGTTCATATTTTTGATGTCTCGTGAGAGAGTTGCCTGGGTAACTTGAATGTCGTTAT
>NZ_KQ970262.1:224996-251781 GCF_001579045.1 Streptococcus mitis | reverse complement strand
TGTCGTTATCAGCCAGGAGGGACTGCAATTCAGCCTGTGTATGAATCTTGTTTTTTGCGACAAGAGCGCGTATGAGTTGGTGGCGGTGTTCTGATTTATTCATAATAATGTAACTCCTTTTAGCAAGGTATGGTAAGCGTGGACTGAGCGAGGTCGACAGTCAAGTGGTAGTTTGTATTGTCACGGATGGTGATTTCAAAGTCAGTCGTATAGAGGACTAAACGAAGAGTATCTCTTTCTTTTAGCTTATAAATAGTAGGTTGCAGTTCAAATTGGATATCCATCCATTCATCTGCAGTAATATCCTCTACTAACAGTAAATCATTTCTATTCTGTAAATTAAGGTAACCTTTTGTCACGACTCGTTGTGCATCTGGTCTAAATGGCAATTCACAGAGATTTTCCAACATGTGGTAGCGTCCATTATCAATGGTTTTAGCACTTAAAACAGCTGGATAAGGTTGTAGGTATTTCTTTTGTCCAAGTTCCAGTAGTTGAGCAGATAAGAGCCCCTTGTTTGTACTGGATTTGATACGAAGATTGAGCTGAGCGCGACCGTTCAAGTGAAGATTCTTAGTCACAGGAATGTCAATAGTAATTTGATTTGTTTTTCCTTGATAGAGTTCCGTATTGAAGGTCTGGTAGGTCTTACCATAGCGCTCAAAATCCTCATCTGGGTACTGGTTTTGAATGACTGTCTCTTCTTGACCAAGTGATAAGGTTTCAAAGTTATCTTGCTCACCGAAGGTATCAAGTGATAACCAAGTCTGAGGAGCGGTATTGTCCTGCCAGATAATGGTCGGAAGCTGAAAATCTGTATCTTGTCCCAGTAATTTTTTAGTCAATAAGGCATTCATGGATTCACGGAAGTCAATTGATTGCCAATTATTCATGTAAACATGGGCGCCATTATGGAAAAAGAGGTGCTTATTTATATGATTAGGAAGGGCATGGAACATCTGGTAAACATGAAGTGGTTTAACATTCCAATCCTGAGAACCATGGGTAAAGACAACCTCTGCCTTTACTTTATGGGCATTGAGTAGATAGTTCCGGTCATGCCAAAACTGATTGTAGTCCCCAGTTTTTCGGTCTAGCTGAGCTTTCACTTTTTCTAAGTCAGCTTGGTGAGCTTCATTGCCACGGATATAGTCGCCAGCTAAGAGATTACGAGAGTAGGTTAGTTCAGCAAGGGAGTCAAAGTCCTCACCTGGATAACCACCTGGGCTAGTTACCAGACCGTTTTCACGGTAGTAGTTGTACCAAGATGAAATGCCAGCCTCGGCAATGATAACTTCTAAACCTTCTACACCTGTAGTGGCAAGGCCGTTTGACATGGTACCTAGATAAGAAAGTCCAGTTGTGGCAACTTTTCCGTTTGACCAGTTAGCTTTGACTTGACGTTGGCGCGTGTGGTCGGTAAAGGCACGGCAACGACCATTGAGCCAGTCTATGACATTTTTATAAGCCTCGATTTGCTGGTAGTCGCCATTAGTCATGAAACCAGTAGAGTCTTTGGTACCAACACCTGACACATAGAGATTAGCAAAACCTCGTGGGAGGAAGTAGTCGTTGAGTGTATAGCTAGAGTTGATGTGACTTAGCTTTTCCTCAGCTTCTGACACAAGCTCAGCTTGGCCTTGAGGTTGGACGAGATTGAGTTGAGGTTCCTCTAGTTCAATCTTATGAGCAGGTTTCACCTCAAGATCGCTCTCCATCTTGTAGAGAGCCTTGTCACTAGCCTTGTCATTTGTTCCCTGATGATAAGGACTGGCTGTCATGATGGCAGGGATTTGTCCCTCATAACGTGGACGAATAATGCTAACCTTGACTAAGTCTGGTAGACCTTTTTGGTCAGTATCGACACGAGACTCAACGTAGACCACTTCACGAATGACATCATGGCTGGAAAAAGTTGCCAAACTCTTGCCGTTAAAGTAGTGGTAGTCATTATCCTCAGGAATAAGACCGTCGCTGACAAGTTGGTCGATAAGAGTATTTCCCTTTTTGGTACGAGTATTGAGTAACTGATAGAGATTTTCAATCAAGTCACCATATACAATAGGAAATCCAGTCTCTTTACGAAAAGCTTCACTATCTTCGAAGTCAATCAAATAAGAAAAGCCTAAAAGTTGAAAGGCGACAGTATAAAAAATATCTGCTGTCAAGTCTTTGTCAGATTTGAAAAAAGTTAATATGTTAGTTTCTTTATCTATAGCTAAGCAGGAGAGTGGATAGTCGGTGTTCTCATAAGTGAAAAATAAGCGACGTAAAAAAGTTTCCAGTAATTCCTTGGGATTGGCTGTGTTTTGTAAATCAAAGCCATATTTTTTTAGTTCAGATAAGATATTTTCTTTTGGAAAAGTGATATAACTATATTGATTAAAACGCATAGAACCTCCATATAGAATGATAGTTAAGGTTATTATATCAAAAAAAAAGCAGAAAGGGAATTGTTAACTGCAAAAGGAAATAATCCAATAAAAATGAATAAAGTGTTAAATTCAATATAGAGAACAGTGTAATAATAGATATAATAGGTATAATATAAAAATTCTAGAAGAGTTATATTATATGTTTTCTATTTTGTATATAATATAGTATAAATATAAAAAATGATGACAAAAATACAAATGAATAGAAAGTAAATTAGTAAGCTGATGAAATGTTTCTCAAGAGCAGCCTTTTATAGGTGAAAATGGTATAATATAGTGAGAAGGATAGAGGAGAAGTGTAAATTGATCGCACAACTAGATACAAAAACAGTCTATAGTTTTATGGAGAGCGTTATTTCGATCGAAAAGTATGTGAGAGCAGCTAAAGAATTCGGCTACACTCATCTGGCTATGATGGATATTGATAATCTTTATGGTGCTTTTGACTTTCTAGAGGTTACAAAAAAATATGGCATTCATCCTTTATTAGGGCTTGAAATGACTGTATTTGTGGATGCTCAGGAAGTGAATCTGCGCTTTTTAGCTCTATCTAGTGTGGGCTATCAGCAGTTAATGAAGCTTTCAACAGCCAAGATGCAGGGGGAGAAAAGTTGGTCAGTTCTATCTCAGTATCTAGAGGATATTGCGGTAATTGTGCCTTATTTTGATGGACTGGAGTTGTTAAATCTAGGCTGTGATTACTATATAGGGGTTTATCCGGAAATACTAGCAAGCGAATTTCATCATCCAATCTTGCCCCTTTATCGGGTCAATGCCTTTGAAAGTAGGGATAGAGAAGTTCTGCAAGTCTTAACAGCAATCAAAGAAAACCTACCGCTCAGAGAAGTCCCTTTGCGCTCGCGACAAGATGTTTTTATATCAGCAAGTTCTTTAGAAAAACTATTCCAAGAACGTTTTCCGCAAGCCTTGGACAATTTAGAAAAACTGATTTCAGGCATTTCTTATGATTTGGATACGAGTCTGAAACTGCCTCGTTTTAACCCAGCTAGACCAGCAGTAGAAGAGTTGAGAGAGCGTGCTGAACTGGGACTTGCTCAGAAGGGTCTGACTAGTAAAGAATATCAAGACCGTCTAGACCAAGAATTGGCTGTTATTCATGATATGGGTTTTGATGATTATTTCTTGGTTGTTTGGGATTTATTGCGTTTTGGACGTTCGAATGGCTATTATATGGGAATGGGACGGGGTTCTGCAGTAGGCAGCTTGGTTTCTTATGCCTTAGATATTACAGGGATTGACCCAGTAAAGAAAAATCTGATTTTTGAACGCTTTCTCAATCGTGAACGCTATACCATGCCTGATATTGATATTGATATCCCTGATATTTATCGTCCAGATTTTATCAGATATGTTGGTAATAAATACGGCAGTCAACATGCTGCACAAATCGTTACTTTTTCTACCTTTGGTGCCAAGCAGGCTCTGCGAGATGTATTGAAACGCTTTGGTGTGCCTGAGTATGAATTATCTGCAATTACTAAGAAAATCAGTTTTCGGGACAATCTTAAGTCGGCCTATGAGGGCAATCTCCAGTTTCGTCAGCAAATCAATAGTAAGTTAGAATACCAAAAAGCCTTTGAGATTGCTTGCAAGATAGAGGGCTATCCAAGACAAACCTCTGTCCATGCGGCTGGTGTTGTAATCAGTGACCAAGATTTGACCAACTACATCCCTCTAAAGCATGGTGATGAAATTCCACTGACTCAGTATGATGCTCATGGAGTTGAGGCTAGCGGACTTTTAAAGATGGACTTTCTGGGGCTGCGAAATTTGACCTTTGTCCAGAAGATGCAAGAGTTGCTTGCTGAAACAGAAGGGATTCATCTGAAAATTGAAGAAATCGATTTGGAAGACAAAGAAACGCTGGCTCTTTTTGCTTCTGGTAATACAAAAGGTATCTTTCAATTTGAGCAACCTGGTGCTATTCGCCTGCTAAAGCGTGTGCAGCCAGTCTGTTTTGAAGATGTCGTAGCAACTACTTCCCTAAATAGACCAGGTGCTAGTGACTACATCAATAATTTTGTGGCAAGAAAGCATGGGCAGGAAGAAGTGACTGTTCTGGATTCAGTACTGGAGGATATTTTGGCTCCAACCTATGGTATCATGCTCTATCAGGAGCAGGTTATGCAGGTTGCCCAGCGATTTGCTGGATTTAGTCTTGGAAAAGCCGATATTTTGCGTCGGGCTATGGGGAAAAAGGATGCCTCTGCCATGCATGAGATGAGGGCTTCCTTTATTCAAGGGGCATTAGAAGCTGGCCATACAGCGGAAAAGGCAGAGCAAGTCTTTGACGTCATGGAGAAGTTTGCAGGTTATGGATTTAACCGATCTCACGCCTATGCCTACTCAGCTTTGGCCTTCCAGTTGGCTTATTTCAAAACGCATTATCCAGCCATCTTTTATCAGGTCATGTTGAATTCTGCCAACAGTGATTACTTAACAGATGCCCTCGAATCAGGCTTTGAAGTGGTGCCTCTGTCCATCAACACCATTCCCTATCATGATAAAATTGCAAACAAGGTCATCTATCTAGGATTGAAATCGATTAAGGGAGTCAGCAAGGATTTGGCACTTTGGATTCTTGAAAATAGACCTTATTCTAACATTGAAGATTTTATAGCTAAATTACCTGATAATTATCTGAAACTCCCTCTGCTAGAACCTTTGGTAAAAGTTGGTCTTTTCGATTTATTTGAAAAAAATCGTCAAAAAGTATTCAATAATTTAGTTAATCTATTTGAATTTGTAAAAGAGTTAGGAAGTTTGTTTGGAGATACTATTTATAATTGGCAGGAATCGGAAGATTGGACGGAACAAGAAAAATTCTATATGGAACAAGAACTTTTAGGAGTAGGAGTTAGCAAACATCCACTACAAGCTATTGCAAGTAAAGCTATTTACCCGATTACCCCAATCGGAGATTTGTCAGAAAATAGCTACGCTATTATTTTGGTTGAAGTTCAGAAAATAAAAGTAATTCGTACCAAAAAGGGTGAAAATATGGCCTTTTTACAGGTGGATGACAGTAAGAAAAAATTGGATGTTACCCTCTTTTCAGACTTATATCGTCAGGTTGGGCAGGAAATAAAAGAGGGAGCCTTCTACTATATAAAAGGAAAAATCCAGTCACGTGATGGCCGTCTGCAAATGATTGCACAAGAAATAAGAGAAGCAGTTGCTGAACGCTTTTGGATACAGGTGAAAAATCATGACTCGGATCAAGAAATTTCGAGAATTTTAGACCAGTATAAAGGTCCAATCCCAGTCATCATCAGGTATGAAGAGGAACAGAAAACAATCGTTTCCCCTCATCATTTTGTAGCTAAATCCAATGAATTAGAAGCGAAATTGAATGAAATCGTTATGAAAACGATTTATCGCTAAAAATACGGAAAATAGAAGAATTTTAAAATCAAATGTGGTATAATCAATATGAATGTTAAGAGAAAAAGGAGCATAAACCAATATGAAACGTATTGCTGTTTTGACTAGTGGCGGAGACGCCCCTGGTATGAACGCTGCTATCCGTGCAGTTGTTCGTCAAGCAATTTCAGAAGGAATGGAAGTGTTTGGTATCTATGATGGGTATGCTGGTATGGTTGCCGGTGAAATTCATCCCCTAGATGCAGCTTCAGTAGGAGACATCATTTCTCGTGGTGGTACTTTCCTTCACTCAGCTCGTTACCCAGAGTTCGCTCAACTTGAAGGGCAACTTAAAGGGATTGAGCAATTGAAAAAACACGGAATTGAAGGTGTAGTTGTTATCGGTGGTGACGGATCTTACCACGGCGCTATGCGTTTGACTGAACATGGCTTCCCAGCTATCGGTCTTCCAGGTACAATCGATAACGATATCGTTGGTACTGACTTCACAATCGGTTTTGACACAGCGGTTACAACTGCTATGGATGCTATCGATAAGATTCGTGATACATCATCAAGTCACCGTCGTACTTTTGTTATTGAAGTTATGGGACGTAACGCTGGTGATATCGCTCTTTGGGCTGGTATTGCAACTGGTGCTGATGAAATCATCATTCCTGAAGAAGGATTCAAGATTGAAGATATCGTAGAAAGCATTAAATGTGGTTATGAGTGTGGTAAAAAACACAATATCATCGTCTTGGCAGAAGGTGTGATGTCAGCAGCTGAATTTGGTAAAAAACTAAAAGAAGCTGGGGATACAAGCGACCTTCGTGTAACAGAACTTGGACATATTCAACGTGGTGGTTCTCCAACTGCGCGTGACCGTGTATTGGCGTCACGTATGGGTGCGCATGCTGTTAAACTTCTTAAAGAAGGTATCGGTGGTGTTGCGGTTGGTATCCGTAACGAAAAAATGGTTGAAAATCCAATTCTTGGTACTGCAGAAGAAGGAGCATTGTTTAGCCTTACTGCTGAAGGTAAGATTGTGGTTAACAACCCACATAAGGCTGACATTGAGCTATCTAGCTTGAATAAGAGCTTGTCATAATTTATAATTTAGTTAATAAGACCAAAAAGGTCATATATATAAAGGAGTCACAAAAATCATGAACAAACGTGTAAAAATCGTTGCAACTTTGGGTCCTGCGGTAGAAATCCGTGGTGGTAAAAAATTCGGTGAGGACGGATACTGGGGTGAAAAACTTGATGTTGAAGCTTCAGCTAAAAACATTGCTAAATTGATTGAAGCTGGTGCTAACACATTCCGTTTCAACTTCTCACACGGTGACCACCAAGAACAAGGTGAGCGTATGGCAACTGTTAAACTTGCTGAAAAACTTGCAGGTAAAAAAGTTGGTTTCCTTCTTGATACAAAAGGACCTGAAATCCGTACAGAATTGTTCGAAGGTGAAGCTAAAGAATATTCATACAAAACTGGTGAAAAAATCCGTGTTGCAACTAAACAAGGAATCAAATCAACTCGTGAAGTGATTGCATTGAACGTTGCTGGTGCTCTTGATATCTATGATGATGTTGAAGTCGGTCATCAAGTTTTGGTCGACGATGGTAAACTTGGTCTTCGTGTGGTTGCTAAAGATGACGCAACTCGTGAATTTGAAGTTGAAGTTGAAAACGATGGTATCATCGCTAAACAAAAAGGTGTGAACATTCCTAACACTAAAATTCCTTTCCCAGCTCTTGCTGAACGCGATAACGACGATATCCGTTTCGGTCTTGAACAAGGTATCAACTTCATCGCGATTTCATTCGTACGTACTGCAAAAGACGTGAACGAAGTTCGTGCAATCTGTGAAGAAACTGGAAACGGACATGTTCAATTGTTCGCTAAAATCGAAAACCAACAAGGTATCGATAACTTGGATGAAATTATTGAAGCTGCTGATGGTATCATGATTGCTCGTGGTGACATGGGTATTGAAGTACCATTCGAAATGGTTCCAGTTTACCAAAAAATGATCATCACTAAAGTGAACGCTGCAGGTAAAGTTGTTATCACTGCAACAAACATGCTTGAAACAATGACTGAAAAACCACGTGCAACTCGTTCAGAAGTATCAGACGTATTTAACGCTGTTATCGACGGAACTGACGCAACAATGCTTTCAGGTGAGTCTGCAAACGGTAAATACCCACTTGAGTCAGTAACTACAATGGCTACAATCGATAAGAACGCTCAAACTCTTCTTAACGAATACGGACGTTTGAATTCAGATTCATTCGAACGTAACTCTAAGACAGAAGTAATGGCTTCAGCTGTTAAAGATGCTGCTAACTCAATGGATATTAAATTGGTTGTAACTCTTACTAAGACAGGTCACACTGCACGTTTGATCTCTAAATACCGTCCAAATGCTGACATCTTGGCATTGACATTCGATGAATTGACAGAACGTGGATTGATGTTGAACTGGGGTGTTATCCCAATGTTGACAGATGCTCCATCTTCAACTGACGATATGTTCGAAATTGCTGAACGTAAAGCAGTTGAAGCAGGTCTTGTACAATCTGGTGACGATATCGTTATCGTAGCTGGTGTACCAGTTGGAGAAGCTGTTCGCACAAATACAATGCGTATCCGTACAGTACGTTAATTAAAATGAAAAAGCCTATCATATCAAGCTCTCTAGCCTGTATGATGGGCTTTTTTGTATATGGGGAAAGTTTTCTACTCTTGATTTAATGCAACTGTAGCTAAAGAGTAAATCGTTGCGTGTTCCATACTTTTTGTGTGATGTGAGTGTAAATACAGAAAAAAAACAACTCCCTGAGTACTCAAGGAGTTATTCCTATCTAAATTAGTTTTTAGAAGCTTCTTGGAATTCTGGGTTTTTCCATGCTTCGTCAATGATAGCTTGTAATTCTTTAGCAGATGCTTGCATTTTTTGAGTTTCTGCGTCGTTCAATGGGATATTTACTGGACGAACGATACCATGTGCACCAACAACAGCTGGTTGACCGATAAAGACGTTCTCAACTCCGTATTGACCTTTTTGGAATACTGAAAGTGGAAGTACTGCGTTTTCATCGTCAAGGATTGCTTTAGTGATACGAGCAAGGGCTACTGCGATACCGTAGTATGTTGCACCTTTTTTGTTGATGATTGTGTAGGCTGCATCACGAACACCTTCGAACAATTCAATCAATTCAGCTTCTTGAACATTTTGAGTGTCTTTAAGGAATTCTTCAAGGTTTACACCAGCGATGTTAGCGTGTGACCAAACAGCGAACTCAGAGTCACCGTGTTCACCCATGATGTAGGCGTGTACTGAACGAGCATCCACATCCAATTTTTCAGCAAGTGCTTGACGGAAACGAGCTGAGTCAAGTGAAGTACCTGAACCGATAACACGTTCTTTAGGGAATCCAGAGAATTTCCAAGTTGAGTAAGTCAAGACGTCAACTGGGTTAGCAGCAACAAGGAAGATACCCTTGAAACCTGATTCAACAACTTGAGTTACGATTGATTTGTTGATAGCAAGGTTTTTACCTACAAGGTCAAGACGAGTTTCACCTGGTTTTTGAGGCGCACCTGCAGTGATCACAACAAGGTCAGCGTCTGCACAGTCAGAGTATTGAGCTGCATAGATTTTTTTAGGTGAAGTGAAGGCAAGGGCGTGACTAAGGTCAAGCGCGTCACCAACAGCTTTTTCATGCAATTGTGGAATTTCGATAATTCCAAGCTCTTGTGCAATTCCTTGGTTAACAAGTGCAAAAGCGTAAGAAGAACCTACAGCACCATCACCGACAAGGATAACTTTTTTGTGTTGTTTAGTTGAAGTCATTATTCTAAACATCTCCTTAATTTTATTCAGGGATTTCCCCAGTTATTTCAATTTTATCACTTTTAAAAAGCTTTGTCACGGATATGCTTTGCAGTTCTTGATGTAAACGTTTTAGCGATTTTAGATACCTGAAATATAGCGAACATTATGGTATAATATAGTTAATTACTAATAGTGAAATGAGGCATTTATTAATGCAGGATAGAAATTTAGTGAATGTCAATCTGACAAAGGAGATGAAGACGAGTTTTATCGATTACGCCATGAGTGTTATCGTAGCGCGGGCTCTTCCTGATGTTCGAGATGGCTTGAAACCTGTTCACCGTCGGATTCTCTATGGAATGAATGAATTGGGTGTTACTCCAGACAAACCCCATAAAAAATCTGCTCGTATTACAGGGGACGTCATGGGTAAATACCACCCACACGGGGATTCCTCTATTTATGAAGCCATGGTCCGTATGGCTCAATGGTGGAGCTACCGTTACATGCTTGTAGATGGTCATGGAAACTTTGGTTCCATGGATGGTGATGGTGCTGCCGCCCAGCGTTATACTGAGGCACGTATGAGCAAGATTGCTCTAGAGATGCTTCGTGATATCAATAAGAATACGGTTGACTTCGTTGATAACTATGATGCCAATGAACGTGAACCCTTGGTCTTGCCAGCGCGCTTTCCTAATCTTTTGGTTAATGGAGCAACTGGTATTGCCGTTGGTATGGCAACTAATATTCCGCCTCACAACTTGGGTGAAACTATTGATGCAGTGAAGTTGGTCATGGACAATCCTGAAGTGACTACCAAGGACTTGATGGAAGTCTTGCCTGGTCCAGATTTTCCAACAGGTGCCCTTGTCATGGGGAAATCAGGCATTCATAAGGCTTATGAAACAGGTAAAGCTTCTATTGTTCTTCGTTCTCGTACTGAAATCGAAGAAACTAAGACTGGCCGTGAGCGCATTGTTGTAACAGAATTTCCTTATATGGTCAACAAAACAAAGGTACATGAGCATATTGTTCGTTTGGTTCAGGAAAAACGGATTGAGGGCATCACAGCAGTACGTGATGAGTCAAACCGTGAAGGTGTTCGATTTGTTATCGAAGTTAAGCGTGATGCGTCTGCTAATGTTATCCTTAATAACCTCTTCAAGATGACCCAAATGCAAACCAACTTTGGTTTCAATATGCTTGCTATCCAAAATGGTGTACCGAAGATTTTATCCCTTCGTCAGATTTTGGATGCTTATATCGAGCACCAAAAAGAAGTAGTTGTTCGTCGGACACGTTTTGATAAGGAAAAAGCGGAAGCACGCGCTCATATCTTAGAAGGTCTCTTAATTGCGCTAGACCATATCGATGAAGTGATTCGTATCATCCGTGCTAGTGAAACGGATGCGGAAGCACAAGCTGAGTTGATGAGTAAATTTAAGCTTTCTGAACGTCAAAGTCAGGCCATCCTAGACATGCGTCTTCGCCGTTTGACGGGATTAGAACGTGATAAGATCCAGTCTGAGTATGATGACCTCTTGGCTCTGATTGCGGATTTGGCGGATATTCTTGCTAAGCCTGAACGTGTTTCTCAAATTATCAAAGACGAATTGGATGAAGTTAAACGTAAATTTTCTGATAAACGCCGTACAGAGTTGATGGTCGGTGAAGTCTTGAGTCTTGAAGATGAAGATTTGATTGAAGAATCGGATGTCTTGATTACCCTTTCTAACAAGGGGTACATCAAACGTCTGGACCAAGCTGAGTTTACTGCTCAAAAACGTGGTGGTCGTGGTGTTCAAGGAACAGGTGTTAAGGATGACGATTTTGTCCGAGAGTTAGTGTCGACTAGCACCCATGATCACCTACTCTTCTTTACAAATAAAGGACGTGTCTATCGCCTGAAGGGTTATGAAATTCCTGAGTATGGTCGGACGGCCAAAGGTTTACCAGTAGTTAATCTCTTGAAATTGGATGAAGGCGAAAGTATTCAGACTATTATCAATGTTGAGTCTGAACGCAGCGATGATGCTTACCTCTTCTTCACAACCCGTCATGGTATTGTGAAGAGAACCAGCGTCAAGGAATTTGCTAACATTCGTCAGAATGGTCTCAAGGCTTTGAACCTCAAGGATGAAGATGAGTTGATTAATGTCTTGTTGACGGAAGAAGATACAGATATTATCATTGGTACCAAGTTTGGTTATGCAGTTCGCTTTAATCAATCAGCCGTTCGTGGCATGAGTCGTATCGCCACAGGTGTGAAAGGTGTGAATCTCCGTGAGGGAGACACAGTAGTTGGTGCTAGCGTAATTACTGATCAAGACGAGGTTCTTATCATTACTGAAAAAGGATATGGTAAGCGTACAGTCGCGACTGAATATCCAACAAAAGGTCGTGGTGGTAAAGGGATGAAGACGGCTAATGTAGCTGAGAAAAATGGTCCTCTATCAGGTCTCTTGACTGTAAAAGGTGATGAAGACTTGATGATTATCACTGATACAGGTGTCATGATTCGAACCAATGTTGCCAATATTTCACAAACAGGACGCTCAACTATGGGAGTTAAAGTAATGCGTCTGGATCAAGATGCTAAAATTGTGACCTTTACTACGGTTGCAGCGGCAGAAAAAGAAGAAGTTGGGACAGAAAATGAAACAGAAGGTGAAGCATAATGTCTCAAAAAAATAATAAGAAGAAAAACAAACGAAAAAATCTACTGACAAATATTCTAGCAGGATTTCTGATACTACTATCAATTGCTTTGATTTTTAATGCTAAAATTCGTGATATTTTCATAGTTTGGAATACCAATAAGTACCAAGTTAGTCAGGTATCAAAAGAAAAAATAGAAGAAAATCAGGATACAGAAGGAAATTTTGATTTTGATTCTGTCAATGCTATCTCTTCTGAAGCGGTTCTAGCTTCTCAATGGGATGCTCAAAAATTACCAGTTATCGGCGGAATTGCAGTTCCTGAATTAGAAATGAATCTGCCAATTTTTAAAGGGCTTGATAATGTCAATCTCTTCTATGGTGCTGGTACGATGAAACGCGATCAAGTGATGGGGAAAGGAAATTATAGTCTAGCTAGTCATCATATTTTTGGTGTCAATAATGCTAATAAAATGTTATTTTCTCCTTTGGATAATGCTAAAAATGGTATGAAGATTTATCTAACTGATAAAAATAAAGTTTATACCTATGAAATCCGTGAAGTCAAACGTGTGACACCGGATCGTGTTGATGAGGTTGATGATAGAGATGGGGTCAATGAAATCACATTAGTAACCTGTGAAGACCTTGCCGCTACAGAACGTATTATTGTAAAAGGCGATTTGAAAGAAACAAAAGATTATTCACAAACATCTGATGAAATCCTAACAGCTTTCAATCAACCGTATAAACAATTTTATTAATACAAATCAGTGAAATCATGGATTTCACTGATTTTTTAAGATTTTCATAAAAAAACTTTTATGAAATACAGAAAACGCTTCCTAAAATCTAAAGTTTGTGATATAATTATCAATAAAAAAGATTTAGAAGTTTATTATGGTTTCTTCAGAATTTATCTCAAAGATTGAATTTGCTTGCAAGAAGAAAGAAAGTCTTTATAGTCAAAGCAAATTTAAGTATGCGATTCGTTCTATGTTCGCAGGTGCATTTTTAACCTTCAGTACAGCTGCTGGTGCAGTTGGGGCTGACTTGATTAATAAAATCGCACCAGGTAGTGGACGTTTCCTCTTCCCATTTGTCTTCGCTTGGGGCTTGGCCTACATTGTTTTCTTGAATGCCGAGTTGGTAACATCAAACATGATGTTCTTGACTGCAGGTAGTTTCTTGAAAAAAATCTCTTGGAGAAAAACAGCTGAGATTTTACTTTACTGTACCTTGTTCAACCTTATCGGGGCCTTGATAGCAGGTTGGGGCTTTGCTCATTCGGCAGCCTATGCACATCTGACTCATGATAGTTTCATATCAGGGGTTGTTGAGATGAAGTTAGGCCGCTCAAATGAATTAGTCTTGCTTGAGGCGATTTTGGCAAATATTTTCGTAAATATTGCGATTCTTTCATTTATTTTGGTCAAAGATGGTGGTGCCAAACTTTGGCTTGTGTTGTCAGCTATTTACATGTTTGTATTCTTAACAAACGAGCACATTGCGGCGAACTTTGCTTCTTTCGCGATTGTAAAATTCAGTGTTGCTGCGGATTCAATTGCTAACTTCGGTGTTGGGAATATGCTTCGTCACTGGGGTGTAACCTTCATTGGAAACTTTATAGGAGGTGGCCTCTTGATGGGTCTCCCATATGCCTTCCTCAATAAAAACGAAGATACTTATGTAGATTAAGAAAATGAGCACGATTGAGTCGTGCTTTTTTCGATTTTCAAAATAAGGTAATAGCTATTTCTTATATCAAAATATAGAAAACTGATATTTGTAAACTATAACTCAAGGTGCTACAATATCCTTAATGAAACTATATGGAGGTCGCCTTATGACTCGTGATTTTAAATTTGAAACCTTACAATTGCATGCTGGGCAAGTAGTTGATCCAGCAACTAAGTCTCGTGCAGTGCCGATTTATCAAACAACATCCTTTGTTTTTGATGACACGCAGGAAGGTGCCGATTTGTTTGCCTTGAGAAAACCAGGGAACATTTATACTCGTATCACCAACCCTACAACATCTGCCTTTGAAGAAAGAATTGCTGCCCTTGAAGGTGGTGTTGGAGCTCTTGCAACAGCATCAGGTATGGCCGCAGTGACTTATACGATTTTGGCACTTGCTCATGCAGGTGACCATGTAGTGGCAGCATCAACTATTTACGGCGGGACCTTCAATCTTTTGAAGGAAACCCTTCCTCGTTATGGTATCACAACAACCTTTGTCGATGTGGATAATTTGGAAGAAGTGGAAGCAGCTATCAATGACAATACTAAACTTGTTCTGATTGAAACCTTGGGTAACCCCTTGATAAACATTCCTGACTTGGAAAAATTGGCTGAGATTGCGCATAGACACCAGATTCCACTCGTTTCAGATAATACCTTTGCTACACCTTATTTGATTAACGTCTTTTCTCACGGTGTAGATATTGCCATTCACTCTGCGACTAAGTTTATCGGTGGACATGGTACGACTATTGGCGGTGTCATCGTGGACAGTGGTCGTTTTGACTGGGCGGCTTCAGGAAAATTCCCTCAATTTGTTGATGAGGACCCAAGTTACCATAATTTGAGCTATACTCGTGATGTGGGTGCAGCAGCCTTTATTATCGCTGTTCGTGTTCAATTGCTCCGTGATACAGGTGCAGCCTTGTCGCCATTTAATGCCTTCCTCTTGCTCCAAGGACTTGAAACCCTTTCACTTCGTGTGGAACGCCATGTTCAAAATGCAGAGAAAATTGTTGATTTCCTTGTCAACCATCCTAAGGTAGAAAAAGTTAACTATCCAAAATTGGCAGATAGTCCTTATCATGCCTTGGCTGAGAAATATTTACCAAAAGGTGTGGGTTCAATCTTTACCTTCCATGTTAAAGGTGGGGAGGCAGAAGCACGCAAGGTAATTGATCATTTAGAAATCTTCTCTGACCTTGCCAATGTGGCAGATGCTAAATCGCTTGTTGTCCATCCAGCGACTACAACACATGGTCAGTTGTCAGAAAAAGACCTTGAAGCAGCAGGTGTCACACCAAACCAAATCCGCTTGTCTATCGGACTTGAAAATGTAGATGATTTGATTGAAGACTTGCGCTTGGCCTTGGAAAAAATTTAAAGAAAAAGAAGATAAACAGTGGGTTTCGACTCACTGTTTTTGATTTTCCCTCAGGCATGATATAATGGTTACAGAAGTCTAGAAAGAGGAAAGATATGAACGAAATCAAATGTCCCAACTGTGGGGAAGTTTTTACAGTAAATGAAAGTCAGTATGCTGAACTTTTATCCCAAGTGAGAACGGCAGAGTTTGATAAGGAACTACATGATCGGATGAAGCAGGAACTGGCCTTGGCTGAGCAAAAGGCCATGAATGAACAACAGTCTAAACTAGCTCAAAAAGACCAAGAAATTGCGCAATTACAGAGTCAAATCCAAAATTTTGATACAGAAAAAGAATTGGCCAAGAAAGAGGTTGAACAGACAAGCCATCAGGCATTATTGGCTAAGGATAAGGAAGTACAGGCCTTGGAAAACCAATTGGCTACCTTGCGTTTGGAACATGAAAATCAGCTACAGAAGACCCTCTCTGACCTAGAAAAAGAACGAGACCAAGTTAAAAACCAGCTTCTTTTACAAGAAAAAGAAAATGAGTTGTCATTGGCTTCTATTAAACAAAACTACGAAGCCCAGCTTAAAGCAGCCAGTGAACAGGTTGAATTTTACAAGAATTTCAAGGCACAGCAGTCTACAAAAGCTATCGGGGAAAGTCTGGAACACTATGCAGAGAGTGAGTTTAACAAGGTCCGCAGTTTTGCCTTTCCAAATGCTTACTTTGAGAAGGATAACAAGGTTTCTGCGCGTGGGTCTAAGGGTGACTTTATCTTCCGTGAATGTGATGAAAATGGGGTCGAAATCATTTCTATCATGTTTGAGATGAAAAATGAAGCGGATGGGACAGAAAAGAAGCACAAGAATGCAGATTTTTACAAGGAGTTAGACAAGGACCGTCGGGAGAAGAACTGTGAGTATGCGGTTTTGGTGACCATGCTTGAAGCTGATAACGACTACTTTAACACAGGGATTGTAGACGTCAGCCATGAGTATGAAAAGATGTATGTGGTTCGTCCTCAATTCTTTATCCAGTTGATTGGGCTCTTGCGAAATGCGGCGCTTAATTCCCTAAAATACAAGCAAGAGCTGGCCTTGGTTCGTGAGCAAAATATCGATATTACACATTTTGAAGAAGACTTGGATGCATTTAAACAAGCCTTTGCCAAGAACTACAACTCAGCTTCGACCAACTTTGGAAAAGCTATTGATGAAATCGATAAGGCCATCAAACGAATGGAAGAGGTTAAGAAATTCCTGACAACATCTGAAAACCAACTCCGTCTAGCTAACAACAAATTAGAAGATGTTTCTGTTAAAAAATTGACCCGTAAAAATCCAACTATGAAAGCAAAGTTTGAAGCATTGAAGGTGGAGTGAGGAAGCAAAAATGAACGGTATTATCAACTTAAAAAAAGAAGCGGGCATGACCTCGCATGATGCGGTTTTTAAACTGCGTAAGATTTTGGGAACCAAGAAAATTGGTCATGGTGGAACCTTGGATCCGGATGTGGTGGGTGTTTTGCCCATTGCGGTTGGCAAGGCGACCCGCATGGTCGAGTTTATGCAGGACGAGGGCAAAGTCTATGAGGGGGAAATCACTCTTGGCTATTCAACGACGACAGAGGATGCCAGTGGGGAAGTGGTCGCAGAGACGCCTGTTTTATCGCACTTGGATGAAAAGCTTGTTGATGAAGTAATTGCTAGCTTGCTTGGGCCTATTAAACAGATTCCGCCTATGTACTCTGCGGTTAAGGTCAATGGTCGCAAGCTCTATGAGTATGCGCGAGCTGGTCAGGAAGTGGAGCGTCCAGAACGTCAGGTTACCATTTATCAATTTGAGCGAACAAGTCCGATTTCTTATGAGGGTCATTTGGCACGTTTTACTTTTCGTGTAAAATGCAGTAAGGGGACTTATATCCGTACCTTATCGGTTGACTTAGGAGACAAGCTTGGTTATGCGGCTCATATGTCATATCTGACTCGAACTAGTGCAGCTGGTTTACAGCTAGAAGACGCTCTTACCTTGGAAGAAATTGCTGAAAGAGTAGAGACTGGTCAACTGGACTTTCTCCATCCTTTAGAGATTGGAACAGGGGACCTTGTCAAAGTTTTCTTAACTCCAGAAGAGGCTACAGAAGTTCGCTTTGGTCGTTTTATTGAGCTAGACCAAACGGACAAAGAACTGGCTGCTTTTGAAGGAGATAAATTGCGAGCCATTCTAGAAAAGCGAGACAATCTCTACAAGCCAAGGAAGGTTTTTAGCTAGTCTAACTGAGGTGTAGGGATTGGAAATGTTTCCCTTAGACTATTCAAACCAGACTATAAATTTTGCAAAAAATGTGATAGAATAGACCACGGATAAAAAACGGAGGATAGCATGCAAAATAGACCAATCATTATCGGAGTGACAGGTGGTTCTGGTGGTGGTAAAACCAGTGTTTCAAGAGCCATTTTATCGCATTTCCCAGATGAAAAGATTTCCATGATTGAGCATGATTCGTACTACAAGGATCAGTCTCATTTGACCTTTGAAGAGCGTGTCAAAACCAACTATGACCATCCTTTTGCCTTTGATACAGACTTGATGGTTGAGCAGATTAAGGAATTGTTGGCGGGTCGTCCGGTGGACATCCCGACTTATGACTATACAGAGCATACACGAAGCAACAAGACCTATCGTCAAGAGCCTCAAGATGTCTTTATCGTTGAGGGGATTTTGGTCTTGGAGGACAAGCGCCTACGTGATTTGATGGATATCAAGATTTTTGTGGATACGGATGATGATGTGCGCATTATTCGTCGGATCAAGCGTGATATGGAAGAGCGTGGCCGTAGCCTTGATAGCGTCATTGACCAGTACTTAGGTGTGGTTAAACCTATGTATCATCAGTTTATCGAGCCAACCAAGCGGTATGCTGATATTGTCATTCCTGAAGGGGTTAGCAATACAGTTGCTATTGACCTGTTGACGACCAAGATTGCAAAGATTTTGGAAGAAGCTCGAAATAGTAAATAAACAGAAGAATTAGATTTAAGTAAATTTATTGTATATGTATTAAGTTTGGAATATAAATAATCAAAAGAAACTAAGTTTTCTCTAAATCGTTCTAAGAAAGAGTGAGTAATATGAACAAAAACTCAGTAAAATTTGGATTAGCAAGCGCATGCTTAACTTCTGCTATCTTATTTGGGGTACATACAGTTGAAGCCTCTGACCAATCTTCAAACATTCAACAAAACGAGTCTGATAGTTATGGAAAAGATTTAACTACGTATAAGGCAGAAACAACAAAATATGAATTAGATAAGAAAGCATATGAAGCAGAACTTAAAGCCTACAATGAAAGTGTGGCTAAATATGAAGCGGACAAGGCTGAGTACGATAAGGCGAAGGCTGAATATGACAAAGTGTTAGCTACAAACAAAGAGATACTTACAAAATACGAAAGTGACCTTTCGGAATACAATAAACAAAAAGCTGAGGCGGACAAGGTAAAAGCTGAATACGAAAAACTTAAAGCTGAGTGGGATGCTAAAAAAGCACAATATGAAAAAGATAAAGCGGCCTATGACAAAGCTCAAACTGACTATAATATGGTCAAAGCTGATTATGACGCTAAACTCGCAACATACAATACAAAACTTGCAGAATACAATAAACAAGTTAAATCTAATGAAGCTGCTGATAAAATTGAAAACGATAAACGTAGAGCAGAATATAACGAAAAATTGAAAAAATTCGAAGAAGAATCGAAGAAACCAGGTCGTTTTGCAAGCGAAGAAAAAAACTATTTGATTTTCGTTAAAGAACCAAATGCTAAAATCAGCATAGAAGTTAAAGATACTGGTGATACTGGTGCTTTAGCAATGTTGAAATATACTCAGAAAGACGGAAGTTTTTGGAAACTAAATCATAAAAAGTTGAGTAGCGACCAATTATCAGATGAAGCATTAGCAAAAAATAATTTGACAGATAAGATCATCAAACGATGGGATGAAACAGTAACAGGTTATCGAGAATACGGCAAAGACCCACATATCACCACATATCCTGTCATTGCCAAAAAAGATAGACCGTTTACCGTGACTTACACAAACTTAGAGAACACCACATACGATAAGAAAAAAGTCACACGTATTGATTATGAATACACTGTCTTAGAGACTGGTAGTTCTGTTGATACAATGCAAATTTCTCCTGCCTACGATCCAACTATTTCAGTATCAATCTATGGTGATTTCAGAAAACATGGATATAGTACAAGAGTTCGTATGAAACCAACTCTATATCTTGAAGATGGAACGAAAGTGATTCCAACAAAAGAAAAACCAGTTATGTTTGCAGTGAGTTCTATGAATACAGGATGGCATGGTTATAGTGACAATTCGTATTATTTCGCAGACAATAAGGATATGTTTAAGGAATTCTATGGGAAATCAGGAGTTTATGACGAATACTTAAATGACGAATTTAAGAAACTGTATAACGTAGACCTCGAAACAGCATCAAAACCCGGCGGATTATTGAGTGATCCTTCCAAACGTCAAGAGTGGAATACAAAAAAAGCAGAAATGAAAACAGCATACGTAAAAGATGAAGAAGAGTACAAAAAAGATGGTTTCAAAAAAGTCAAAGATTATATGACTAACAAATATGGATCCAATGTGAATACATGGCCTAGTACCTATCGTGAAATTGTGTATGCTATTCATAATGCTTCATTTATCAAATTGAATGAATCTTTTGTCTATAAACATGATGATGGATTTTATGCCGATAAAACATTAGATGAAATTAACAGTGGAAACCCGGTATGGGATAACCAAGAATCACCTTACAAATACAAAGGTGCAGGTGTTATAAAAGTGACAGAAGATGGCTTCTATTTGGAATTTGGTGCAACCGTCCCATTCACTCAATTATTCGGAATCAACACGGCTATCGTTGACGAATATATTGATGTGAAACCGAAACTAGAATTGGTTGAAACACCAAAACCAACGCCACCAACGAAACCAGTTGAACCAAAACAACCAGAACTTAAAGAACCAACACCATTAGGAGTTGTTCCAAAAGAACCAAACAAGTTCGATAAAGAAAAACCAGTGAAACCTGACTTGAAAGAACCAAAAGCTCCAACCCCACCGGTTAAGCCTGACTTGAAAGAACCAACGCCACCAACGAGACCAGTGGAGCCACCAAAAGTGGAGAAACCAGTAAAACCTGTTGAACCACCAAAAGTGGAGAAACCAGTAAAACCTGTTGAACCACCAAAAATGGTGAAACCAACAAAACAAGTTGAGACATCAAAAGAGGAGATACCAACGAAACTAGTTGAGCCACCAAAAGAGGAAAAACCAACATTGCCACGTACGAGGAGTGCGTCGGACATGAGTATGACTGTGGTTGGGTTATTAACAACTTTAGCATCATTCTTTGTGTTTACTAAACGTAAAGATGAAAGTAACAAATAGTTATCAAGGTTTTGTCGAAAAGATTTAAGCAGAAGTCAAAAGTTCACTTTTAAAATATCAAAAAAACGAGTATATCCGTAATGGGAGATACTCGTTTTCTTATGCCATAAGCTGTCAGATATTTGTTGTAAACCTATTATTTATTTTTCTCTCATAATGGTACATAAATGGAGATTTTTAGGCATATTTTTGGTATAATAATACTCATGAACGAGCAAAAAAATGAATAGTAGGTGGAGATGGAAAAGTATTTATCAGTAACAACTTTGACCAAGTATCTGAAAATGAAATTCGATAAAGACCCTTACTTGGAACGGGTCTATTTAACTGGTCAAGTTTCCAACTTTCGTAAACGACCTACTCACCAATATTTCTCCCTAAAAGATGACCATGCAGTTATTCAAGCGACCATCTGGTCTGGGATTTATCAGAAATTAGGCTTCGACCTGGAAGAAGGGATGAAAATCAATGTGATTGGGCGTGTGCAGGTCTATGAACCAAGTGGTAGCTACTCCATCATCATAGAAAAGGCTGAGCCTGATGGAGTTGGTGCGCTTGCGATTCAGTTTGAACAACTCAAGAAAAAATTGACAGAAGAAGGCTTATTTCAAGAACGCTTCAAGCAACCTCTGCCCCAATTTTCTAAGAGAATTGGTGTAGTGACCAGTCGCAGTGGAGCCGTTATTCGAGATATTATCACGACCGTCAGCAGACGCTTTCCAGGTGTAGATATCCTTCTTTATCCGACCAAGGTTCAAGGTGAAGGGGCTGCTGAGGAAATTGCTCGAAATATTGCGCGTGCTAATCAAGGGGACGATTTGGACTTGCTCATTATTGGTCGTGGTGGTGGTTCCATCGAGGATCTCTGGGCCTTTAACGAAGAGATTGTGGTGCGGGCTATTTTTGAATCTCGCTTGCCAATCATTTCTAGTGTTGGGCATGAGACGGATGTGACCTTGGCAGATTTTGTAGCGGATCGTCGGGCGGCAACGCCAACGGCTGCTGCTGAACTAGCAACACCTGTGACCAAGTTGGATCTATTAGCTCATTTGCAAAATCAGGAAAAACGGATGGCAACGACAGTCCGAAATGTCCTATCGAAGAAACAAGAAGCTTTGAAAAAATGCAGTCAGTCTGTTATCTTTAGACAGCCAGAGCGTTTGTATGATGGCTATATGCAACGCTTGGATCAACTGCAATTGCGTTTGAAACAAAGTTTACGAACAAGGATTTCTGATAGCAACCAATTAGTACAAGCAAGGACGCATCGACTGGTTCAGTTATCACCTGTTACCAAAATCCAACGTTATCAAGACCGTCTAGGCCAGTTGGATAAGCTCCTCCGTAGCCAAATGGCTTTGGTTTATGATGCCAAGGTTGCTGAAGTCAAGCGACTTTCAGAAGCCTTACTGATGTTGGATACCAGTCGAATCGTGGCGCGTGGTTATGCAATTGTCAAAAAAGAAGAGTCCGTAGTTGATTCGGTTGAAAATTTGAAGAAAAAAGACCAAGTGACGCTTTTGATGCGGGATGGTCAAGTAGAATTAGAGGTTAAAGATGTCAAAACAAAAGAAATTTGAGGAAAATCTAGCAGAACTGGAGACCATCGTCCAAAGTTTGGAAAATGGTGAAATTGCTTTGGAAGATGCGATTACTGCCTTTCAAAAGGGCATGGTCTTGTCAAAAGAGCTCCAAGCGACGCTGGACAAGGCTGAAAAGACCTTAGTCAAGGTTATGCAAGAAGACGGAACAGAAAGTGATTTTGAATGAAAAAGCAAGAAAAATTAGCTCTTGTCGAGTCGGCCTTGGAAAACTTTTATGGCGACCAGCAGTTTGCCTCTAGTTTACGAGAGTCTGTTCTCTATTCTATTCATGCTGGTGGCAAGCGTATTCGGCCTTTTCTTCTGTTAGAAGTTCTGGAAGCCTTGCAGGTGGCTATTAAACCAGCACATGCACAGGTGGCTGCGGCCTTGGAGATGATTCATACAGGGAGTTTGATTCATGATGATCTTCCTGCCATGGATGATGATGATTACCGTCGAGGGCGTTTGACCAACCATAAGAAATTCGGTGAAGCTATGGCCATTTTGGCTGGAGATGCTTTGTTCCTAGATCCCTATGCCTTGATAGCGCAGGCAGATTTGCCAAGTCAGATTAAGGTGGACTTGATTGCCAACTTATCTCTTGCTTCAGGAAGTCTAGGCATGGTAGCAGGGCAAGTTTTGGATATGGAGGGAGAACGCCAGCATTTGTCTTTGGAAGAACTCCAGACTATTCATGCTAATAAGACTGGAAAACTGCTAGCATATCCCTTTCAAGCAGCTGCCCTCATAGCCGAGTTGGCACCTGAAATACAAGCAAAACTGAAAACTGTTGGTGAATTGATTGGGCTTGCCTTTCAAGTCAGAGATGATGTGCTAGATGTGACAGCTACTTTTGAAGAAATTGGCAAAACACCACAAAAGGATCTACAGGCAGAAAAATCAACCTATCCTGCTTTGTTGGGCTTGGAAGAGGCTATTGCCTTTTGTAACCAGACTTTGGATCAAGCTAATGCCAAATTAAAAGAAATTGCCCAGCAGGTTCCCTTTGAAACAGAATCGATTGTAAAAGTAGTAGAAAGTTTGAGAATCAATGGCTAAGGAAAGAGTGGATGTACTAGCTTATAAACAGGGTTTGTTTGAAACGCGAGAACAGGCCAAGCGTGGTGTCATGGCTGGTCTAGTCGTAGCAGTTCTTAACGGAGAACGATTTGACAAACCGGGAGAGAAAATTCCAGATGACACCGAGCTAAAACTCAAGGGGGAGAAACTCAAGTATGTCAGCCGTGGTGGCTTGAAACTGGAAAAGGCCTTGCAGGTCTTTGATTTGTCAGTGGATGGCGCGACCACAATTGATATCGGTGCTTCTACTGGAGGTTTTACCGATGTCATGTTGCAGAATGGTGTTGAACTTGTCTTTGCAGTTGATGTTGGTACCAATCAGTTGGCTTGGAAATTACGCCAAGACCCACGGGTTGTCAGTATGGAACAGTTTAATTTCCGCTATGCTGAAAAGACTGATTTCGAGCAGGAGCCGAGCTTTGCCAGTATTGATGTAAGCTTCATTTCCCTCAGTCTGATTTTGCCGGCCTTGCACCGTGTCTTGACAGATCAAGGGCAGGTCGTGGCTTTAGTTAAGCCTCAGTTTGAGGCAGGTCGTGAGCAGATTGGGAAAAATGGAATCATTCGCGATGCCAAGGTGCACCAGAATGTCCTTGAATCTGTCACAGCTATGGCAGTAGAGGAAGGATTTTCAGTCCTTGGATTGGACTTTTCTCCCATCCAAGGTGGACATGGAAATATTGAGTTTTTAGCGTATTTGAAAAAAGAAGAGTCAGCAAGCAATCAGGTTCTTGCTGAGATTGAAGAAGTAGTAGAGAGGGCGCATAGTCAATTTAAAAATGAATAAAAAAGAGAGACTTGAAAAAATTAGACGATTTGTGACAGATTATCAAATCGGTACGCAAGAAGAAATAGTAGAACATTTGAAAGAGGCAGGTATCACTGCCACTCAGGCAACGGTATCACGAGATATCAAAGAGCTGGGCATTGTCAAAATTCCTTTGAGAGACAACACCTATGTCTACGAATTGCCAAAATCAATCGTAAAAAGTTTGCAACTGGCTGAAGACAATATCGAATCGGCAGAATTGATGGATAAGATGATCAATCTCCAAGTGATTCCAGGAAATACGGCTTTTGTAAAAGCTCAGTTAATCGAGATTTTTGCGAACAAGATTTTTAGCTGTTTGGCTGATGATAGCTCGATTTTAGTTATTGCCAGAAGTGAAAGTCTAGCTGAGGAAATCTTTGAACAAGTAAAAAATTGGTAGGTCTATATGTTACTTGAAATTTCGATAAAAAACTTTGCCATTATTGAGGCTATTTCCCTCAATTTTGAAAAGGGGATGACTGTCCTGACTGGTGAAACGGGTGCAGGGAAGTCGATTATCATTGATGCCATGAATATGATGTTGGGGGCTCGTGCTACGACAGATGTTATTCGTCACGGTGCGCCAAAGGCAGAGATTGAGGGGCTTTTCTCAGTTGAGAATAGTCGCCTTTTACAGGAAATTTTTGATGAGCAAGGTTTGGAAATGGGTGATGAAATTATCATCCGTCGAGAAATTCTGCAAAATGGTCGTAGTATCAGCCGTGTGAATGGTCAGATGGTTAATCTGTCTGTTTTGCGCGCTATTGGGCAACATCTGGTAGATATTCATGGTCAGCATGACCAAGAGGAGTTAATGCGTCCCCAACTTCATATCCAGATGTTGGATGAATTCGGTGACGTAGCTTTTTGGGACTTAAAAGAAACCTATCAAACGAGTTTTGATGCCTACCGTAAAATGCGTAAGCAGGTTCTGGAAGTCAAGAAAAACCAACAAGAACATAAGGCACGTATCGAAATGTTGGAATTTCAAATGGCAGAGATTGAGGCAGCAAATTTGCAGGCTGGAGAAGATTTGGCTCTCAATCAAGAGAGAGAAAAACTGCTCAACCATAAAAATATTGCGGATACGCTGACCAATGCCTACAGTATGTTGGACAATGAAGAGTTCTCGAGTCTGGCCAATGTTCGTTCGGCCATGAATGACATGGAAAGTGTTGAAGAGTATGACCCTGAATACCGTGAAATTTCAAGCTCTCTGTCTGAGACCTACTATGTTTTAGAAGACATTAGCAAGCGTCTGGAAGCTATTATTGAGGACCTTGATTTTGACGGCAATCGTCTCATGCAGGTTGAGAATCGTTTGGATCTCCTTCATACCATTACCCGTAAGTATGGTGGGACTGTGGACGATGTCTTGCTTTATTTTGCCAAGATTACAGAAGAATACAATCTCTTGACAGGAAATAACCTTTCATCTGAGGACATGGAAGCAGAGCTTAAAAAATTAGAAGTCAATCTTGTTAATTTGGCAGGTCAGCTTGCATCTGCTCGTCATGACTTGGCTCAGCAATTAGAATCTGAGATTAAACAAGAACTGCAAGACCTTTATATGGAAAAAGCCCAGTTTCAGGTTCGTTTTAGCAAGGGAAAATTCAGCCGTGAGGGCAATGAAATGGTTGAGTTTTATATTTCAACCAACCCTGGTGAAGACTTTAAACCCTTGGTCAAGGTTGCGTCTGGTGGGGAATTATCTCGTCTCATGTTAGCCATTAAGTCTGCCTTTTCACGTAAAGAAGGTAAGACTAGTATTGTATTTGATGAGGTTGATACGGGAGTTTCAGGTCGTGTAGCTCAGGCTATTGCGCAGAAGATTCACAAGATTGGCCAGCATGGTCAGGTTCTAGCTATTTCCCATTTGCCACAAGTGATTGCGATTGCGGATTATCAATTCTTTATTGAGAAGATTAGCAATGAGCATTCAACAGTTTCGACTGTTCGTCTCTTGACGGTTGAAGAGCGAGTGGAGGAAGTTGCTAAGATGTTGGCAGGTGATGATGTGACGGAAGCAGCCCTGACGCAAGCTAGAGAATTGTTGAGAAACAGGGAGAAATAAGATGACAGACTATTATGTTATTGGAGATGTTCACGGAAAAGCTGGGATGCTAGAAGACCTTCTCAAAACATGGGATGGTCAGACCCAGTTGCTTTTTCTAGGGGACTTGATTGACCGTGGTGAAGATAGTCGCCGTGTCCTTGAAATGGTCAAGGACTTGGTTGATAATCAAGGGGCAATCTGTTTGTCAGGAAACCATGAGTATATGTTTCTGACTTGGCTAGATGACCCAGAAGAAAGTTATGACCACTATCGTCGCAATGGTGGAGATACAACCATTAACTCTATCCTAGGTCGTCCCTTGGATGCATCAGT
>NZ_KQ970262.1:178850-224976 GCF_001579045.1 Streptococcus mitis | reverse complement strand
AAATGCCGTTTGTGGTAGAGACAGACAAGTATATCTTTGTTCACGCAGGTATTGATTTAACCTTGGATGACTGGCATGAAACCACAGATTACAAGAAAGTATGGCTTAGAAAACCATTTCACGAAGCAGAAAATCATACTGGAAAAACCATTGTCTTTGGTCATACACCGGTTTATGGTTTGCTGAAGCAAGAGCGTGGCACTGCTGAGCTTTGGACTACAGAAGATGGCAAGATTGGGATGGATGGAGGAGCTGTTTATGGTGGTGTCCTTCATGGGATTGTCTTTACAGACCAAGGAATGACAGAACACCACTTTATCGAAAATGACGGCTTGGTCGCTGAAGATTAGTACTCCTAGCAGGGTATGGTCTTGTCAAAATGTCAAAAACAATTTATAATAAATAGATACCCTGAAAGGAAGAGAATCATGAACTTAGAAGAATTGAAAAAACGACAGGAGAAGATTCGTAACTTCTCTATTATCGCCCATATTGACCATGGAAAATCGACTCTGGCAGACCGCATTTTGGAGAAGACAGAGACAGTATCCAGTCGTGAAATGCAGGCCCAGCTTTTGGATAGTATGGATTTAGAACGGGAACGTGGGATTACCATTAAGTTGAATGCCATTGAGCTGAATTACACTGCAAAAGATGGGGAAACTTATATTTTCCACTTGATTGACACACCAGGGCACGTTGACTTTACCTATGAAGTTTCACGTTCACTCGCTGCCTGTGAGGGTGCTATTTTGGTGGTCGATGCTGCCCAAGGGATTGAGGCTCAAACCCTTGCCAATGTTTATCTAGCCTTGGACAATGATTTGGAAATCATGCCAGTCATTAACAAAATTGACCTACCAGCTGCAGATCCTGAGCGCGTGCGTACAGAGATTGAAGATGTCATTGGTTTGGATGCCAGTGAAGCAGTCTTAGCATCAGCTAAAGCTGGTATTGGTATCGAAGAAATCCTCGAGCAAATTGTAGAAAAAGTACCAGCACCAACGGGTGATGTGACGGCGCCACTTAAGGCCTTGATTTTCGACTCTGTTTACGATGCCTACCGTGGAGTTATTCTCCAGGTGCGTGTCATGGATGGGGTGGTCAAACCTGGTGATAAGATTCAGCTCATGAGCAATGGCAAGACTTTTGATGTGACCGAAGTCGGTATTTTTACGCCGAAAGCAGTTGGTCGTGATTTTCTTGCGACTGGTGACGTTGGTTACATTGCGGCTTCTATCAAGACGGTTCAGGACACTCGTGTGGGTGATACCGTTACCTTGGCAACCAATCCTGCGGCAGAGCCATTACATGGCTACAAGCAGATGAATCCTATGGTCTTTGCGGGTCTCTATCCAATTGAGTCAAACAAGTACAATGACCTACGTGAAGCTCTTGAAAAATTGCAACTGAATGATGCTAGTCTCCAATTTGAACCAGAAACATCGCAGGCACTTGGATTTGGTTTCCGTTGTGGTTTCCTTGGACTTCTTCATATGGATGTTATCCAAGAACGTTTGGAACGTGAGTTCAATATTGACCTCATCATGACAGCTCCGTCTGTTATTTACAAAGTTAATTTGACCGACGGTGAGTCTATGGATGTGTCTAACCCATCTGAGTTTCCAGACCCAACTAAGATTGCGACCATTGAGGAACCTTATGTTAAGGCGCAAATCATGGTACCACAGGAGTTCGTAGGAGCAGTAATGGAGCTAGCTCAGCGCAAGCGTGGGGACTTTGTGACTATGGACTATATTGATGATAATCGTGTTAATGTCATCTATCAAATTCCACTTGCTGAAATCGTCTTCGACTTCTTTGATAAACTCAAGTCTTCGACACGTGGTTATGCAAGTTTTGACTACGAATTGTCAGAATATCGCCCATCTAAGCTGGTCAAAATGGACATCCTTCTCAATGGAGACAAGGTGGATGCCCTCAGCTTCATCGTTCACAAGGACTTTGCTTATGAACGCGGAAAACTCATCGTTGACAAGCTCAAGAAAATCATTCCTCGTCAACAATTTGAGGTTCCTATTCAAGCAGCTATTGGACACAAGATTGTCGCTCGTACTGATATTAAGGCCCTTCGTAAGAACGTACTTGCTAAATGTTATGGTGGTGACGTTTCTCGTAAACGCAAACTCCTTGAAAAACAAAAAGCTGGTAAGAAACGCATGAAAGCCATCGGATCAGTAGAAGTCCCACAAGAAGCCTTCCTCAGCGTCTTGAGTATGGATGAAGAATAAGTTGTCATAATTGCTTTTCCTTGTTCATAGGAAATTTATATAAGAATCAATAGTAAAGCAGGCTTAAATGGTCTGCTTTTTTAGTTTTTATACTCTTCGAAACTCTCTTCAAATCACGTCAGCGTCACCTTACCGTAGATATGATCACTGACTTCGTCAGTTTCATCTACAACCTTAAAACCATGTTTTGAGTTGACTTCGTCAGTTTCATCTACAACCTCAAAACTGTGTTTTGAGCAACCTGAGGCTAGCTTCCTAGTTTGCTCTTTGATTTTCATTGAGTATTAGAACAGAAAAAATGCTTGGAGTATTTGTTTGTGTGTTTATTTTTATATAACAAACTATAAACACAACAAAAATATAAAAAAAGAGACAAAAATCAACAAAAAACTATTGACAACGATTTCATATAGTGTTATACTTATGGCATAAAGTTAATGGAAAGAAGGGAAAACCTTATGGGATTAGATCATTTCTTTGACAAAAACCTTGTGTTTTGCTTAGAAGCGGATAATCAAGAACATCTCTTTGATCAGGTTGCAACTTTATTGGAAGAACGAGAAATCGTGACTCCAACCTATCGTGAAGCCTTGATCACGCGTGAAAAGTCATTTCCAACTGGCTTGGATATGGAATTTTTGGGTAAGGATTTGCCGAATGTGGCTATTCCTCACACAGATATTGTTCATAATTTAGCGGAGAAAGTTGTAGTGGTTCGATTAGAGAAACCGGTGACTTTCCACAATATGATTGCGCCGGATAAGGAAGTAGAAGTATCCTTGCTCTTCTTTATCATCAATAACTCTAGTTCAAGTCAAACGAACATTCTTGCTCAGTTGATGGACTTCTTCACAGGAAATGGTCATCTTGAAGACCTATCAAAAATTTCTGAACCAGAAGCCCTCTATGCTTACATTGCTGAAGCAACCGCTTAATCTTGTCTATTAAAAATATTAAATCGGAGGAGATCCATATGATTAAAATTCTTGCTGCCTGCGGTGCAGGTGTTAACTCAAGCCACCAAATTAAAAGTGCTCTTGAAGAAGAACTTTCAAACCGTGGTTACGATGTGCACTGTGATGCAGTCATGGTCAAAGACGTTAACGAAGACCTTATCAAAGGTTATGACATCTTCACACCAATTGCTGCGACAGACCTTGGTTTTGACCCAGGTATTCCAGTTATCGAAGCTGGACCAATCTTATTCCGTATCCCAGCTATGAGTGCTCCAGTATATGATAACATTGAAGCAGCCATTAAAGAACACGGGTTAAGCTAATTTTAATTTGTTAACATTCATATAACATAAAAAAGGGAGGAACTGTTATGGATGCAATCTTTGACCTAATCAAAAAGGTTTTCACGCCCGTCTTAGATATGGGTGGACCTGTCATCATGTTAATCATTTTGACAGTATTGGCTTTACTTTTTGGAGTGAAATTCTCCAAAGCGCTTGAAGGTGGTATCAAACTTGCCATCGCTCTTACTGGTATCGGAGCTATCATCGGTATGCTCAATGGTGCTTTCTCAGCATCACTTGCAAAATTCGTTGAAAACACAGGTATCCAATTAAGTATCACTGACGTTGGTTGGGCACCACTTGCTACAATCACTTGGGGATCTGCTTGGACACTATACTTCTTGCTCATCATGTTGATTGTCAACGTAGTGATGCTTGCTATGAAGAAAACCGATACACTTGATGTCGATATCTTCGATATCTGGCACTTGTCTATCACAGGTCTTTTGATTAAATGGTATGCTGATAACAATGGTGTGAGCCAAGGGGTTTCACTCTTGATTGCTACAGCAGCTATCGTCCTTGTCGGTGTGTTGAAAATTATCAACTCTGACTTGATGAAACCTACATTTGACGACCTTCTTAACGCACCAAGTTCATCACCAATGACATCAACTCACATGAACTACATGATGAACCCAGTTATCATGGTTTTGGATAAGATTTTTGAAAAATTCTTCCCAGGTCTTGATAAATATGACTTTGACGCTGCTAAATTGAACAAAAAAATCGGTTTCTGGGGTTCTAAATTCTTTATCGGTTTCATCCTTGGTATCGTTATCGGTATTATGGGAACTCCACATCCAATTGCAGGAGTTGAAGATGCAGATAAATGGCGTCTTGTTATCAGAGGATGGTTGTCTCTTGGTTTGACTGCCGGTGTATCTTTGGAACTCTTCTCACTTATTGGTTCATGGTTCATCGCAGCCGTAGAACCACTATCACAAGGTATTACAAACGTTGCTACTAAACGTCTTCAAGGACGTAAATTCAACATCGGTCTTGACTGGCCATTCATCGCTGGTCGTGCTGAAATTTGGGCTTGTGCCAACGTACTTGCACCAATCATGTTGGTTGAAGCAGTACTTCTTTCAAAAGTCGGAAATGGTATCTTGCCACTTGCAGGTATCATCGCTATGGGTGTTACTCCAGCTCTCTTGGTTGTAACTCGTGGTAAATTGCTCCGTATGATTATCTTCGGAACACTCTTGTTGCCACTCTTCCTTCTTTCAGGTACACTTATCGCACCATTTGCAACAGAACTTGCTAAAGGTGTAGGTGCCTTTCCAGCAGGTGTGAGCGAAACTCAATTGATCACTCACTCAACTCTTGAAGGACCAATCGAAAAACTTCTTGGTTGGACAATTGGTAACACTACAACAGGTGATATCAAAGCAATCCTTGGTGCTGTAGTCTTCCTTGTATTCTATATCGGTATCTTTGCTTGGTACAGAAAACAAATGATCAAACGTAACGAAGAGTACGCAGCAAAAGCAAAATAATGCGCTCCTATAAAATGTAAGCTCAATGAAAATCAAAGAGCAAACTAGGAAGCTAGCCGCAGGCTGTACTAAAGTACGGCAAGGTGACGCTGACGAAGTTTGAATTGGATTTTCGCAGAGTGTAAATTGTTGAAACTAGGTTGTCATACCATTAGGAGTGGCAGCCTAGTTTTTTATAAACTATCAAGAAATTGGAGAAAATAATGGTAATTGAATTAAAATCAGAACAATTAA
The DNA here is from genome assembly GCF_001579045.1 of Streptococcus mitis. Lineage (GTDB taxonomy): Bacteria > Bacillota > Bacilli > Lactobacillales > Streptococcaceae > Streptococcus > Streptococcus mitis_D. The sequence continues at coordinate 219,688 of NZ_KQ970262.1, read as the reverse complement.
GAGTTCAATTTAACAGTTTTGGTGGAGCTCTTTCTTCTATAAAAGATACTGAGGGACTGGAGTATTTGTGGCAAGGGGATGTCACTTATTGGAGTGGACAAGCTCCTGTTCTCTTTCCTATTTGTGGTTCTTTGAGAGAGGATACAGCCCTCTATATAGATGAGAAGGGACAAGAAAGAAAAGGAAAGATTCCTCGTCATGGTCTGGTCCGCAAGAAAGAATTTGAATTAGTTGAACAGACAGATAAGAGTGTAACTTTTGCAATTGAAGATGATGAGAATAGCTATCAAAACTATCCTTATCATTTCCGCTTAGAAATCACTTATATCCTTACTGGGAAGACAGTACGGACTCAATACAAAATATTTAATAAAGAAACTAGCAAGGTCATGCCTTACTTTATTGGTGGCCATCCAGGATTTAATTGTCCTCTGCTGGATGATGAAGTCTATGAAGATTACTATTTAGAGTTTGAGAAAGAAGAAACTTGCTCTGTTCCACGTCCTTTCCCAGAAACAGGTATGTTGGATTTCCGAGATAGAAGTCCATGGCTAGAGGGGCAAAAGGAATTAGATCTTAGTTATGATCTTTTCAGCACAGATGCAGTGACTTTGGATGAATTGCAATCTCGAACAATTGCCCTTCGTTCTCGTAAACATGATAAGGGATTGAAAGTGCACTTTGCAGAGTTTCCAAACCTCATTATCTGGTCAACTTTGAATAAGGGTCCTTTCATTGCCTTTGAACCATGGTCTGGCTTGTCAACATCCCTTGAAGAAGGAGATCATTTAGAAGATAAGAAGAATGTTCGTCTCTTAGAAGCCAATCAGGTTGAAGAAATAGGGTTTGAGATAGAAGTTTTATAAAAAAGTAAAAAATAAATAACAAAAACAAACACAAACTGTTGACTTTTTCAAACAATAGTAGTATATTATGTTTGTGAGGACTAATTGACTGTTTTTTAAAGACAGCCAATACACTGCTGGAATCCAGCATAGAAAAAATAAAAAGGAGTATACAATATGTCTATTGTTATCGGTGCAGATGCTGCAGGTTTGAGATTGAAAGAAGTTGTGAAAGACTTCTTAGAAAAAGAAAATTTCCACGTTGTGGATGTTACAGCTGAAGGTCAAGACTTTGTTGATGTGACTCTCGCTGTTGCTGCAGAAGTAAACAAAGAAGAACAAAACCTTGGTATCGTAATTGATGCCTATGGAGCTGGTCCATTTATGGTCGCAACAAAAATCAAAGGAATGGTTGCTGCAGAAGTATCTGACGAACGTTCAGCTTATATGACTCGTGGCCACAACAACTCACGTATGATCACTATGGGTGCACAACTTGTTGGTGATGAATTGGCTAAAAACATCGCTAAAGGATTTGTTAACGGTAAATACGATGGTGGACGTCACCAAATTCGGGTCGACATGTTGAACAAAATGTGCTAATTAGATTACAGTAAGAAAGGTAAGTTAAAAATGAGAATTGCAATTGGATGTGACCACATCGTAACAGATGAAAAAATGGCGGTTTCAGAATTTTTGAAATCAAAAGGATATGAAGTCATCGACTTTGGTACATATGACCATACACGTACTCACTACCCAATCTTTGGTAAAAAAGTAGGGGAAGCTGTAACTAGCGGTCAAGCTGATCTTGGAGTATGTATCTGTGGTACTGGTGTTGGTATCAACAACGCTGTAAATAAAGTTCCTGGTGTTCGTTCTGCCTTGGTTCGTGATATGACAACAGCCCTTTATGCTAAAGAACAATTGAACGCCAACGTTATCGGTTTTGGTGGTAAGATTACTGGTGAATTGCTCATGTGTGATATTATTGAAGCTTTCATCCATGCTGAATACAAACCATCTGAAGAAAACAAGAAATTGATTGCGAAAATTGAACACGTTGAAAGTCACAATGCACATCAAGCTGACGCAAACTTCTTCACGGAATTCCTTGAAAAATGGGATCGCGGAGAATACCACGACTAAGAGGTAACCTATGATTTTAACAGTCACAATGAACCCATCCATTGATATTTCCTATCCCTTGGATGAGTTGAAGATTGATACTGTCAATCGTGTGGTGGATGTAACCAAAACGGCTGGTGGTAAGGGACTCAATGTTACCCGAGTACTTTCAGAATTTGGGGATTCTGTTCTTGCTACTGGTTTAGTGGGTGGCAAACTTGGTGAGTTTTTGGTTGAGCATATCGATAATCAAGTAAAAAAAGATTTCTTCTCAATTCAGGGAGAAACTCGGAACTGTATTGCTATTCTCCACGGTGACAACCAAACAGAAGTTCTTGAAAAAGGACCTGAAGTTCTTGAACAAGAAGGTCAAGGCTTTTTGGATCATTTCAAAAAACTCTTGGACTCAGTTGAAGTAGTAGCTATCTCAGGTAGTCTGCCAGCTGGCCTTCCAGTTGATTACTATGCGAGCTTGGTAGAACTTGCTAATCAAGCTGGCAAGTCTGTTGTCTTGGACTGCTCTGGTGCAGCACTTCAGGCGGTTCTTGAATCACCACATAAACCAACAGTCATCAAACCAAATAATGAGGAATTGTCTCAGCTTCTTGGAAGAGAAGTTTCTGAGGATTTGGATGAATTAAAAGAAGTCCTTCAAGAACCTTTGTTTGCAGGTATTGAATGGATTATCGTTTCACTTGGTGCCAACGGTGCTTTCGCGAAACATGGAAATACATTCTATAAGGTAGATATTCCAAAAATTCAAGTAGTTAATCCGGTTGGTTCTGGAGATTCTACCGTAGCAGGTATTTCATCTGGACTTCTTCATCACGAATCTGATGAAGAATTGCTTAAAAAAGCGAACGTTCTTGGCATGCTCAATGCTCAAGAAAAAATGACGGGTCATGTCAACATGGCCAACTATCAAGCTCTATATGATCAATTAATAGTAAAAGAGGTATAAAATGGCTTTAACAGAACAAAAACGTGCACGCTTAGAAAAACTTTCTGATGAAAATGGAATCATCTCAGCTCTTGCATTTGACCAACGTGGTGCTTTGAAACGCCTCATGGCTCAACACCAAACAGAAGAACCAACTGTAGCTCAAATGGAAGAACTTAAAGTTTTGGTAGCAGATGAATTGACTAAATACGCTTCATCTATGCTTCTTGACCCTGAGTATGGACTTCCAGCAACTAAAGCTCTTGATGAAAAAGCTGGTCTTCTCCTTGCTTATGAAAAAACAGGTTATGACACAACAAGCACAAAACGCTTGCCAGACTGCTTGGATGTTTGGTCTGCAAAACGTATTAAAGAAGAAGGTGCAGATGCAGTTAAATTCTTGCTTTACTATGATGTAGATAGCTCAGACGAACTTAACCAAGAAAAACAAGCTTACATTGAACGTATCGGTTCTGAGTGTGTGGCTGAAGATATCCCATTCTTCCTTGAAATTCTTGCTTACGATGAAAAAATTGCTGACGCAGGTTCTGTAGAATACGCTAAAGTAAAACCACACAAAGTTATTGGTGCTATGAAAGTCTTCTCAGACCCACGCTTTAACATTGATGTCTTGAAAGTTGAAGTTCCTGTTAACATTAAATATGTTGAAGGCTTCGCTGAAGGTGAAGTAGTTTACACACGTGAAGAAGCAGCAGCCTTCTTTAAAGCACAAGATGAAGCAACTAACTTGCCATATATCTACTTGAGTGCTGGTGTATCAGCTAAACTTTTCCAAGATACTCTTGTATTTGCTCATGAATCAGGTGCAAACTTTAACGGAGTTCTTTGTGGCCGTGCAACTTGGGCTGGATCAGTTGAAGCTTACATCAAAGATGGTGAAACAGCAGCTCGCGAATGGCTTCGCACAACTGGTTTTGAAAACATTGACGAACTCAACAAAGTTCTTCAAACAACAGCGACTTCATGGAAAGAACGCGTGTAGCACTCAAATTGCGAAAAAAACTTCAGTCTAGGGATAGAAATATCTCTAGACTTTTTGATGACGTAAAAATAACCTTGAGTTAGTTATCCTCAAGGTTAGATAAAATATAGTGAATTGAAGTTAAAATAGTACACTACAATTTCTAAAGCAGTGCTAGAAATTGATTTGGCTTTCCAAACCAATTTGTTCATATTTTATTTCAAGCCACTATATATAAGAAGTAATGCAAGTTAATCGTGATATTCTCCACGATTCCACTTGGCATTCTCTTCATCGAAGATATGATCATTGGCAGCTACATCTGGGCTCACTTCAGATAGTTTATCAATTTTCGCAATCAATTCCTCTTTTTCAGGACTTGGTTTGTACTTGGTATTGATAAATTCATCTACAATGTTGTTAATGAAATTGATACCTAGGATTGCACCACCGAAAGCAACAATATTAGCATTGAGGTTTTCACGAGCGGAACGAGCAGTCGCAACATCTCCGACAAGTACAACTCGAGTTCCAGGAACTTTATCAGCAGATACAGCAATTCCAACACCTGTACCGCAAAGGGCGACTCCAAAGTCAGCCCGTCCATTGATAACCTCCTCTGCAATTAAGCGACCATAAATAGGATAGTGAGTACGGACGAAATCATAAGTACCAACATCAATGATTTCATGACCTTGTTCTTTTAGGTGTTTTGAAATCTTCATCTTCACATCTGTTACAATGTGATCACAACCGAGAGCAATTTTCATGGGAATACCTCCTAGCAGAGCTTGTTCAGCATATCAATGCGAACTTGGTGACGGCCAGCATCATAGTTGTGCTCAAGAAAGGCTTTGACTATTTCAACTGCTAAAATATCACCTGTAATTCCAGAACCAATTGTAATGATTGGAGTAGAATTGTGTCGAATAGTCATCATGGCAGAGTGTTCATCGGAAACAGCGGCGCAGATAATACCTTTAAACTTATTAGCAGGCATAAAAGAATGTCCAAACTTGTCAAAAAGAATAGCACGAGCTTGCTTATATTTTCTAAACTCTGTAATAGCATTGACAGTAGAATCAACGAAATCCGCAGAACCTTGTGTAGAGTTGAGATCGATTACTTCATAACCAGAATGAAGCAGATAGTGTTTGACGGTTTCTTTCAGTTGGAAACCATCTTGATCAGTAGCTAAAATAACTTTCATAAGAACCTTCTTTCTTTAGTTATCCAAAAGCATGCAATGAAAGATCATTATTGACGATATAGAAGATGTTTTATATCTTCAAATACAGTATATCCCTTGTAAAATTATTTGTCAAGGATTTATAAAAACTAGCTGAAGAATTTTTTCTACAGCTAGTTTTGGCATTTATTGACCCAATTTCTGATATCGGTTAAATCATAGTTAATCTCAGATTGATGGGCTACATGACTGAGTGTAATAGAAGTCAGGGTTGCAACTAAAGTATTTTCAATAATATCAAGAGAGTTGGTTACGACGCATCTTTTAGCCTTTTTACTTTCCTTGTTGCCTAAGAATTTTTTTAGAAGATTTTGACTTTCAAAGATTCGATTTTTTCCTTCTATAGCTACAAATACATCGTAAAAGGTGATTTGGCTGAGGGGTTTAGAAAGAGCAACGCCTCCATTTTTCCCTCTAACGGATTTAACCAATCCTTCTTTGTCTAATAGTTTTATAATTTTTTTCAAATAAGAATCTGAAACTTCTAGCCGTTTACTCAAGGAAATTGTATTGATATATTTTCCTTCAGGGAGCTGATTTAACATGAGTAAGACATAGACTGACTGTTCCCAACCTGATGACAATCGCATGTTTGTACCTCCATATAAAAAGATAATCATTATCCACAATTACCAGTATAGCCTTTTTTTGTTTTTTTCTCAATACATAGGACATAGGAGTTTAAAAAAATAATCTTGGAATTTTTTGATAAATCTCTTGACATTCATTTTTAAAAGAGTAGAATATAAGATAAAACATATCATCAATATCTTTTGAAAGAAAGGGAGATAAATGAAACAAGGTTCAAATTTTATTTTTTGGATTTCTATATTACTTACCACACTTTTTATGGGGTCATCTTTTCCAACTGGGAAATATCTCATAGTAGTTGAAAAGACTCCTCCATTATTACTTGGGGGTGTTCGATTTATTATTGCTGGGTTAGTGATGTTGGTATTATCGTTTTTATTTGGCAAGGGAGGGACTATCATCCCTAAAAGTCAAGGTAGCAAGATAAAGGGATTTATATTGGTTGTGACTATCGGGCTCTTACAGACAGCTGGAACCATGGGATTTCTGAATCTTGCCCTAGCTCATGATGTGTCATCATCGATGTCTTCCATTATCTTATTTACGAATCCTCTTTGGTTAGCTTTCTTAGCACATTTTTTGTTAAAAGATACATTGACTATTCAGAAGATAAGTGCCTTAGTATTAGGTGTGGCTGGAGTTGTTACTTGTATTGGACTAGATGTATCTGCGTTTAGTTTAGGTGCTTTGTTTGCTTTACTTGGTTCATTTTGTTGGTCAATCAATACAGTTGTCACCAAGAAAATTCCTTTTGATAACGGTCCATGGATATTTACAGCTTGGCAATTGTTATTAGGTGGGGTATTCCTTTACTTATTCTCAATACCTGTGCATGAAAGTTATAACTTTCTAAATTTAGGATTTTGGGGCTGGATTTGGTTTATATGGTTAATTATTCCTGCGTCTGTTGGTTCGTTTGGACTGTGGTTTTATAGTCTAGGACAAAGGGGAGCAACAGTAGCCAGCAGTTTCTTGTTTTTAGTTCCAGTATTTTCAACTATCTTTTCTATTATAGGCTTACATGAGCCGTTTACATTGAATTTGGTTCTTGGGGGTTCGATGGTTGTGTTAGCATTGGTATTGGTAAATTGGAAAGTCAAGGGAGAAGAGGAGTAGTCTATGGAAGTTGGGAATGATATTGTTATTCAAAATGGAATACAATAGAGTTTTGGTAATGGTGTAGCTCAACATTTTGATGAGTATGTTAGACAATCCATTCCTTTATATGATGAAGGACATGACCTTGTTTGTCATCTAAGCGATTTTTTTATTGGTGACCATTCCTTATGTTATGAGCTAGGCTCTGCAACGGGTAATCTGATTGGTAAATTATACTAGCGTCACAAGTCTAAAAAAGAAGTTCGTTTTATAGGGATAGAAGAGATTTCAGAAATGAATCAGGTGGTACAATCAAAATTTCCTGAGCTTGAATTTATAACAAGCTCCGTGGAGGAAGCCAGGTTAGAATCCAGCGATTTAATTATTAGTTATTATTTTCTTCAGTTTTTATTAAACAAAATATTCAATTTTCTATTGACAAACAGAATAAATAGCTATATAATATAATTATAATAAATTAATTAATAATAGTGGATCGTAACTTAAAGGCGAAACCGCAAATAATCTTAGCTTTTGCTAGACTATTTGCGGTTTTTTGCATAGAAAGGAGGAAAAAACAAGATCTACAATGTTATTAGAAGAAAGGAAAAGGAGAACAAATGAGGACATTACCAAAAGATTTTATCATGGGTGGAGCTACTGCTGCATATCAAGCTGAAGGTGCAACTCAAATTGATGGGAAGGGACCAGTAGCATGGGATAGTTTTTTAATTGAAAAAGGACGCTATACAGCGGAGCCAGCTAGTGATTTTTATCATCAATATCCGGTTGATATTGAATTATGTAAAAAATTTAACATAGATAGTATTAGGTTATCTATTGCATGGAGTAGAATTTTCCCAGATGGTTTTGGGGAAGTAAATCAGCTTGGAGTAGATTTTTATCATTCTGTTTTCTCAGAATGTATAAGGAATGGAATTATACCATTTGTAACGATTCATCATTTTGATACACCAAAAAATTTATTTGATAAAGGAGATTTTCTAAATAGGGAAAATATTGATCATTTTGTAAATTTTGCTAAATTCTGTTTTGACGAATTTAAAGAAATTGAATATTGGAGTACTTTCAATGAGATTTATCCACTTGCAACTAATCAATATTTGACAGGAGTTTTTCCTCCAGAAATAAAATTTGATTTTGAAAAGGTCATTATGTGTCTCCATAACATGATGTATGCTCATGCAAGGGTAGTTAATATTTTTAAAGAGGGTAATTATAGGGGTAAAATAGGTGTTGTACATTCTCTGGAACCAAAGTACCCATATAGTGATAAACCAGAAGATATTCATGCTGCAAAGGTTGATGAAGCTTTATCAGTCCGTTTTCTATTAGATGCAACATATTTAGGGGAGTATAGTTCTTCAACTTGGAATCTTGTTCAGGAAATACTCTATAAAAATAATATGTCTGTTTCAATTGATAGCAATGATTTTATAGAGATGAGAAAAGCCTCCGAAAGAAATGATTTCTTAGGGATTAATAACTATGTCAGTCATTGGGTAAAAGCCTACGAGGAAGAGAGTACTTTATTTTATAATACGACAGGTGAAAAAGGAACTCAAGTTTATCGGATTAAAGGAGTTGGAGAAAGAGTACCAAGAGAAGACCTTCCTAAGACAGATTGGGATTGGATTATTTATCCAGAAGGTTTATATGATTTGTTGACGTTTATAAAAGAAGAGTATCCAAACTATAAGGAAATCTATATTACTGAGAATGGTCTTGGTTTTAAAGATGAATTCACTGATGGAATTATATTAGATGAACCTAGAATTGACTACCTTCGAGGTAACTTCGAATCAATTTCAAGAGCAATTGACGATGGTGTCAATGTTAAAGGATATTTTATTTGGTCTTTAATGGATGTATTTTCTTGGGTTAACGGCTATGATAAAAGATATGGGTTGTTCTACGTCGACTTTGAAACTCAGAAACGATACCCTAAAGAATCAGCTTATTGGTATAAGTTAGTTAGTCAAACTAAAACTATAATTTAGAGGAGGAAATAAAATGAATGGAATTATTAAACAAATTGAAAAACATCAAGAATTATTTCAGCGTATTTCTGCAAATATATACTTGACTGCTATAAAAGATGGTTTTCTAACAGCTATGCCAGTAATATTATTTTCTAGCCTTTTCATCTTATGTGCAGCAATACCTCCTTTAGTTGGTATCAAGTTGCCAGAAAGTTTTGAGACATGGTTATGGAAAATATATGATTATTCAATGGGGATAGTAGGCTTATTGGTAGCTGGTACAACAGCTAGATGTTTAGCTGGAAGTATGAATAGAAAAATGCCTTCTGGAAAAGTTATAAATGAAGTATCAGTTATGCTAGCTTCTATTGTCAGTTTTCTATTATTAGCTGTGACTAAAATGGATGGAGCATTTCAAGGGGATTTCTTTGGAACTAAAGGTATTCTTTCCTCATTTGTAGCAGCGTTTATAACAGTAAATGTTTATAAATTCTGTGTAATAAAAGATATTACAATTAAAATGCCTAAGGAAGTTCCTGGTAGCATCTCACAGAATTTTCGAGATGTTTTCCCATTTTCTTTTTCAGTATTTTTTGCAGCGATAATAGATATTGCAACAAGATATTACTTGAATGTGCCATTTGCAGAAGTTTTTTCAAAAATTTTATCGCCTGTTTTTCAAGGTGCTGAAACTTATCTTGGATTATCAATTATCTGGTTTTTAGTACCATTCTTTTGGTTTGTTGGTGTTCATGGTCCTTCCGTAGTTAAACCAGGATTAGCTGCAGCGTTATATGGCAATACAGAAGCCAATTTAGAATTATTTAGAAATGGACAACATCCGTTTCATGCTCTGACCGAAAATTTTGGTAATTTCGTGGGAGAATTGGGAGGTACAGGTGCAACTTTTATCGTTCCAATTATATTTATTCTTTTTATGAAATCTAAACAGTTAAAAGCTGTAGGAAAGGCATCAATTGTACCAGTAATGTTTGCAGTAAATGAACCTCTTCTGTTTGCTGCACCAATTGTTCTAAATCCATATTTTCTGATTCCATTCTGTTTAGCACCAATTGTAAATGTAATTTTAGGTAAGTTTTTTATTAGTGTATTAGGAATGAATGGATATATGCATGTCTTACCATGGGCTACGCCAGGGCCAATTGGAAATCTAATGAGTACACATTTCCAACCCATTAGCTTTGTCTTCACAGTGTTATTATTAGTTGTTGATTTTATAATTTATTATCCATTTTGTAAAGCGTATGATAAAGTGTTACTTAGTGAAGAAACAAAAAATGCTAATACAGTAGATAAATCTGAAACTAACAATTCTACTAAAGTAGATGAAAGTGAAACTGTGAAACTTGAAAAAGAGATTAAAATCTTAGTATTATGTGCTGGCGCTGGAACTAGTGCAATGTTAGCTAATGCACTTACGGAAGGTGCAAGCAGTTTAAATTTACCATTAAGCTCATCAGCCGGTGCTTATGGCTCACATTATGAAATTATGAAATACTATGACCTGGTAATTTTGGCACCACAAGTAAAAACCTATTATAATGATATCAAAAAAGATACAGAAAAATTGGGTATTAAATTAATTGCGACAGAGGGAGCAGAATACATAAATCTTACAAGAAATCCAGAAAAAGCTGTTCAATTCGTGTTAGAAAAACTAAACTAAATAATGTTTAAAATGGAGAAAAAAACAGAGTAAGGGTTTACAATGGTTCAAATTTTTGATATAATACTATCAAAGATTGAATAGAGTGGATCGTTACTGAGTAATATTAGGCGAGACTGCAAATGAGGAAAGTAACTTTCACTCTGGTGAGTTATGCCCATTTGTGGTCTCTTTTGTTTCATTTAGTTCAATTTGAATTTTATAGGAAAGGAGAAGTGGATGTTTCGTGTTGTTAATGTTATCAATAATAATGTTGCTTTAGCGAAAAATGAAAATCATGAGGAAGTAATGATAACAGGAAATGGTATCGCTTTTCAGAAGAAAAAGGGTGATATCATTGTTCAAAGTAAAATTGAAAAGGTTTTTAGATTGAACACAGAAGAATCTAAGAATAATTTTCTAACTTTATTACAGGATGTCCCTCTTGATTTTATTACGGTAACTTATGATGTTATTAATTCTCTAATATCTAAATATCATTATCCTTTTCAAGAGTATCTATATGTAACTTTAACAGATCATATTTACAGTGCTTATCAAGCTATTCATAAGGGAATTTACGAAGATGGTAAACTTCCAGATATTTCTGTTGATTATCCACTAGAATTTGAAATGGCAGAATATGCACTTGATATGTTTAAGAAAAAGTTGTTGGATAGCTTTCCAGATAATGAGACGGAAAGAATTGCGTTACATTTTATCAATGCAAAAGGTGGAGACAATCAAGGTATAAATTTACAGATTGATCAATCAAAGCAAATTATTGAGCATATCAAGCGCGAACTTGCAAACCATAATATTGTAAGAAGAAAGGAAAATGCTCCTTTATTTGATCGCTTTATGGTTCATTTAAATTACTTTCTAGAATACCTTGACCGATCTAGAAGTGATAATACTTCCCTGTTGGATATGGAAGGATATATTGAGACAGTTTATCCCTTGGCCTATGAAATAGGCGATAAAATTTATCGGATAATTGCTAGTGAAACTGGTGTTGAACTTCATAGAAGTGAACGTGTTTATATAGTCTTACATATTCAAAGATTGCTTTAAAATAATAAATTATAACATATAAGGAGGTCTCTATTATGAATAGAGAAGAAGTAACATTGTTAGGTTTTGAAATCGTAGCCTATGCTGGCGATGCTCGTTCAAAACTATTGGAAGCTCTAAAGGCTGCTGAGGCTGGTGATTTTGTAAAAGCGGATAGCTTAGTTGAGGAAGCTGGTAGCTGTATCGCTGAGGCTCACCACGCTCAAACAAGTCTATTGACCAAGGAAGCAGCTGGTGAAGATTTGGCTTATAGTGTAACCATGATGCATGGTCAAGATCACTTGATGACAACTATCTTGTTAAAAGATTTGATGCATCATTTAATTGAACTCTACAAGAGAGGAGTTAAATGATGAATAAACTAATTGCATTTATAGAGAAAGGAAAGCCTTTCTTTGAAAAACTATCGCGTAATATCTATCTTCGTGCTATTCGTGATGGTTTCATTGCAGGTATGCCTGTTATTCTCTTCTCAAGTATCTTTATCTTGATTGCCTATGTACCAAACTCATGGGGATTCAAATGGTCTGATGAAACTGTTGCTTTTCTTATGAAACCCTACAACTATTCCATGGGGATTTTAGCTGTATTGGTAGCTGGTACAACTGCTAAATCGTTAACAGACTCTGTTAACCGTAGTATGGAAAAAACAAATCAAATCAACTACATGTCAACACTGTTGGCAGCAATTGTTGGTTTGTTGATGTTGGCAGCTGATCCTATCGAAAATGGTCTAGCTACTGGATTCTTGGGGACAAAGGGTTTGCTTTCAGCCTTCCTTGCTGCCTTTGTTACTGTAGCCATCTATAAGGTTTGTGTTAAGAACAACGTCACTATTCGTATGCCTGACGAAGTTCCACCAAATATCTCACAAGTCTTTAAAGATGTGATCCCATTCACTCTCTCAGTTGTTTCACTTTATGCTCTTGATTTACTAGCTCGTCATTTTGTTGGTTCTAGTGTGGCAGAATCAATCGGTAAATTCTTTGCTCCATTATTCTCTGCAGCTGATGGCTATCTAGGTATTACCATTATCTTTGGTGCCTTTGCCTTCTTCTGGTTTGTTGGTATCCATGGTCCATCTATCGTTGAGCCTGCTATCGCAGCTATTACCTATGCAAACGCCGAAGTCAACTTGAACCTTATCCAACAAGGTATGCACGCTGACAAGATTCTTACTTCTGGTACACAAATGTTTATCGTTACCATGGGTGGTACTGGTGCGACACTAGTTGTTCCATTCATGTTCATGTGGTTGACAAAATCGAAACGTAACCGTGCAATCGGACGTGCTTCAGTAGTTCCTACCTTCTTCGGTGTAAATGAACCAATCTTGTTTGGTGCACCACTTGTATTGAACCCAATCTTCTTCATTCCATTTATCTTTGCTCCAATCGCAAACGTTTGGATCTTCAAATTCTTTATTGAAGCTCTTGGAATGAACTCATTTACTGCTAATCTACCATGGACAACTCCAGCTCCACTAGGTCTAGTTCTTGGTACGAACTTCCAAGTTCTATCATTCATTCTTGCTGCCCTTCTAATTGTGGTTGACGTAGTCATTTACTACCCATTCCTTAAAGTTTATGACGAACAAATTCTTGAAGAAGAACGTTCAGGTAAGTCTAATGATGAATTGAAAGAAAAAGTTGCTGCAAACTTCAACACTGCAAAAGCAGATGCTATTCTTGAAAAAGCGGGTGTAGAAGCAGCTCAAAATACAATTACTGAAGAAACAAATGTCCTCGTTCTCTGTGCAGGTGGAGGTACAAGTGGACTCCTTGCAAATGCTTTGAATAAGGCAGCAGCAGAGTACAATGTTCCTGTGAAAGCAGCAGCAGGTGGTTATGGTGCTCACCGTGAAATGTTACCAGAGTTTGATCTAGTTATCCTTGCTCCTCAAGTTGCTTCAAACTTTGAAGATATGAAAGCAGAAACCGATAAACTCGGTATTAAACTTGCTAAGACAGAAGGCGCTCAATACATCAAATTAACTCGTGATGGAAAAGGTGCTCTTGCATTTGTACAAGCTCAATTCGATTAAGGCTAGGAACTGTGAAACAGTCTCCTATCATTAAGGAAATCGCTATGGCGAATTTCTTAATCGCCTTGTCAATTCGTCGGTAAAAAGATATCGTTTTTACCTCCTCATGTCACAATTCGGTGACTTGGTACAAGAAGTGAGATGGAGAGGGATGGCTCACTGACTCCTCTCCTCTCACTTTTGCTTTATTTAAATCAAGAAATAGGTGAAAAAAATGACAAAAACACTTCCAAAAGACTTTATTTTTGGTGGCGCAACAGCTGCCTATCAAGCAGAAGGTGCTACACATACTGATGGTAAAGGACCAGTTGCTTGGGATAAATATCTTGAAGATAACTATTGGTACACTGCAGAACCAGCCAGTGATTTTTACAATCGATACCCAGTTGACCTCAAGCTGGCAGAAGAGTATGGTGTCAATGGTATTCGAATTTCTATTGCTTGGTCACGTATTTTCCCGACTGGTTACGGCCAAGTAAATGCTAAAGGTGTTGAATTTTATCATAATCTATTTGCAGAGTGTCACAAACGTCACGTTGAGCCATTTGTAACTCTTCATCACTTTGACACACCAGAAGCTCTCCACTCAAATGGCGACTTCTTAAACCGTGAAAATATTGAACACTTTGTAGACTATGCTGCCTTCTGTTTTGAAGAATTTCCAGAAGTAAACTATTGGACAACCTTTAATGAAATTGGACCAATCGGTGATGGTCAATACTTGGTTGGGAAATTCCCTCCAGGTATCCAGTACGACCTTGCCAAAGTCTTCCAATCGCACCACAATATGATGGTTTCTCATGCGCGTGCAGTCAAGCTATATAAAGATAGGGGCTATAAAGGTGAAATTGGTGTTGTTCACGCTCTTCCAACCAAGTATCCTTTGGATCCTGAAAATCCAGCAGATGTTCGTGCAGCTGAGTTGGAAGATATTATTCACAATAAATTTATCTTGGATGCAACTTATCTAGGTCGCTATTCAGCTGAAACCATGGAAGGTGTCAACCATATCTTATCCGTCAATGGTGGTAGCTTAGATCTTCGTGAAGAAGATTTTACAGCATTAGAAGCTGCAAGAGACTTGAATGACTTCCTTGGAATTAATTACTATATGAGTGACTGGATGGAAGCCTTTGATGGCGAAACAGAAATTATCCATAATGGTAAAGGTGAGAAAGGAAGCTCTAAATACCAAATCAAAGGTGTTGGTCGCCGTGTAGCTCCGGATTATGTGCCACGTACAGACTGGGATTGGATTATATATCCTCAAGGTTTGTATGACCAAATCATGCGTGTGAAGAAAGATTATCCTAACTACAAGAAGATTTACATCACTGAAAATGGACTTGGTTATAAAGATGAGTTCGTTGATAACACTGTTTACGATGATGGCCGTATTGATTATGTCAAACAACACTTAGAGGTCTTGTCTGATGCGATTGCAGATGGAGCGAATGTAAAAGGTTACTTCATCTGGTCATTGATGGACGTCTTCTCATGGTCAAACGGTTATGAGAAACGTTACGGTCTCTTCTATGTAGACTTTGAAACTCAAGAACGTTATCCTAAGAAATCAGCTCACTGGTACAAGAAAGTAGCAGAAAGTCAGATTATAGACTAGTAGAATGAGTCATTAGATATAGAATTCTAGTGAGGCAAAAAGATGTTCAAAAATTTTATCCAATCTATTTATGAAAAAGTTTATATTATCAATTTCGAAAAATGCTCTCAAATACCGTGTTTGACGAATGAAGAATTAAAAAGTCTTGGAAAATGGTATGTCTCGACCGGTAAAGAATGGATTTGTCATTCAGATTATGAGCTGGAAGAATTTAAAAATATCTTTTTAAATTTTATCAATCCTGAAGAATGGGATAATATCTCCTTTGATTCAGATTTTATGCCGTTTCAACAATCGTAACCAATTTCCAAAAAAGTTAAATCTTATATCTAGTACTCTGCAAAACTCTTATCTAATCACGTTGCTTATACTCAATGAAAATCAAAGAGCAACTTTAAACTAGAAAGCAAGTCGCAGATTTCTCAATGCATAGCTTTGAGGTGGCAGATAAAGCAATTGGGCAAAAGTCTTTAACGCAGAAAAACGCATAATATCAGGTGTTGAAAAACCTTGATACTATGCGTTTTATTGTGGGAAGATTTACTTCTGAAATTGAGTTGTTACCCAGAATCTTTCAGTTTATTAAGGCTTGATGACTTTAGTAAGTTTAGATAGCTCAAAAAGGATTGAATCACTTAGTTTAGAATCTGAAACAATAGTATCAAGATTTGATACATTATAAAAAGTATAAAAATCAAACTTATTGAACTTACTATGATCTGCGAGTAAATATTTTTTATTAGAATTATTTAAAGCGATGCGTTGAGCCTCTCCCTCTTCCTCGCTAAAAGTAGCTAGAGCTCCGTTTTGAATACCATTACAGCTAACGAAAGCTTTAGAAAATTGGAGATTAGAGAGATTTTGTAGGGTCAATGTGCCAACAAAAGCACCTGTAATATCGCGATAATTTCCACCTATCAAAATCAAATCTGTTAATTTTCGTTCGCTTAAAATCAGAAAAACAGGTAGACTGTTGGTCACGACGCGGATATTGTCAATAGGCAACTCACGTGCAAAAAATTCTAATGTTGTTCCTGGTCCAATAAAAATAGTTTCTCTTTCTTCTACTAGACTGCCTGCAAAACGGGCTATTTCTTGTTTTTCTGCCGTTTGGAGGGCTTGTTTTTCAATATTTGATCGCTCATTAGTCAAAAGGGAGTTGGTTCGAAGTTTTTCAGCTCCACCGTGCACACGAATCAGCAAATCTTTATCAGCTAATTCCTGTAAATAGCGCCTTGCAGTCATATCTGAAACGGCTATTTCGTCCATAATCTGCTTAACCGTTATGGTTCCTTTACTATTTACTATCTCTAAAATTTTGGTTAATTTTTCTTGTTTGAGCATACTATCACCTCGTTTCCTACTACTATCTTACCATAAACTGGCTCATCATTCAAATACAAAAACAACAAAATAAAACAAAAACAAAAATATCGAAGTTTGTTTTCAAAACTTTCGATATTTTTGTTGGGTTATAACTTTGTTGTTTCTAGTTTACTTTTTGATGGTTAAGAGTGGTGGAGAATTAGTCCAAACCGTAGTTGTAGTCATCGTCTTGCATGGCTTCAACTTCACCAAGAAGATATCCATTTCCAACTTGAGAGAAGAAGTCGTGGTTAGATGTCCCTGTTGAAATACCGTTCATAACGATTGGGTTCACATCATCAGCTGAATCTGGGAAGAGTGGATCTTGTCCCAGGTTCATGAGAGCCTTGTTAGCATTGTAGCGAAGGAAGGTTTTAACTTCTTCCGTCCAACCAACACCGTCATAGAGGCTTTCTGTATAGCCTTCTTCATTTTCATAAAGAGTATAGAGTAGGTCGTACATCCATTCTTTGAGTTTTTCTTGCTCTTCTTCAGGCAATTCATTGAAACCAAGTTGGAATTTGTAACCAATGTAGGTTCCGTGAACAGATTCGTCACGAATAATCAATTTAATAATTTCCGCAACGTTGGCTAGTTTGTTGTTACCAAGATAGTAGAGGGGAGTGAAGAAACCAGAGTAGAAGAGGAAGGTTTCAAGGAAGACACTGGCAACTTTCTTTTCAAGTGGGCTACCGTTTAGGTAGATTTCGTTGACAATCTCAGCCTTCTTTTGCAGATAAGGATTGGTATTGGTCCATTCGAAAATTTCTTCAATCTCAGCCTTAGTATTTAAGGTAGAAAAGATTGATGAATAAGATTTAGCATGGACAGATTCCATAAATTGGATGTTATTGAAAACAGCTTCCTCATGTGGTGTACGGATGTCTGCACGAAGGGCTTGAACCCCAGTCTCAGATTGCATAGTGTCTAGAAGGGTTAAACCACCAAAAACTTTTCCGACCAAGTCTTTCTCTTTGTTAGATAGCTTTCTCCAGTCATCCAAGTCATTTGACAAGGGAATACGTGTATCGAGCCAGAATTGCTCCGTCAGTTTTTCCCAAGTTGATTTGTCGATGACATCTTCGATGGCATTCCAGTTAATGGCTTTGTAGTAAGTTTCCATTTGAAATCTCTTTCTGTGTTTAGTATTGCGAACTCACAATTATTTCTATTTTACCATAATTCTATAGGAGTATCGCACAAAAAGTCGGAAGCCCGACTTTTAAAATGTTACATAAATTATGTTATGGCCTAGTAGATTTGATTTTATCAGTGCTGCTTAGGGAAAAATAGTGTTTCTATGCTAGAAACTAAATCACACAGCTTTCACATTGGTTGGCACCGACTTCTCCACCGTCATCTGTAAAGGTACGGACGTAGTAGATAGACTTGATACCTTTGTTAAAGGCATAGTTACGAAGGATAGACAAGTCACGTGTCGTTTGTTTGTTTTCTTTCTTCCATTCGTAAAGTCCTTTTGGAATGTCACTACGCATGAAGAGGGTGAGTGAAAGTCCTTGGTCCACGTGCTCAGTTGCAGCAGCATAGACATCAATCACCTTACGCATATCCATGTCGTAAGCAGAAGTGTAGTAAGGAATGGTTTCTGTTGACAAGCCAGCAGCAGGATAGTAGATTTTACCGATTTTCTTTTCTTGACGTTCTTCGATACGTTGCGTAATTGGGTGGATAGAAGCAGAAACGTCGTTGATATAGCTGATAGAACCATTTGGCGCTACAGCAAGGCGGTTTTGGTGGTAAAGTCCATCTGCTTGAACCTTGTCGCGAAGTTCAGCCCAGTCAGCAGCACTTGGGATAAAGACATCTTTGAAGAGTTCTTTAACACGGTCTGATTTTGGAACAAATTCGCCAGTTACATACTTGTCGAAGTAGCTTCCGATAGCATAGTCTGATTTTTCAAAGTTGTGGAAGGTAATACCACGTTCACGCGCGATATTGTTTGACTCTACCAAGGTCCAGTAGTTCATAAGCATAAAGTAGATGCTTGTAAACTCAACAGACTCAGGAGATCCATACTCAATCAGTTGTTGCGCAAGGTAGCTGTGAAGTCCCATGGCACCAAGACCAAAGGTGTGAGCTTGGCTATTTCCATGATCAATCGTAGGTACAGCTACGATGTGTGAACTATCTGTAACGAAAGTAAGGGCACGAACCATAGCACGGATAGAACGACCAAAGTCAGGTGAAGTCATCATGTTAACCACGTTGGTTGAACCAAGGTTACATGAAACGTCCGTTCCCATTTGAAGGAATTCTTGAGCATCGTTGATCAAGCTTGGTTCTTGGACTTGAAGAATCTCAGAACATAAGTTACTCATGATAATCTTTCCATCAACAGGATTTGCACGGTTAGCCGTATCAATGTTGACTACATAAGGGTAGCCAGACTCTTGTTGCAATTTAGAGATTTCAGTTTCCAAATCACGCGCCTTGATTTTTGTCTTGCGGATATTTGGATTTGCGACCAACTCATCGTATTTTTCAGTGATATCGATGTAGTTAAATGGCACACCGTATTCAAGCTCTACAGAGTATGGGCTGAAGAGGTACATTTCTTCATTTTTACGTGCTAATTCGTAGAATTTATCGGGTACCACAACACCAAGTGAAAGGGTCTTAACACGAACTTTTTCATCGGCGTTTTCTTTCTTAGTTGAAAGGAAGGCGATAATATCTGGGTGGAAGACGTTGAGGTAGACAACACCGGCACCTTGACGTTGCCCCAATTGGTTGGAGTAAGAGAAGCTGTCTTCAAAAAGCTTCATAACAGGAACGACACCTGAAGCAGCTCCTTCATAGCCTTTGATAGGTGCACCAGCTTCACGAAGGTTGCTGAGGGTAATTCCCACACCACCACCAATACGTGAAAGTTGAAGAGCTGAGTTGATAGAACGTCCGATAGAGTTCATATCATCCGTTACTTGGATTAGGAAACAAGATACCAACTCCCCACGACGAGCACGTCCAGCATTCAAGAAGGAAGGAGTAGCAGGTTGGTAGCGTTGGTGGATGATTTCATTGGCAATATCGATGGCAATAGCTTCATTCCCATCAGCAAAATAAAGGGCGTTAAAGAAGACACGGTCTTCCATGCTTTCAAGATAATATTCACCGTCGTTAGTTTTCAAAGCATATTGATTGTAAAATTTATAAGCTGCCATGAAAGACTTGAATTGGAAGTTTTGTTCTTTAATAAATTGAGCCAATTCTTCCAAAAATTCTGGACGGTATTTCTTGATAAAGGCTGTTTCGATGTAGTTGTGTTCAATGAGGTAGTTGATTTTATCCTTGATTGAATCAAAAACCATAGTGTTTGGAACGACATTTTCTTTAAAGAAGGCATCCAAGGCTTCCTTATCTTTATGAAGCATGATTTGTCCATTGACAGGACGGTTGATTTCGTTATTAAGACGGAAGTAAGTCACGTCCTCAAGATGTTTTAATCCCATAAAATTTCCCTTATCTAATTACAAAAGAAAGGCTTCTAAGTTAGCCCTAGAAGCAGTTTCTTCTGGATGATGTACTAAGATTATGCTAATTGTTTCAATTTTCCTGGTTGGAAACCTGAAAAGACTTCAGTTGGTGTTTGGATAACAGGAGCCGCGCTGAAACCGAGTTCTTTGACTTGATCGATGTACTCAGGTTGCTCATCAAGATTGATTTCACGATAAGAGACATTATTACTGTCCAAGAAACGCTTGGTCATTTTACATTGGACACAATTGTTTTTAGAATAAACGGTTACCATTGTGTAACTCCTCTTCAAAATTTAATACTATCTTAGTATATCAGAAAATAAAATTTTGTCAATGATTTGAACTAAATATAGTGGTCTATTTTTCTATCAAACACACCAAAACACAATATATAGTGTTTGCTTTGTGGAATAGCAATGATTATCCTATAAACTGTTTTTAAAGAAACTATATCCTGTGTTTTGTTATCTAGGATAGAAGATTTTCAGCAAGTTATCTGAAAGGAAATCGAATAAATCCCATAAAATGCTTGAAAAAAATCCTAGAAGATGATATAATACCAAATTGTAAGGGTTATCACATATAACTCAAAAAAGAAAGAACAAAAGGAGAGTCAAACTATGGCTTCTAAAGATTTCCACGTAGTGGCAGAAACAGGTATTCACGCACGTCCAGCAACATTGTTGGTACAAACTGCTAGCAAATTTGCTTCAGATATCACTCTTGAGTACAAAGGTAAATCAGTTAACCTTAAATCAATTATGGGTGTTATGAGTCTTGGTGTTGGCCAAGGTGCTGACGTAACTATCTCAGCTGAAGGTGCAGATGCAGATGACGCTATCGCTGCAATCTCAGAAACAATGGAAAAAGAAGGATTGGCATAAGGGAAATGACAGAAATGCTTAAAGGAATCGCAGCATCTGACGGTGTTGCAGTTGCAAAAGCATATCTACTCGTTCAACCGGATTTGTCATTCGAGACTATTTCAGTCGAAGATACAAACGCAGAAGAGGCTCGTTTGGATGTTGCTCTTGAAGCTTCTCAAAACGAGCTTTCTCTTATCCGCGAGAAAGCTGTAGGTACGCTTGGTGAAGAAGCGGCTCAAGTTTTTGACGCTCATTTGATGGTTCTTGCTGACCCAGAATTGATTGGTCAGATTAAAGAAACAATTCGTGCTAAGAAAGTCAATGCAGAAGCAGGTCTTAAAGAAGTGACTGACATGTTCATCACTATCTTTGAAGGTATGGAAGACAACCCATACATGCAAGAACGTGCAGCGGATATCCGCGACGTGACAAAACGTGTATTGGCAAACCTTCTTGGCAAGAAATTGCCAAACCCAGCTTCTATCAATGAAGAAGTAATCGTGATTGCGCATGACTTGACACCATCTGATACAGCTCAATTGGACAAAAACTTTGTAAAAGCTTTTGTAACAAATATCGGTGGACGTACAAGCCACTCAGCTATCATGGCACGTACGCTTGAAATTGCAGCTGTATTGGGAACAAATAACATCACTGAAATCGTCAAAGACGGTGATATCCTTGCCGTTAACGGAATTACTGGTGAAGTGATTATCAACCCAACAGATGAACAAGCGGCAGAATTTAAAGCAGCTGGTGAAGCTTATGCTAAACAAAAAGCTGAATGGGCACTTTTGAAAGATGCTCAAACAGTGACTGCTGACGGTAAACACTTCGAGTTGGCCGCTAACATCGGTACTCCAAAAGACGTTGAAGGTGTTAACAACAACGGTGCTGAAGCTGTTGGACTTTACCGTACAGAGTTCTTGTATATGGATTCTCAAGATTTCCCAACAGAAGACGAGCAGTATGAAGCATACAAGGCTGTTCTTGAGGGAATGAATGGTAAACCAGTAGTTGTTCGTACAATGGATATCGGTGGTGATAAGGAACTTCCTTACTTCGATATGCCACATGAAATGAACCCATTCCTTGGATTCCGTGCCCTTCGTATCTCTATTTCTGAAACTGGAGATGCAATGTTCCGCACGCAAATCCGTGCTCTTCTTCGTGCATCTGTTCATGGTCAATTGCGTATCATGTTCCCAATGGTTGCCCTTTTGAAAGAGTTCCGTGCAGCTAAAGCAGTCTTTGACGAAGAAAAAGCAAACCTTCTTGCTGAAAGTGTTGCAGTTGCGGATGATATCCAAGTTGGTATCATGATTGAAATCCCTGCAGCAGCGATGCTTGCAGACCAATTTGCTAAAGAAGTTGACTTCTTCTCAATTGGTACAAACGACTTGATTCAATACACAATGGCAGCAGACCGTATGAATGAGCAAGTTTCATACCTTTACCAACCATATAACCCATCAATTCTTCGCTTGATCAACAACGTTATCAAGGCAGCTCACGCTGAAGGTAAATGGGCTGGTATGTGTGGTGAGATGGCTGGTGACCAAACAGCTGTTCCACTTCTTGTCGGAATGGGCTTGGATGAATTCTCTATGTCAGCAACATCTGTCCTTCGTACACGTAGCTTGATGAAGAAATTGGATACTGCTAAGATGGAAGAGTACGCAAACCGTGCCCTTACAGAGTGTTCAACAATGGAAGAAGTCCTTGAACTTCAAAAAGAATACGTTAACTTTGATTAATGTCATTAACCTTGTAACCTAGTTGCAAGGTTTTTTTGACGTATTTTAGAAAAGTATAGTCTTATAAAGTACACTTTTAAATGCTCCAGAGGCATGATATAATAGGGGAAGTAAATAGAATAAGAGAGAAACCATGTCTAAAGAAATTGATATTGAATATTACCACCAGCTAGCCTTACAAAAGCAGAAGGAGCATCGAAAAGTTTTAGCCAATTTAAAGAAAAAACCACCAAAAAATCTAGATAAGATAGCCCAGCAGATTCACCAAGAAGTCTTTGCGGAGATTGATTGTACGGCCTGTGCCAACTGTTGCAAGACATTGGGGCCTGACTTTAAAGAAGCGGATATTACACGAATCGCCAAGTACTTTAAGATGAAATTACCTGCTTTTGAAGCTGAATTCCTTCAGGTAGATGAAGATGGGGATAAGGTTTTCAAATCCATGCCCTGCCCCTTTTTAGGAGGAGATAATCTTTGTTCCATCTATGATGTTCGTCCCAAGGCCTGCCGAGAGTTCCCCCATACAGATCGCAAAAAGATCCATCAAATCAACCATTTGACGATTAAGAATACTTTGACCTGTCCAGCAGCCTATCTCTTTGTTGAAAAATTAAAGGATAAGTTATAGAGATTTAAAGGATAAAAAATCTCTAATAATAACTAGAGATATGAAGGGAGTACTCCTGTGCCTAGACCGAAAACAAAAGAGGAGCTAATGCTGGCCTCTAAGGAAAATTATGAAAAGCTCAATCGTTTCATCTCCCAACTAAGTGAAGATGAGCTACAGACTCCATTTGATTTTTCAAGAGACCGAAAGAAAAAAGAAGTTCACTGGAAAAGGGATAAAAATCTACGGGATGTCTTGATCCATCTTTATGAATGGCAGCAGTTACTTTTGACTTGGGTACATTCTAATCAAAAAGGTCAGGAAAGACCTTTTCTACCTGAACCTTATAATTGGAAAACTTATGGAGAAATGAATGTCGCTTTTTGGAAGAAGCACCAGAAAACCTCCTTAGAAGAAGCGACTAGACTCCTAGAACAATCACATAGGAAGGTTTTAGAGTTGATAGAAGTTTTTAGCAATGACGAACTCTTTACCAAAGGTGTCTATAAGTGGACTGGCGGAACAAGTCTAGGTTCTTACTTCGTTAGTAGCACGTCAAGCCACTATGGTTGGGCTCTGAAAAAACTCAAAGCTCACCGGAAGAATTGTAAGGGATAGATGGCCTATTTGAAATTGCAAGAATGAGTTCTTTTAAACGTAATACTCTTCGAAAATCAAATTCAAACTGCGTCAACGTCGCCTTGCCGTACTCAAGTACAGCCTGCGGCTAGTTTCCTAGTTTGCTTTTTGATTTTCATTGAGTATAAGATAAAAGCAAAGGGCTATCAAGTGATGTAGCCCTTTTGGATTATACAAGCAAATTACCATGCAAAAGCTGTCGTTGGAGCATTGAGCGCTTCTAACCACTGTTTATTTTTTACGGGGCAAAGAGTTACGGATATACCTGCCATATCTAGACTGGTCATAAATGTTCCTGATTTTATAAAGGTAATAGTGACTCCTTCAATTTCTAAGAGTTGAAGGAGATCATTGATAAATATGCCCATTTCTAAGTTGCTGGTAGTGCCTAGATTATTTACAAGCAATATAAATTGATCACCCTTTTTCCAATGATAGTGCAATCTTAATTTACTTATAATTTCATTTGCAAGGATTTCCGATGATTGGAATGGGACGATACGATAGCCTTCTTCGCCATGTATCCCAATACCATAGGAAATATTTCCTTCTTCCAAGTTAAATAGTGGAAGGATGGCTTGGGGGAGACTAGCAGATTTCGTTGCAAAGCCAATTGTTGCGATTTCGGGAGCAAGTTCATGACCTAAATCAGTTAGTTGCTCTATGTCGGAACCATTTTGAGCTGCATATCCTAGAACTTTATGAAGTAAAATAGTTCCTGCAAGCCCTCTTCCTCTAATTTGAAATCTATTGTGAGGTTCAATTGAAATATCGTCGTGTGCTAGACTATAGCCGACCTTAATTCCTTCTTGTCTAGCAGTATTAATGGCCCAGCTAAATTCTTTGATGTCTGCTTCGAAATTTTTTACAATGATGAAGACACCGTGACCATTGTTTAAAAAACGAATGGACTCTAAGATTTCAGTTCTTGTAGGAGGAGTAAATAATTGGCCATAGATAGCAGCAGTAAGCATTCCTTCTCCCACATATCCAATATGCGCAGGTTCGTGACCGAAACCTCCACCCGACAAGATTGGAACCTGATGAGGATTGCGATTTTTTTGATAGACTAATGGTAAAGTAGGGTGTTTTTCTAATTCAGGATGACTGCTGACAGTTGCCGAAATGTAACTTGAAATAATTTTCTGTTTATGATTTGAAATAAATGTCATTGTGGTCTCTTTCCAATAATTGTCATGATTAGAAAGTCTGGTTGTGGAACTGGACTTTTTTTATTGACGTAAGCCTTCACGATTTCTGCTAGAGCATGTGAATGATAGTCTAACAAAAAACAAGTATAAGCAGATGAATCGATATCAATCTGACCGTATTCTTTTAAAATTTTTGATACAAGCAAGCGACAGTAGCTGATAAAGTGGTCATAGAAGTTATTTTGCCCTTGAATATCAAAAAGTTGAATATAAAAGTCACGCTCTTGTTCGAAATAAAAAAATAATTCTTGTAATAGTTTTTGGCCCGAAATGAAGTCCAAGTTATTGGTGATATACTCGGTTAAGTCATTTTCAAATATCCAGTCTAGCAGTTCATATTTGTCAAGAAAGTGATTATAAAAGGTCTGTCTACGAATGCCAGCTGATTCCATGATATCTACAATGGAGATTTTGTCAAATTCTCTAGTAGCTAATAGGTCTCTAAATGCCTTGGCAATCCGTTTTTTTGTAATAAGTGATGATGCCATAGGAAGCCTTTCTTTTACTTCCTTCATTTTACCAAAAAAATGTTTGAAACGGGTTTAAAAGGGGACAAATAATAGAATCTGTCCCTTATCAGCCAGCGATAAAAAATATATAATGAAAGCGAAAACAAAGGTACATACCGAAAGGAGTTTCTCATGAAAAAAATTATAAATGAACCGACACAAGTTGTTGATGAAATGTTGCAGGGATTGTCATTCATGCATGATGACTTGGTAGAACGCTTAGATGGTTTTGATGTCATCGTTAGAAAGGCAGAAAAGACAGGAAAAGTTGGACTCATTTCAGGTGGAGGTTCAGGACATGAACCAAGTCATGCTGGATTTGTAGGAGATGGAATGTTGTCTGCTGCCATTTGTGGAGCAGTCTTCACTTCACCTACTCCGGACCAAATTTTAGAAGCCATTAAGGTGGCTGATGAAGGTGCTGGAGTTTTCATGGTCATCAAGAACTATTCTGGTGACATTATGAACTTTGAAATTGCACAAGAACTTGCTGAAATGGAAGGTATTGATGTAGCAAGTGTTGTGGTTGATGATGATATCGCTGTTGAAAATAGTCTCTATACTCAAGGCCGTCGAGGTGTTGCGGGTACTATTTTAGTCCATAAAATTTTGGGTTCTGCAGCTCGTTCTGGTAAATCCTTAGCTGAAATAAAGGATTTGGCAGATAAACTTGTGTTAGAAATTAAAACAATTGGGCTGGCCCTGTCTGGAGCAACCGTTCCTGAAGTTGGCAAACCAGGATTTGTTTTAGAAGACGATGAATTTGAATATGGAGTTGGTATTCACGGTGAGCCAGGGTATAAAAAAGAGAAAATGCAACCTTCCGCACAATTGGCATCAGAGTTGGTTGAAAAATTATCTGAAGGTTTCCAACTTAAAGATGGCGAACGCTATGGCCTTCTCATCAATGGTTTAGGAAGCACTCCTCTTATGGAACAATACGTATTTGCAAATGATGTTGCTAAATTGCTCCATGAAAAAGGTGTTCAGTTGGCATTTAAGAAAATAGGGAACTATATGACTTCAATTGATATGGCTGGTTTGTCATTAACATTGATTCGATTGGCAGATGATGAGTGGTTGGATGCTCTAAATGCACCTGTTACTACACCAGCTTGGTAAAACTCAAGGAGGAAATGTCAAATGAATGCTGAACAAGCTCTTGAATGGATGAAGCTTTTTAATGAAAAGATTCAAGAACAGAAAGATTATCTTAGTGAGCTAGACACTCCTATAGGTGATGGAGACCACGGTGGAAATATGGCGCGTGGCATGGCTGCAGTTATGGAAAACTTAGAAGGCAAGAAATTTGAGACAAGTAGTGATGTTTTTAAACTTGTTTCAATGCAATTACTGAGTAAGGTAGGCGGTGCTTCTGGTCCCTTGTATGGCTCTGCTTTTATGGGCATGGCCAAGGCTGATTCAAATTCGAAATTAGAAGAAATCTTACAAAGTGGTTTGGATATGATTGTCAAACGTGGGAAAGCAGAAGTTGGAGAAAAGACAATGGTTGATGTTTGGACTCCTGTTATTGCCGCCTTGTATGATGGCCAGTTGACTCAAGAGGTTATTGATCAGGTAGTGAATGCTACCAAAGATTTACTTGCAACTAAAGGAAGAGCATCTTATGTAGGAGAACGATCTCTTGGACATATTGACCCTGGATCATTTTCATCAGGATTACTCTTTACTGCTCTTTTAGAAACCGGGGTGGTTTGATGGGAAGTATTGGTCTTGTTATCGTTTCACATTCCAAAAACATTGCACAAGGTCTTGTTGAACTAATTAGTGAAGTGGCTAAAGATGTTCCGATTACTTATGTAGGAGGAACCGAGGATGGAGGAATTGGAACTAGTTTTGATCAAGTAGATAGGGTTGTTTCTGAAAATCCAGCAGATACTTTACTTGCCTTTTTTGACCTAGGCTCTGCTAAAATGAACTTAGAAATGGTGGCTGATTTCAGTGATAAGAGTATCATCATCAACAGTGTTCCAATTGTAGAAGGCACCTATACTGCAGCAGCTCTTCTTCAGGCTGGGACAGAACTGTCAGTTATTCAAACACAGTTGGCGGAGCTTGAAATCAATAAATAAGGAATTTACTATAACTCTTTTTATAGGTGGGTTATTGATTATCACTACTATCAAAGTTTAAGTAGATTATTACAAAATCAGAAAGGGATTGCTTGCGCAGTTCCTTTTTAATTTAACAGAAGTAAAGCCATAGAATTTTTAAATTGTGAACCATTCAAAACTAATTGGGATGGGACTATTCTAGCTTTAGAATCCTTCAAAAATTAAAATTTAAGGCAATCAATGGCTTAGAGTAGTACGAAAACATTTAGTTTATAGGAATTCTAGGACTAGAATTACAAGGATATTTATGAAACCAAGGTATTCGATAGTTAGGATCGATCTATCCTGAAAAGTTTGGGCTGTCAGTTGTATAAGAGAGTTTTTTATGTTAGATTCCAGTAAAAATGATTGGATAGATAATATTAAAGAAAAATCAAAATCATAATTTTGTTTAATATGGTATAATATTTCTAATAATTTAAACATAATGAGGTAGTAATTTATGGATGAAGTTTTATTTTTTGGAGAAGATGACTTCGATATTCTTGATATTGATGGTTATGAACTAAAACCCTCATCATTTTTTAATAAGTTACCAGAAATAGCTAAACCATTAGTCAAAAATGCAAATAAAATCTTATCTGAAGTAGAAAAAATGTTATATTCTGCTCCAGCCTTTATCCATGTTGTCCAATCTAGTATACCTGAAGAGGTTTTTCAGGCAATTCTTTCTCCAGAACAACGGGAAGCAATTGCTCAAGGAGTGTTAAAATTAATGACCAAGAAAGATGGCTCTCTCTTGGCGGTATTAGTAGATACTAATACTAATAAAGTCATTGGAAATGTACCATTGAAATCTGTTAAATTGACACCAGAATTAAATAAAGCCTTAGCTGATTATTCGTCACAAATTCAAATGGCTCAGATTGCAGAGGAGATTCAAAATGTACAATATGCTATTGAGGACGTCAGAAAAGGACAGGAGTCAGATAGACTTGCAATAGGCTATAGTTGTCAACAGAAACTCTTGCAAGCTAGAGAGATATCAGATCCAAACATTAGAACAATGATGTTACTGCAAGTTATTTCAGATGCAGAAGATAGTAGAAATCTCTTAATGCTTAGTCAAAAATCAAATGTAAATTTTATCAAAGAACAACCAGATTCTACTTGGGGTAAGTTATTAAAAGGTGATAAACCAGATAAAATAGAAGCTCGTATGAATGAGATTAGAGATGGATTAGCAGTTGTAAATATCGTTTCACTATCAGCAGCAATAGCTTATAATGAGTTGGGCGAGAAAAAGGCTGCTCAAAAAAGTTTGGATTACTTTGGGAAGTTTATTAACGAAACTTATCTCAGTTCTCAGGAATTAGTAGAGAGACTTGATTTACTTGATCCTTCTCCTACAAATTACTGGACAAAAGAATTGCCAAAAATTGAAACTTCTATAATGAAATTACCAAATAAAACAGATTCTATTGAGACAGAGGTGCTAGAATGAAAGAAATAAAAAAATGTAAGACATGTACTAGGGATTTACCATCAAGTTATAAGCACAATAAGTGCGAATCGTGTAGAAACAAAAAAATAGATGAAGCAAAAAAGATACTTAAAGTTGTTGGACAAGTTGGAAGTGTGGTTACTCCAGTTGTGGTTGGTATGTTGATGAATAAAACTAAGAAAAAGAGGAAATAAACTAATCTATTAAGTATCTAGAAAGGAAAACCTCAAATTGTCCTACAAATTTCTACTCTTCGACCTTGATCACACCTTGCTTGATTTTGATGCTGCTGAGGATGTGGCTTTGACGCAACTTCTAAGAGAAGAAGGAGTTGCGGATATTCAAGCCTATAAAGACTATTATGTTCCTATGAACAAGGCTCTCTGGAGGGACTTGGAGCAAAAGAAAATTAGTAAACAAGAGCTGGTTAACACGCGCTTTTCTCGTTTATTTGCTCATTTTGGACAGGAAAAAGACGGTAGTTTTCTAGCCCAGCGTTACCAATTTTACCTTGCCCAGCAGGGGCAAACTTTTTCAGGCGCTCATGAATTCTTGGATAACCTTATCGAGAGAGATTATGAGCTGTATGCTGCGACAAATGGTATTACTGCCATTCAGACAGGACGTTTGGCTCAATCGGGTCTAGCGCCATATTTCAATCAAGTCTTTATCTCAGAACAGTTGCAAATACAAAAGCCTGATGCTCTCTTTTATGAAAAAATCGGTCAGCAGATTGCAGGTTTTAGTAAAGAAAAGACGCTGATGATTGGAGATTCCCTAACCGCCGATATTCAAGGTGGCAATAATGCGGGGATAGACACTATCTGGTACAATCCTCATCACCTCGAAAATCACACACAAGTCCAGCCTACTTACGAAGTCTATTCCTTCCAAGACTTGCTGGATTGCTTAGATAAACTGTAAAAAGTGGTTTAGAAAGCCACTTTTTGCTATAATAGAGGCAGTAAAAACGAAGGAGTCGGCTATGGAACACTCGTCTTGGCATGCTTTGATTAAGGAGCAATTACCTGAGGGTTATTTTGCGAAAATCAATCAGTTTATGAATCAGGTCTATGCTCAGGGGACTATTTATCCACCCAAGGAAAAGGTTTTTCAGGCTCTCTTGACAACACCGCTTGAAGAAGTTAAGGTGGTGATTCTAGGGCAAGATCCCTATCACGGGCCAGGTCAAGCGCAGGGCTTGAGTTTTTCTGTACCCGACTCTATCCCAGCTCCGCCATCCTTGCAAAATATCTTGAAAGAATTGTCAGATGATATCGGGGTTAAGAAATCTCATGATTTGACAGCTTGGGCTGAGCAAGGAGTCTTGCTTCTTAATGCTTGTTTGACAGTTCCTGCTGGACAGGCCAATGGTCATGCTGGGCAGATCTGGGAGCCATTTACTGATGCTGTGATTCAGGTGGTCAATCAACTAGATAAACCAGTAGTCTTTATACTCTGGGGTGCTTATGCACGTAAGAAGAAGGCCTTAGTTACCAATCCTCACCACTTGATTATCGAATCAGCCCATCCCAGTCCTTTATCGGTTTACAGAGGATTTTGGGGTTCCAAGCCTTTTTCCAAGGCTAATGCATTCTTAACAGAAACAGGACAAGAGCCAATCGATTGGCTTAGATAAGGAGAGAATATGCCTCAGTTAGCGACGATTTGCTACATAGATAACGGGAAAGAACTACTCATGCTTCACCGTAATAAGAAACCCAATGATGTTCATGAAGGGAAATGGATTGGCGTGGGTGGTAAGCTAGAGCGAGGAGAGACACCTCAGGAATGCGCGGCGCGTGAAATCCTCGAAGAAACAGGGCTCAAAGCCAAGCCAGTTCTAAAAGGTGTTATCACTTTTCCTGAATTTACGCCAGATCTAGACTGGTACACCTATGTTTTTAAGGTGACGGAGTTTGAGGGGGACTTAATTGACTGCAATGAGGGGACGCTTGAATGGGTTCCTTATGATGAAGTTTTGAGCAAGCCTACTTGGGAAGGTGACCACACCTTTGTTGAATGGCTTTTAGAGGACAAACCCTTCTTTTCAGCCAAGTTTGTTTATGATGGGGATAAATTGTTGGATACCCAAGTCGATTTCTATGAATAAAGGAGAAAGTAGATGCTACTAATCAAAAATGGTCGTGTTATGGATCCCAAGTCTGGCTTGGATCAAGTGTGTGATGTTTTAGTCCAAGATGGGAAAATTGTCAAAATTGCGCCTGAAATCAAGGAAGAAGGAGCAGAAATCTTAGATGCTACTGGTCTAGTAGTTGCTCCTGGCTTGGTTGATATCCATGTTCATTTCCGTGAACCTGGTCAGACCCACAAGGAAGATATCCATACTGGTGCTTTAGCAGCCGCTGCAGGTGGTTTTACAACGGTTGTCATGATGGCTAATACTAGTCCAACCATATCAGATGTAGAAACCCTGCAAGAAGTTCTCCAGTCAGCTGCCAAGGAAAAGATCAATGTCAAGACTGTTGCGACCATTACTAAGAATTTTAATGGGCAAGATTTGACTGACTTTAAGGCACTTTTAGAAGCTGGTGCAGTTGGTTTCTCAGACGACGGTATCCCACTTGAAAGTAGTAAAGTTGTCAAGGAAGCCATGGAGGAAGCAAAAAAACTTAATACCTTTATTAGTCTTCATGAGGAAGATCCAGGATTGAACGGTGTTCTTGGGTTTAACGAAAACATTGCTAAAGAACATTTCCATATCTGTGGTGCAACTGGGGTGGCTGAGTACGCTATGATGGCGCGTGATGTCATGATTGCCTATGCAACCAAAGCCCATGTTCACATCCAGCATTTGTCTAAGGAAGAAAGTGTTAAAGTAGTGGAGTTTGCTCAAGGATTGGGAGCGAAAGTAACAGCAGAAGTAGCGCCACAGCATTTTTCTAAGACCGAAGCGCTCCTTTTGACACAAGGAAGCAATGCTAAGATGAATCCACCGCTTCGCTTGGAATCAGACCGTCGTGCTGTTATCGAAGGTCTCAAGTCAGGTGTCATCACAGTTATCGCGACTGACCATGCGCCTCACCATGCGGATGAAAAAAAAGTCGAGGATATTACCAAAGCGCCATCTGGTATGACTGGTTTGGAAACCTCTCTGTCTCTCGGTTTGACTTATTTGGTGGAAGCTGGGGAATTGACCTTGATGGAATTGCTAGAAAAAATGACCTACAACCCAGCCAAGCTTTACAACTTTGAAGCAGGTTACTTGGCTGAGAATGGTCCGGCGGACATCACTATTTTTGATGCTAAGGCTGACCGCCTTGTGGACTCCCATTTTGCTTCCAAAGCAGCTAATTCACCATTCATTGGTGAAACCTTAAAAGGGCAGGTTAAATATACCATCTGTAAGGGACAAATCGTCTATCAAAACTAGGTGGGAGTCTGCTCTGTAAATCAAAAGAATAGAGAGCCTATATGTACCAAACCCATCATTTTAAAGACAAGTTTATCTTATTTTTAAAGATATTTTTCCCTATCCTGATTTATCAATTTGCCAATTATTCTGCTTCCTTTGTTGATACGACTATGACAGGTCAATACAATACCATGGACTTGGCTGGTGTGTCTATGGCAACCAGTATCTGGAATCCTTTCTTTACCTTCCTGACAGGGATTGTGTCAGCCTTGGTGCCCATCATTGGTCACCATCTTGGTCGAGGCAAAAAGGAAGAAGTTGCGTCAGATTTTTACCAGTTCATCTATCTGGCCTTGGGTCTATCTGTTCTCTTGCTGGGACTAGTACTTTTCCTGGCACCACCAGTCTTGAATCGTATTGGACTAGAGGCACCAGTGGCAGCAGTAGCGGTTCGCTATCTCTGGTTTTTATCTATCGGGATTATCCCCTTGTTGCTCTTTAGTGTCATTCGCTCCTTGCTGGATTCGCTGGGGTTGACCAAACTGTCTATGTATCTCATGCTTTTGTTACTTCCCTTGAATAGTGGATTTAACTATCTCTTGATTTACGGGGCCTTTGGTGTTCCAGAACTGGGAGGTGCTGGTGCTGGTTTAGGTACTTCTTTAGCCTACTGGGTCTTACTAGGAATTTCTGTTCTGGTTCTATTTAAACAGGAAAAGCTCAAAGCCCTACATCTTGAGAAACGAATTCCGCTTAATATGGATAAAATCAAGGAAGGAGTTCGCTTGGGTCTGCCTATTGGGGGGACTGTCTTCGCGGAAGTGGCTATCTTTTCTGTGGTTGGCTTGATTATGGCAAAGTTCTCGTCCTTGATTATTGCTAGTCACCAGTCAGCTATGAATTTTTCATCTCTCATGTATGCCTTCCCTATGAGTATCTCATCGGCTATGGCTATTGTCGTTTCCTATGAAGTGGGAGCCAAGCGATTTGATGATGCTAAAACCTATATTGGTTTAGGAAGATGGACAGCCCTCATTTTTGCGGGCTTCACATTATCCTTCCTTTACATTTTTCGAGGAAATGTGGCTAGTCTTTATGGTAATGACCCAGAATTTATCGATTTGACAGCGCGTTTTTTGACTTACAGTCTCTTCTTCCAGTTGGCAGATACCTTTGCGGCACCGCTTCAGGGAATTTTACGGGGGTATAAGGATACAGTTATTCCTTTTTACCTTGGTTTGGTTGGTTATTGGGGTGTAACAATCCCAGTGGCTATGGTATTTGATTCCCTAACAGATTTTGGAGCTTATTCTTACTGGATTGGCTTGATTATTAGTCTGATCGTGAGTGGGGCGCTCTACCGATGGCGTTTAACTGTGATTATGAAGAGATTTGAATCTAGAAAAGCTTGATTTTTAGAATTCCTGCAAGCAAAAATATCCTTCCTTATCTGCATTATTTTTGCTATAGTTAAATTAGTAGTAGGCAAATGAGAATTTCAAAAATATAGAAATAATTGATATTCCACGCCACTTTACTGGTATCAGATATAAAGAAAAAGAAGTTGCTTATTTTGGGTCTTCGGAATATATAGTGGAATTACTTTCTTAATAGTTTAAAAACAACTGGTGTTTAAATCGGATTTTCTGGTGGGATGTTAGGATAATCAATAGTATTATATAAAAGTATCAATCACATACGAGTGATACTTTGGGAAAAAAATAAAATAGTCCAATTTACTTGACCGTGTACTATGGTACATGGTTTATAATATTCAGGGGGTGAAATAAGATGATTTATCGCATTAGTGAGTTTGCAGATAAATGTGAAGTTAATAAAGAAACGATCAGATATTACGAGCGAAAAAATTTATTACAAGAACCTCACCGAACGGAAGCTGGTTATCGGATATATTCATATGATGACGTTAAGCGTGTTGGGCTTATTAAACGAATACAGGAACTTGGTTTCTCTTTAAGCGAGATTTATAAATTACTTGGTGTTGTAGATAAAGATGAAGTTCGTTGTCAAGATATGTTCGAATTTGTTTCTAAAAAACAAAAGGAAGTGCAAAAACAAATAGAGGATTTAAAACGAATTGAAACTATGTTAGACGACTTAAAACAACGATGTCCAGATGAAAAGAAATTACATTCGTGTCCAATAATAGAAACATTATAACATGAGAGATTAATTAACGAAAGGAGCTTTTTTATGAATAAATTTAAGGTAAACATTTCAGGAATGACTTGTACGGGTTGTGAAAAACACGTAGAATCAGCACTTGAAAAGATAGGTGCTAAAAATATTGAGTCTAGTTATCGTCGTGGTGAAGCAGTATTTGAACTGCCCGATGATATTGAGGTTGAAAGTGCAATAAAGGCGATTGATGAAGCAAATTACCAAGCCGGAGAAATTGAAGAAGTATCATCACTAGAAAACGTGGCGTTAATTAATGAAGACAATTATGACCTTCTTATTATTGGTTCTGGTGCTGCTGCCTTTTCTTCGGCAATTAAAGCTATAGAATACGGTGCAAAAGTTGGAATGATTGAGCGTGGAACGGTTGGGGGAACCTGTGTGAATATTGGCTGTGTTCCGTCAAAAACTCTTCTTAGGGCAGGGGAAATCAATCATTTATCAAAAGACAATCCGTTTATAGGTTTACAAACATCCGCTGGAGAAGTGGATTTAGCTAGTTTAATCACGCAAAAGGATAAATTGGTGAGCGAACTTCGGAATCAAAAATATATGGATTTAATTGATGAATATAATTTTGATTTAATTAAAGGTGAAGCAAAATTCGTTGATGCTAGTACGGTTGAGGTCAATGGGACAAAGTTATCTGCAAAACGCTTTTTAATTGCAACAGGTGCATCGCCTTCGTTGCCCCAAATTTCAGGACTTGAAAAAATGGACTATTTAACTAGTACAACACTTCTTGAGTTAAAGAAAATACCAAAACGATTAACTGTAATTGGTTCAGGATACATTGGAATGGAGCTTGGACAACTATTTCATCATTTAGGTTCAGAAATAACGCTTATGCAAAGAAGTGAGCGACTTTTAAAGGAGTATGATCCTGAGATTTCAGAGTCAGTTGAAAAAGCGTTAATTGAACAGGGTATAAACCTTGTCAAAGGGGCAACTTTTGAGCGTGTTGAACAAAGTGGAGAGATAAAAAGGGTTTACGTAACAGTAAATGGCAGTAGAGAAGTCATTGAATCAGATCAGTTACTTGTTGCCACTGGAAGAAAACCAAATACGGATTCTTTAAATTTAAGTGCAGCAGGTGTTGAAACTGGAAAAAATAATGAAATCCTGATCAATGATTTTGGTCAAACAAGTAATGAAAAGATTTATGCAGCAGGAGATGTGACTTTAGGACCACAATTTGTATATGTAGCAGCCTATGAAGGTGGAATTATTACTGATAATGCTATTGGTGGATTAAACAAAAAAATAGATTTATCGGTAGTTCCTGCTGTTACGTTTACGAATCCGACGGTTGCAACGGTTGGTTTAACAGAAGAACAAGCAAAAGAGAAAGGGTATGATGTGAAGACATCTGTATTACCTTTAGATGCTGTTCCAAGAGCAATTGTAAACCGTGAAACAACCGGTGTATTTAAACTAGTAGCAGATGCAGAAACACTAAAAGTATTAGGGGTTCATATTGTATCTGAAAATGCAGGAGATGTCATCTATGCAGCATCATTAGCTGTTAAATTTGGCTTAACGATAGAAGATTTAACAGAAACCCTAGCACCATATTTAACAATGGCTGAAGGGCTAAAATTAGTTGCACTTACGTTCGATAAAGATATTTCGAAATTATCTTGTTGTGCAGGCTAAGGGAACTTTTTTACAACTCCCTATTCAAGTGAACCAGCTAATGCTTTAAGGGATTTTCTAAGTGCATTTGTGGTCACAAAAATAATTTAACACTGATGATTTCGACATCAAATCTATAATTGATACCTTAACACCGCAGAGTAATAAAGGATGAATAATATGTCAGACTTATTATCCCTACCAGACATTAAAACAATAGAACCGCCACAAGAAAATGAAACCGATATGATGTTTAAAGTTGAAGCAGTCGGACCACCTGAACGTTGTCCTAAATGTGGTTTTGACAAGTTGTACAAACACAGTTCAAGAAATCAACTAATTATGGATTTGCCCATTCGTTTAAAGCGAGTGGGCTTACAATTGAACCGTAGACGATACAAGTGTCGTGAATGCGGATCTACCTTCTGGGAAAGCCTAATATCTGTAGATGAAAAGCGTAGTATGACCAAAAGGCTTTTAAAGTCCATTCAAGAGCAATCCATGTCTAAGACCTTTATAGAAGTCGCAGAAAGCGTTGGTGTTGACGAGAAAACCATTAGGAACGTTTTTAAGGACTATGTGGCACTCAAAGAACGTGAATACCAGTTTGAAACTCCTAAGTGGCTTGGGATAGACGAGATACATATTATCCGTAGACCTCGGCTTGTATTGACTAATATTGAACGCAGGACTATTTATGACATCAAGCCTAACCGTAACAAGGAAACAGTCATCCAACGTCTTTCAGAAATCAGTGACAGGACTTACATTGAGTACGTCACAATGGATATGTGGAAGCCCTACAAAGACGCAGTGAACACTATCCTTCCACAAGCTAAAGTTGTCGTAGATAAGTTTCATGTAGTTAGAATGGCTAATCAAGCCTTAGATAACGTCAGAAAGTCTTTGAAAGCCCATATGAGCCAAAAAGAAAGACGTACCCTTATGCGTGAAAGGTTTATCCTTCTAAAGCGTAAACACGATCTAAATGAACGTGAATCATTCCTCTTAGATACTTGGTTAGGTAATCTTCCTGCTTTAAAAGAAGCCTATGAACTCAAAGAAGAGTTTTACTGGATATGGGATACTCCTGATCCAGATGAAGGTCATCTTCGTTATAGTCAATGGAGACACCGTTGTATGTCCAGCAACTCTAAAGACGCATATAAAGACCTCGTGAGAGCCGTAGACAACTGGCATGTTGAAATATTCAACTACTTTGATAAAAGGCTCACTAATGCTTATACGGAGTCAATTAACAGCATTATTAGGCAGGTAGAGCGAATGGGTAGAGGTTACTCGTTTGATGCCTTACGAGCCAAAATCCTTTTCAATGAGAAGCTCCATAAAAAGCGTAAGCCACGATTTAATTCAAGTGCTTTCAATAAAGCTATGTTATACGATACTTTCAATTGGTATGAAGTGAATGATCACGACATTACAGACAACTTAGGTGTCGATTTTTCCACACTTATTAAGAATTTGGAGAAGGGTGATTTATAAGCCCTTTTCCACCATAAAATCCGAATACTCCTTATTTTTAGCAGCTTCTTTTTCTGAATTTTGTTTTACATAATTTATTTTATGTAGTTTATAAACTATCTAGAGCATTCTTTTGTTCATCATTGACGATATGGGTATAGAGGTCAGTGACTTGTGTACTGGCGTGTCCTAGCTGATGGCTGACTAAAACTTGCGATTTAGTGGCATCATAGAGCCTAGTTGCTAGGGTATGACGGAGCTTGTGGGGTGTTACACGAACTTTGAAGTCCTCAGAATACTTAGCAACCATCTTTTCAACACTAGAAGCATCGATACGATTGGGAACACCTCGATAGAGTGTCAAAAAGAGAGCTGTGTCTGTCTTTTCCGTTTTATAGCGTTGATTTCGAATGGCGAGATAATTTTCTAGATAAGGTTTTGCAAAGGCAGCGACATTGACCGAGTCACGTTTGCCACCTTTTCGAGTGACATCGATAACCATCATTTTTAAATTGAGATCTCTTAGATCCAGATTAACAGCTTCAGATAAGCGAACACCAGACGCCAAGAGAAGAGCAATAATGGCCAAATCTCGTTCTTTATTTTTGTTGAATGATGAGAGAGCTCGATTTGAAAGCTGTTGTGGATACTCTTGGTCGATATAAGTTAGAAAACCTTCTGTTTCATCACCTAAAAAGAGTTTTTGCTTGATGTTTTCAGCTCTGGCAGCAAGTGTTTCTTTCTTTTTCTTTGTTGAAACTTTCTTCATTACATTACGATAAAAATAAGGCTCTCCCTGATCGTTTTCAACCTCCTCGGTCAGATACTTGTAAAGACTAGAAAGTGCTGACAAAGTTCTATTGATAGTTGTCTGTGAAACACCTTGTTTACTTGTATTAGCATTCAGCAAGGGACGTTCACGTAGGTAAAGGATAAAGGATTCCATGTCTTTCTTAGACATATTTTCCAAGACAGATAAAGGAATATCAGACATTTTATCAGCGTTTGAAATACCAGACTCTAAAACCCAGCTGAAAAATCGATCATATTCTTTGAGGTATTCGTACAAGGTTGTAAAACTGTAAGGTACAGCCAGCTTAGATTTGTAGTATTCCAGAACATACCAGGGCATGATTTGTTTTAGTTTGTCGATTCGATCCAGTAAAATCTCACGTTTCATGTATTCACTCCATAAATAAGTCTACAAGTAGTATAGCATAGACTTATTTATTTTTCAAGAAAATTATAGTTTTTCGGAAAGATGTTATAGAGCTTTTTAATAGAATAACTAAAAAACCAAATAACTAAAAAAATTTTTTCGACAAAAATTGTCTATAATGTACTTTATTCCTGAGAAACTAACACAAAGACTTGGTTCTTATGAAAAAAGAACCAAGTCTTTGTGTTTGATATGAATCTACTAGAAATTTTTCAAAGTCATTCTTATAATTCAATTTCTCTAAAAAATTTCAATTGCCATTTTTGTGTTGATTGAGCCGTTGTATTTAAATTTGTGCACCAAGGCGGATAAAATCGCATGGACATTTTTCCTTTGCTGTTTTTTGTTGAGAGAATTTTCTTACAAGTAGCAACTTCGTTTGGAATAATAAATAGCCCCTTTTTATCATTATCGATGACAACGATAACAAGTTCAGTTCCCAAATCTTCATTGGTATAAGGAATGTTCATGTTATTTTTGTCTTTTTTCCAAAAAACTGTAAAATATCCTTCTTTTTTCGGTGTTCTTTTTGCTAAGCGGCATCTTTTATATCCTTGCTCATCCTTTATTTTGATAAGAATACCTTCGTATTTTTCATTCCACTTTTCTTTAATGAATTCAAAATCACCATAAAACTCATATAGAACATCTAGTATTTTCATTATGATGTATGTCCTCCCTTATCAAAATCAACAAAATATTCTTGATACATTTATTACATAATAAAAATTATGTAATGATATTTTTGATCTACAACAACAAATCCTTGACTTTCCCAATTTCACTTTTTGGAATAACCAGGTGAATCATATCACCCAGATACATTCTGGTTGAACCATTAACTGTTTGGCTCTTGCCATTATGGACTTGGGTGGTGATAAGTACGTTATGTGGTAGGTTGAGTTCATGTACTTGTTTTCCTGCTATTTTATCTGAAACAGGGATTTCAATAAGTGTGACTTCTCCTTCATCTGTCGCTTCTTCTGGCAGCATTTTTTCAAGCATGGCCTCATAGACTGGAGTACCCTTGAGTAAATCCATGATGATGTAGGCGACCAAGGTTACTAAGCCAAGTGGCATGAGATTACGAATATCTCCTACCATCTCGGTTACTAGAATCATAGCGGTTAAGGGAGCTTTAGAAATCGCTCCAAAGTAGCCACTCATTCCCAGAATGACAAATATAGGAAACTGTTCCTGACTGACAAGTCCAATATTCACACAAATGACACCAACTAGGGCACCGAGTAAGGAGCCAAGCGCCAAAATTGGTAGAAAAATACCTCCTGGAAGGCCACTTCCATAACTAATCATGCTCCAAACAAAGCGAATCAAAAAGTAAGCTAATAGAACTTGGAAACTAAAATCTTGCTTAGTCAGGGAAAGAACCAGCTGATTTCCACCTCCTAGGATCTGTGGTAAGAAGATTCCGATTGGTATGATGAGAATGAAGGCCAGAATTGGATAATAAGCTCTATCCAAACGTATTTTTTGACCTATCCAGTCATAAACTCTACCGACATTGAGTACAGCTTTTTCATAGAGAAAACCAGAAAGTCCTAGAAAAATTCCCATGAGGAGGTAAATCCAATACTGGTCTAGAGTCATGAGTGGGATGTTGTCTGGCATATCCAGTACAGGTGTTAAGCCAAATAT
>NZ_KQ970262.1:163749-178654 GCF_001579045.1 Streptococcus mitis | reverse complement strand
CGTGAAAAATGGTGATAAACTTCTTCTACCACAAAGAGAAGTCCTGCAATCGGTGCATTAAATGCAGCGGCTAATCCTGCGGCAGCTCCACTGGCAATCAGGGAACGTTCCTCTACTGGACTGGATTTAAGCCACTTGGCAATTCCTTTACCACCAACCGCTCCGAGTTGAATGCTTGGTCCCTCACGCCCCAGCATGAGTCCACTGGCAATTGCCAAAATTCCTAGAACATATTTTTTCCAAAGTACGCCCCACCAGTTGAGGGTCATGAAGCCTTTCAGTTCGGCTTCGACTTGCGGAATTCCTGAGCCTTTGATATCTTTTTCTGACCGAGTTAATTTCGCACTGAGCCAACAAACTATTAAATAAAATAGACCAATGATAAAAAGATTGCGCACTAGGTTCGCTTGATCTTGATAAAGTCCTTGTATCAAGTGAAAGCCTTTTTCGATTAAGAAACGAAAGGATCCAACGATAATTCCAACAACGAGACCAACAATGATTCCTCGACCAACTTGGGATAGGATAGTGCTGGATGCAAAGGCGAATTCTTTCTTAGAACGGACTATTTCCGACTGTTCCTCCATGGTATTTCCTTTCAATTAACTTTCTTTTTTACCTAAAACCAGTGATTTAACGGGTTCAAAGCTGGTTCGGTGAATTGGGGTAACTCCTAGTTTTTCTAGTCCTTCTAGGTGTTTAGCAGTTCCATAACCTGCATTAGTAGCAAAATCATAGCCAGGAAACCGCTGATCGTATTCCTTCATCAATTCATCACGGGTCACCTTGGCTACTATAGAAGCCGCTGCGATAGAGAGGGAGTTGGCATCTCCTTTGATAATGGATGTTTGTGAAATGGGCAATTCCAGTTTCATGGCATCTATCAGGAGGTGCTCAGGTTGAGGACTGAGCTGGGAGATAGCTTCCTGCATGGCTAGTTTGGTTGCTTCATAGATATTGACTTGGTCGATGACCTGATTATCCATGATACCAATTCCAATCGACAAGGCTTGGTCTTGAACGGCTTGAAAAATCTCCAGATGTTTCTTTTTAGGAATTTTCTTGCTGTCATTGAGGCCTTTAATCTTACAATTTTTAGGTAAAATAACAGCAGCAGCGACGACAGGGCCAGCCAGAGGACCACGTCCAACCTCGTCAACAC
Organism: Streptococcus mitis; assembly: GCF_001579045.1. Classification (GTDB taxonomy): domain Bacteria; phylum Bacillota; class Bacilli; order Lactobacillales; family Streptococcaceae; genus Streptococcus; species Streptococcus mitis_D. The sequence goes on along the minus strand of NZ_KQ970262.1, from coordinate 177,492 downwards.
CTGCTATCAAAGTCAATCCTTGCTTATACAGTTCTTTTTCGTAGGAAAGCATGGCTTCCAAACGAAGATCCTCATCCAATTCTGCCTGAATAGCTTTTTTACGCTTGCTGATTTCTTTTTGAACTCCAGAGCGATTATCCTTTTCAAGCTCTAAAAAAATAGGGCTTTCTAAATCCTTGATCGTCACAAGGAGTTCTTTGATTTCTTTAATCGTCGCCATTGAGGTCTTCCAATGTATCTAAGGTATAGTTACCGAGTTTGCCATCACGGACTTCCTTCACGAAGAGACTGTAAAAACGGTCATAGTCATCACGGAAACCGAGGGCGCGGGTCATATCCATAATAATAACCGGAGCTTCTTCCTCAATTTTCATTTGTTTGAAGCGTTCAGCCAACTTTTCTGGATAATGTTCTTTGAAATAATTGAGACCAAAAATAGTTACCTCATCCATAGGGAGCAACTGGTCTTTGATAGCTCCAGTCAATGCCAGTTTCAATGCAACAGTTTCATCCTCAAACTTAGGCCAGAGAATCCCCGGCGTATCCAAGATTTCCAAGTCTTTATTTGTTTTGAGCCATTGTTGACCTTTGGTAACACCTGGTTTATTGCCGACAACGGCAATCTTCTTACCGGCCAAACGGTTCATGAGAGTTGATTTACCAGCGTTTGGAATCCCGATAATCATGGTACGCAAGGTTTCAATCTGGATACCACGTTCTTTCTGGCGAGCAATCTTATCGGCCATGAGCTTCTTGGCTGCGTCTGTTACAACTTTTACAGTTACTTGCTCTTTGGAGTTGATAGCCAGCGTCTGGATTCCTTGTGATTCAAAATACTGACGCCATTCCTTGGTCATTGCTGGATCGGCCAAGTCTGCCTTGTTTAAAATCAAGAGTTTTGATTTGTCACCAACAATCTTGGTCAACATAGGATTTTGACTAGATAGAGGTAAGCGTGCATCCACCAAAATCGTTACAAAATCAACAAATTTTAAATTTTCCTGCACCTGTCGACGAGCCTTAGACATGTGACCAGGAAACCATTGAATAGTAGCCATTGAGTTTTTTTCCTTATAAAATAAAAATCTAATTAATATAAATAGTGTTTTTCTTATAGTCTATTTTATCATAATTTGAGCACTTTTGCATAGGCTTTTGGTTTTTTATAACACAGATGTGACATAAAATAAATTATGTATTATGTTTATGCTTTTGCTTTTGATTTTTACAATTGACGCTAATTGACATATACGAAAACTAATAAGTTTTAGTACTCAAAGTTGACAGAAAATATTAAACTTTATACCTATATTTTTTGTAAATTAAACCCACCATGGCATTTCCACGGTAGGTGTTACTCATATCAATAATCGTTCTAAAAATGGTTTGATGCAGTTGAGGAGAATTCCTTCTATCCAGCTTTCTTGTGCTGAGGATAGATGTTCTGTCTGAAGGCTTTCTTTTAAAAAGTCTCGGACTTGTTCTGGTGCGATTTCAAACTCAAAGGCTTTCATTTTATAGAAAAAGTCTAGCAGATGGTCTGATAAGTATTCAGTTGAAAAAGGCACTTCTCCACTTTTTCGATATTCTAATAAGAGTCGAGCAAATCTGGCTTTTTCTTCAGGAAGCTCACGAAAATAGGAATTGAGGAGCCAGGTCTGCTTCTGTTTTCTTTCAATTGGATCCTGACTGGCAATTCGTTGGTCTTTTTCCAACTCTTTTTGGTATTGTTTGGCCTTGACAACCCGTTCTGTCCGATTTTTACCAAAAAGTATTTTCTCCCACTTGCGTTCTTCTTGGGTCAGGGTTTCTGTAAAGCCAAAGTAATCTTGATAAGCACGCTCTGCTGGGCCCATGGCTAGAACTAGATTGTCTGCATATTGCTTGGCGATTTTATCCCTCTTCTTGCGTTCTTTCTCTGCCTGGATACGGAGTTCTTGTTCGTAGTCAATTTTCTCCTTGCCTAGCTTGACAAGGTAGAGTTGTTCATCCGATTTCCCAAGTAAAAAGGGTTTGATACACTTTTCAAGGACTTCTTCCATCCGAGCCCTCTTCTTGGGTTCTGCCTTGGTCCAACTTCCTCCTTGAAAGACTTCTAGGAAGAGCTGGTAGTCTCTCTCAGGTGCAAATTGATTGCCACGATTGGGTTTAAAAACACCTTTTTCCCAGAGCCAATTTAGAAGTCGTTCGTCAAAGTCACTTTTGTTAACCTTGATTTTCTCCTTTTTCTGGGCTTTTCTGGTCAGATTTTCAACCTTTCTGAGCAGTTTTTCTTCCTCTTCCAGTTGCTGGTCAAGGGACAATCGGTGAAAATGACGAACACAATCGCTCCCTATCGGAAAGAGGCGTTGGCCTGTGACACCGTTAAAGAGTTCATAAGCGTATTTGATGGCATTCCCACAGATACAATTGCTACGGCCGATACCGTTAAAAATCAAGGAAACTTCATTCCATTCCTTGGTAGCTTGTTCCCAAGTATCCGCTTTTGAAGCCTGTAAAACTGCATCATGTAGGGATTTTCTAACTGGAAGTGTCATGAGGTCTCCTTTCTAGATTATACTTTTACAACTTGAACCTCGTCTTTACCGAGTAAAATCAAGTATTTGTCAATATTTTCAATCGAATAGGCTCGAGATAGAGCTTCTCCGTATAGCGCTAACTGACCACGATAACGATCTACGAGTTGACTTGGTTCATCATAGCGGTCTGTCTTGTAGTCAAACAGAACAATTTTGTCTTCGTAAAGCAGATATCCATCAAGGATACCACGGACAACGAAGTCTTCCTGACTCTTTTGGTCTCGTTTGAGCATGGAGAAGGGTTGCTCACGATAGAGATGGTTAATATTATCAAGAATTTCCTGACCGAGTGCTGTGTCAAAGAATGCAAGAATTTTAGCAAGATTGATCTTATCTCTGACAGCTGGGCTGGTTTGAACTTGTTTGAGAGTTTCTGTCAGGCTAGCGAGGGTTTGTTGCTGACTGAGGTCAATTCTCTGCATGAGTTCGTGGGTAGCACTACCAATCTCAGCTCCTGTTACCTTTTCTTTGGTTGAAAAATCTGGCAAATCAAAGCTAATTTTCTTGTCTACTGACTGGCCTTGACCTGCAATCTCGACACCTTCCATATCCATAACTGGTTCGTAGAATTTCTTAATTTGACTTGGGGTTTGAACACTAGGGAGCTCAATGGCTGCGCGGTGAAGAGTATTATAGACTTCAACCTCTTTCAGCATTTCAAGAGCTTCCTTAATGGTTTCTGACTGGCGATTGTCTGTTTGGGAGCTATCTTGGAGAGGACTTTTGTTTTCCAATTGACCAATAGCTTCTCTAGTTAGCTGATCTTCACCAACAAAACGATAGCTAAAGTTGAGATAATCTTTGGCAAACACTTTACTGATAGCCCAAATCCAATCTTGGAAATTCCTTGCTTGCAGTCTAGTATTGCTATTTAGTTTTCCATTTTTAGCTACTGGGTATTCCTTGGCTTCCAGCTTTTCACGAGATCCCTTGCCGACAAGATAGAGCTTTTTCTCAGCCCTCGTCATGGCAACATAAAGGAGACGCATCTGCTCTGAGTAGCTTGCCAGCTGTAATTCCTCTTCATTCTGCCTATAGGTCAGGCTAGGAATGGAGAGTTTGATGGTTTTAGGATAGTGATTTTCGACTGCTCCTGTATCCATCTTGGCAATGTATTTGACACCTAGTCCATTTTTACGACTGAGAATGACCTCTGACATAGAGTCTTGCTTGTTAAAATCTTGATCCATGTTGAGGATAAAGACGTAAGGAAACTCCAGCCCTTTACTCTTGTGGATGGTCATGAGCTCTACTGCATCTTTTGGCGGTGCGACAGCCACGCTTGCAAGATCGTGCTGGGCTTCTAAAACTTGGTCAATCATACGGATAAAGCGGGACAAGCCCTTGAAATTGCTCTTTTCAAACTGATCAGCACGCAGTGCTAGGGCATAGAGATTGGCCTGTCTAGCAGGACCATTTGGCAAAGCTCCCACATAATCATAATAAAAACGGCCGTTGTAAATCTTCCAAATCAGGTCATAGAGGGAGTGGGTTTTGGCATACAAGCGCCAAGAAGCCAAGATATCCATGAATTGCTTTAGTTTCTCAGCTAGAGCCGTGTGAATCAAGTTTTTCTGGCTTGTTACCATTTTTTGTGCATTGACCAGTTTTTCATAGAGATTTTCTTGGACTTTATCCTCTGCTTTCTGAAGAGATAAACGTGCCAACTCGTCCTCATCAAAGCCAAACATTGGAGACTTCATAAGGGCAACCAAGGCATAGTCTTGCAGGGGATTATGAATGACACGAAGGGTGTCTAGCATGACTTGCACTTCTAGGGATTGGAGATAATTGTTTTGCTCTCCGTCAGTTTTGACAGGAATTCCGTACTCAGACAGAGCGAGGAGAATCTGGTCATTACGACTGCGACTGGAGGTCAGAAGGGCAATTTCTTTAAAAGTAACACCTTTTTCCTGATGAAGTTTCAGAATCTCCTTGACGACTAAGCGCATTTCGCCTGTGAGTTTCGTTTCTGTTTGACTCTCTTCTTCCTCACCTGTATCGTCCTTGTCATAGAGGAGAAATTCTGCCTTGTTATCTGGATTGGGAGTCAGTTTGGTATTGGCAAAAACAAGCTGGTGCATGTTATCATAGTTGATTTCACCAACTTCTTGGTCCATGAGACGTTCAAAGACATCATTGGTTGCTGACAGAACTTCTGAACTGCTACGGAAATTTTCCTTGAGGAGAATCAGCTTTCCTTCTTGGGAATCTTGCGCATAGCGTTGGAACTTTTCAGTGAAAATCTGCGGGTCTGCTTGACGGAAACGGTAGATGGACTGCTTGATATCTCCCACCATAAAGCGATTGTGACCATTAGAAAGTAATTCCAGCATCCGTTCTTGAATGTGGTTGGTATCCTGATACTCATCGACCATGACTTCGTGGAAGCGCTCCTGATAAGCCTCACGGACTTGCGGGAAATTCTCTAAAATCTCAATGGTGTAATGGCTGATATCAGCGAATTCAAAGGCATTTTCCTGGCGTTTACGTTCACGATAGGCCTCTACAAAATCACTCATGAAAGATTGGAAGGTTTTAGCTAGTTCCCATGTATCTTGATGATAACGTTCTTGATAGTCAAGAATCGTTATCTGGTCTGATAATTGTCCTAGTTTAGCAAACTGGGTCTTTCTCTCTTCGTTGTAGGCATCGGCCAGTGGCTTCAAATCAGCCTTACGACTGGCATTCGTCAGAGCCCGACCATTTTTCTCCTTAGAGATTGCGACAATACGCGCAAGAACCGTTTGATAAGCCTGACTATCGGACTCCTGATTTAGGGAGGCAATTTCATCCAGAACCAACTGGACATTTTCTAAATAGGCAGCCTTTGGAAACTCCTTGGCATCATTATCCAGATGATAACGGAAAAAGCTTTCCAAATCCCAAAGGGCTTGCTTGATTTGCTCAGTCAGTTTTTCTTTTTCACTAGTAAAATCAGTCTCTTCAAAGCCTTTGAGGAAAGATTCACTTAACCATTTCTGAGGATTGCTGGTGGATTGGAGGAAGTCATAGATTTTATAGACTTGCTGGCGCAGTCCCCGTTCGTCCTTGCCTCGCCCAGCAAAGTTTTTCAGCAAATGACTAAAGGTCTCTTGCTGTTTACCTTGGTAATGGGCTTCAAAAACCTCATGAAAAACTTCGTTTTTTAGAAGGAGTTGCTCGCTCTGGTTTTGTAAAATACGGAAATTAGGCGTAATATCAAGCAGATAGCCATGTTTGCCAAGGAATTTTTGTGTGAAAGAGTCCATGGTTCCGATGGCAGCGTTGGGTAGGTCTGCCAACTGACGACCCAAGTGTTGTTTGAGGTCGACATCACTGCTTTCTTGGATTTGCTTGCTGATTTTTTTCTCTAAACGTTCTTTAAGTTCAGTCGCAGCCTTAACGGTAAAGGTTGAGATAAAGAGTTGAGAAATTTCGACACCACGCGCTAACTGATCCAGAATGCGCTCTGCCATGACAAAGGTTTTACCAGAACCAGCCGACGCTGAGACAAGGATATTCTGACCAGAAGTATAGATGGCTTCGATTTGTTCGGCAGTTTTCTTCTGTTCCTTGCTCGAATGCGCTTCTACTTCTTGCAGTTTTTGAATTTCCTCCTCAGTTAAAAAGGGAATGGGCTTCATCGATTCAGCTCCTCTCTTATTTTTTCAAACCAAGCTTGCTTGAGTTTTTCTCCGACCAGACGCTTGCCATCAGCTAAGTCTAACTTCTCTAGGAAACGGGCTTGACCCAAATGGTAATTGGCTTCAAATCCTGTGATGGCTTGATGTTGCTGAACATACGGTGCAATACTTCTGCCATTTTCAGTATAAGGGTTAATGGCGAACTGACCTGCTAAAATCTTCTCAGCTGCTTTCTTGTAAAGATAGGCATTGTAGTCCAGTAGGAGCTGGAATTCCTCATCCGTCAGCTGATTGGACTTGTTTTTATTGTAAAATTCACCCAAATGACTGCTTTCTTTTTCTAAAAAGAGGCCTTGGTATTTCATTGACTTGCTAGCTTCTACAACTGCTGCTGCCAGACTTTTAACGGTCATCAGAGATTGGACAGGCTCAGCCATTTCCAAGTACATAGCACCGAAAAAGTTCTGCTCCCCTTCTCTTTTTAGGGCAGCTAGGTAGGTTGGTAACTGGGAATTAAGACCATTAAAGAAATGAGGAAACTGGAACTGAGTCAGACTGGACTTGTAGTCTACTACCCCTATCGCTCCATCAGCTTTCAAACGGTCAATCCGGTCCACCTTGCCTCGTACAAAGACACTGCGTCCATTGTCCAATTGAATAAAGGCTTGCTCTTTTCCACCGAAATTCGCTTCCTCTTTGATGGTTTCGATGGCTGGATTGTGTCGGAGAATATGTCCAGTTGTCCGTGCAACATCAAGCAGAACTTCCTTGGTAAACTGGGCTTCTAAACTTTCTTGATAAATAGCCTCAAAATCGCGTTCCTGACTGGTTTCTTGAATAGCTTGTTCTAGACGGTTGTCAAAGGAATCTTCATCAGGCAACTGCAAGGCACGTTCAAAAATACGGTGCAAGAAATTTCCGTGACTACGGGCATCAGGACGTAAGCGCAATTCTTCCTGCAAGCCTAAAACGTAGCGGAGGAAATAACTGTATTGGTTCCGGTAAAACTCGGTCAAACCAGAGGTAGACAGGTAAAACTCCTGATCAGCAGGATAGAGAGCTTGTAAGGTGTCCTTGGCCAACTTCTTACTGCTTGGACTGGTTGGGAGGGCAGGATTTTCCAAACCTTGCTGGTCTAGTTTTTTACCCATCACACGCGCCAGAACCTTAACAAAGGTCAAATCTTGCTCAGTATCACTTGTCTCGCCCTGCTGGTGATAGGTAACCAGACTGGACAAAAGACTGTGATATGAGCCCACATCTTCCTTAGACAGCCCTTTGTGATTCATCCTCTTCTCTTTTCGACTAAATCCAAAATGGACCAGCTCTTGAAGATAGGCAGATTCCTTACTTTCACTTTCATTGAAAAGGCTTGGAGCCGACAAGACCAACTGATTACGGGCAGAATTGACCAAGGAAAGCATGATATAGCGATTTTTTTTGAGATTTTCACTGCTGGCAATCAGTAATTGCGCTCCCTCTTCAGTCGCTTGGTTTAAGCTTTGTCTTTCTTCATCAGTCAAAAGACTGGTGTTTTGCGCTATGTTTGGTAAATGATCCTGAGTCAGCCCAATGGCGTAGACAAAGTCAGCAGTCAGAGGAGCAATCAAATCATAGCTCTGCACCAGAACGGTATCTACTGTCGCTGGAATAGTACGGTACTGAGATAGGCTCATCCCAGAATGAAGCAAGGCTAGGAAGTCCTCAAGATTAACTTGTGAACCAGCAAAAACAGTCGTAAATTGTTCTAAAACATGACAGAATGCCTTCCAAACTTCGGCTTGTCTTTCCTGTTCAAGAGCTTCCATAGTGGCTGTCAAATTTTGCAACTGCTTGGGCACCACTCCTTCTTTTAGAAAGACATTCCACTTTTGCAAGAGATTTTCAGCCTTCTGCTTTCGGCTAGCAAAAAGAGTCTCAAGAGGGGCTAAAATACTCAGACGAAGAGCATTTAAACGCCCTAAATCAAATTTTCCATGGTGGGATTTGGTGAAGGTTTGCTGAAAGGCTGGCAAGCCATTGATACCAAGATAACGGATATATTGCTCAAATGCATCAATATCAGCCTGACTGAGGTCGGTATACAAACCTGTTCTGAGAAGATTAATCAAATCCTCCTGACGGAAACGGTAGCGTTTTAAAGCCAAAATAGACTCGACAAACTGTGTCAAGGAATGGTGCGCCATGGATTCGCTTTTGCCTAGATAGAAAGGAATTTGATACTGGTCAAAAATAGTTTTAAGAGATAATTGATAAGAAGCTACATCCCCCAAGAGAATACGAAAATGCTTATAACTCAGGTCTGAGTTCTCATGCAATTTCTGACGAATGCTACGGGCTACCAACTCCAACTCTTCCTTTTGTGTCAAACAAGACCAGATTTGCAGGTTTTCCCGGTCCTTCTCATCTACATCCAAGCTGAGTTCTGAAAAGTCATAAGAAGACTCCAACAAACGAGAGGCCTTATCAAAACTATCCATCTTCTCATGAGTTTGAGAATAATCCTGAGCAGGCGTTTGGTATTTAGAGGCCAGATGATGGAGAAACTCCACACTGGCTTGGTAGAGATTGCCTTCAGCGAATGGACTGGCATAAGCTTTCTTACTAGCATAAGCCCCAATAACAATCTCAACACCCTTGCCATGAAGTAGGTCCACAATTCGCTCTTCCTCAGCAGAAAAACGGGTAAATCCATCAATGACCAAGGCGATTTGATTAAAATCACTACTTACCTTGTCATTCTCAATAGCCTCAATCAAATGGGACAATTGACTTCCCTGAGCTAACTGCCCCTGATTGAGATAAGCCGTTACCTTCTCAAAAATCAAGAGTAAATCGGCCCTCTTGTCCTCATCCGTCAAACTCTCCAAGTCCAAAAAACTCATCTGAGCTTTGGTCATCTCGTGGTAAAGCTCAATCAACTGCTGGATAAATTGAGGATCCTGTTTGATAGCTCCATAAACACGTAAATCCTTAGGATTAAGTTCGGCCAGGCATTTGTAAAAGGCCATTCCAAGACCAATATCATCAAGACTGGTCTTGGCAGGCAAGTCATTCAAAATCAGGTAACGAGCCATCTGCGTAAAGCGCGTGACGGTAATCGCAAAAGAAGCCTGCTGGGACAAGCATTCCAGCACGGCGCGTTCTTTTTCAAAAGAAAGAGAGTTGGGGGCGATGTAGAAGACCCGCTTGCCAGCAGCAACTAGCTCCTCCGCCTCTCTGGTTAGAATTTCAGTCAAAGAAGTCCGAATATCAGTATAAAGTAATTTCATCTCAGCCTCGTTGGAATTTTTCATTACCTTTTATTATACCATGATTAGCCACCCAAGTCTGAAAATAATCAGTTCTTGCTCATCTGTTGAAAAGAAAATGCCGGAAAGTTCCGACATTGTTTTAGTAAGCTAACTTCCTGAAAATAGGAGTAACCAAACATCCCAGAAAGCAGTAATATTGATGAGAATATGAACTAGTATTGGATAGTAGAGACTTTTTGTCATGCGATACAATAGAGCCAAAATAAACCCTCCACTAGCATAAATGAAAAAAGCAAGAGGTGTTAAAGCAAAATTGATATGAATATAACCGAAAATAATAGCAGAAATCAAAACATCTCCGTACCAAGGTGAGTTTTTGAAAAAGGTTGTCATAAGCACACCTCGATAAAGCAATTCCTCAGTAATAGGGGCGATGAAGCAAACGATGAGCAAAAAATAGGGTAACTCCTGTCGTCCCATCATTTCTACCGTTTCATCCAAAGAAATTTGATTTGAAGACGTGGATATGAAATACGAAAAAAGAAAGTCAGACATATACGAAATGATGTAGCCCAGTAAAAGGTAGATAAAATACCTCAGCTGCCACTTGAAATGAAAAGTTTGCTTTCCTGCAAAAACTAGTAGATAGATGACCGCTAATAAAAGAACTCCACTCTCCATCAAAAGCAGAATCTGAAAAAATTCATGACTTGCTGGTAGATAAGGCTTTGCTAGGTGATTGAAAAGCCCCCAAAACCAAGTTGATTTGTAAAAAATTAAGGACAATGCTAGTAAAATTTGAATAGCTCGTTTTTTCATATTAAATTCTCTGCTTTCTCCCCTTGTTTCTTCATATTCCTAATAAATTTTACTTAAAATCTCGCGGCACTTCCTTTGCAAAGATGGTTACCTCCTCCAATATATCCTAAATCATAGGTTCCTCTGGGACAAAATCCATGAATCGGCATAATTAATACTGGTTCCATTTGCCAAGCATAATAACCATTAGGTTCTTTACCATAGGGATCTGCTCCACCTTGTATCAGCTCTAATTCTTCATTTGTTAGATTTATATTTTTTGTCATTAAAATCATGATATATTTCCTCCGTTATTGTTTAGATTAGTTGAGTAATCTGATACTCATACCTACTTACAAAAAAACTATTTTAAGCTAGTTTTTTTATGCTTGTCTAGTTGCAACATTGACAAGTTTAGTATAGCATATCTTTTCCAAATATCCTCTTCAAATCATAAATTGACATCAAAACATCCTGAACTGTAAAATCAATTAGTCCCTACCCTTTTACCATTATCTTCTCCAAAATATGCTATAATAATACCAAAAGATAAAGAAGGAAGACCTATGATTAAACTACTAGCCTTGGATATGGACGGAACCCTCCTCAATGAAGCCAAGGAAATTCCACAAGCTCACATTACTGCTATTCACCAAGCCATTGAAAAAGGGGTCAAACTGGTTCTCTGTACGGGTCGCCCCCTTTTCGGTGTCCTCTCCTACTATAAAAAATTGGGACTTGACCTCCAGAATGAGTATGTGATTGTTAACAACGGTTGCTCAACCCACCAGACTAGCGATTGGAGTTTGGTTGACTGGCAAGAACTTAGTTCAGCAGACATCGAATACCTCTATGATCTAGCTGAAAAAAGTGATGTTCAGTTGACTCTTTTTGATGAGGAACATTATTTTGTCCTCGGTGGCAAGCCCAATCAAGTCATCCAAAATGATGCCGACCTAGTCTTTTCAGACCTGACTGAAATTTCCCTTGAGGAAGCTACCAGTGGCAAGTACCGTATGTTCCAAGGTATGTTTTTAGGTACAGAGGAGCAAACAGACGATTTTGAAGAGCGTTTTGCTGAGGAACTCTGTCAACGATTTAGTGGAGTTCGTTCACAGTCTGTCATTTATGAAGCTATGCCACTTGGTACAACAAAGGCTACTGCTCTTTCTCGACTAGCAGATATTTTGAAGATTGAGCCATCAGAAATTATGGCCATGGGCGATGCTAATAACGATATTGAAATGCTCCAGTTTGCAGGGTTTGGGATTGCAATGGGAAATGCCAGCGATTATGTCAAATCCCTTGCTGATGACGTTACAGCCAGCAACGAAGAAGACGGCGTCGCGCGTGCCATTGAGAAATATATTTTATAATTAAGAAGCCCAGTTCGTGTCAACTGGGTTTTGATATTTAAGAATTCCTAAAACTTTAGAAACTCTTTAGAAATCCTTGAGCTTTCTTTGATTTCTATGCTTTATACTAAAGTTAACAAAATAAATTAAAAGGAGAGAATCATGAAAACAGTACTTGACATTCATGGATTGTCCAAAAACTTTGACAAACAAGCTATTCTTCAGGATCTTCATCTAACGATAAGAGAGGGAGATATTTATGGACTTATCGGGAAGAATGGAGCTGGGAAGACTACCTTAATAAAAATTATTACGCAACTACTCTTTGCGGATAAAGGAACTGTTTCCCTCTTCTCTAGCCAAACGGAAAATGAGTGGACCAAGGCTCTATCTCGAGTAGGTTCTGTTATCGAATCACCCGTAGCCCATAATCACTTAACAGCCTATCAAAATCTGAATTATTATTGTATGATTCGTCATATTCCAAATGCTGATCAAGTCATTCGAGAAACGCTGGACTATGTAGGTTTGCCAGATACAGGTAAGAAAGTCTTTCGTGATTTCTCGCTAGGAATGAAACAAAGACTTGGCATCGCCATTGCCCTCCTATCCAAACCAGACTTCCTAATCTTAGATGAACCTATCAACGGTCTCGACCCAATCGGTATCAAAGAATTTCGACTCATGATTCAACGGCTCAATCAAGAAAAAGGAATCACCATTCTCATCTCTAGCCATATCTTGTCAGAACTCTATCTCGTAGCAAATCGTTTTGGTATTTTAGATCAAGGCAAGATTATCCGTGAAATCAGTAAAGCCGAATTTGAAACACTAAGTGAGGATTATATTGTCCTTAAGACAGCTGATCAAGAGAAAGCTTGTCAAGTATTGAAAGAACAAATCCAGCTCCAGTTCAAGGTTGTTAATCCTGAAAACGAAATTCACATCTTTGGTCAGGAACAAGATGTCAAACAGATTCTCAAGGAATTAACCTTGGCAGATGTTGACATTGACGAGATTTACTATGCCCGTCAAAACCTAGAAGAATACTTCACTCAATTGGTCCAATAGGAGGAAAATCATGATACATACCATTCAAGCAGACTTTTACCGTCTTTTCCGCTCCAAAGGTTTTTGGATTACAGAATTCATTCTCTTTGTCCTCTTGCTAATGGGTGCCACTATCGGGGCTACAGGCCATCTGATGGCAATCCAGACAGAAGAACCAGAAATTCCAACCCATGGTTGGGACGGTATTCAAGCTCTTATCAATGCGTCTAGCAATGATTCAAACCTTGTTTTTCTCTGCATTATTCTAACATGTTTAGTTCTTGGGGTCGATCTAATCGGCAAGCTTTATAAAAATAGTTTGACAGTTGGCGTTTCTCGTACAGAGTTTTTCTTCGCTAAATCCTTTGTTCTAGCAAGTATCGCTCTCTTACAACTCATCGCCAGCCTTGTGATTGCTTTTGTTCCCTCAACTCTACTAAACGGACTTGGTACGATACCTGATGGTTTTGTTACTAATCTCCTCTTAATGATTTTCCTTCAATTTCTCTGCCTTCTCGCTTGGCTTTCGATTATTTCCTTTATTGTCTACCTGACTCATTCTTATCTTGCCGTATTTATTGGTTATCTGATTAGCTCTATCATCCTTTCTATGCCAATGATCATTTTTCCAAATATCAAATTTTTACCATATTTGTCCTTGCATTTTTCCTATGCTATGACTGCTAATAGTGAATCCATTTTCTATACACTTATAGTTAGCTTAGCTGTTATTGTAATCTTTAATCTAAGTGGACTGGCAGTTTTCAAAAAGAAAAGTTTATAAAAAATGACCTCCTCTAGCCTACAGAGGAGGTTTCTTTCGTTAAAAGTAAATGAAAACCGACAACCACTGCCCATCTGTGCTTAGTTTCATCTCTGCACCGAGAAGATGGCATAATTCCTCAGTGATATAAAGGCCTAAACCAGAGGATTCTTCCGTATCAGATAGATTTTCAGAATAAAAACGGTTACTGAGATTTTCTATTCTTTTGATGGGCTGTTTGACAAGGTTTGCAATCTCTAAGACAAGCTGTTCCTTTTCCTTTTTCAAAGATAGACGCGCTTCTTCCTTGCCATGTTT
>NZ_KQ970262.1:154076-163729 GCF_001579045.1 Streptococcus mitis | reverse complement strand
CAAAGATAGACGCGCTTCTTCCTTGCCATGTTTGAGGACATTTCCAAGCAGATTTTGTAAAATTCGATCCAGCAAGTCTTCATCAGTCCTCATTGTTAAACCAGCTTCAACCTTAAAATCAAGCGTGATATTTGCCGCCTGAAAAACATCATAATAAGCCAGAGTCTTTTTGGTGATAAAAGCTGAAAGATCCACTTCTTCCAGTTTTGGTTTGACAGCTCCTTCCATCAAACGACGATATTCTAGGAGAGCCTCCAAACGTTTGGAAACTAAATCAAGATGCTGGGCGATTTTTTGTAAGGTTTCTGATTGCTTTTCAGGAGACTTTATCAATTGTTGGGTGTAACCTGAAGCGATAGTCAAAGGTGTCCGAATATCATGGGCGATATTGCTGATGGCCATATCCAGAGTCTGCTTTTCCCTTTTCATCACCAACCGAGATTGTTCTACTTCCTGAAATAGATTCTCAATCTGCTGGTAGAGATGTAAAAAATGTTTGGAAAAAATACTGACTCCGACTCTTTTCATACTACCTGTGAGAATCTTGTCTTCAATCTGTTGACTCAAGTTTTTAAGTGCTAGATGGTAGCGAATCAATGCAATCGATAAAATAATTAGGAGTATCAGTAGAACAAAGATTATCATGTAGGTCATTGCTTGTCTCCTTTTAATCTTACCCCAACTCCCCAAATGGTTTCAATATATTCTTGATTTGGGTCAAGCTGGTTTAATTTTTTACGAAGATTACTCAAATGCGTATTGAGAGTATTATCTCCAGGTAGGTAGCTCTCCTCCCAGACCAATTCATAAAGTTCTTCCTTGGTAAAAATTTTCTTAGGGTATTTAAGGAGAGTTTGGAGAATTAAGCATTCTTTCTTGGCAAGACGAATCGTTTCCTGACTATTTTTGATTTCAAAACTTTCTGCATCAAACTGGATATTTTTCAAGTTTTGTGGCAGATTTTCAGTTTTTCCTATTTCCATAGGCTGTTTTTCTAAGCTTTGACGTAATTGAACAGTAACTCTGGCAAAGACTTCGTCCAAATCAAAAGGTTTGACTATGTAATCATTGGCACCGTCTAAGAGGTATTGACTGATTAACTTCTTATCGCTCAAAGCCGTTAGCATAATGACTGGAATTTTACTTTGTTTCCTGATGGCTTTTAAAACCTGATCCCCATTTTTTCCAGGAAGCATGATATCTAGCAAAACGAGGTCAATCCCACCTTGGTCAAAAAGCATGATTCCTTCTGTACCAGAAAAGGCTTGAATCACCTCATGCTCCTCAGTAAGAAGTGTTCGCAAAATTTCTTGAATGTCACTATTGTCTTCAATAACCAGTATCCTAGCCATAAACACCAACCTTTCTGCAACTATTATAGCATGTTTTATTGATAAAGCTTAAACAGAAAAGCTCCTCGCATAAAAGTGCGAGAAAGCCTTAGAGGATTAAAATATAAAATCCACTTGCTAGATAACATTGTATCATTATAGTTGCTAGTGAAAACGAGTCTAGCAGAATGAATCTCTCATTTATCCCCTACTAGTCCGTAATGCGTTGATACATTTCGGGTCTTCTATCTCGAAACAAGCCCCAGTTTAGGCGTTCGCTTGCTCCCTTATCTAGGTCATAAGTTGCTAACAGAACAGCTTCTTCTTGTCTTTCAGCTCGCTCTAGAATAGCTCCTGTTTCATCCGTCATAAAGGATGAACCGTAGAAGTCAAGACTAGAACTCTGTCCACCATTTTCCTCACTTGAAGTGACTTCTTCAAAGCCATAGCGGTTGGCTGCAATGACTGGAACAATATTAGCTGCTGCGTGTCCTTGCATGGTACGTTGCCAATGACCACAACTGTCCGTATCTAGGATAGGCTCAGAGCCAATAGCAGTTGGATAAAAGAGCAATTCAGCACCATTTAACGCAAGACAGCGCGCTGTTTCAGGGAACCATTGATCCCAACAGATACCGATCCCAATCTTGGCATAGCGAGTATCCCAGACCTTGAAGCCTGTGTTGCCAGGTGTGAAATAGAATTTCTCTTGATAGTAATGGTCATCTGGTATGTGGGTCTTTCGGTAAACGCCCAGCACTTCCCCATCTGCATCAATGACAGCAATAGAGTTATACAAGACATTGCCATCTTTTTCATAGAAACTGATTGGTAAAACAACCTGTAGTTCCTTAGCAAGTTCCTTAAAATGCAAAATGGCTGTATTGTCTGTCACCGACTGGGCATGCTGGTAGTAGTCATACTGACGTTCTTGACAAAAATAAGGACGTTCAAACAACTCGGGCAAGAGAATAATTTGTGCACCTTGTTCTGCAGCCTGACGTACTAAACGCTCTGCGGTTTGGATATTTGTTGTTACATCCTTAGCGCATTGCATCTGAATAGCTGCAACACTTACATTTCTCATCTTTTTCTCCTATTCTGGGATTTGTTGGGTGATACAGTGGATATTGCCACCACCTAAGAGAATATCTCTGGCTGGTATTCCGACAACTTTACGGTCTGGGAAACACTTACTGAGGATATCTAAGGCCACTTGATCGTTTTGATCTTGAAACTGGGGAGCAAGGACAGCCTTGTTGGCGATATAAAAGTTTACGTAGGAAGCTGCTAGTCGTTCACCTGCGTATCGCTCTTCTTCTCCTTCTTCATAAATGTAGCCTGGCAAATCCTCTTTGGTTACAACTTGATGAAGAGCTGGAATTGGAAGTTTATGAATGGTGAAGTGTCGACCTTTTGCATCTGTTTCCTGCTCTAAGAGCTCTAAATCAGCTACTGACATGGCATATTGAGGATCGCTTTTGTCGTCTGTCCAAGCCAAGACAAGCTCTGCAGGACCGACAAAGGCAACAACATTGTCAACGTGTTCATTGGTTTCATCCTGATAAATACCATAAGGAAGCCAAATAACTTTTTCAGCTCCAAGGCACTCTAATAAGGTATTTTCGATTTCTTCCTTACTAAGATGAGGATTGCGACCAGGGCTAAGCAAGCAACTTTCAGTCACGAGAATGGTTCCTTGACCATCGCTATGTATCGCTCCGCCTTCTAGGACAAAAGGTTTGGCATCATAAACAGGCATTTCCAAGGCCTCAGCAAAACGACTGGCTACTTGGTCATCATCTTCATAATCTTGATAAAGACCGTCCACAACGCCACCCCAGGCATTAAAAGACCAATCGACTGCTAATTTTTCTCTTTTATCATTGACAAGAATAGTCGGACCTGTATCACGCGCCCAGGCATCATTGGTGGGAATGTCTAGATAAATAACGCTGTCTCCAAGATAAGATTGGGCTTCAGATAGATAGTCTTGCTCCACCAAAAGATAGACTCTTTCTCCTTCTGCTATGGTCTTAATAATCTGGCTGAAAGCTCTTTTAGCAGCTTTACCTTGAAAAGGCCATGAACCTGGTCGAGTCGGCCATATCATGAGAGTACCATGGTGTGGTTCGTACTCTGCTGGCATAAGATAGCCTAATTTTTTGGGATTGTCCATCATGATAATCTCCCTTTAAAGTCTTGATATCCGAAGGCTTTGATTAAGCTACAGTCTCCCTGTTCGTCCATAAGATAGAGACTTGGCAATCCAATACCATTAAAGGTATTATTTTTGACAAAGGAATAAATGGCCATATCTTCAAAATAAAGTCTGTCTCCGATTTGGACTGGATTTTCAAAGCTATAATCACCAATCACATCGCCCGTCAGACAAGTATTGGAAGAAAGTCTGTAGGTATGGGCTTTTTCCTGTGCCTCAAAGCCATTTCTCAAAGGTGGGCGATAGGGCATCTCAAGTACATCAGGCATATGGCAGGTCGCAGAGGCATCTAAAACCAAGATTTCCATGCCGTTTTCTACAATATCCAATACTTCAGTTGCTAGATAACCCGCATTGAGCGCAATGGCTTCACCCGGCTCGATATAGACTTCAAGATTGTAAGTTTCTCGGATACGCTTGATTTCTGAAATCAGCAAATCCACATCGTAACCTTCTCTCGTGATGTGGTGTCCGCCCCCCATATTGAGCCATTTGACCTCATGTAAATAAGGACCGAACTGCGCTTCTACTGCTTTCAAAGTTGTCTCTAAATCATCTGAACCTTGCTCGCAAAGGGTATGAAAATGAAGTCCATCCACCAAATCCAACAAATCACTAGGAATTTTATCTAGTGTTACGCCAAAGCGAGATCCTGGTGCACAAGGGTCATAGAGCGCATGGTCACCCTGTGTTGAACACTGAGGGTTGAGACGTAAACCAACACTGATACCAGCCTCCCGACAACGAGCCCCATGTTTACGCAACTGTCTCTCTGAGTTAAAGACGATATGGTCCGTTATCTCCAGCAATTCCTCCATGTCCTCATCCTTGAAAGCAGGTGCAAAAACATGTACTTCCCCTGGGAACTCTTCTCTAGCTAGCTTCGCCTCATAAAGTCCACTAGCCGTTGTACCAGACAGATACTGGCTAATCAAGGGATAGGTTTTGTAGAGGGAATAAGCCTTCTGGGCAAGCAAAACCTTGCAGCCAGCTTCTTCTTGTACATATTGTAGAATGCGGCAGTTTGCTTCTAACTTGGCTAAGTCAATAACATAGGCTGGTGTTGGTACTTGTTCTAACTTCATCAGTCCACCATTTGTGGATTCTCAACCACAACCCATGGCAAACCATACTCATTCAAAGCTTCCATAAATGGATCTGGATCCAACTCTTCAAGGTTATACACTCCAGCTTGTTTCCAAGTTCCGTTCATAACCAATTTTGTTCCAATCATGGCTGGAACGCCTGTCGTGTAAGAAATGGCTTGTGAACCAACTTCTGCGTAACATTCCTGATGGTCGCAGACATTGTAGATGTAGATGGTCTTTTCAACGCCATCTTTTACACCTGTAAAGATACATCCAATATTGGTTTTTCCGACTGTACGTGGACCAAGGCTTGCAGGATCTGGAAGTAGCGCTTTTAAAAATTGAATCGGAACGATGTCTTGACCATTGAAATTAATAGTATCCGTACGAAGGAGCCCTACATTTTCCAAGCATTTCATATGCGTTAGATAAGATTGACCAAAAGTCATAAAGAAACGAATCCGTTTAACGCCTGGAATGTTTTTCGCCAATGATTCAATTTCTTCATGGTGAAGGAGATACATGTCTTTTTGCCCAACCTGTGGGAAATCGTACTCACGCTTGATTGACATAGCTTCCACTTCGACCCATTTTCCATCTTCCCAGTAAGAACCTGGCGCAGAAACCTCGCGTAGATTGATTTCTGGGTTGAAGTTGGTCGCAAATGGATAACCGTGATCACCACCATTACAGTCTAAAATGTCGATATAGTGGATTTCATCAAAATAATGTTTAAGGGCGTAAGCTGAAAAAACGCTGGTTACACCTGGGTCAAAGCCAGATCCAAGCAGAGCAGTCAAGCCAGCTTCTTTGAATTTTTCCTGATAAGCCCATTGCCATGAGTAGTCAAAGTAGGCTGTAAAACCAAGTTCCTTACAACGTTTCTCATAAATAGCACGCCATTCAGGATCTTCTGTATCCTCAGCCTCATAGTTGGCGGTATCGATATAGTGGACTCCTGTTGCCAAACAAGCATCCATAATGGTTAAATCTTGATAAGGCAAAGCTACGTTCAAAACAGCTTCTGGTTTGTAGCTTTCAATCAGGGCAATCACTTCTTCTACCTTGTCAGCATCAAGTGCAGCTGTTTCAATCTTTGTACTTGTTTTGCCTTCCAGTTTAGCTTTCAAGTCATCACATTTTGACTTAGTACGACTGGCAATCATAATTTCTGTAAAGGTTTCGCTATCTTGACAAATCTTTGAAATAGCAACTTGGGCAACGCCCCCACATCCAATAACTAGTAAACGACTCATTTTTTTCCTTCCTCTTCTTCTAAAATGTCCTCAACATACTTGGGCAACATAAAGGCTCCCACGTGTAAGTTTGCAGTGTAGTATTCTGTGAAAAGCTGGCGTTTTTTCCAGCCTTCCTTGTCAAAATCTTTGACAGGGTGGTATTTTTTCGATGCAAATCCAAACAACCAATAGCCAGCTGGGCTAGTTGGAATATGGGCCTGATAGACCCGACTGATTGGAAATGCTTGATTGACCTTGCGATGCATACTTCGGCAAGCCGACTCATCCTCATCAAAGAAGGGACTCCCATGCTGGTATATCATGATGCCGTCCTCTTTCAAGGCTCTGTAACTGTTGCCGTAAAATTCCTTGGTAAAGAGCCCTTCCGTATGTCCAAACGGATCTGTCGCATCGTTGATGATAATATCATAGTCATCTTCGCAGTTTCGCAAAAAGCGTAGCCCATTTTGGTAGTAAATGGTAACACGAGGATCGTCTAGCCCTGCGGCAAAATCTGGGAAATACTCACGACAGACCTCTACCAACATTTCATCAGGTTCTACAATATCGATTTGCTCCAGTTCAGGATAAAGTGTTAATACTTGAGCAACACCACCGTCACCGCCCCCAATAACCAAGACTTTCTTTGGATTTGGGTGAACAGCCATGGGAACGTGAACAGTCATTTCGTTGTAGACAAAGTCATCCGCATCTGAGAACAAGACGTGCCCATTTAAAATCAGTATTTTCCCAAAAGCTGGCGTATCCAAGACTTCGATATCCTGCCATTCACTTTTTCCAGCGTAGAGTTGTTTGGCAGTTCTCAGGGACAATTTGACATCTGGAGTATGAACTTCAGAAAACCATAAATCCATCTAGTTCTCCTTTCTCTTAATGACGTTGATGTGATTGACCTCAGGATCTTCCGTCCCTTGGAGGGAACAACCACGTTCCTTGGCAAATTGGATATAATCGACAATTTCTTGTGTAATGCGTTCACCAGGGGCCAAGATAGGAATCCCTGGAGGATAGCACATGACAAATTCCCCACAGACCTGTCCAACAGACTCATCTAAGGTCAAACTTTTTCTCTCTGAATAGAAGGCTTCCTGAGGAGATAACACCAACTCGGGTTGGATATATTCTCCAGCTATCAAGTCCTTCCCATCTCGTGAATAGAGTCTCTTAATATCAGCCAGAGCACCAACCAAGCGCTCGATGTCTTGGATGCGGTCGCCGATGGAAATATAGGCCAAGATATTGCCGATATCACCAAACTCGATCTGAATGTCGTATTCGTCTCGCAAGAGGTCATAAACCTCGATACCTGTTAAGCCAATACCCTGAGTGTAAACTGACAACTTGGTTACATCAAAATCACAAACGGAAACACTATCTATTAACTCTTTTGAGTAGGCATAGTAGCCACCTATGGCATTGATTTCACGACGAGCATACTCGGATAGCTCGATAACTTTCTCAAACGACTCTTTACCACGAAGGGCCAAGTTGCGACGCGAAATATCCAGACTAGCCATCAACAAATAAGAGGCGGATGTTGACTGGGTAAGATTGATAATCTGACGTACGTATTCAGGATTCATCTGCTCCCCGATTAAAAGAAGCGAGCTTTGTGTCAAACTCCCACCAGACTTATGCATGGAAACTGCTGCCATATCAGCTCCTGCATCCATAGCAGAAATTGGAAGTTTATCTGTAAAATGCAAATGCGCCCCGTGGGCTTCATCTACTAAAACCATCATGCCAGCTTCATGAGCCATTTCTGTCAACCCTTTTAGGTCTGAACAGATTCCGTAGTAGGTAGGATTGTTAATCAAAATGGCCTTGGCATCTGGATGATCCTTGATAGCCTGGGCTACACGGTCATTTTCAAGACCTAAAGCGATACCAATCTTAGGATCCACACTCATCTCGATATAGATGGGAATGGCACCACATAGAACCAGCGCATTGATAGCAGATTTATGGACATTTCGTGGAAGAATAATCTTATCTCCAGCCTTGCAGGTTGACAGAATCATAGTCTGAACAGATGAAGTTGTCCCACCAATCATTAGAAAGGCATGGCTAGCTCCAAAAGCATCTGCAGCCAATTCCTCTGCATCCCGAATAATCGAAATAGGGTGACCAAGATTATCCAAGGGTTTCATCGAATTGACATCAATTCCAACACATCTTTCACCTAGCAGTTCGACAAGTTCTGGATTTCCTCGTCCACGCTTGTGACCTGGAACATCAAAGGGAACAATCCTTTTCTTGCGTAACTTCACCATGGCTTCATAAATTGGGGCTTGGTTTTGATCTAACTCCTTCAAGACATACTCCTTTCAATATTTTTAGAACCTTATGAAAACTAAGGAACTAAAGGTTGACTCATGAAAAAAGAGCAGGATTTCACCTGCTCTGCAATCTTCTGACGTGTTTATTTTGGTTTCTGTTGAGTATGTCTGTTCCTGATGTTTCCTAACTCTCTAGTAGCAAATATTACGTACTTTATTGATCGTTTCACAAGATGACGTGTGCTTTCACCACACTAAAAATTTATGAATTAGGACAAGTGTCCTAACATCAACTTATAAAAGTAGGCTTTTAACCCTATCAATAATGTGGTTTTTCAACCACGCTTCGGCATTCAACCCTGCCTGTCCGTAGGCATTTTTTACTCGGGTTTATATTTGCTAGAAAACATCATCTCATTTTCTAAGCTTTATTACTATATCATGTTTCCAAGAACTTGTAAAGTGTTTTACGAAAAAAATATAAAAAAGTTCGTAAAATAGTTGGATTTTATTTGATTTCACACTAATTATTTTCTTGTAATCGATTATAAAGTGAACAAAATGATTATCGTATTTAATTTTAAATTTTTTATGCAATTCTATACTCATTACCCTCGGTGTTTGATTTATCAGAAAAAATGCTGAAATTTCTACATCATTAGAATCGTGCAACTTTTTTCAGATACTTTTAAAAGATTGATTTCCCTATATTTTTCCTTTATACTGGATAAAAAGGAGAATAGTATGTCAGAAACAAATCACGAAATCGATTCAAATTTTGCAGGTCGTTTAAATATCCTGCGTGCGGGTGTTCTTGGTGCCAATGATGGAATTATTTCCATTGCTGGTGTGGTTATTGGGGTTGCCAGTGCTACCAGCAATATCTGGATTATCTTTTTATCAGGATTTGCAGCTATTTTGGCCGGTGCCTTTTCAATGGCTGGTGGAGAATATGTATCCGTTTCAACTCAGAAAGATACCGAGGAAGCGGCCGTTGCGCGTGAGAAACTCTTGCTAGACCAAGATATGGAACTAGCCAAAAAGTCTCTTTATGCTGCTTATATTCAAAATGGAGAATGCGAAACCTCTGCTCAACTCTTGACCAATAAGGCCTTTCTTAAAAATCCACTCAAGGCTTTGGTAGAGGAAAAATATGGGATTGAGTATGAAGAATTTACCAATCCTTGGCACGCTGCCATTTCTAGTTTTGTTGCCTTTTTCCTTGGTAGCTTACCACCAATGCTGTCAGTGACCATTTTTCCAAGTGAATACCGCATCCCTGCTACTGTCCTTATCGTCGGTGTAGCCCTTCTTCTCACTGGTTACACTAGTGCCAGACTTGGAAAAGCCCCAACCAAAACAGCTATGATTCGGAACCTTGCTATTGGTCTCTTAACTATGGGAGTTACCTTTCTTCTAGGACAACTTTTCAGCATTTAGAAGACAAGAAATACCTCGATTTTGCAGTGAGTCCA
>NZ_KQ970262.1:107235-152507 GCF_001579045.1 Streptococcus mitis | reverse complement strand
TTTTGCAGTCGAGGTATCTTTTTTTACATTTGCACAATCTTACGATAGCTTCTAGAAGTAATCATGAAAATCAGCACATAGGCGATGAGGAAGATAGCGCAGATAGACAAGGTCACAGTCAACATCATAGTCGTATCTATTACACCAATCACTTTTAAAATCAGACTAAGCATATGGTAGGCAAAGGCTAGATGTATGAAGGCAAAGAGCAAAGGAAGGAAGAAAACAGTTAAAACCTGTTTGTTGATGGTTTGCTTGATTTGCTTTTGATCTAAACCGACTTTCTGCAAGATAATAAAGCGTTCACGGTCTTCATAGCCTTCAGAAATTTGTTTGTAGTAGATGACAAGAACGGTTCCGACCATAAAGATAATGGATAGGAAAATACCGATAAAGAAGACACCACCAAAGAGGGCACTCATCTGAGCACTAGCATCTGATAAATTACTACCATAAACATAGCTACCTTCCGTGTTTAATTGAGCATTAAATTGATCGAGGTATTTATCATATTCTTCAGCGACCTTGAGTTGTTCTTCTTCACTGGCATTTACATTTATGCCACCGTAAAACTGATTATAGATAGCCGAATCTGGGAATTGATCCAAAAAGGCTTGTAAATCAGGTACAACAAGGTAATTGTAATCAGCAGTCAAAATATTAAACTGATTTGGGACATGGTTGACAATGAAATCTTTATTAAATTCTTCTTTTACAGAAAATTGATGATCATTCAGAGTTAGAGTTTTCTGTTCTTTAACTCCCTCATTCTTTGCAAAGAGTCCGACCTCATTTCCTGATAGAGACAGTTTTTGACCAGTCATATTTTCATAATCTTTTTGGTCAAATACCATGAAAACTGTTGTGGGTTGGACACGATTTTGTCCTTTTTCAAAAAGGGTTAACTTATTTCCTTCTTGGGCCGCAACACCAAAGTAAGTGTAACGAATCACTTCTTTTTCTTTAATCTTATAACCTTTGTCACTTGCAAACTGGCTCAAGAGTTTGTCCAAATCTTCTTTTTCAACATTTTGTCCTGAAACCCCAAAATCATGAGGATTTAGAACTTTTTTAAAGCTTTCTGAAGCATTAAAAATACTAGTAGCTGCTGACATGGTTACCAAGACCATTGTTGACAAGATAGCAATAGTTGCTAGCCCAACCGCATTTTTCTTCATACGGAAAATCAAATTAGACACTGAGATAAGGTTATTTGGTTGGTAATAGTATTGTTTGTTTTTCTTTAAAATTTGTAGGAAAACGGTAATCCCTGCATTAAACAAGAGATAGGTTCCAATTATAACCAGCAAAACAGCTAAGAAGAAGGTTGTTAAGGCTGTAAGAGGATCTTTTACAGTAAGGGCAAGATAGTAGCCAATCCCTAAACTAATGGAACCAAGAATAGTTTGGAGAGGAAGGAAGCGACCTTTTTTCTCACCACTAGCTTTTTCACGAGAAAGCTGGAGGGCATTCATACGGGCGATTCGAAGGGCATTCAGGAACATGAGACCTAGGAAAATCAAACCAAAGACAACAAGCACTGTAATGACAACTTTCATCTGGAAGGTAGCGACCAGCTCAACCTTCAATTTCATCAGTTTGAGTAGGAAAGCAAAAATTAACTTGTCAAACAAGGCTCCAATACCGATACCTGCTCCAACAGTTAGAATCCCAAATACCACTAACTCCTTAAAGGTCATACTGATTAGATGACGCTTCTCCAAGCCCAACATGCCATAAATTCCTAGTTCCTTAGAACGGTTTTTCATGACAAAACTATTGGCATAGAGGACGATAATGGCTGACGCGAGGGTGACGACAAACATACCAAATCCAAGTGTAGCTTGAATGGTTGTCCCTCCACGTATTTCAGCAATCTTGGGATTGAAGGTTAGGGAGTAAAAGAGATAGGTGACGGTGACTGCCAAGAGAACAGCCAGCGCAAAAGGATAGTAGAGTTTGCGGTTTTTAATCAAGTTCGATACCGCTAACTTATTGGTTAATCGAAACATACTAATTCACCTCGCTTGCCATGACAGTCAAGGTATCAGAAATTTCTTGGAACATCTGACGTTCTGTCTTATCTCCACGGTAGATTTGATTGTAAAGAATGCCGTCTTTGATAAAGAGTACACGTTTAGCTCTGCTAGCTGCTGCTGTTGAGTGGGTTACCATAAGAATGGTTTGGCCGCGCTCATTGATTTCATCAAAGACATCAAGTAAGGCTGCAGATGACTTGGAATCAAGGGCTCCTGTTGGCTCATCCGCAAGGAGAATTTCAGGTTCTGTGATGATGGCACGAGCTACTGCTACACGCTGCTTCTGACCACCTGAAATTTCATAAGGGTACTTCTCTTGCAATTGGTTGATACCTAGATTCTCAGCAGTCACCACCAATTTCTTCATCATTTCCGTAATGGGTCTTCTTGACAAGACAAGTGGAAGCAAGATATTGTCCTTAACAGACAAGGTATCTAGCAAGTTAAAGTCTTGGAATACGAAGCCCAACTTTTCACGACGGAAGCTAGAAGCCTGTGAATTTTTAATAGTTGCTGTATCAGTTCCATTCAGGTAAACCTGACCACGGGTTGGTTTGTCCAGCATAGCTAGGATATTGAGAAGAGTTGATTTACCAGAACCAGACTCACCCATGATGGCAACGTAGTCACCCTTTTCGACGATAAAGTGAATATCCTTGAGGGCCTCTACTTGGTTGCCCTGAAAACGAGTTTTATAAATTTTTTGAACGTGTTTTACATCTAAAAGTGTCATGAGAATCTCCTTTCTTAATATCCCATCAAATGAAATGTTGCTTGCATCATAGCGCATCCCAGCTGAACGCGCTCGATATCTTTGTGGCTTGGTTTTCTTGTTTTCTTATGTAAGATTTGTTTCATGATGTTACTCCTTTGTTCTTTATGAGTCTAGTTTACATCAAAAAAAGACCGCTTGCCATAACCTAACCTTACAAAATAGACTTTAATCTTACATTTTTGTAAGATTGGGGGGAATGTAGGCAAAATTACTTATAAAATGATTTGATTTCCTATTTTTAAAATTGTAAAATATAAGTGTGAAAAGGCTTACTTTGGAAAGGAGGAATCGGAACTATCATTTGAGTAAGCTTACCTAGGGTAACACACCATTAAATTGAACACTTACAAATCGTACTACCTATAAGGAAAGAAGGTGCGCTTTAATGAAACATAAAGAACATATACTCATCGGAATTCTCTATCTCCTCTCTCCATTCATCGGTCAGCTCTTAGTTGAAAAAACACACTTTATCGGTACAGAATTTACAGCTACTGCTTATGCTATTTGCTGGCTATCAGTTGTTATCAGCATCCACCATTTTTCAAAAAATGTATTGTCTCAGCATGAAAAATCAGATTAGAAATCTAAGTTTAAAATATTATTTTTAATTTGTATATGAGGCTGAGAAAATCTTATTAAAAGTAAAAAAGCTTTAAATCAAGCAGTTTAGACTATTGATTTAAAGCTTTTTGCTTATTCCAAATCTTCTGTAAAACCTCACCAAAACCAGCCTTCATTATCGTCAATGGCTTGGGCTTCTTTGCGTTTGCGTGGGCCTGTTCCGTACATTTCTGCTTCGATTTCTTCCTTGGTTGGCATGATAGAAGCTAGGATGATATAGATAATCACGCCAAGTCCAAAGTTTGCGACTGTGAAAATGGCAAACAGAAAACGAACAAGGGTAACATCAAAGTTCCACTTGTCTGACAGACCTGCCAGAACTCCTGAAATCATGCGATTTCGTCTCATTTTATAAAATTTACTGTTCATGATATTTCCTCTTTCTGCTAGGTTAGACATAGTATATCACGTGTAGACTAGGCTTTCATCAGTCCTCAGGCTGATTTACTAGTAGCAATTTACCTCTACAAAGTCCACAGCGATAGCGTTTGGTATTAATCCTACGCTTGCGCTGATACCTTTGCTGGCAGGATTGGCAACGATAGAGTTTGATTGCCTTGGAGTTGCTATTGGACAAGGTTGGCACAAAGCGTAATCCATCCACTGCTTTCAACAGTTCCTTAAAAGCTCGATCCTTGTGTTGATAGCCCTTCCCTTGAAAATAGAGGTGATAATGACAGAGTTCATGTCGGACAATTTTTCTAAAAACATCCAGACCCAGTTCCTGATAAACCTTAGGATTAAAATCCAAATGCCCATCTTTGGGGAAAAATCGCCCACCTGTCGAACATAGACGCCTATTCCACTGGACATGATGGATAAAAGGTCTGCTGAAGTCTTCTAGTGAAACCTGCTTAACGTAATCAGTCAGTTTCATTTGGAGCGAGTAGCGACAGATTGACTTTTTCACGTTCAGTATCGATTTTCTTAACCCAAACTGTTACCAAATCTCCGACGGCTACCACTTGGCTAGGATGTTTGATAAACTTGCGACTCATGTGGGAAATATGGATCAAACCGTCCTCATGAATTCCGATATCAACAAAAGCACCGAAGTCAACGACATTACGCACCACACCTTCCAGCTTCTGGCCGACTTTTAAGTCTTTAATATCCAAGACATCTTGACGGAGAACTGGAGCATCAAAAGAGTCACGGAAATCTCGACCTGGTTTGAGAAGATCTGCAATGATATCTTTAAGAGTTTCTGGACCAAGGTCTAGCTCTTGCGCCATATCTTTGACTGAAAGCGACTTGAGTTTGCTTTGGGCTTCTTCATTCAAGTCCTTGATGTCTAAGCGTTTGAAGAGTTCCTTAACGGCAGTGTAATTTTCTGGGTGAACCCCTGTATTGTCAAGGATATTACTACTTTCAGGTATACGAAGGAAACCAGCTGCCTGTTCAAAGGCCTTGGCCCCCAGACGCGGAACTTTCTTGATTTGAGCGCGTGAAGTGATTTTTCCCTCTTCCTCACGATATTTGACAATATTTTCAGAGATAGTTTTATTGAGTCCAGCTACATGGGAGAGAAGTGCTGGGCTGGCTGTATTGACATTGACACCGACTTGGTTTACCACTGTATCCACGACAAAGTCCAGACTTTCAGATAATTTTTTCTGGCTAACATCATGTTGGTACTGCCCTACCCCAATAGATTTGGGGTCAATTTTAACTAATTCAGCAAGAGGATCTTGCAAGCGACGGGCAATAGAGATGGCAGAGCGCTTTTCAACGGTTAATTCTGGAAATTCCTGACGAGCAAGCTCACTGGCAGAATAGACCGAAGCACCACTTTCATTGACGATAACATAGCTGACTTCAGGGAACTCTTTCAGAACTTCCGCCACAAAGGCTTCACTTTCACGACTGGCTGTTCCATTTCCGATGGCAATAATTTCCACGCCGTATTGACCAATCAAATCTGCCAAATCTTTCTTGGCTTCTTCGATTTGACGAGCTGATGCTGGTTTGACAGGATAAATGACCTGAGTTGTCAGCATTTTTCCTGTTGTATCCACGACAGCTAGCTTGGCACCTGTACGAAAGGCTGGGTCAAATCCAAGAACCACGCGCCCTTTCAATGGAGCAACCAAAAGGAGATTGCGTAGGTTGTCAGAAAAGAGTTGGATAGCTCCTTCTTCTGCCTTTTCAGTCAATTCTGTCCGAATACGGCGCTCGATAGCTGGCAAGACTTTTTCTTAACAGATTGCTGAACCACGTCATCAATATAAGTATTTTTACCTTGAAGCGAGCTGAAAAGAAAGCAAGAATACGGTCCGTCGCATGTTCAAAACCGACCTTCAAGACACCTAGCTTCTCCCCACGATTGAGGGCTAAGGTACGATAACCCTGCATATTTCCAACCGTCTCTGAAAAATCATAATAAATCTGAAAAACCTGCTTTTCATCAGGACTTTCATCCTTGACTTGCGAAGTGAGTTTAGAGTGTCTCAGCACCTCCTGATAAGTCATGGAACGCAAGGTCACATCTTCCGATAAAGCTTCGACCAAGATATCAACTGCACCAGCCAAGGCTTCCTTACCAGTCGCAAATCCTTCACAGACGAACTTTTCAGCTTCCTTCTCTAAGTCAGTTACATTCTGCAAAATCAAGCGAGCAAGTGGAAAGAGCCCTGCTTCACGAGCAATGGTTGCCTTGGTACGACGCTTTTCCTTGTATGGAAGATAGAGTTCTTCTACATCTGCTAATTTTTCGGCAGCTAAGATTGCCTCTTCCAACTCCTTGGTCAGCTTGCCTTGTTCTTGAATCTTAGCCAAAACAGCTTCCTTACGGTCGTTGAGATTGGTCAGACTTTTATCCAAGTCGATAATGGCCTTAATTGCCACCTCATCCAAACTACCAGTCATGTCCTTGCGATAACGCGCGATAAAGGGGATTGTCGCCCCTTCAGCAGTCAAACTTAGAACGGTATCAATTTGCTTTAACGTCACTCCCAAATCCTGGGAGATTTTTTCATATTTTTTATCCATGAATCTATTATACCACAAGCTAATATTATTCAATTTATCTCCTACAATATTTAACAACAAGATGTGGGGAATAGATTTATATTCTATAGCGCAATAACTTGTACTTAGAGAGCATTGCCGCCTTTTTTAACTAATCCATGATATCAAAAGTATTTAATGGATCTGACATAATAGCCAGTTCTGGAAGATGTTCCTGACCTGGAATAACACATTGACTTTTTTAATTTTTATAATTAATTCCTTTCGTTTCACTCAAGGCACAAAACAGAATGAAAAAGTGCTGTGCTCTTTATTTTGTTTTATCATAATAGTGAGAAAGCCTATCACTACTATAAATCATGGGGAGGTGAATAAGTGAGTGGTATAGTCACTACCTCGCATTTTTATAGGTGTCATTCTTTCCATCAAGCACAACTGACTGTGACTAGGAGCACGTAAACTTATAATTGAATAAGTGACTCGTTTGTGAAAGGAAAGGATAGCCAAGGGATAGGAAGACTCAAATTTGGTGAAGGGAGACCCTCGTGTTAAAAATTATTTATCCTAATTGTTGTGGTGAAGAATAGGATTTAGATTTTTGTTTCTAATCGATCAAAATGCGTGGTGTTTTTGAAAGATAAAAAATCGCAAGCCTAAGCCTGCGGTGGGGATAATCTTTTTTGAAATTTTTAAACAAAAAAGGAGCATTTAAGCTCCCTCCTTTGAAATAACGGACACTTGGCTGGTCGGTGTACCCAGCATCTCAGATACCTTTTTCAAGGTGCGGCAGGAACCTTTCTGCCCTCAAATGTCTTTTGTTAACATTATTCTAGCACTATCTACTTTTTTTGTCAAATTTTCTCAATCTACCAGACTTAATACGACTTTGTAACTTGTAATCTTGTAAACGATACATGGTCGGAACATAAGAGAAATCACCACTTTTATGTAACTTGATGGCAACAAGAACATTATTATCAAATCTTTTTACATATTCAAAACTGACATCTTTCTCTCGTGGATTGATGCCGACGAAATCTGGGTTCCTTAGTATGAGTTCCAGGTCTTCAATATGATGAATCAAATCATTGTGATGGCGTTTTATCATATGGCTTCTTAAACCTTCTTTGTTAACTTTGATATCACTAGCTTCAAGAACAATATTAAAAATATCTTTTACTTCGTCAGTAACCTAACCGATTTTTTCATGATCCATCATTTCCTCCGTTATTCCACAACTATTATATCACAATCATAGTGTATATCAGGATATATCAGGTAATATCAAGCTCTATTATTCGTTAGATACTCAATTTTAACTTTTCCCTTTTCCTTAAAATAATAGTATAATAGAGGTAGAATTTAGAATCGAGGTACACCTATGGCTGTAAAATTTACAAAAACGGACGACTTGGACAAGATGTTTGAAGAGTTTGCTAAACTCCCAGATTTGAAGCAAGTTACTTTCCCTGATGACAAAGAGAAAAAAGCCAAAGCAGAAAAGAAAAACTAGATGACTGCTTTCCAACAACTCCCATCTAGCGTGCTTCAGACTGGGGCTATTTTTCTCTCTATAATCATTGAAGCCCTACCCTTCGTTCTGATAGGAAGTATTGTTTCAGGACTGATTGAGGTTTATATCACACCTGAAAAGGTTTATCATTTTCTCCCTCGAAATCGTTGGGGGAGAATCTTTTTTGGCACCTTCGTAGGGATTCTTTTTCCCTCTTGTGAATGTGGAATCGTCCCCATTATCAATCGTTTTCTGGAAAAAAAGGTTCCCAGTTACACGGCTGTTCCCTTTCTTGTGACAGCACCTGTTATCAATCCCATTGTTCTCTTTGCGACCTATTCTGCCTTTGGCAACTCCTTCCATGTCGCCCTGTTACGAGCTCTTGGTTCCATTCTTGTAGCTGTGATACTTGGGATTTTTCTAGGATTCTTCTGGCAAGAACCGATTCAAAAAGAAAATCGGTTGGCTTGTCATGAGCATGATTTTTCTCATTTGAGCTCTGCAAAAAAGGTTTTTCAGGTTTTTGTGCAGGCCATTGATGAGTTTTTTGATACCGGACGTTATTTGGTATTTGGCTGTCTCTTTGCCTCTGTTATACAGGTTTATGTTCCGACTCGGATTCTGACCTCTATCAGTGCGACTCCCCTTTTTGCCATCCTGCTCTTGATGCTTTTGGCCTTTCTTCTCTCTCTCTGCAGTGAGGCGGATGCCTTTATCGGAGCTTCTCTTCTCTCAAGTTTCGGCTTAGCACCAGTTTTGGCCTTTCTCGTCATTGGCCCAATGCTGGATATCAAAAATATTCTCATGATGAAAAATTACTTGAAGGCACGATTTATCAGTCACTTCATTACGATTGTGACACTCGTTGTCTTAGTGTATTCTCTCTTGATTGGAGTCATCCTATGATTCGATTTTTAGTTTTAGCTGGCTATTTTGAACTGACTATTTACCTCCATCTGTCGGGCAAATTAAACCAGTACATCAACATGCACTATTCCTATCTGGCCTATATTTCCATGGTACTTTCCTTTATTTTGGCAATTGTTCAACTGTATATCTGGATGAGGCAAGTCAAAACCCACAGTCATCTGAACAGCCGATTAGCGAAGGTTACTAGTATTTCTCTTCTGGCTATTCCACTTGTCATCGGCTTAACTTTCCCAACTGTTAGCTTGGATTCTCAGACCGTTTCTGCCAAAGGCTATCATTTCCCCCTATCGGAAGGCACGGATCAAGCCATTCAGACCAGTGAAGGGACGACAAGCCAATATTTGAAACCAGATACCAGTTCTTATTTTTCAAAATCAGCCTATGAAAAGGAAATGCGAACTGCGGCGGATAAATACTTGTCCCAAGATAGCATTCAGATCACCAACGAAAACTATATGGAAGTCATGGAAGCCATATACGACTATCCAGATGAATTTGAGGGCAAGACAGTCCAGTTCACAGGTTTTGTCTACAATGACCCCAGTCATGCCAATAGCCAATTCCTGTTCCGCTTCGGCATTATTCACTGTATCGCAGATTCTGGTGTCTATGGATTGCTGACCAAGGGAAATACCCGTCAATACGAGAACAACACCTGGATAACAGCCAAAGGAAAACTGGTCAATTACTACCATAAAGAACTCAAACAAAACCTCCCAACATTGGAAATCGACAGCTTTACCAAAGTAGATAAACCAGAGAATCCCTATGTTTATCGCGTGTTTTAAAAGAATAAAAAGACAAAACGAACAAGTTCTCTTCTGAATGACAGAAAAAGAGCCTGTTCGTTTTTTGTTTATATGAGATGTAGGAAGACGCCAAAAATTCTCACTCATCAATAAAAAGAGACAATATTCGTTTCTGCATTACAGATTTCTAATATTGTCTCTTTATTTATACTTACAAGAATTGAATAGTTGAGCTTAACTTTTTCCATTAATTCTAGACGAATGTTCAGAGACCCATTTGGCGTAGGTGGTTAAGTTTTCATCTGTTAAGGATTCTACTGCGATAGTCACGCACATATTTACCGCTTCTTCAACCGAAACAGTAAAACGATAGCCATTTAATTGCAGAAATTTTACTAAAACAAAGAAAGCAGTTCGTTTATTAGAATTGGCAAAAACATGCTTCTTTATCAATTGGACAAATAGTATCGTTGCTTTGTCAAAAATTGTTGGATAAAGAGGCTTCCCAAAGACAAATTGTTCTGGTAAATTAACAATCATATTTAAAGCCGAAGGACTAACTGTTTGAATTTTCTCATTTGGAGAAAACTGTTGAATTGCTAAAGCATTTATTTTTTCAATTTACTTTTCTGTCAATTATACTGTTATTTTCCCACCAAAGCTTTGAAAACATCGTCGTATCTGTCAAAGATTTTATCTAAATTTAAGTCAAAGGCATCATCAGATATATAAGAAACTTGCTGATCCAATTCTTCAGGAGTAAAGATAATTTCACCACTTGGTAACAATTTCGCTTCGTATTTAACACCACTTGGAATATTAAATTCACTTGGAATCGTAATGGTGATTGAATTTCCTTGTTTTCTTGTTTTTACGACCATCTGATTTTCTCCTTTTCTGTATTAAAATAAATAATTGCGGTAATTACAATGGCAGGATAATTCGCTCTCGTAACAATCTCTATCAGAGCAAATAAATATTATGGTTTTGAAAAGTTATTAATGCTGCTATTTTAAATCTTATAACATTTTTAGTAATATAAGTAGCTCAATGAGTATAAGAGAACCACTCATTAATTAGACTAGCGATTTCTTTAGGTGCTTCAGTATAAACTTCATGGCTAACGTTTTCTAGAAAAATAGTATCAAAATAAGTTGGCAATTCTTTTAAGGCTTCCTCTCTCCATGTGGCTTCATTAGGATAGCGAGGACTGATAAACAAGGTCTCTCCCACTTCTCTCTTAAAAGCTTGTATTTTCCTCCGTAGGCGGAGTATCGCTTCTATATTTTCATAATTTATAGCTAACTCATATCTATTATACTCAACATTCCAGTGATAGGACTGCCTTACAGCTTTCTCCATATTTTCTGACCAATGCTTTGCTTCAGATTTCTCTTTAGAAATCTGAAGAGCTAAGTCCGAAACAACTTGAGATTTGATATAATTTTTAGTTTCCTCTAACTCTGTATCCAAAGGTAAAATCCTATCTAAATCTAGATAGCCACCATCCAAAAGAATCAATTTCTTTACTTCTTCAAATTCCGATGCAAGATAACGAGCCAAATCCCCTCCAAGAGAATGGCCTATCAGACAGATAGATTCTTTCTCAACAATCTTATTTTTAAACCATACTTTCAATTCTGTTTCATCTCGAAGATGCTTTTCATACGGATTTAGAAAACAGACCTGCGAATCTAGTTCTTGAAAAAAATCCTTGCTATGATAGACATTGCTTCCCAAACCGCCAATAAAATATTTTTTCATTCTCTACTTAATACTGTGCTTATTCATCTTTTGTTCAAAGATAGTCGTGATAATCTGACGTAATTCTTCGCGTTCTTTTTCTGGAATTTCACCACTTGTTTGAGCTGCAGCGTAGAGTTCAGGATATTCAATTGAAATGCGTTTAATCGTACGTGTCGTAGCATGTTTTCTGACAAAAAACGGGATTCGCTTAATCAAGTCTTGTGGTACTAGCGCAAGAATCTTCTCAGCAGTTTCCTTGTCACTAATCTTAGACGTCGTAAGTCCCTTCTTAATCATTTCCTGTTCTTTTTCTGTAAAATCTTTTAATTCCATTCGATCAGTCCTCCTATTTTCTTTACCTTAAATTATATACCAATTGTAGCAAGACGACAAATAGTCTGTTTGTAAAATCTTCTCTATACTACAACTTTCCTGTCGCTCATAATTGCTCTTTAATGAAAAATCACAAATCTTTTTGGAGAGATGACAAGCTGATTTTCCAATTCTTGGCAATTGCTTGCTAGTGCTACTGCTTCCTTCTCTAAAAGATAATCTTCTTTGGACTGGTTAAAAATCGCTTTGAGGACCTGTCCATCGTAATTCCATTGCAAGGTTAGTACATCAGATTTGATTTCTTGGAGACTATACTTGCCATGCGAAATAGTTGCTGACACATGTTTCCGAATCTTGATTAGCTTCTTCATAAAGTTCAGCATCTCATTATCACTTGATACGCGTTCCCAAGGCATACAACGACGACAATCTGGGTCTGGTCCTCCAGTTAAGGATAACTCTGTTCCGTAATAGATGCAGGGTGTCCCTTTTTGTAAAAAGAGAAAGGCTAGGGCTGATTTGACCAGTTGAACATCCTCATTGGCCGTAGCCAAAATGCGCTCCGTATCATGCGAATCTAAGAGATTAAACATTACTTCTGAAATCTGCTGCTTGTAATACATAGACTGGCCATTGATTTCATCGATGAACTGGTCCGTCTTCTTAATACCACGCAAGAAATAGTCCTTGATACTATCAGATAAAGGATAATTCATGACGGCATGGAATTCATCTCCATTTAGCCAAGGCTGAGACGTATGCCAAACTTCTCCAAGGATATAAAGATCAGGTTTTTTAGCTAGAACTGCCTTGCGAAAATCCTTCCAAAACTGATGGTCAATCTCATTAGCCACATCCAAACGCCAAGCATCGATATCAAACTCTTCAATCCAATAAGTCGCAACCTTTAAAAGATAATCCTTGACCTCTGGATTGGCTGTATTTAGCTTAGGCATATAGTCCTCGAAACCAAAAGCATAATAAGGCAACTCTCTCTTGTTGGCTAGTTTTTCAGTCTTCACTGGGAATTGTTGAATATGGAACCAATCTTTATAAGCAGATTGTTCACCATTTTTGACAACATCTTGCCATTGAGTAGATTGCGAACCAATATGGTTAAATACCGCATCCAGCATGATTTTCATGCCACGCTGATGAGCTTGCTCGATCAACTCCCGAAAGGTCTCTTTATCCCCAAAATGACGGTCAATTTCAAAGTAATCCGTTGTATTGTACTTGTGATTGCTCGTAGATTCAAAGATAGGACAGAGATAAAGACCAGTAATGCCCAAGTCTTGCAAGTAATCCAGATGGTCAATAATCCCTTGTAAATCACCACCAAAGAAATCATCACTCTTAGGTGTGACAGATGAATCCCAGTCTAAAGTCCCTTCTGAGTTTAATTGAGCATTTCCATTGGCAAACCGCTCAGGAAATATCTGATACCATACCGTATCTGAAACCCAGTCAGGAACCAGGCATGCATCAATCTCATGTATATAAGGCAACTTAAATCCATTTCCAATAGCATGAAGATTTTCTAGAGAATTTTCCACGCAGCCTTTATCGCCGTACAAAATGCTTTGACCTTCTGTATCCTTGAGTTCAAAGAGATACTGGATACGTGCAAAGTCAACGGACACTTCAACCTGCCAATAGTCAAATAAGGCATCAGAAGTTATCTTGGCCATTTTCTTTGTATCTTGATAAAACTCCTCCATAAAGATAAAAGGATCCCCATAATGTAAGTTGATGCTTTCAATATCCCCTTTCTTAGTTCGAATCCGAATATGAAGCTTCTTATCCTTATAAAGATAGGCAAACTCCGACTCAGGCCTATGGTAAATGGCACTTAATTCCATCAATTTGTCTCCTTGAGTTCCAATTTAAATTTTACGCAAACGTTTTCAAAATTAATAAATCCAGTATACTATTTTTGTAAATTATTTGCAAGGAATGTCTGTTCTTAAAGGAACTATCTTTTAAAGTATACAAAAAGCCTTAAAAAAGGCTTTCTCTATATACTAATCCTCTTTCGGTTTTGAAAACACTTCTACTCGCTGAGCTAGGACTTTGATTTCTACAGGTAGGTTATCCGATTTATCGCCGTCAACATCTGACTCCAATTCACTATCTGAAGAGATCTTAATATTACGCGCTTTGATATACTCGATATTATCATTTGCAACAACATCCCCTTTTAGTAAATCAGGAATAACGGATAATTTGGAGAATAGAGACGCATCTTTCAGAATCAAAATGTTGGCATAGCCGTCCTTGTTTTCTTCAAAGATCTTTTTGTCAGCGAAGTAATTTGTCAAGAGAACCAAAACATGGCTAGCTTCACCAACATAATTTCCATTTTCTGTCTCAACCTTAATGTTAAAGACCTGATCCGTCATGACAGACTTCATGGTATTTACAGCATAGGCTAAAATACCGAATTTTGTCTTGTCCTCGATTTCAACATTGTGAATCGCTTCAGGAAGAGAACCAATACTAAAGATATAACCAAAATAATTGTCATTCGCTTTTCCGATATCAATCTTATTGGTTAAGTTGAAATCCAGTTCATCAATCGCGCTATCGATGTCTTGATTGATTTCCAACAGTTTTGTAATGAGGTTTCCCGTCCCACCAGGGATAATCCCTAACTTAGGAATGTAGTCTCTCTCAGCAATACCCGAAATGACTTCGTTGACAGTCCCGTCTCCACCAAACACAACCACTGCATCGTACTTTTCACGAGAAGCTTCTTCAGCAAAATGTGTTGCATCCAGCGCTTTTTCAGTAATTTTGGTTTCAACATATTCAAAGTATTCTTTGGCTTTATTCTCCAGCTTTTCTTTGTAATCCAAGGCCTTTTCCCCACCAGAGGTAGGGTTGATAATTACCATTGCTTTTTTCATTAATTTCTCCTTAATATTCGATAGAAATGGTTATATTTCATCATACGCATCTAACTATACCCTCATTATACAATGAAAATATAGAAAAGAGAAATATGACGTACTAGATATTAATACGCTTTTATTCTATTTTCCCATCGCATAACTACATCCTTTAAGGGTTCATCCAAGTAAGAAATGGCCTTATCCTTTATCCAATCAGGAATACCATAAGCTGCCTCTGCAATGCTACCAGTGATTGCTGCGAGTGTATCACTGTCGCCACCAATTGAGATGGCGTTTCTACTTACCATACTCTTTTATTTTATCAGCATATTCAGTCAAAAGATTCTTTGAATAAATTTTTTCAGCTTTTGAATTTCTAACTTCTTTCCAAAGAATAGAAGCTACTTTTAACTTGTTTGAGTAGTTAAGACTATTTTCATCTGCACAGAAATTCTTTAGAAATTGGTTCCATTGACAAATCGAATGATCATACTTGGCATAATCTGAATTTCCATAATAAACTTTTAGCATATCTTGGATTGTAAAACTAAAATCATTTTCTCTTTTTACTTTTCTCCAAGCAGTCGCCATATCAGCAGTAAATTTAAAGGGTGAAACATCTGTTAAAGTTGAGAAATATTCTCTAAAGTGTGTATTAAAGGAGAATCCACATTCAAGTAAGAGCGTATTTAAGGTAAGGACTTCTACTTGTTTCTTTTTCCTTTTTATTGATGATTTTTTAATCAAATTACCCTTAAAGTACTGCTCAATAATATGATTGAGTTCTTGTTTGGTACCTCTATATTCTAATCCTAATGACTTACATAGTTGTGAAAGTTCATCACGATACCAGTAGTATTTATTAAACTCATCAAATGATGTGACTTTATTGAACTCAGGTCTGCTTTCTGTCAATATTTTACCTCCTTCCTCAAAGACAATTTATGTTGTCATCTCAAAATAAAGGAGTTTTAGTTTCTTTATTTTGAGGATTAGCAACGTTTCACTAACAAGCTTACACATTCAACGGTTCGGACTTACCGTATCATCCATGAAAAAGCAGTCCTTACGAAATAAAGGAAAATCCTTCGTTTTGATATTGTTCCATTCGTAAACAGAACCGACAATATCTCCAATAATTGCTCCTAGCATAAGATACCTCCTTGTGACATATCAGATTTATTACACATTCTCAATGGTTAACACTTTAAAAATGGCACCACCAAATCAATCCACTCATAAGGCAAGTAAGCTGATAAATAGCCGTGGTTATAGCCCTTTGCTTCATACAAAATTGTATTTGAATGTAGCTGATGAAATAATTTCGCTGATTCTTTCACGCAGTTCAATTCTTTTTCACCATAGATATACAGAACCTGAGCCTTGCTAGCAGAAATTATATCTTTCAGCTTGTAACGCCCCATATAATTTTTGTAAATGGTCACCAATGTTTTGACAGGCGTCCTTGGCAAATCCTCCAAATAATAAGCTTTTATTTCCTCTGGATAAGTCAGTTTAGGATAGAGTTTGTTCATCATGCTTAACTGAAGTTTGCAGGAGAATTTATTGAACATCAACTTACCAAATAGAGACACTAGAAAGATGCTGATTTTAGCTAACCTTGGTTGAGGAATACAGAGGCTTCCGTCTATGATGACCTTCTCAGCAATTTCACTGTCTAAAGACAAAAGCTCCATGGCAATTTGACCACCAAGTGAAACACCACCGATTGCAAACAATTTCCCACCACAGTTTGCTTTGATATAGTCTAGAATCTCCAAAGCCGAATCTTCAGTAGAAACATAATCAAGTTGATATTCCTCGCCGTGGCCATTCAAAGTGGGTAGAAAAATACGGTATTCTTTTGACAGAATTCGTGCTTGACGAAGATAATTCCACCAAGAACTGCCACCACCGTGTATTAGTAAGATAGGAGGTAAATTCTTATCCCCAAATTCATGGAATTTCATGTTTAAACTCCTTATCTTCATAGATTTAAATAACTACCAAGAATATCTGAATTTGAGTAATTTCCACCGAGTAAATACCTCCCCAATTCAAAAATCACCCCAGAATAAAACAATATATTTTCATCATACTCCATTTCAATAATTGCATTGTCCTCAACTTTAATATAATTAGCACCATCGAATTTCACCTTATCATAAAGTGATGTGAAATTCTTTATTTCATTGATTACAGTTTCACCTTTATTTTGATATCTCGCAGATAATTGAGAATGGTTAGCACCTTTACAAACAATTATATTCATTGGGTATAAATAATGATTTTGTATATTTGAACTAAAAAGAACACCATCAAATACATTATCATCGTTTATACCTATAAAATTATCGAGTATTCTTTCTCCATTCCAAGGGTTTAGTAAAATAGGTAATTTATTAATACCTATCTTCATGTGTACTTTTTCCATATAAATCGTTTTCCTATTTAATAATAAGTAACTTTCAATTTTCGAATAAATTTCTTCGATTAATGAATTATCTTGTGCATCATGCTCCTTCTCAATAGCTTGCAAAGCTTCATCATAGTTTAGATGTTCAACTATGATTTCGATGAAAATTTTTGCGCATTGTACTGGATCATACCCTAAACGATTATTATTTACTAGATTTAAGTATTTTTGAAACCTATCTATCGTTATTTTGTTCTTATCTGTTTCCGTTTCACAACTGATATTTTTTTTTCTTTTTCTTTAAAAATCCAAACATTTCTAATCTCCTCAGTATTTGCGTTTATGTTTTTTATTATTTTACCATTAATATAAAAATCCCCTATAAACTCAAATTTATCAAACTTCTTTTTTAATATTATACTAATATAGTATACTATATTTCATACACTTTCTTTAGATAAATATTTATTGTTGTATTCATTTTTCCGATACGCAAACGACATCTACAAATACATTTACATCTATGTGCCTTTTTAGGACTTTTTTAACGTCAAAATTGCCTTTATCTACAAATACAAAATGCTTGTAAAATAGCTTAAAATCAAGGATTTTCACCCTCTTGTTCGTTGTAGCAACACTACACACTCCACATGATGCGTTTGAGGAAACAAATCAACTGGCTGGACTTTCTTCAATTCATATCCTAACTCTTGGTAGAGTTTGATATCACGCGACATGGTTGCGACATTACATGATATATAGGCGATGCGGTCTGCTCCTGTTTGGCTACTTGCTTTGATAAAGCTATCAGTGAGTCCTTTTCTCGGTGGATCCACTAGGATAAGGCTTGGTTGTATTCCATCTTTAAGCCAATTTTTCATAGCATTTTCAGCTGTGTCACAGACATAGTGGGCGTTTGAAATATTGTTTAGTTGGGCATTCTTCTTACTATTCTCAACCGCTTCTGGAATTACCTCAACACCATAAACTTCTTTAACATGTTTCGCAACAGAAAGACCAATCGTTCCGATACCAGAGTAGGCATCAATAACCACATCATCTTCTTTTAACTCCGCAAAGTCAATGGCTGTCTGATAAAGTTTCTCTGCCATTTCAGTATTGACTTGGTAAAAAGCAGGTCCAGCGATTTGGTAGTCATTTCCCAACATCTGGTCAGTGATAAAGTCTTGTCCATAAAGGGTGAGCCATTCCTTACCAAAAATCGCATTGGTGTTTTGGTCGTTGATATTTTGCATAACAGACACAATCTCTGGGAAATGCTTGATTAGTTGTTCAATCAATTGTTCCACACGGAAAATCTTCGGACGAGTTGTAACCAAGATAACCATGATTTGTCCTGAATAGTGTCCGCGACGCACCACAAGGTTTCGAATCAATCCAGCTTGTTCCTTTTCATCATAAGGTTTCAAATCATAACGGCGGAGCAAGTCGCGTAGGAACACTACTACCTCGTCAATCACAGGATCTTGGATAAAGAAATCTTCCAGTGGCATGAGGTCGTGGGAATTCTTACGGAAAAATCCAGTTTCCAAGACACCATTAACACGACGAACAGGGACCTGTGCCTTGTTGCGGTACTTGACTGGATTTTCCATACCAAGTGTTTCAGCAACCTCTACATCAGCAATCCCAGCAATCTTGTATAGACTGTCCTTGACTTGCTTGGTTTTAAACTTGAGCTGTTCTGGATAGACAAGATGTCCTAAATCAGCAATTCCTGAACGCAGATAAGCCAAATCTAGATCTTGATTACGGTGTGGTGATTGGACAAGGTATTCCTCAACCTTTCCAAAACCAATCTTTTTATTGACCTTGAGGATACGCATGAGAATTTTTTCACTCGGTAAAGCATTCTCTATAAAAAAGACCAAACCATCCACCTTGGCAACTCCTGCCCCTTCATGGGTCAAGTCAACAATTTCAACTTCTACAATATCATTTTTCTTTAACATTCTCTTCTCTTTCTATTGGCCGACAAAAAAGACGGCAACGTTACGGTTACCATCTATTATACCATGAAATTTCTTAAGAACCAAAACTCTTAAAGAAGTTGACTATGGCTTGCCAGAGGGAGCTTAAGAAGTTACCGCCGTCTTCTAGCGCCTTATCAGCATCAAAGTTAAGGTTGATATTTTTAAAACTGTTGCCAGCTTGTGAAACAATACTTTGTTTCAGGTCATTTAGGGTTTTAGTGAAATCTGCATTGCTTAGGATATCACTTTTTGAGAGATTTAAAGCAAAATTGATGATGATATTGATCTGGTTTCCTGTTATAACCTGATCGAGTTTGTAATTTTTCAAGGTATC
This sequence comes from Streptococcus mitis, assembly GCF_001579045.1. Classification (GTDB taxonomy): domain Bacteria; phylum Bacillota; class Bacilli; order Lactobacillales; family Streptococcaceae; genus Streptococcus; species Streptococcus mitis_D. Next base: position 133,190 of record NZ_KQ970262.1, on the reverse strand, counting down.
TTCAACAATTTTGCGGACATCTTCCTCTGTCAGATTTCCCTTGCTTTCTTTCGCTTTGGCGAGTCCTGACTTGATATCGGCTAGGGCAACGTTTAATTTATTAGCATCATACCCTGACTTGTCCTTGTTTTCAGCATTGATATCGGATAAAGCCTTCAACTCTTCTTGAGCCAAGTCTTTATTGGCTTGTGGCACCTTGGCTCCATTAGCTTCCAGCGAATAGTAAATCCCGGCTAAGGCACTCTCACCTGTAACTGGAATGGGTGCTGCTACAGTGATTTTGGCGTGTTCCACACCCAAGGTTACGGCTGCATTTCGGTACATATCCTGAGTCACTTTGGTGATGTTTTCTGGTGTTTCAATCTTGACCTCAAGTGGCGACTTGTCACCTAGTTTTTGAATCTTGGCTGATGAATACAGTTGTAAGCTAGAGTCATTTGCCACATTCATAATCTTAGAATAGACATCAGGTGTCATGGTCTTGAGTTCTTTGGTGTCTGTTGAGGCATTGTAGCCCAGTTTTTTAAGGGTTTGATTTTTTTGATCTTCAGACAATGATGAACCTAGGACATATTCAGGTTGGACATAGGTTTCATCGATAACTTTTTGAACATCTGTTGCTGCATGGGCGCTATTCATAGCTGTTACTGCCCACAAAACTGCAGCACTTGTCAGAAAGATTTTCTTTCTCATGGGGGATACCCTCCTTTACATATCTAGAGTAATATAAGTAACTTAAAGAAAACTTATAACAAAAACACCTGGACTAGCCAGATGTCGAAAAGAGATTGAAACATTTGATAATGTAAAGATTAAGTTGCACCTGTCTAGAATAATAATAGTTTCCTCCATTTACATAGAGTTCAGCACCGTGGAAGATAGAAATGGGGTGAATATAACTATAAGTCTTTCCAGTGGTATTGCCAAGCAAGGGAGCAACAGTCTCACGAGAATACTGTTTAGCCAGTGCCAAGGTGTTTTCCTTGCCATTTTGGGCGATAAAATCGATATAGGCAGGTCCAAAATTATAGGCTTGAACAGCTGTCCAGACATCAACACCCTTCTTCTGAGCCAGATAGAGATTATCTGTCAGAGTTTGAACACCTTGCCGAATGCTAGAGGCATTATCATTGATAGTGTTGGTGAAACCACTAGCAGACTCACTAGACTGCATAACATCGCTTTCTTTTCCTTTTGTTTCGGTATAAATCATAGCGAGCACAAGCTCTTCGTTTGCTGGGGTGTCTTTTTCACTCAAGATTTCTCGCACCATGGGTTGATAGGTCATGACTTGCTTGACATCTTGGTGAACACGGTAAGCTTTATATCCAGCAAAAAGGAAGACTGCTAGTACAAGCACTCTTCGAATTCGTTTAAACATTATTTACTTTGGATATCCTCGATATTTTTGATTAAGATAGAGTAGGTTCCATTATCATTTTGGATAAACTCAACAGACTCGGCGTCTTGATAGACGTTATTGGGAACGATGAGCTCAATTCCATTTGACAAGGAGAGTTTTTGATTTTCAAATTTTTTAAGCTGACGACTGGCATCAATTTCATCAAATTGAACTGGTTCTGGTACAGCTTCCTTGACTTGGTCAATAAAGCTTAGACGAGCTGTCAGATTGTTGTTAAAAAGGTCATTGGCCAATTTTTCAGGTGACAACTCATTGCTTTCTTCTAAGTTGTTGAAAATCGCTGATTTGACCTTGGATTGAAATTGAAAATCATCTGTGTTAAAAGATTCAGCAATTCTCTGGGCTGTCTTTTCCAGTTCCTTGATGGATTTCTTGGGTGAAATCTTAGGGGCGACGGCAAGAAGATTTTCTGAAAAATAGTTCAAGAAAGTCCCATTGTACTTGATTCGTTTTTCAATCAGATGGTACTTGCGGCTCTGAAGATTGACTACCAAGGCCTCGTCAGCCCCTGTTCCAAATCCAGGCAGGTTATTCTGAGTCAACTTGATTGGATTATCAACTTCTCCTCCAAGGTGAGTCAAGGTCTCCCGCAGGGCAATTCTCAAGAAAGCGAAATGTTCTACACCTTCTTTAGAAAATTGCACAAAAATCAAGTCATTGGTCTTGAGATTTTCTGAAATGCTGAACTCCTCTTTCCAGAGATTAGCCAGCGTTACTGATGTCTCCAACAAATCGTCTGTGATGTGATTGAAGAAGGGATTTTCTTCTTCGAAAATCCCAGTCTTGGCTTCATCTGAATACACACGTTCAATTTTTTTACGCAGGTATTCTTCGATTTTTGGAGTAATATTGAGAAGCTTATCCGCTAGGAACAGCTCGGTATCAGCCGGACTGAACTGGTGAATAATGGCTTTCTTAATATAAATGTCCATAAAAGTTTTAGTCCTCGTATAATGGGAAGGCGTCTGTCAACACTTTGACTTCACTTCTCACTTCTTCTAAGACAGCTTCATTTTCTGCATTTTTAAGGGTTTTAATGATGAGTTCAGCTACTTTGCTACTTTCTTCTTCACCAAATCCACGTGCAGTAATGGCTGCAGATCCGATACGAATCCCACTTGTCTTGAATGGTGACAAGGTTTCGTAAGGAATTGAGTTTTTATTTAGGGTAATATTGACTTCATCCAGCAAGTTTTGAGCAACTTTTCCGTTTTCTACAACCTTAGTAACATCCACTAGGAAGAGGTGGTTTTCAGTCCCCCCAGAAATGATACGGAAATCAGGGTCTTGCAAGAAGACATCTGCCATAGCCTTGCTGTTCTTGATGACATTAGCAGCATATTCCTTGAAGGCTGGATCTAATACTTCTTTGAAAGAAACAGCTTTAGCTGCCACAACATGCTCCAAAGGACCGCCCTGAATACCAGGGAAAATAGCTGAATTGATCTTCTTAGCTAGATCTTCATCATTGGTCAAAATCAAACCACCACGTGGTCCACGAAGGGTTTTGTGGGTCGTTGTTGTAGTGATATGAGCGTATGGCACTGGGCTTGGGTGAAGACCAGCTGCAACCAAACCAGCGATATGGGCCATATCCACCATAAGCTTAGCCCCAACAGCATCTGCGATTTCACGGAATTTTGAAAAGTCGATAATTTGAGAATAGGCTGAAGCACCTGCTACGATCAATTTTGGTTTTACTTCTTGGGCTTGTTTCAAGATAGCATCAAAATCCAAGAGTTCCGTTTCAGGGTCAACACTATAAGAAACAAAGTTGTAGGTTTGACCAGAGAAGCTGACAGGAGCTCCGTGGGTCAAGTGCCCACCTGCTGCCAAATCCATCCCCATAACGGTATCACCTGGCTCAATTAAGGCCATGTAAGACGCACAGTTGGCTTGGCTTCCTGAGTGAGGTTGGACATTAGCGAATTTAGCGCCGAAAATTTCTTTTGCACGTTCAATAGCTAGACTTTCTACCACGTCTACCACATCCGTTCCACCATAATAACGGCGGCCTGGGTAGCCTTCGGCGTATTTATTCGTCAAGATAGACCCTTGAGCTGCCATAACAGCCTTGGAAACTACGTTTTCCGAAGCAATCAACTCAATGTTGTTTTGTTGGCGTTCTTCTTCTTTGGCAATAGCATTCCAGAGATCAGCATCATATGCTTTAAAATCATCTTTATCAAAAATCATAGGTCTTCTCCTTTATTGTGTGACTAGTCCATTAGTTTGATTTTACAATAAGAAAATAAACTAAAAGATGCGAATAAACCGTTTCTGCATTTTATCACAAGTATAACCAACTTTTTCATAAAATGCATGAGCTCCCAGACGATGATCGGCTGAGTTTAAGCGGATAAACCCGTAACCACGTCTTTTTGCTTCTTCTTCCAACCCTTGTAATAAGCTTTTACCAATACCTTTACCTTGCGCTCGAGGTGAAACTGCTAAGGCTAAAATATTAAATCCTGCTTTAGAATAAAGTGATTCATAGACCTCAGCGTGGACATATCCAAGCAAGGCATGACTAGCTTCATCCTCATAAGCAAGTAGGAAATGATGTGAATCCTGAGATAATCTAGCTAGTTGACTAGCTGTGTCCTCTGGACTAAAAGAATAACCCAAAGCATATTGGTTGATCTCACATATAGCTTTCACATCAGTTTCTCTTAAATCTCTTAGCATTTCATGCCTCCTCAAAAGAAATCTCTGGCAACCTAGCAAGTATATCTTCTCGCTTAATGGCCCCTTGGCGTAAGATTTTCACCTTATCTCCAGACAAGTCCAAAATAGTTGAATCCTGTCCAGTTAGAAAAGCATCGTCTTCCAGCCCCAAAACCTCTTGGTCAAAATCCTTCAGAATTTGATCAAAGGTCACTCCACTTGCCTGACCTGAGATATTGGCAGACGGTCCAATCAAGGGTCCCGTCTCTCGAATCAAATCAAGCGTGATGGGATGACTGGGTATCCGAAATCCAACAGTCGCGAGGCCAGAATTGACCCAATAGGGAACTCGGTCATTAGCTTCGAGAATAATGGTCAAAGGACCTGGCAAAAAGGTCTCTACAAGTTTTTGTAGATAAGTTGGCTGATTCTTTGAAAAGTGCAAGATGTCCTCGAGAGAATCGATATTGAGATTGAGTGCCTTGTCTCTAGGACGACGTTTGAGTTGGTAAACATGGTCAACTGCCTTTTCATCTAAGGCCTTAGCAAAAAGACCATAAACAGTCTCTGTAGGCAGAACAACAGCTCCACCCTTTTCCAACTCTTGCCTAATCCTGTCCATCATCAACCACAACCATCCTATCTTGACCAAATTGATCCTTAAGCGTTCTTACACGTTTTTCAGGAAGATGCTTCCTAAAAAGGTCAGGAACACTTTGACCTTGCTTGTATCCAATTTCAAGGTAAATCTTACCACCATCTTTGAGATAGTCTTTTGCATCTTCCGCAATTCTACGGTAAATAGCTAGGCCATCCTCATCTGCAAAGAGAGCTAGATGAGGCTCCGAATGCAAAACATTCAAGCCGACCTCTGACTCATCTTCACGAGAGATATAGGGTGGATTGGAAACAATTATATCATATTTTTCAGAAATTTCTGTAAAACAGTCAGATTTTTTTAAAAATATTTGAAGATTTTGATTTTTAGCATTTTCGTTAGCTAAATCTAAAGCATCTTGGGAAATATCTGCTGCTGTCACTGACCAATCTGGTCTATTTTTTGCTAGAGCGAGAGCAATAGCTCCACTACCTGTCCCGATATCTAGGACCTTAAGATTTTCTTCAGAATTTTCAGCCAGGATAAGCTCGACTAATTCCTCTGTCTCTGGACGGGGAATCAAAACCCGCTCAACAACTTTTAACTGCATTCCATAAAAATCTGCCTGTCCGATAATATACTGTGCTGGTTTATGATCTACTAACTGTTGAAAAATTCCTTTTACAAATTGTTTTTCTTCCTCTGTTACCTCTTTCTGGAGGGCAAAAACAAAATCTGTGAAAGGAAGATTTTTCAGGCCACGATAGACAAAAGAGAGGCTTTCAGCTTCCTCTCCTTGTCTTATCAACTCTTCTTCAAAATCTGAAAATAATTGAGCTAATATCATTATTTATTTAATTCTTCTAATTTTTGTGTTTGGTCATAGAGCACCAAAGCATCCACAACCTCATCCAATTTACCAGACAAAATAGTATCTAGTTTTTGGAGAGTCAAGCCGATACGGTGGTCTGTGACACGGTTTTGTGGGAAGTTATAAGTACGAATACGTTCTGAACGGTCACCAGTACCGATTGTTGATTTACGCTCAGCGTCTTGTTCATCCTGAGCAATTTGTGCAAAGTGGTCAGCAACACGCGCACGGATGATTTTCATGGCTTTCTCACGGTTTTTCTGCTGAGTACGTTCTTCCTGCATCTCAACCTTGATATTGGTTGGCAAGTGAACGATACGAACGGCAGTCGCAACCTTATTGACATTCTGTCCACCAGCACCAGAGGCGTGATAGATGTCAACACGAAGGTCTTTTGGATCAATATCGTATTCTACTTCTTCGACTTCAGGCATGACAAGAACTGTTGCTGTCGAAGTATGAACACGACCTTGGCTTTCTGTCACAGGGACACGTTGCACACGGTGGGCACCTGATTCGTACTTGAGTTTAGAGTATACAGACTGACCAGAAACCATAGCAACCACTTCTTTAAAACCGCCGACACCATTCATAGAGGCTTCCATAACTTCAAAGCGCCAGCCTTGGGCTTCCGCATACTTTTGGTACATGGTTAGAAGGTCACCCGCAAAAAGTGCTGCTTCGTCTCCACCAGCAGCGCCACGGATTTCAAGGATAATATTCTTGTCATCATTTGGATCCTTTGGAAGGAGCAAGATTTTCAGTTTTTCTTCGTATTCTTCTTTTTTAGCCTTGGCATCTTTGAGCTCTTGCTTGGCCATTTCTTCCAAGTCCGCATCTCCGCCTGATTCCTTAATCATTTCTTCAGCGTCAACGATGTTTTGAAGGACTTGTTTGTATTCTCGGTAAGCCGTCACTGTATCACGGCTTGAAGCCTCTTCTTTTGAGAGCTCCATGAAACGCTTGGTGTCCGAAACCACATCAGGGTCACTCAGCAATTCTCCTAATTCTTCATAACGGTCTTCTACAGCTTGTAGTTGATCATAGATGTTCATTTTTTCTCCTTATTTCTCAATTGTTAAATCATAGATTGCTACTACTTCGTTCTCGGATATTTCCCCAGTTTCTTTAAATCCATAACTGAGGTAACAAGATCTTGCATGTTCATTTTCTGGTTCATAAGACAACCAAAGTTTATTGCTTAAACCTGCTGGCGCTGTCCGAACATAGTCTAGTACTTTATCCATAATTGGTTTAAAATATCCTTGATTTTGAAAATTCTTATCAATCATAAAACGAAATAGTAAATAATTTCCACTACTAATTCCGATCTTTTTATCATAAGCTATCATCACAAAACCTATAATTGCATCATTATCATAAACTGCCAATGGAGCTACAAAATCTCCATTTTTAGTGTAGACATATGCTTCAGCTAAACTAATTGCGTTGGTTGCAATGAATTGTTTTTGATATTCCTTGACATCCAAATTCAAAACATCAAAATAATTTTCCATTGTAACATCTCTTAGTTCAATTGTCATAGTTTTGCTCCTTGTTAGAGGTTATCATTGGCGCAAAATAATGTTTACGGCAAACCGAGATATAGGTTTCATTACCGCCAATCTGGATCTGTTCTCCATCGTAAACGGGCAGTCCATCCTGTGTTCGCAAAACCATAGTCGCCTTTTTCTTGCAATACTGACAGATGGTCTTGATTTCGTCAATCTTGTCTGCTAAAAGCAAGAGATATTTGGAACCCTCGAACAGTTCATTGCGAAAGTCATTTTTCAAGCCAAAAGCCATGACAGGTATGTCTAACTCATCAACAACACGAGCTAGGTCGTAAACATGGTGACGCTTGAGAAACTGGGCTTCATCGACCAAAACACAGTAAGGCTTTTCTGGTAGGTCTCGGATATAGCCAAAGATATCCGTCGTCTCCTCAATCGCAAGAGCAGGGCGTTTCATACCGATTCGACTCGACACATAGCCAACACCGTCACGTGTATCCAGAGCTGAAGTCATAATCACAACACCTTTTCCTTGCTCCTCATAGTTATAGGCCACCTTGAGAATCTCAATAGTCTTACCAGAGTTCATGGTCCCATAACGATAATACAACTGTGCCATGTTTCTTGCTTCACGTCCATTTCTAAATTTTTGCTACATTCTAGTATATCATAATTTTCTGAAGCTTTAAACGGCAAAATGTGGTAAAATAGAAGAAATCAAAAACTAGTGGAGGAAGCTATTATGCCATTTGTACGCATCGATTTATTTGAAGGACGCACGCTCGAGCAAAAGAAAGCTCTTGCTAAGGAAGTAACAGAAGCTGTTGTTCGCAACACTGGAGCCCCTCAATCTGCTGTCCATGTCATCATCAACGACATGCCAGAAGGAACTTACTTCCCTCAAGGTGAAATGCGCACCAAATAAGCTAGCTTAAGCAGAAATGCTTAGGCTTTTTCAATCTCCAAGTAGCATCCATTGAAGAAATAGTCCAAATTTGTTACAATTTGAAAGGATACTTGGAAAAATTTCCAAGAAAAGAGCTATTAATTAAAGGAAATATTATGATTACACGTGAATTTGATACCATCGCTGCTATCTCTACTCCACTAGGTGAAGGGGCTATTGGTATTGTCCGCCTGAGCGGAACAGAAAGTTTTGCTATTGCGCAAAAGATTTTTAAAGGAAACGACTTGAGTCAGGTTGCTAGCCATACCCTTAACTACGGTCACATCGTTGACCCTCAGACAGGAAAAGTCATGGACGAGGTTATTGTTGGGGCTATGAAGTCTCCAAAAACCTTCACTCGTGAGGATATTATCGAGATTAACACCCACGGTGGGATTGCGGTGACCAATGAAATTCTCCAACTAGCTATTCGTGAAGGAGCTCGGTTGGCAGAACCTGGTGAATTTACCAAACGTGCCTTTCTAAATGGTCGCGTAGACTTGACTCAGGCTGAAGCCGTTATGGACATCATCCGTGCCAAGACTGACAAGGCCATGAACATTGCGGTCAAACAACTAGATGGTTCCCTTTCTGATCTTATCAATAATACCCGTCAAGAAATCCTCAATACACTTGCCCAAGTTGAGGTCAATATCGACTATCCTGAGTATGACGATATTGAGGAAGCGACTACTGCTGTGGTCCGAGAGAAGACTATGGAGTTTGAGCAATTGCTAACTAATCTCCTTAGGACAGCCCGTCGCGGTAAAATCCTTCGGGAAGGAATTTCCACAGCCATCATCGGACGCCCCAACGTTGGGAAATCCAGCCTCCTCAACAACCTCTTGCGTGAGGACAAGGCTATCGTTACAGACATTGCTGGTACGACACGTGATGTCATTGAAGAATACGTCAACATCAACGGTGTCCCTCTCAAACTGATTGATACAGCTGGTATTCGTGAAACGGATGATATCGTTGAACAAATTGGAGTTGAGCGTTCGAAAAAAGCTCTTAAGGAAGCTGACTTGGTTCTGCTAGTACTAAACGCTAGCGAGTCATTAACCACCCAAGACCGACAACTTCTTGAGATTAGCCAAGATACAAACCGTATTATTCTTCTTAATAAAACCGACCTGCCTGAAGCGATTGAAACTTCGGAACTACCTGAAGACGTTATTCGTATTTCAGTCCTTAAAAACCAAAACATCGATAAGATTGAAGAGAGAATCAACAACCTCTTCTTTGAAAATGCTGGTTTGGTTGAGCAAGACGCTACTTACTTGTCTAACGCCCGTCACATTTCCTTAATTGAAAAGGCTGTTGAAAGCCTTCAAGCTGTTAATGAAGGTCTTGAACTGGGAATGCCAGTTGATTTGCTTCAAGTTGATTTGACTCGTACTTGGGAAATACTCGGAGAAATCACTGGAGACGCTGCTCCAGATGAACTCATCACCCAACTCTTTAGCCAATTCTGTTTAGGAAAATAAGAAAAATCCATGATCCTTCATTCGGTCATGGATTTTATTGTCTTCATTAATAATCTGGTCTTAAAACCCCAGTTACAGTTGCCTTAGTCGCTTCGTAATCGCCATCTACAACAACTTTGATAATGCGTTTGGCATCTTCTTCTGGTGCTGGAACAAGAGGTAGACGAGTTGGTCCAGCTTCAAATCCCATATAGTTGAGAACGGCCTTGACAGGAGCAGGACTTGGATATGAGAAGAGGGCATTAACCTTAGGAATGAATTTACGTTGAATAGCTGCAGCTTTCTTCATATCGCTTTCTGCAATGGCAGTAAACATCTCGTGCATTTCATCCCCATTTGTATGAGAGGCAACAGAAATAACCCCATCCGCACCAAGGTTCATGGCATGGAAAGCATCTCCATCCTCACCAGTATAGACCAAGAACTCTTCTGGTTTGTGCTCAATCAAGTAAGCCATATTTGCTAAACTAGTACATTCTTTTACGCCAATGATATTTGGATGGTCAGCCAAGCGAAGCATGGTTTCTGGAGTCAATTCAACAACCACACGACCTGGAATATTATAGATAATAATTGGTAAGTCAGAAGCATCTGCAATGGCTTTAAAGTGCTGATACATCCCTTCTTGAGAAGGCTTGTTATAGTAAGGAACAATAGCAAGTCCAGCAGCAAAACCACCAAATTCTGCTACTTCTTTGACAAACTCGATAGAGTCGCGCGTATCATTGGTACCTACACCCGCAATCAAAGGAACGCGTCCATTGACAATCTTTTGTACAGCCGCAAATAACTCCAACTCCTCATCGTGGGTCAAGGTCGGACTCTCAGCAGTCGTTCCAGCTAGAAGAATGCCGTCTGTATGATGAGCCAACAAATGCTCAATCAAGGCTGGAATAGCATCAAAGTTGATGGAACCATCCTCGTGGAAGGGAGTAATAAAGGCTGTGATGATTTTACACTCTTTTAAATCTTGATAAGACATGAAAACACCTCTCTATTTCAAAGAAGGAGTTCATCTGAACTCCTAAACGATATGACTATTTTAATTCAAATTTCAATTCGGCAGTTGGACGAACCAAGCCACGTTCATGAAGAGTTTCAGCAATCTGAACTGAGTTCCAAGCAGCACCTTTGAGAAGATTATCTGAAACAACCCACATGTGAATTCCTTTTTCAGCATCCAAGTCTTTACGGATACGACCAACAAAGGTATCACGTGACCCAACTGCATTGATGGCTTGAGGATAGATTTGATGAGCTACATCATCTTCAAGAACAGCACCTGGGAAGGCTGCGATAGCTGCTTTGACTTCTTCGATTGGAGCCACTTCTTTTGTTTCGATGTAAACAGACTCAGAGTGAGCTGACAAGACTGGAATACGCACACATGTTGCAGATACTGCAATGCTATCATCTTCCATGATTTTCTTAGTTTCCTTGGTCATCTTCATCTCTTCGTATGTGTAATCATTGTCAGTGAAGACATCAATTTGTGGAAGAGCGTTAAAGGCGATAGGATAGTGTTTCTTGTCACCACCTGAAGGCAAAATTTCCGCATGTAAATCACGTGGGGCTACACCATCATTTAAGACTTCACGAAGTTCACGTTGTGTCTCAAGAATTGCTCCCATACCAGCACCTGAAACTGCTTGGTAAGTTGAAACAATGATACGGTCCAAGCCCCATTTTTGGCGAACTGGCTCAAGAGCCACCATCATTTGAATTGTTGAACAGTTAGGGCAAGCAATAATCCCGTTGTGGACATCAAGTGCATGAGCATTGACCTCTGGAACAACCAAAGGAACATCTGGATTTTGACGGAAGTAAGATGTATTATCTACTACTACCGCTCCAGCTTTAACTGCGTATGGTGCATACTTAGCTGATGTAGAACCACCTGCTGAAAAGAGAGCAATATCAACTCCTTCAAAAGCTGTTTCAGTCGTTTCTTCAATCGTAATATCTTGATCTTTAAACTTCAAAGTCTTGCCTGCTGAACGTGCAGAAGCAAGTAAACGAATTTTATCGATTGGAAGTGTTGATTCTTCCAACATTTTTATCATCTGAGCTCCGACAGCACCTGTCGCGCCGACTACAGCAACTGTATATCCCATAAATAACCTCTTTCGGAATTTTCTAAAAATTTCTATAATAGAAGTATTATACTACTTTTTCCATGAATTGCAAAGCTTTTTCATCATTTTTTGAAAAATAAAAATCCCCAGTCGCTAGACCAAGGACTAAGAGGCATCTTCATGTGATGAGCAGGTTCACACAACTCATCAAGGTCCGCTCCTGCGTTATGACCTCCTTATGCTCAATAGTAGTCCGAAGACTACCTATCGACTCATCGCATCTACTATTCTACTAGATAGAGTCACTTTTGTCAACAGCCAAAACTCTTTATACTCTTCGAAAATCTCTTCAAACTTCGTCAACGTCGCCTTACCGTATGTATGGTTACTGACTTCGTCAGTTTCATCTACAACCTCAAAAACATGTTTTGAGCTGACTTCGTCAGTCTTATCTACAACCTCAAAACAGTGCTTTGAGCAACCTGCGGCTAGCTTCCTAGTTTGCTCTTTGATTTTCATTGAGTATTAGTTTTATTTACACAGGTGCATAAGAAATATCTTTGAAAAATTTGGGGCATACATAACAAAAAACCTTGTAAATCAAGGGTTTTCTTGTCTATATCATGCTAATTGCCGGGATTGAACCGGCGACCTCATCCTTACCATGGATGCGCTCTGCCAACTGAGCTAAATCAGCTTACTTAAAAAGTATACTATAATCAGAAAAACTTGTCAAGTTTTCTTAGAAATTTTCCATAAGAAAAAGCCAGGTAAAGGCTACCTAGCTTGTCCTGTTCTATTTGCTTAAATCGATTCGACGACCAATTTTACCGATAATAATCGCTCCAATAATCAATGAGGCAAATTCACCGATCCCTGTTGTGAACCAAGTAAGGAAAAATGGTAATTGCGCTACGATATTCAACTCTGCAGCGATGGTAAACATGGAAATTGAAAAGAGGATTGAAAAAAAGAAATGATCTTTTCGAATTAATCCGTTAAAGAGGTAATCCTTGCTGTATTTTGCAAAAAGCCAAACACCTAGACTAAGGAACACTAGGGTTGAACCACCACCAACAAAGACATCTAGCAGTCCGAAGCTAAAGAAATTAGCAATCATACAACCGATGGTAACTCCGATGATGTACTTGGGATTGTAAAAAGCCATAAAGTTCATCATTTCTGAAATACGGAACTGATAAGCACCATAGCTAATGGCATTTAGAGGTGGTGTGACAGTTAAAACGACATAGATAGCAGCAACGATTGCAATATCTGCAACATCACGAATAGTTAATTTTTTCATCTTTTCTCCTTTGGCGGTTGCCCGCGTGTAATATGCTTGGTGAAAGAAGCTAAGCACCAAGGGTTGCTTTATTCAACCTTACTAGTATAGCATAATAGCCTTCTTTATGCTATACTTAACACATGAAAATTCGTATTCAAAAAATTTTTAACAATGAAATCTTAACCTATCTCTTTTTTGGCCTTGCAACAACTCTAGTTTCGATTCTCTCACGACTAGTCATTTATCAACTAAGTCATCAGGAACTCCTTGCTACTGCCCTAGCAAATATTATTGGTATCCTATTTGCCTTTATCACAAATGATACGATTGTATTTAAGCAAGCAAGGAAGAGTCGACTTATCCGTTTAGTGAAATTTTCTCTTGCCCGCCTTTCTACTTTTCTATTAGATTTGCTCTTTACTTTTCTGTTTGTGACTCAATTCCCTCATATCATAGGGCAATTCGTAAATGAAAATCTTGATAAAGTAAATGCAATCGAAACACTCCTTGCACAATTATTGATAATTATTCTTAATTACATTTTAAGCAAGGTCTATGTTTTTAATAAATAAAACTTCTGAGCATCTATCTTGCAAGCTTTTCTTAATTAATATATAATAATAGTAAAAATTTTTGAAAGGATATTATGAAAATGTTAAAAGATCTTAAAGCATTTTTGCTTCGTGGTAATGTTGTTGACCTTGCTGTCGGTGTGATCATTGCCTCTGCTTTTGGTGCTATCGTTACTTCATTTGTTAATGATATCATCACTCCACTTCTATTGAACCCAGCCTTGGAAGCTGCGAAAGTACAAAATATCGCTGAGCTTGTATGGAATGGTGTTACATATGGTAAATTCTTGAGTGCTATTATCAACTTTCTTGTAGTTGGTACTGTGCTATTCTTTGTGATTAAAGCAATGGAAAAAGCTCAAAGCCTTACTAAAAAAGAAGAAGCTGCTGAAGAAGTTCCAGCTGGTCCAACTGAGTTGGAAGTACTTCAAGAAATCAAAGCTCTCCTTGAGAAAAAATAAGCGATTAAAAGGATCTAGCGCAAAGCTAAATCCTTTTTCTTTACTCTTTCGGCAACTTGCCTGCTTTTTCTAGCATCTTCTTGATAAGATAAGGCATCTTGACATTCTCCCGACCTTTTTTCTCAATCAGTTTTTTCACAAATTCAGGCATTTGTAAATCTTCAGATTCAGCCAAAATGTTTTTCGTCTCATCTGAAGGAACTAACTCATCAAAGGTTTCTTCTTCTGGGAGAAATTCCTTAAACTCCTGGTGTTCATTAGCTCTAACTGTATTGACTAAGGCATCAATTAAACGAGAATCCGTATTGGGCATTGGTGGACGATGGTAGTTGACACCCAATTCCTGACACAAGTCATAACATTCCACATCATTATCAAACAAGACTTCAATATGCTCACTAATGAAGCTGATAGGAACAAAAATATAATGGTCTGGATGTTCTGTCTGTTCTCTGAGATACTCCAAAACATCTGGCTTAATCCATGGAATCCCAATATCACTCTCACTCTGCCAAGTATTGGTATATTGTTCTGAACTCAAGCCTAGTTTTTCAGCTACTAGCTTGCTATTTTCGAAAATTTGATCGATATAGGGATCACCAAAATCCAAGGCAAAAATGGGCACACTGTGGGCTGAAAAGATGACTTTAAAGCTATCCTGCTTTACTTCATCTTTTAAAATCTTAGCAATTTCATCTGCCCAATAGTTTAAGAGCGCTTCTTCCTGATACCAGTCCTTAATGACCAAAAATTGAATTTGTTTGCTTTCTAAAAATTTCTCATAGCCCATGACAGAGTAGAACGAATAATGGGGCTCCAAAATCAAGCAAATACACTGCTCAATTCCGTCTGCTTCCATCTGACCAATTACATCTGGAATAAAGGGTCTAGAAAACTTATTAGCAAAATAAACACTGTATTCATTCCCCAGCCTGGCTTCTACCAAGGCAACCTCTTCTCGAGTAATTTTTTGCAGAGGCGTGCCCCCAATTCGTACATAATTATCGTAGAGAGTTTGAATCTCGTAGTCTTGAGGTCTCACTCCACGACGAATATTTGTGAAAAAATCAGCCACACCTTCAAAGGTAATCTCTTCTGGCGAACCGAAAGTCATCATTAAAATTGCTTTTTTCATAATCGCTTCCTTGTGATATTTTTATCAAGTTTATTTTATCATTAATTCGTTGATAAGTAAACGCCAAGATAGTGATATTCTCACTCTTCTGTTTTTTGTTTTTCTCTTCTTTCTATGATACAATGGAAAAAATGAATTCAAAAGGAGTTTTTTATGACTTATCCAAATCTCTTGGAACGCTTCTTAACCTACGTTAAGATCAACACGCGCTCTGATGAACACTCTACTACTACTCCAAGTACACAGAGTCAGGTTGACTTCGCAACAAATGTCCTAATTCCTGAAATGAAACGTGTTGGACTGCAAAACGTCTACTACCTTCCAAATGGTTTTGCGATTGGTACCTTACCAGCCAATGATCCATCGTTAACACGTAAAATTGGTTTCATCTCCCACATGGATACTGCTGATTTTAATGCCGAAGGAGTCAATCCACAGGTAATTGAAAACTACGATGGTGGTGTGATTGAACTTGGAAACTCTGGTTTTAAATTAGATCCAGCTGACTTCAAGAGTCTTGAAAAATATCCAGGACAAACGCTCATTACAACCGATGGAACAACCTTGCTGGGCGCTGATGACAAATCAGGGATTGCTGAAATTATGACTGCTATTGAATATCTGACTGCCCATCCTGAAATCAAACACTGTGAGATTCGTGTTGGTTTTGGTCCAGATGAAGAAATCGGTGTTGGTGCTAATAAATTTGATGCAGAAGATTTTGATGTTGATTTTGCCTACACTGTTGATGGAGGACCACTAGGTGAACTTCAATACGAGACCTTCTCAGCAGCTGGTGCTGAATTGCATTTCCAAGGTCGTAATGTCCACCCTGGTACTGCCAAAGGTCAGATGGTTAATGCTCTTCAGCTAGCAATTGATTTTCATAATCAACTTCCAGAAAAGGACAGACCTGAGTTGACGGATGGTTACCAAGGCTTCTATCATCTTATGGATGTGACAGGTAGCGTTGAGGAGGCAAGTGCTAGCTACATCATTCGCGATTTTGAAAAAGATGCCTTTGAAGCTCGTAAAACAACTATGCAGTCTATCGCTGATAAGATGAATCAAGAACTTGGTAGCGACCGTGTCACTCTCAACTTGACAGACCAGTACTACAATATGAAAGAAGTCATTGAAAAAGATATGACTCCAATTACCATTGCTAAAGCCGTTATGGAAGATCTAGGTATCACTCCTATTATCGAACCAATCCGTGGAGGGACAGACGGCTCTAAGATTTCCTTTATGGGAATCCCAACTCCCAATATCTTTGCGGGTGGTGAAAACATGCACGGACGTTTTGAATACGTCAGCCTTCAGACTATGGAACGTGCAGTTGATACCATCATTGGTATCGTAGCTTATAAAGGCTAAAAAGACGAGGTAGCTCAGCTACTTCGCCTTTCTTTTTATTCTGCTGGTTTTTCTTAGCTTCCAGTACTTGTTGTAGATTCTGTTGTTACCTTTTCTGAAGCTGGTTCAGCAGGTTTAGAATCTCTTGCGTTGCTCGGTTTGTTTTCGTCGCTAGCAGTTTCACTGTTAGATTCTGCAGTTGCGTTTGGTTGGTTCTCAGCACTGGTGTTATCACCATTTGCTTCAGCATTTCTTGCTGGACTTGTTTCTTCACTTGCGCTAGCTTTTGACTGGATTTCTTGATTCAAGACTAGAATAGCTTTTGTCAATTCAAGTAAAGCTGCTTTGTCTTTACTATTAGCAGAAAGTTGATCTAGTAATGCATCCACCTTATCAAAGTCCTCATCAGAACCCTTATTGTTTTCTAAATATGCGTGAAGCGACATGAGAATATCGTAGAGTTTTTGATAGAGTACAAGTGTCTGAGGATCTTGTTCAGCATTTTCCTTTTCTTGTTGAAGGGCGCTAGCGATACGAGTCAAGACATCTTTTACCTGACTGTTTACTTCATCCAAGTCTGCATCAGCCTTGTTTGTGGCAGCTTTGAGATTTTCTACTTCTTCTGCCAAGGATTGTCTGATTCCTTCTTCTTGGATTTGCTCTAAGAGTTGAGTTGCCTTGCTCAAGAGACTTTCTACTTGTTCCTTGCTGACATGATTCATATGCTCTTCAGGCATAAAGTCTCCGTACAATTCTTTCAAGAAGCCATAAATAGCTGTCTTGGCACTTTGATTATCAACTTTTTCAGTATCTAGAACTGTCTGACTTGATTTCGCAGTAGTTGGCTGAGCTTTCAAAGCTTCTTCCACTTCTTGTTTTGCCTGATAGATACTTGGGAATAATTTGTTCAATTCTGCTGCCTTAAGGAAGGATTGGGATTGATACAAGGTCCAAGTCAACTGAGCAACTTTGTTTCGAAGTTCATCACTCAAACGACCGTCATTTACGTGTTGGTAGAAATACTTGATGTATTCCACTGTTGTAACCCCTGTTCGATCATTAAAGTCTTGAAGAGCTTGAAGTTGTGATTCAACCACTGCTAAAGCAGCCTCATCTTTTGCCAACTTAGCTTCTTGGAGTCGAACGAGAAGGTCTTTCTTAGGAAGCCCATAAGAGTCTGTATCAAGAGTATTGATTTTATCAATCAAAGCCTGATATTTCTTATCTAGAGCGCTTGTTTCAACAGGTTTGACACTTTCATCAATATGGATATATTGCTTATCAAAGAGATCAAGTGTTGCAAGATAACCTGCTGTAGAGTTAGTTGCCAGTTTCTTCATGTTTTCAGTAAACTGTCCTAAGGCTAACTCAATCTGTCTTTGTTCGATAGGCTTGTCTTTGTAGATACTTCTGCTATCAGCTAGAAGTTGATCTACTTTCTCCAAGACTGCCTTCTCATCAAAAGCTCCAGGTTGATAATTGGATTGTAGGGCTGGAATCTTGTTTTTCAAAGCTACTTCATAGCCCTTGGTTTGAACCTTGATGTAGTGATTGTGGTCACCATGAGGAATCACAAAACTACCATTTTCTACCTGTAAGCTATACGGAGACACGCCATCTCTCAAAGCAGTGGTATAGAGTTCGTTTAGGAAATCAAGTTCTGGATTGCCAGTTTGGAGTGGCAAACGAACATGTTCCTTACGAACAGCATATGGGTGGATATGAGTTGGATCGTAGGCTTGGTCTGGATTTCCAAAGACAAAGAATCCGTTTGAAATCCTAATCGCTTCAAGTGGAACTCCGTATGTTTTAGAAATATAAGCAATTTTTTCTTCATCACTAGCATCTCTGGAGAAAGACTCTACCGTTTTAGCAAGAGGTTTTACAGGCTCTGCATCATGATGTGTTTTCAAATGATCCTGAGCTGCCTTAATTTGTTCAGCTGTCAAATCCTTTTTGAAGAAGTAATGATTGTGGTCACCGTGTGACATGACAAAACCTTGCTCATCCTCACTGATGACGCGATTGACATCAAAATCATGGCCGTGTTCTGCATGGTGATGATCATGTGCATCTTCATCATGATCATCATCGTCATCATGTGCTGGACTTGGTGTTACTGGCGTTTTACCTCTCAAATGATCTTGAGCTGCCTTGATTTGTTCTGGTGTCAAATACTTCTTGAAGAAGTAATGATTGTGGTCGCCATGGATCATGATAAATCCTGATTCATCTTCCGCAATAATCCGATTAGCATCAAAGCCGTGCCCATCTTCTTCATGTTCCTCATGTAAAACACCAGGATTGACTGGAAGAGATGGCGAAGGTGTTGTTAGACCATTATTTGGAAGAGTAGGTTGACCAATTTGATTAGACTTAGGAATGTAATGGAAATGATCACCATGTCTGACGATATAAGCTGTAGCTGTTTCTTCGACAATATCTTGAGGATTAAAGATATAACCATCAAATGTTGAAGAGATAGCCTTATTTGTAAGCAAGGAAGGATGATTCAAAGTAGATGGACTGCTTGAAATACTTCCAAGACTAGACACTACTTCATGAGGTTTTTCATTTGTAGAAACTGTAGAACCAGTTCCGCCTATAGGCACCATTCTGGCAATCTTTTCTTCTAAAGCAGAGAGCTTGCTGTAAGGAATAAAGTGATAATGGTCGCCATGCGGAATCGCAACTCCATTTGGTGTACGACTGATAATCTTAGCAGGGTCAAAGACTAAGCCATCTGATTCACTGTAACGTTGGTCACTAGGCGAATCATAGAGTTCTTTCAATAGACTTTGGAGATTTTCAATTTTGCTTTCTGGCTTTCTAATTAATCCTTGAACTGTAGATTGAGTATTATTCTCACTAGCTGTTGAAGAATAACTTAGCTGACTTGGTTGCGTATTTTTGCCAGCTAAATGAGCTTTAACAGCAGCTAACTCACTAGCAGACAAATCACTTTTTGGAATATAGTGGTAGTGACCTCCGTGAGGAACGATATAAGCATCACCAGTATCTTCGATAATATCAGCTGGATTAAAGACATAACCATCATCTGTCGTATAGCGTCCCTGAGACCTTGCTACAGCAACATCAGCGCTGACCTTCTCATTATCTTTGACATGTTCTTGTTTTTGACGATTGATTTCATCCTTGGTTCGAACATTATCAGCATGAGCTGCATCTTTCAGGTAGACATAATATTTTCCATCGACCTTGATGATATAGCCACCCTTGACCTCATTGATAATATCAGCGTCTTTAAGTTGATAATTAGCATCCTTCATCAGAAGTTCTTCACTGAAAATCGCATCATAAGGAACTTTCCCATTATAGTAATGATAGTGATCACCGTGTGACGTTACATAGCCCTGATCTGTAATTTTAATGACAATTTGCTCAGACTGAATTCCTTCTTTTTGACTGACCTGATCTGGTGTCAGGTTTTCAGTTTTCTGACTTGACTGACTGCCATCCACATAAGAGACACGATTATTGTCCTTATTTTCCTGCGAGCGATGCTGGTTCAGTGCATAGGCACAAAGACTCAAGGATACGATAACAACTGATCCAGCTGCTATATATTTTTTACTGAATTTCATAAATCCCTCATTTCAATAAATGATAAAGCTATTTCTTAACTTCTTTTCTAGGTTAAACAGTTTTTCCTAAACTGGTTATTTAACCATTTAATTAACCAGTAAATAGTTTACCTTTTTTAAGTTTATCTGTCAAGATTTTTTAGTGAAAGAGAATCAAATTATTACTTTAAGAATCTTTTTTCATTTTTTAGCAAGAAATTTCATCTTTTTATTAACAAATAAAAGGACATTATTCTATCCAATAATAGAACAATATCCTTTCAACTAGATGCTCATTAGTCAAAATATTTTAAGGTTTTATTTGCTTAAGAGTTTTAATATCATAGGTTACTAAATCCCCATTCTTATTATAAAACTGAACTCCTTCTGATGAAAAAATAAGATATTTAGAATCAATTTGAGCTATTTGTGCTATTTGATTTATATGATTTTTTAAAGTATCCTTATCTAATCCATAATCTGGTATATCATCATAATCATCTTCTTTATTTTCTGTATGTGATTTTTCTTCTTCACCAACTTTTTCGACTAAAGGATTGCTGCTAGTCGCATCTGCCTCATTTTGAGATTTATTATCCTTTGGTTGTTCATCAACTTTGTTTGAATCCGTTGCATCTTTCTTTGTTTCCGATTTCTTATCTGAAGAAACTAGATGTGAATTAGAAGAAGCATTTGTTGTTTCTTTTTCTTCATTTCTTTTAGCTATCAACTCTTGAGCTTGTTTCCACTCTTTCTCTGATAAATCAGACTGATTGATACTTCTCAATGAATCACCGCTAGCTTTTGGAATACTGAAAGATTTATCTGCCCAAATATAAGTTCCCTTTGCCAATACATCCTGAGGATCAAAAATATATCCATCAGGAGTTGCAAACTTGCCTTCTTTAAGTGCTTTCTGAACTTCTTCCGCAGAATGGATAATTTGCCAATTCTGCATTCCAGGACGTTTTTCAAGAGGAGTTACATTAGCAATAACAGATCCAGCATCATCATGACCTGGTTTTGACCAAACTTCAGGACGCACATCAGGATGTTGCATTACATATTTTATAGTTGCAATTTGATCACTACTTAACCAAGAATAAGGTACGACGTGAATGTGATCGATATGCGGAATAATGAAGGAAGTTCCAGTATCATACGTAGTATTAGCTGCATGCATAGGCAAGCTAGATACATCAACAGCTAATCTTGGTTTAATTTCTGTTTCTACAATATCATAACGATAATTATCTTTATCTTTAAGCATTAGTTCCTGCTCAGAAAAAGCTATTTGAGTAAGATCTAGTTCTTCACGTGAATAAAAATAATCTTTACCACCTTCATTAATTATATAACCAACTTTACTATTTCTAGAAATTCTATTAGTTACTTTTTTATAATCAAACTTTGGTCTTTCCTTCTCATCTGAGTGAACTGAAGAAACAATGTCGTCTGGATTTTTACCAGTTTCTTGAATCCATTTAGCAACTTCATCCAATTCGAATTGTTCTAATTCACCATACCCCATATAATGGAAATGATCTCCGTGTTTGGCAATAACACCTGATTTATCAACAGAATCGATGGAATCTTTGGTAAATATGTATCCATCACTCGTATCATAAGGTTTACCATCTAAACCTTTTCCATAAGCTTTGATTGGTTGTCCTAAGAACTTATGAACTACTTCTTTTGATACTAAAGGTTTAATATCTGTACCAATTTGATTTAATCCATTTTGCCCTTTTAACGGAATCATTCTTGCAATCTTCTGCTCTAAATCAGACATTTGTGAATAAGGGATAAAGTGATAATGATCCCCGTGAGGCACTGCCACACCGTTAGCTGTACGTTTGATGATCTGTGCTGGATCAAAGACTAGACCATCCGATTCCACATGGCGTTCTGACAAAGGTTTGGCATACAATTCACTTAAAAGTGTTGGAATGTCTTCCCCTTGATTTTGATGATAAGTTGGTGTGACAGTCAGATTTGGAGTCTCTATCAAACTTGGTTGGGCTGGATTTGCATTATGACTAGAACTTGAAGAAGGACGAGCCCCTTGCTTCCCATTCCAATAGGCTTGGGCGGCAGCTAATTCTCCTGCTGACAAATCACTCTTAGGTATATAGTGGAAATGATTGCCATGCGGTACAACAAAAGCGTCACCTGTATCTTCAATCACATCTGTCGGACTAAAGACATACCCATCATCCGTTGTATAGGCGCCTCCAGTTCCTCTATTCGGTGCCGGCGTATTGAGATTAAAGTTTGGTTTAATCGGTGAACTTGGTGTTGAACTTGGTTTATCTGTACTGCTTGGTTTCGTATTGTCAGAATGACTTTGAACTGGCTGACCTCCAATTGGTAGATTTCGAGCCAATTTTTCTTCCAAAGCAGACATTTGTGAATAAGGAATGAAATGGAAATGATCCCCGTGAGGAACAGCCACACCATTGGCTGTACGTTTTGTAATCTGTGCTGGGTCAAATACCAATCCATCAGACTCCACATGACGTTGGCTAAGTGGCAAAGCATACAATTCTTGAAGGAGACTAGCTAAATCCTCACTTTGACTCTCCGGAGCTGTTTCAGGATTTTGAGGAGGCTCAGCTTGACTCGTTCTCACACTAGATCTTGTTTCTCCCCTGCTTGAACGATATTCAACGGTACTTAATTGGCCACCTTTTCCAGATAGGAAGGCTTGGGCAGCAGCTAATTCACTGGCAGACAAGTCACTCTTAGGAATATAGTGGAAGTGATTACCATGAGGAACGATATAGGCATCACCTGTATCTTCTATAATATCAGAGGCATTAAAGATATAACCATCATCCGTTGTATAGCGACCCTGAGCTCTGGCAGCGACTACCGCTTTATCGCTAGAACCACCTCCGTGATTACTACTGTGTTCCTGCTTCTGACGTTTAATCTCTTCTTTTGTCCGAATATTGTCCGCATGAGCCGCATCTTTAAGGTAAACATAGTATTTCCCGTCTACCTTAATCACATAGCCACCCTTGATTTCATTGACAATGTCTGAATCCTTCAACTGATAATTCGGATCTTTCATGAGGAGTTCTTCACTGATGATAGCGTCATAAGGAACCTTACCATTATAGTAATGATAATGGTCTCCATGAGAGGTTACATAACCTTGATCCGTAATCTTTATAACGATTTGCTCGGCATTTATACCTTCCTTTTTACTGACTTCATCTGGTGTCAAGTTCTCTGCCTTTTGACCAGCCTGATCACCGTCTATATAAGCAACTCGATTAGAATCTTTCTTAACTTGACCAGCTTGGTACCGTCCAAGTTCATAGGAACAAACACTTAGGACAAGGACTACCACTGAACCTGCTACATATTTTTTATTGATTTTCATTCTTTTCTCACTTTAATTCTTCTGCTAGAACACTCATATTTTCTTCAAGATTTTCTAGGTAAGTTTTGTCATTTTGTGGGTCTGCTTCTAAAGGATTCAGAGTTTTAAGACCCACACCTGTTGATTTGACAAGAGTTTCCGCTACTTTTGAAGAAGCGTTACTTTCTGTAAAAATCGTCTTAACCTTATAGGTTTTAACAAATTCCTGAATTTCTGTAAGTTGTCGTGGACTTGGTTCTTGTTCAGGAGAGATACCAGCGATTCCAAGTTGATTTAATCCAAATCTCTTAGCAAGATAAGAAAAGGCTGTATGCTGTGTTACAAAAGTTTTCTGACTCGCTTTTTCAAATTTAGGCTGGAATTTCTTAGTCAATTCTTGAGCTTTTTTCATAAAGGCTTGCGCATTTTTTTGATAAGTTTCTTTGTGTTCACTATCAACCTCTGAAAGTTTATCAGCGATAATTTGCGCTTCTTCTCCAGCTTTTTCTGGATTTAGCCATGTGTGAGGATCATAAAGCGTTTTTTCATCAACTCCATCACCTGCTTCCACATCTTCTAGACCAGGAACACGTTCCAATGTCATTCCTTCAGAAGCCTCTAAAACCTTAACTTTAGATTTTTTTAGATTGGGATCTAAACTTCCTGCCCAAGATTCTAGCGTATGAGAATGATAAACAAAGACATCTGCATCATAGATGGCTGCAATATCATTTGCCGAAGGTTCAAAGGAGTGAATCCCACTACTTGACTGAATCATTCGAACATCATTCAAGTCACCAGATACTTCCTTTACCATAGCGTAGATAGGATAGAAACTGGTCACAATTTTCATCCCTTTCCCTGTCTGGCTTTCCTTTTGACCACAAGCACCTAAACACAAAAGAAAGACACTTAACAATACTAAAAATAAACTTTGTTTCTTCATGGATAACCCCTTAACTGTTTAATTAACTGGTAAACATTCTACTCCTAAAAATTTAATCTGTCAAGCTATTTTTAGAAAAAAATTGAAATTTCTTTCACATATAAAAATCTGCTGAATTTCAACAACTCAACAGACTTTCACTTTATTCTTCTATAGTGGAATATTTATAGCCATAAGTAAAGTAAATAATACTTCCTATCAACAAAGCAACGAGAAAAGCAAACCAGGTTTCCATATTATACTGCAACATAAATGATAGACAAATGATGATTGATAAAATTGGTAATAATGGTACCAGTGGTGTTTTAAATTCTCCTGCTCTGGGCATCCCCATTTCTCTCCGTAAGCGAATCAAACCATAAGCCAGCATGATCAGGTAAGACAAGGTACAAATATTTAAGAAGGCTGCGATACTAGCAAGAGGGAACATTCCTGCTGCTACTGCTGAAGCTAGACCTGTCAAGATAGTAGCATTTTTGGGTACCTTGCTAGTCTTCGTTAGTTCTTTAAAGGCAGCAGGCATTAACCCGTCACGTGCTAAACTGTAAATCATACGCGATAGGGCATAGATCATCGAAATACAAACTGTAATCAAGGTCAAGATAGCCACTAATGACACATAGTTGGCTGCCCAACTAATCCCAACACTACGAAGGGCAAAGGCAACGGCATCATCGACATTTAGATGACTATAGTGAACCACACCAGTCAAGACAAGCGTCACCAAGGCATAAAGAATGGTTACGATAGAAAGCGATAAGACAATCCCTCTAGGAATATTTTT
The DNA here is from genome assembly GCF_001579045.1 of Streptococcus mitis. GTDB lineage: Bacteria > Bacillota > Bacilli > Lactobacillales > Streptococcaceae > Streptococcus > Streptococcus mitis_D. The sequence continues at coordinate 108,110 of NZ_KQ970262.1, read as the reverse complement.
TTGAGGAGTCTTGACCTCATCTACAGCCATAGAGATGGATTCAAATCCCAAAAAACCGAAGAACATCAAAGACGCACCAGCCATAATACCAGTACTAGCGCCATAGATTTGTCCAAAACCATAAGGAGCAAAATTACTCCAGTTATCAAGTTTGATATGCCAAATTCCTACTAAAACAAAGAGAGCTAAAGCGGAAAATTTCAAAATGACTAGAATCGAATTAAAGCGTAAGGCTGCCTTGGCATTTAGTAAAACAAGCGAAGTCACCAGAACCAAGACAAGAATAGGCAATAAATCAACAAATGTCCCTGCTTGAGGATTAAAGGTACCATTTAAAGCCTGAGGAAGGGCTATCCCATATTGAGAGAGCAACCCTTTAAAATAAGCTGCCCAACCCGAAGCCACACCCGATATAGCTGTCATGAATTCCATCATGGTTAACCAGCCAGCCAACCAAGCTGGAAATTCTCCTAAAATAGCATAGAGATAACTGTAGGCACCACCTGTAGCAGGTACTCGTGAAGCAAATTCTGCAAAAAAGAGGGCTGATAATCCCACACACAAGGCAGAAATAACGATTGAAATCACTAGAGCTGGACCAGCAAGCGTTGCAGCTGCAGTACCTGTGATTGTAAAGACACCTGTCCCTACCATGGCTCCGATACCCAGCAAAATCAGATCCCATAACTTCAAATGCCTGTGCATCTCCGTTTTATCCAAACTTACATTCTTTGTTCTAAATATATTCATCTTTGACTCCAAAATAAACTGATGATTCTATTTTACCATAAATATAGGATATTTGTGAATATTTATAAAATGTTTTTCTAAAAAAATCTGACTACGGCAACTTCTCAAAGTAACTTCCACTTACC
>NZ_KQ970262.1:61713-106092 GCF_001579045.1 Streptococcus mitis | reverse complement strand
AAAATCTGACTACATCTTGTAATCAGATTTTATCAATTCTAGTTCATTTCTTTAAAGGCTGCTTCTGCATCCGCATTGCTGATAGCACCAAATTGAATCTTCCCAATCTTTCCTTGGCTATCAATTAAATATTCTGTAGGAATGCTTCGAATTTGATAAGCTTGGAAGGTGGTTGCTTTGGTATCATAAAGCACTGGGATATCCTTATAACCTTGATCTTGGAACCATTGGGGGAATTGCTCAACAGTTTTTTCACCTTGAATTCCTGGTGCAATGACACTAAGAATTTCGAAATCGCGATCTGGTTTCGCCGCTAGTTCCATCAACTCAGGCATACTTTTCTTACATGGACCACACCATGAAGCCCAAAACTTCAAATAGACTTTTTTACCCTTATAATCAGATAACTTAACTTCTTTACCATCCATGGATTGTAAGGTGAAGTCTGGAGCTTCTTTTCCAACAGCGATTTGTTGTACAGTCGTTTCTTGTTTTGGCTGTTGTGGGGCTTGAGTTTTTTTAGTCTCTTCCTCACCACAGGCCATCAATACAACTATTGACAAGAGGCTTAAGGCAGCAAACATTACTTTTTTCATTTGTTCTCCTTTATTCAAAAATTCCAGCTAGAACATTTACTTGTCCCAGTATTAACAAAATTCCCATTAAAATAATGAGCAAACCACCAATTTTCTTCAGTAGCATCATATGACGCTTGATTTTACTAAAATATGGCATGACTACTCCTGATGCTAGCGCCAAAACCAAGAAAGGAATGGCCATCCCCAGAGTGTAAATAAGAGTATAGATCGCTCCTTGCCAAGCACCATTGCCCCCAGAAGCCGCAAGCGCTAAAACAGAACTTAAAACTGGACCGATACATGGCGTCCAACCGAAGCTAAAGGTAAGACCGAGTAAAAAGGCAGACCAATAACGATTGGCTGCTGATTTTTTGAAAGTAAAGCTTTTTTGAACCTCTAATTTCTTAAAATGAAAAATTTCCATCTGGTGAAGGCCCAAAATAATGATAATCGTACCCATGGTATAGCGAAACCAATTTGCATAGAGAATATGACCAAAGTAACCAGCACCAAAGCCTAGAATAAAGAAAATGAGAGAAATACCTGCGATAAAGCAAAGTGTTCGAATCAAACCCGACCAGAGAACCTTTCTCCCATACAAGGAAAAACTTTTTGCACTTTCCTGATCATCCAATAAAATTCCAGTATAAACAGGTAATAGAGGAAAAATACAAGGAGAAAAAAAGGATAAAACACCTGCTAGAAAAACGGAGATTGAAAATACTAGCGTTTCCAATAAAGAACCAACTTTCTTAAGATTTCTAATCCTATTTTACTATATTCAATTTTATTTGTAAGCTTTCTGCTACACAAATTGAATTATCCTGTATTTGAAAGAGCCTTATTTTTCACGAATGACTTCGACCTTGTAGCCATCAGGGTCTTTGACAAAGTAATAGTTAGGTGCAGTTCCTGGTAAACCATTTGGCTCAGTAACTTCATAGCCTTTGGCACTATGCTCTTGATGAAGCGCCTCAAGATCAGGTGTACTTAGGGCGATATGGGCAAATCCATCTCCAACCACATAAGGACCATGATCATAGTTATAAGTCAACTCCAACTCATAGTCGTCACCCTCAAGACCTAGATAGACAATCGTGAAGGCATGGTCTGGAAAATCTCTACGACGCAATTCTTTAAAAGCAAAAGCATCTTGATAAAATGCGATTGATTTTTCAAGATTTTCTACTCGTAAGCAAGTGTGTAGCATTTTTGAAGCCATATTTTTCTCCTTTATTTTTAAAAAGACTGGGACAATCCTGTTCCAGTCTTATCTGTTATTATTTACCAAGTTTTGCTTTAGCTGCATCTGCAAGAGCTGTGAAAGCTGCTGCATCGTTAACAGCCAAGTCAGCAAGCATTTTACGGTTAACTTCGATCTCAGCCAATTTCAAACCATGCATCAATTGTGAGTATGAAAGTCCGTTCATACGAGCTGCCGCGTTGATACGAGTGATCCACAATTTGCGGAAGTCACGTTTTTTCTGACGACGGTCACGGTATGCATAGTAGTAAGAGTTCATTACTTGTTCTTTTGCAGTACGGAACAAGATGTGTTTAGCTCCATAGTAACCTTTTGCTAATTTAAGAATACGTTTACGACGTTTGCGTGATACAACGCCACCTTTAACACGTGCCATGTTTTATTTCCTCCAAATATTTCCTAGAATTGTTTACTTACAGTCAAGCTATTATTTCAAGCGAGTAAGCATTGCTTTGATACGTTTGTAATCTCCTGAATGCACCATAGATGCTTTACGAAGATGACGACGTTGTTTCTTAGTTTTTCCGTGGAAACGGTGAGAAGTGTAAGCACGGAAACGTTTAAGTCCACCAGAACTTGTACGTTTGAAACGTTTAGCTGATGCGCGGTGTGTTTTTTGTTTTGGCATGATTTTTTCTCCTTTATTTAACTTTCTGACAATTATTTTTTGTCAGTCGCTGGCGCCAATTGCATGAACATTTGACGTCCATCCATTTTAGCACGTTGTTCGATGATGGCAATATCTTGAGTTGCTTCAGCAAACTCGGCTAAAACTTTTGCACCAATCTCTTTATGGGTAATCATACGACCCTTAAAGCGAATAGATACCTTAACTTTATTTCCTTTTTCAAGGAATTTGCGTGCATTGCGAAGTTTTGTATCAAAGTCACCCTTGTCAATCGTTGGACTTAGACGAACTTCTTTCACAGTAACAACACTTTGTTTTTTACGTTGTTCTTTTTGCTTCTTCTGGTACTCAAATTTGAACTTACCGTAGTCCATAATTTTTGCAACAGGTGGTTTGGCTTGGGGTTGAATCAATACTAGGTCAACATTAGCGTTATCAGCCAAAGCTTGCGCTTCACTGAGTGGCTTGATGCCTAGCTGTTCTCCTTCAAGACCAATCAAGCGAACTTCACGTACACGAATCTCATCATTGATGAATAAGTCTTGCTTTGCTATGGTTTTCACCTCTTTTGTTTTATTAGAGAAAAACAATAGCGGACTCGTAAATATACAAGCCCGCACGTTATGATAGCGTTTCTTAGAAACTTTTCATCCGTAGGGCCAGGCAACTTAATGTCACAAGGCGAGAAGCTCTCACTTCTGCTTTTCTCAACTTTTATATGATACCAAGTTTTCTAGCTCTTGTCAAGATAAAAAGTTATTTTTTTGAAAAGTTTGTGTTTATATTTTGACTTGGTTTTCGAATCAAAAAGAGAGAATCAAGTTGATTCCCTCTCTATGTTAGTTTTTACTTGTTTTCCGTATAGGAATGCTAGAATCTATTAAAAACTTCCCTTTTACGTGAACTTCCCCATCTTTCGATAAATAGGATCCCCACTAACAAAAGGATAATCAAGCAAGGAAGTAAGACTAGCCCCATACCCCAATTCAGATTGACATTATCAATTTGCTTAGGTAATCTTCCAGACAAAATCTCCACTGAGCGCAAGTAAGTAAAGGGAATCAGATGTGCAATCCTTTGAAGAGGCTGAATTGTTTGGATTCCAAACAATAAGCCAACAATCCCAATGAGTGAAAGAAAAAGGACAGGCATTTTTTGCTTGAAAAAGTAAGCAATCAAGTACACTACTTCCACAATGACGATAAAGGATAAGAAAGCTAAGAACAAGCCAGGAAATAACACATCTTGTATCTTTCCAATAGTTACCTCTTGATTCACTAAGCTATAAATCGGGTAGGGATAATCTAACTGTCCAAAACCACTTATCAGACTTCCCACTAGAAAAGAAAATCCGCTGATTCCGATAAACAGCACAGTTACATAGCCCACTCCAACTCCAAGGGAGGACATGGCAAATGCCACTTTTGAAAAAGGATATAATTGAGCTGTATCCAGATGATTTTGATATCTTTCTGCAAATAGTTGCGTTAGCATAAAAATAATAGCAACCACAAGCAAGCTTGGGATGATAACCTCTAAAATCCAGACAATCTGATCAATACCGTGGGTCGGATAAACTAAATTGTGCGCTTTTATGTTCAAGGGATACAGGGCTTGGTAAATCTTTCGTTGGCGGTCAACCGCCATTTTAAAGTCAGAGCTAGCAGTCGGTTCATTTGACATAACTTCATAATTCTTCTCTTCATCCTGCCACTGCAAATAGTAGGCTTCTTTCCAGCGTCCTTCTTTTAACAAAGCCAGAATTTCTTTCTTTTGAGTCAAAAGATTTTTTTGCGATTCTAAATTAATTTTAGCAATCTGGTATTCCTCCGAGTTGGTATCAGATATTTGGGAGAGATTCTCTTCATATTCATTGATGACTCTCTCATCTTTTACAAGACGGGTTTCCAACTCGCTCTCCAAGCTGACGGAGTTTGCAGTCTGACTATTAAAATAAAAGGTAACACCGAGTCCAGATACAAATAAAGCTAAGATAATCCAGTTTAAGCGACTTTTGAAAACTTTTTTTAATAAAAATAGACTAACATCTTTCATAAACTAAACCTCTTCTATCTGCCCCTGATGAATGGTTACTACTCTATCGCAGACATCAACCAACTCTTCCTTATAGTGGGAACTTAAAAGAACCAGCTGTTCTTGTCCATCGATTTGTGCTAGCCTATCAAAAAACTTCTGTCGATAATACTCATCTAAGCCATTTGTAATCTCATCCATAAGCCAGCATTTCGCCTGACTGAGGAAATACATGGCAATGACCAAGCGTTGCTTCATGCCTAAGGAATACTTGCGAATGGGAAGGCTGATATAGTCAGACATTTCCCAATAGGCAATTTCATCCCCCAAGTTCATCCCTGACTTCCAGATGTTTTTGATAAGACGAAGGTAGTCCATCCCACTTAAGTTTCCATCCAGCCATTCAATACTCTCATAATAAAACAAAGAAGGAGAGACTGCGATATTTCCGCTACTTATAGGAATTAAATTGCTAATGGCACGGAACAGTGTCGTCTTTCCAGAGCCATTTATAGCAAGAATACCATAAATCCTACCCTTTTCAAATGTAAAATCAACATCTTGTAAGATGACTTGTCGCGTTTTTAAGGTCACATGAGTAAGCTGCAACATATCTAGCCCTCCTTTTTATCACTCTTGAAAGATTAACAACCACCGTTGTAATAATTTATGTCTCTAAAAAATCGTAATTTCAACCACCATCAATGTTATACTCATATATATATTATAATGATACTGTGATAGTTCGTACTATATTCTCAAACAGTATTCCAATCATACCGATAAATTTTAAGGACGCTCACAGCAGATACACTGGACTGAAAAAGACCAACAATCAAAAATTAACTAATTAAACGACTTTTGAAAATTTTTAATGGTTTCATTGCATTTATATAATCGATATTGTAAACACTTTCATTGTATCGTATTTATCATTATTATGCAACAAATTTTCAGTTTATTTTAATATTCTATAACATTTTTCTTCCTAACGAACACTTTCGATTTTCCAACTATTCCACCCTTTAAAGCGTATAGCTCCATGCTGGTCAGTTCGATAAACTTTGCTATTGATACCTTGCAGTCGTGTCAAGGTTTCCTGATGGGGGAGTTTCGTTCGATTGCTCTTTCCAACTGAGATAAGAGTAAGCTCTGGTTTGAGTTTTTCTAGAAAGGCTGAACTTGATGATTTTTTAGAGCCATGTTGACCAGCTTTCAAAACATCCACCTCTAGGTCTGAATAGTGCTTCAGCAAATCCTTCTCTCCTTTCTCCTCCAAATTTCCTGTGAAAAGAAAATATTTATCCAAAAGTTTCCCATACAGAACCAAGGAATCTTCATGCCCTCCATCTCCAATTTTCCTTGGATATAGGACTTCTAACTGACTTCCGAAAATTGGCAAATTCTCTCCCACTATCACACTACGCACTTTAGTTTGAGTCGCCTGTAGTTCTGCTACAAATTCCTTCTGTTTCAGACTACCTTTTGACACTAAAATTTCGCCTACATGGAATGCCTTGCTAACCTCCAACAAATCTCCAATATGTTCCTTGTCCGTGTTGGTCAAAATCAGCTGGTTAATCTTGCTCACTCCTCGACTTTTAAGATAGGGTATCAAGCTTCTCTGGGCATTGCTGGTCGTCGCCTTTTCTTGCCATTTTTCGATTTTCTTATCAGATTCTGCCTTGCCACCAACATCTATAAGAATGGTTTTCCCAGTTACATCCCTTAGGAAAATACTTTCCCCTTGCCCAACATCCAGCATGGTAATTTCATTTTCCAGTGGATGCTTGGTCAAGAAAAAGAGCCCTGTAATCAACAAGCTCAATACTGCTAGCCTTTTAATGTTTTTCCTCAAATCATAAACTAAAGCCAAAGAAATTAACAATAAAATTAAAAGCCACGCATTAGGTTGTCCAAAGACAAGCGGTCTACTTGCCACCTGTGATACAAAGCGAATCATTCCCTCCAACCACTCAAAAAGAAAATTAAGCTGAATGACTGGATAGAGAAAGGAAAGGGCAAATAAAATAGACAAGAGCGGTAAGAAGACCAAGTCAAATAGAAAGGAAAAGACAAAGGTCAAAAGGATGGACCAAGGTTGAAATTCCGCAAAATAGAAGGACAGAATGGGCAGTATTCCCAAGGAAATGACTAGACTTTCTCTAGCAACAGCCTTAAGCCCCTCCTCTTCTTTGCTGGTCATAGTCAAGATAAAAGCATAAGCACATGACAAAACTCCTCCTGCTGTCAAGAAAAAGTTGGGCATGATAATAAAGAGGACAAGAACCGTCAAGGCAAAATTATCCAAGCCCTTAACACCATGTTGAGCCAGTAACTTTTGCAAGAGACTGCGAATGACTGATGCTGAAAATCCTGTTAGCCCTGAATAAATAAGAGAAAAAGGATAAATCAGCCATTTCAACTTTTCTTGGGTCAAGCCCAATCGCAAGAGAAGTTTCTTAAATCCATCCATGAAAAAACCTACCTGCATGCCTGATAAGGCAAATAGGTGGATAATTCCTAGACTAGAATAAAGCTCATTCATCTCCTCAAAGTCTGTATCCAGATGTCCTAATAGAAGCCCCGTCATGTAATTGCGCATAGGGTCTGGAAATTGTGTCTTAATCCAAACTACAGCCTTACGGCGTAAACTGGACAGGTTTTCACCTATATCCCAACTACCAACCTTTTGAAGTGACTTGATTTTTTTGATATTGAGAGTCTGGTAAATTCCCTGAGTCTTCAGATAGGCTTGGTAGTCAAAGCCACCAAAATTTCTCTGCCCTTCTGGCTCCGAAAGTTTTCCTTCAAGTTCTATCTCATGAAGGTTTGTTAAGGCTTGAAATTGCTCTTTCTCCTCCTCGGACTGGAGTTTATAATAAACTTGAAAAATGCGTCCATCAGACTTGCCACGAAAGGATAGACTGTCACCATTGACCTTAATAGTGTCTGGTAAAATCCGTACCCTTTCAACAGAATCCGCCAAATTTTGACTCGCTTGACTCTGTTGCCAAGTTTGAAACAGAAACCAGAAGGCAAAGATTCCGCAAATAACTAGAACTTTTCCAGCAAGTTTCCAAGGAAATTGGAAAAAGAGACAGACTAGCAGAAAAACGAAACCCAACAGCGCTAGATAGGACGCTGAGAAAATAGCGTAGTAAAGCCAAAGCAACAGAAAACTCAGGTAAATTAGGGGAAGGGGGAAATTCTTAATCCACTGTAACATAATCTTTTAGCTTTTCTATGGTCTTGGCACCAATGCCAGAGACTTTCTTGAGTTCATCAACCGACTTGAATTTCCCATTTGATTCACGATGGTCGATAATGTCCTGAGCTCGTTTTCCTCCCAGTCCCTTGACCTGTTTAAGCTCTTCCAGACTGGCCTTGTTAATATTTACCTTCTTTTCCTTGCTTGTTGAAGAAGCCGTCCCCGAAGCAGTCTGCTGACTAGCTACTTCTTCTCCCTTAGTTGGGACGTAAACCAGAGCCTCATCACTAACTTTCTGAGCTAGATTGAGCGACTTGCTGTCTGCTTGCTCATTCAATCCACCAGCTTTCTGAACAGCATCATTGACCCGACTACCTACTGGCAAGTCATAAATCCCTGGCGATTTGACAGCACCTTTGACATCTACTGTGATCAAATCTTGTTCAAGGGGTTCGTCCTTCTCTTCCTTTTTTATTTCCTTTTCGGATAATGAATCCTTAGAAACAGCTGCAACTTCTACCTGTAAATTCGTTTCTTTGACAGGTGTTTGTGGAGCTGGTTTTAGTAGGAAAAATCCACCAACAAGCAAGCCCAGACCAGTACAGATGACAATGATTTTATACTCTTTGATTTTCTCGATAATTGCTTCCATATTTTCTCCTCTCTTAGATTATTCGTAAGAGGAAGAAAAAAACAGTCGAAAAATTTCTTTTCAACTGCTTATTTATTTGCAAAATAGTCTTCCTTGGTCAAGACATAATGAACTCTTGTAACGATTCGGCCTTCTTCATGCTGGTCCATACAAGCATATGGTTCTGCATGAGAAAAACGCATGCCTGATTTCTCCATGACCTTTCCAGATGCAGGATTGTCCTTATCGTGTAAAGCAACTAACTTATTCATTCCTATCTTCTCAAAAGCTAGCTCAATTACGGCACGATTGGCTTCTGTCGTTAATCCTTGATTCCAATACTATTTATTGATAATGTAGCCAATAGCTGCCTTCTTAAGAACAGAATCAATCTTGTGCAAGTCAATGGTTCCAATAAATTTGCCATTGCATTTCAGTTCTATTCCCCAGCGTCCTAAGGGATTGACCAAGTAGAACTGGGCAATATTATTTTTGGTTTCTTCCAAGCTTTGATTGGTTGGAAAAGTGTAACGTGTATTATCCTTATCCGAGGCATACTCAAACATAGCTTCCGCATCATCCAAGGTTACAGGTCTAAGCAATAAACGCTCTGTCTCGACTATGGGATACTGAGCTAGTTTTAAAAAGATTGATTCCATATATTTCTTCCACTTGAAACCTTTCTAATCTAATACAAGGATATTGAATAAAACATTTAAAAGCAAACTTATAGTAGATTGAAATAAGATATAAACAAATCAATCAGGAAAGTCAAATTAATTTCTAGAAATGTTTTAACAGTCACAACGTACTATTCTAGCTTCAATCTACTATAGAGTTAGCATTGAGATAACTTTAAGTACAAAAGAACTATCCTTCAGATAGAGGTTGAGGATCTAATTCTTCACTCTCTTCTTTTTTAACCGGTGCTGGTTCATAAGCTCGGATAATCTGAGCGACAACTGGATGGCGAACCACATCCTTGGCTGAAAAATGAACAAAGTCAATCTGGTGAATGTTCTTGAGCTTTTCTTGGGCATCAATCAAACCGGACTTGACGTTACGCGGAAGGTCAATCTGACTGATATCTCCATTGACAATCATCTTAGAATTAAAACCTAAACGCGTCAAAAACATCTTCATCTGCATAATGGTCGTATTTTGAGCCTCATCGAGAATGACAAAGGCATCATCCAAGGTTCGTCCACGCATATAGGCAAGGGGCGCAATTTCAATAATTTCACGCTCCATGAGACGAGTCGTTTGGTCTTTTCCCAGAATCTGATACAAGGCATCATAAACAGGTCGAAGGTAAGGATCGACCTTTTCCTTTAGATCACCCGGAAGAAAACCTAGACTCTCTCCTGCTTCCACTGCTGGACGAGTTAGGATAATTCGCTTGACTTGCCCACGTTTAAGGGCAGTCACGGCCAAGGTCACTGCAAGGAAGGTCTTCCCTGTCCCTGCAGGTCCGATTCCAAAGGTCACATCATGCTGTTTGACACTGTCCACATAAAGTTTTTGACCTAAGGTTTTGACACGGATAGGCTTTCCTGTATTATCTTTGATGATTTCTTCTTCGTAAAGGGCGACAAACTTGTCAATTTCATCGTTTTTGACCATGCTAATCGCAGTCACCACATCTGGTGTACCGACAGTCATCCCACGGTTCACCAAGACCATGAGAGCTTGAATAACCTGACGAGCTTCCTCACAGGCAGTCTCTTCTCCCAAAACCTGCACAATCTCTGTACGGGCATGAATCACCACATCAAGCTCTTCTTCCATCAAACGAAGATGGCGTTCATTGGAACCAAAAAGATGAAATAAGTCATCTGGATGACTCAGTTGAATGTCTATTGAATGTTCCTTCAAATAAAGAACCTCTCTAATTCTTTTATTTCTTTTTATTATAGCAAAGGGCTAGAGAAATTACTAGCCCAAACTCAGTGAATCATGCTAGTGTTCTATGTATTCTTGCCAGATAGCGTCAAAGTCTCCTAAGTTGAAAGAGAAACTGGCATGCTCCTCTAAAAAGCGACTCACCTCATCAAAATCATCTGTGTGTTTTGGAAAGGCTGACTCTTCAAAAGCTAGGTCTGCCAAGATTGCTTTGGGACTGTTACTTTTAGGATTGCGCTCGGTCATGAGCCAAGTGTAAAATGATTTTCTCATAAATCTCCCTAAATCAACTCTGTCCCAAACTGGTCTTGCTTGATTTTACCAGCCTTCATAAGACCACCTAAAGCTTTCTTGAACTGACCTTTAGAAATGCCAAAGGTTGCCTTGATATCCTCAGGGGATGACTTGTCATTCAAGGTCATGAAACCGCCATTACTTTCCAAGTAAGTCAAAATCATCTGGGCATCATTTTCCAACATTTCAAAAGAACGTGGTTTGAGGGAGAGATTCAAGGTACGGTCCACTTCACGGAAACCAATGACACGCGCATCTAAGACTTGACCCAAACGTGGCTCTGCATAACGCTCGCTAGGATGAATAAAGCCAAGCATGTTGTTTTCTGGCAGATAAACAAAAGTTCCTGACAGCTTGAGGCGGTAAACAATGGCTGGCCAGTTTTGGTTCTGCATGTTGTTGTAGGCAGGACGAGCCAGACGTTGGAAGTCTTCTTGATAGGCCAATAGTCCCCAGATACGGTCTTTCTTGTCCACTTCAAGACGGATGTAGAGTTGGTCGCCCTTCTTAGGCCAGAGTTCCTTGAGCTCAGGGAGAATATCGAGTGACACAACGATTTCCTTGTCAGGAAGGCCTGTATCCACAAAGACACCCAAGTCCTTGCGCACTTCTGTGACACGACCCCAACCAAATTGATCCTGAGTGGCGGTCACTTCTAGAGTGGTCAGGCGGAGTTTTTGCTTCATATCCGTGTAGGCAAAACCTTTAACCGTATCCCCTACTGTATGTTGACCTTCTTCCTTGGCAAGCGCATAGGTCTGGCCATCCTTTTGTACAAAGTAAAAACGGTCATTTTCATCGATAATCAGTCCAACGATAAAACTTGCAAGATTTGTATTCATATTTCCTTCTTTCGAATAAAACTCAGCCAGCAATGCCAACTGAGTTTTTCTGTTTATTTTTAGACTTCCAAGAGTTCTTTCTCTTTGTTGGCAGTCATGTCATCGATGTGTTTAACAGCATCGTCTGTTACTTTTTGAATATCTTTTTCAAGAGTCTTCAATTCGTCTTCAGTGATTTCTTTTGCTTTTTCTTGTTTCTTAGCTTCATCCATAGCATCACGACGGATATTGCGGACAGCCACTTTAGCATTCTCACCGACCTTCTTCACTTCTTTAGCAAGATCACGACGAGTTTCTTCTGTAAGAGCTGGGATAACCAAGCGAATCACAGAACCATCGTTAGCTGGTGTGATACCAAGATCAGAAGCGTTCAAGGCACGTTCGATGTCTTTCAATGAAGACTTGTCAAATGGTGTTACCAACAAAACACGCGCTTCTGGAATCGTAATTGAAGCGATTTGGTTAAGAGGTGTTTCTACTCCATAGTATTCTACATGTACACGGTCAAGCAAGCTTGCATTGGCACGGCCAGCACGGATACCACCAAATTCACGAGCAAGTGAGTGGTGAGACTGGGTCATTCTCTCTTTAGCTTTTTCAATAATTGCGTTAGCCATAATCTTTCTTATTCCTTTTCTTCAATATTATTTGAAACAGTTGTTCCGATATTTTCACCAAATACGACACGTTTGATGTTGCCTGGTTGGTTCATGTTGAAGACAACCAAGTCAATGTCGTTGTCCATTGAGAGGGTTGAAGCTGTTGAGTCCATGATACGAAGACCTTTATTGATAACGTCACGGTGGGTCAATTCTTCAAACTTAACGGCTGTCTTGTCTTTCTTAGGATCGGCATTGTAAACACCGTCAACACCATTTTTAGCCATAAGGATAGCATCCGCTTCGATTTCAGCTGCACGAAGAGCCGCTGTGGTATCTGTTGAGAAGTAAGGTGAACCAATTCCAGCACCAAAGATAACGATACGGCCTTTTTCAAGGTGACGAAGGGCACGTCCACGGACATAAGGCTCTGCCACTTGTTGCATAGCAATAGCTGTTTGCACACGTGTATCAACCCCAACTTGTTGTAATGAATCTGCCATCACAAGAGCATTCATAACAGTCCCAAGCATTCCTGTGTAATCTGCCTGAACGCGGTCCATACCTGCTTCTGCTGCAGGTTCTCCACGCCAGAGATTTCCTCCACCGATAACAAGGGCAATTTCGATACCTAAGCTATGAACTTCTTCAATCTCTTTTGCGATTGTTTGAACTGTTTGGATATCAATCCCTACGCCTCGTTCACCGGCAAGGGCTTCACCTGATAACTTGATTAAAATACGTTTATACTTGGGATTCGCCATTTTCACTCTCCTTCTTTTATCCTACCTATTTTATCACAATTTCTAAGATTTTTATAGTATCATGAGCAATTCTTTGAAAAAAATTAGACTGTTAAAAATTCCTCTAAGTCAGCAAGGGCACGCTCTGCAATTTTTTCATAACGAGCCTTCTTGTCACGGATACGCTCGCCTTCCAACTCCTTGATGATCCCAAAATTGACATTCATCGGTTGAAAATGTTTGCTGTCAGCATGGGTGATATAATGAGCTAAGCTTCCGATAGCCGTCGTCTCTGGGAAAATAGCTTGACTTTCTCCCTTGAAAAGACGAGCCGCGTTAATTCCCGCAACTAATCCTGATGCTGCGGACTCTACATAGCCTTCCACACCCGTCATCTGACCAGCAAAGAAGAGATTTGGTTGTTTCTTAGAACGGTAGGTCTGCTCCAGAAGATTTGGTGAATCCATGTAAGAATTGCGGTGCATGACACCATAACGAACAAACTCCGCATTTTCAAGACCTGGAATCATTTGGAAGACACGTTTCTGTTCTCCCCATTTGAGGTGGGTCTGGAAACCGACGATATTATAGAGGCTACCAGCTGCATTGTCCTGACGAAGTTGCACAACCGCATAAGGTGTTTTAAATTCTCCATCACGAGGTCCTGTGTAGTCGTCTGGATACTCAAGACCGACTGGTTTCATAGGGCCATAAAGCATGGTTTTAATACCTCGTTTGGCCATGACTTCGATAGGCATACAGCCTTCAAAGTACTTTTCTTTTTCAAAAGAATTGAGCGGTGCTTCTTCCGCATTAACCAAGGCTTCATGAAAATCCATAAACTCTTGCTTGGTCATGGGCGCATTGAGGTAGGCTGCTTCTCCCTTATCATAACGAGACTTGAGATAGACCTTGCTTATATCGATAGTGTTGACGTCGATAATAGGCGCTGCCGCATCGTAGAAATAGAAGCCATCGCCATCATTAAGGGCATGAATCTTTTCAGCCAGGGCATCACTTGTCAAAGGACCAGTAGCGATAACCGTAATAACATCTGTCGGCAATTCTGTAATTTCATCACGCACTACTTCGATTAAGGGATGATTGGCTACTTTTTCGGTCACCATTTGTGAGAAACCATCGCGGTCCACCGCAAGCGCACCACCTGCAGGAACACGGGTTGCTTCAGCAGATTCCAAGATAACTGAACCCAAGCGACGCATTTCTTCCTTGAGGAGCCCAACGGCATTTGTCAAAGCATCCCCACGTAGGGAATTGGAACAAACCAACTCAGCAAAATTGTCTGTTTTGTGCTGAGGTGTTGACTTGACACCACGCATTTCATAAAGTTTAACTGGAATACCACGCTCTGCAATTTGGTAGGCTGCTTCAGAACCTGCCAAACCAGCACCGATAACATTGATATAAGATTGAGACACGACACTAATACCTCTTTGGGAGTATGAAGTTAAGATTCACATTGAAAAAGCCAATCGGACTTACGAGCTTTCGAGTTTCTTGGCTCAGGCTGAAAAAGTCCACAGGACTTACTTCGCTTTCAAGTTTCTTGGCTCAGGCTGAAAAAGTCCACAGGACTTCCCTCGCTTTCGAATTTCCTGGCTCAGGCTGAAAAAGTCCCCCGGACTTTTTCACTCCCACAAATCTTTCTAATTTTTTCTTCTACTAGTATAACAAAAAAAGGGAAGAAGGCAAACTTCCCTGTTTAGTCATTTTCTTGATTTTCTTCCCAGTCGTGGTAGGCTGCGTACAGCTGGCTTTTATTCCACTGGTAAAACTTAGCTACTTCCTTAATGGCTTGATTTTTCTTCATACCTTGCTGGATACGAGCTTGGATTTCTAAGAACAAGTCCTCCTCATCTTTTTCCTCCACATCCTGACTGGCACCTTCAACAATGATAAGGCATTCTCCCTTGAGTGGCGTTTCAGCAATGCTTTCTAATAGCTCAGAAATGGTACCTCTTTGGTATTCTTCATAGATTTTGGTCAGTTCCCTGACCAAAACTACCGAGCGGTCACCGTAGACTGCTAGCATATTTTCCAATGTATCCGCCACACGATGGGGGGATTCATAGAAAATCTGTGTTTCAGGATAGTCTTTTTTGGCTTCAAAAAATTGCTTTTGCTGGCCAGACTTTCTAGGTAAGAAACCATAAAAGATATGCGGTTGCGGGGCCAAACCACTGGCAATCAAGGCAGAAATCCCTGCAGAGGCACCTGGAACTGTGACAACAGCAATATCTTCCTCAATCGCTGCTTTGACCAAATCATGCCCAGGGTCTGAGATGCTAGGCAGACCCGCATCAGAAACCTGAGCAATACTTTGCCCTGCTTTCAGGAAACCAATCAAATCAGGAATTTTTTCCTTAGCATTATGCTCATGAAAACTGATCTGCTTTGTCTGAATGTCGAAATGCTTGAGCAAAAGACCTGTATTGCGCGTATCCTCAGCTGCAATCCAGTCCACTTCTTTCAAGGTCTGAATAGCTCGAAATGTCATATCATCTAGATTGCCAATCGGCGTTGCTACTAGGTACAGCTTCCCGTAGGAAGACTGCCCCTTAAAACTTTTTTGAATCTGCATGCCTACTCCCTGTACAACAACTCGTCACAGAACATACATTCCTCATCCTGCTCTCGACGTTGTCCATAAAAATCATTACATACGTGAAATCCATCTTTATAAATTCGACGGACACTTTCACGAACATGCTTAGCCTTGACAGGAGCGTCTGCTTCCACCTCACCCAAGCGTTCGCGCAACTTACTATTTTCCAAACGAAGAGCTGTATTTTCTTCTACCAGGCTCTTGAGATTTTTCTTGATGGCTTCCACATCGGCCAAGGTCACTAATAACTGTTGGGAAAAATCATCCAGCGCGTCAAATAATTCTTTTTTGTCCATAAAACAGCCCTTTCCTTTCTTTATCATTCATTTTTGAGTTTATATTTCTTTCAAGACCAGATATTCCATGGCATTTTGAAAGCTGACATTAGCTTGCCACATTTTTCTAGCTTCTAACAAATCTTGTAGAATCACCCTTACTCTTGCTTGTAGGATATCTTGCCCACAGAGGACTTCAAGAATCCGTAAAACCTGATCTTGTTTTTCCTTTTCATCTGCCAAGCTAGCTAGTTTGGCAACTTGCAAATAACTTTCTTTTTTCTTAGCCACTAACCAAGTCAGCAGGCGTTCACTTTCATCAACCAAGGTCCAAAAACTTGCCTGATTGGCTAACTTTTCTGCTTCAGCTCGCGATTGACTAAACTGGGCTAAAAGAGTTGCTTTTTTCTTGACCAGACCTGCTTGTTCTAATTGATGGATGAGTTTTTCTTCTTGCTTTTTAAAGTGGAAAATCTGGGTTCGACTACGGATGGTCGGTAACATCTTTTCCTCATCGCTAGTCAAGAAGAAAATATAAACCTCACTCTGAGGTTCTTCGATGACCTTGAGCAGGGAATTAGCCGCGTTAGGATGCATTTTCTCAGCTTGCTCGATAATAAAAACCTGTTGTTGGTTTTCAATCCCTGCTTGGGAAAACTGCCCCACCAATTCTCGAATGCGTTCTGTCTTAATGACCTGATTGACTGGCTTAATCAAAGTGACATCGGGAAATTCTCCCTGTTCAATCAGCTTACAATTTCGGCATTTCTCACATGGTAAAACACCTACTTTATCTGTACAAAAGAGGCTCTTAGCCAAAAACTGCGCCATTTCCAAGCTTCCAAAAAAACCTGAAAAAAGATAGGCGTGATTGAGCTGGTCTTGCTCCAAGATACGGACAAAACGGTCAAACTGATCTGGCTGCCAAGCCTTTAGTTGATCTTGTTTCATTTGGCCAAGCCCATTCTGTCAATCAAGACAGCCTTGGTTGTTTCCACAACTTGCTCCAATGGAAGACTAGCATCAATCTTGACAATCCGATTTCCTTCTTTATTCAGAAGAGAAAGGTATCCTTGACGGACTTTTTTGTGCAAGTCCAACCCTTCCAAGTCCAGACGATTGACCTCGCGGTCACTATTAGCAGCAATGCGAGCTAGTCCTTCTTCCACCTCGATGTCAAAATAGAGTGTCAAATCAGGTTTAAGGCCATCTGTCGCAAACTGGTTAAGCCAGTCAATGGCGTCAATATCCAAGCCACGACCAAATCCCTGATATGCAACGGAACTATCGATAAAACGATCCATAATGACCAACTTGTCAGCTTCAAGGGCTGGAAGAACTTTTTCCACCAAATGCTGTCTGCGACTAGCAATATAGAGAAGGAGCTCTGTTTTAGCATCCATCTGAGTATGACTTGGATCCAAAATCACTTCACGAATCTTCTCCCCAATCAAGACTCCGCCAGGTTCACGGGTCGTCAGCACCTCTACTCCTTTTTCCTCTAAAATTGGTAGCAGAGCCTCTAAAACACTGGTCTTTCCTGCTCCCTCTGGTCCCTCAAGAGAGACTAAAAATCCTTTTGACATGTCTAACTCATTTCTTTTTTACTACTTCTATTCTATCAAAAAAATAGGAGTTTGTGACAATCTTTTTGTCTTCTCATTTCATACTCAATGAAAATCAAAGAGCAAACTAAGAAGCTTGCCGCAGGTTGCTCAAAACACTGTTTTGAGGTTGCAGATGGAAGCTGACGCAGTTTGAAGAGATTTTCGAAGAGTATCAACCACCATAAAAGAGGCAGACAAATCCACCTCTTATTTACCTAGTTCTTGTGTTCGTTTGTAGGCTTGACCAACTGCCTCCATGACCGTTCCTCGAAAAGCATGCGCTTCTAGGCTCGCTACACCAGCGATAGTCGAACCTCCTGGGCTGCAAACTTGGTCTTTCAAAACTCCAGGATGTTGCTGACTTTCAAGGACCAATTGCCCAGCTCCTACCACGGTTTGAGCTGCCATTTTCAGTGCTATTTCTCGTGGCAATCCAGTCTGAACACCTGCATCTGCCAAGGCCTCTATAAAAAGATAGACAAAGGCAGGCCCACAGCCTGCAAGACCTGTCGCCGCGTCGATTAAGCTTTCCCCAAGTTCAACCAAGAGGCCAGCCTTGGTTAAAAGCTGACAAAATAGCTCACTGTCCTCAGCCCTGCAATTAGAAGACAAGGCATAACTAATCACTCCTTGTCCGATAGAAGCAGGGGTATTGGGCATCATACGAATAATTCTGTGCTGACTTGGAAGAAGACTAGCGAGTTTTTCCAAGGTCAATCCAGCTGCCATCGAAATCAAAAGAAGACTCTCTCGTTTTTCAAGAATGGTCTGGTATTGAGAAAGCAGTTCAGAAAATTGAGCAGGCTTCACTCCTAGAAAAATCACATCTGCTTCTGCGAATATTTCTTCATTACTAGAAGCCTGACCACCAAAGTCTGCAATGAAAGCATCCACCTTAGCTTGACTACGATTGGCAAGGAGAATCTCATCTGACGGTCTAGCCTGCAAGACAGACTTGGCCAAGCTAGCACCCATATTCCCCAAACCGATAAATCCAATCTTCATCTCTTACTCCCTTATCTGTCCATCACCAGTGACCACATACTTGTAGCTGGTCAACTCTTTCAAGCCCATGGGACCACGCGCGTGCAGTTTCTGAGTAGAAATCCCCATTTCACAACCCAGACCAAATTGGCCACCATCTGTGAAACGAGTTGAGGCATTGACATAAACCGCTGCAGAGTCCACTTGATCTGTAAAGTAAGATGCAGCTTCAGCATTTTCAGTCACAATGGCATCCGAATGATGGGTACTGTGGGCTTCAATATGAGCAACCGCGTCTTCTAAACTGCTCACAACCTTAATAGCTAGGACATAGTCCAAAAACTCGGTATCAAAGTCTTGTGCTTCAGCTGCTTGGCCTGAAGCAAACTGACTTGCTTTCTCATCCAAGCGGAATTGAATTGGTTCCAACCCAGCTTCTTTTCGATCTGCAACCAGCACTTGCTCCAAGCGAGGAAGGAAGCTTGCTGCCTTATCTTCATGAACCAGCAGAACCTCCATGGCATTGCAGACAGAAGGACGACTGGTTTTAGCATTATTGATAATAGACAGTGCCTTATCCTCATCTGCATCCTTATCCACATAGACATGGACAATCCCAGTTCCTGTCTCGATAACAGGTACAATCGCATTCTCAACCACTGCATTGATCAAACCAGCTCCCCCACGAGGAATAAGAAGATCTAGATAGCCCTTGGCTTTCATCATGGCATAGCTACTTTCACGGCTGGTATCTTCCACCAGTTGAATCACATCTGGATGAATGGTAGTCGTCTCCAAGCCCTTTTTCAAGGCTGTGACAATAGCATGAGCTGTTTGATAGGCATCCTTACCACTACGAAGAACAACCGCATTTCCACTTTTGAGAGCCAAAGCAGCCGCATCAGACGTCACATTTGGACGGCTTTCATAGATAATGCCAATAACTCCCATGGCCACCCGTTTCTTTGTGATAAGCAAACCATTTTCAAGATGATTGGTTTCTAAAACTTCACCGATTGGATCTGGTAAAGCAACCACTTCACGAATCCCAGTTGCCATTGCTTCTATACGACCTGCATCCAAATAAAGACGATCCAGCATCACATCTGAGATTTTACCCTTAGCAGATTCCATATCAAGGGCATTGGCTGCTAAAATTTCCTCAGTAGCTGCTAATAAGTAATCAGCCATGGCTAGCAAGGCCTGGTTTTTCACCTCTTCACTAGCTGTGTTGATCGATTTTTTAACAGCCTGTACCTGTTCAAATTGTTCTTGTGTACTTACCATAGTTTACCTCTAAAATTCTGTAAAGAGTAGTTGGATTTCAGGCGTAATGGAAATCCAGTCATCACGGTGAATCAAGACACCCTTGGCTTTTTGAGAACGCAACATATCCTCCAAAGCAGATGCCCCAAATTGCACGCGCCCTTTTCCAAGTGATTTTCCACTTTCCTTGTCAAATACTGTCACAATATCACCGTAAGAAAAGGCACCTTCTGCTTCAACAACACCAGATAAAAGGAGACTCTTGCCATGTTGAGAGAGAGCTTCTGCAGCCCCTTTATCAACCCAAATAGAACCTTGACTCTGAGCATAAAAAGCCAGCCATTGTTTCTGGGTACGAAGTCCCTTCTCTTGCGCAACAAAGTAGGAACCATCCTCGGTTTCCTCAGCTGCTTCAATCATGGCATCTGCCTTCAAGGATGAGCAGATATAAACAGGAACTCCTGATTCCGTCGCAATAGTCGCTGCTTTGATTTTGGTTAACATGCCCCCAGTACCGTTTGAAGAACCTGCTCCACCGGCCATATCAATAATCTCACGATTGATGGTCTCGATTCGTTCCAAGCGTTTGGCTCTTGGGTCTGAATTAGGATTTCCAGTATAGAGACCGTCCACATCTGTCAAGAGAACCAAAAGATCTGCTTGAACCATGGCCGCTACCTGGGCACTTAGAGTGTCGTTGTCCCCGACCTTGAGCTCATCAATAACGACACTGTCATTCTCATTGATGATAGGAATCGCGCCACGGCTAAGTAGAACTGACAAAGCCTGATGAGCATTCTTATAGCGGCGCTTATCCACAAAATCATCCTGAGTCAGCAAGATTTGTGCAGAAACGATTTGGCGTAAGAGAAGATTGGTCGTGTATTCTTCCAACAAAAGCCCTTGCCCTACCGCTGCTGAAGCCTGCTTATCAGCAATCTTAGTCGGACGCTTTTTAAATCCTAAGGCCCCAAAACCAGCCGCAATGGCACCTGAAGACACCAAAATCAATTCATGACCAGCCTCGTGCAGCATAGCCAACTGCTGGGTAATAGCCTTTACCTTACTACATGATAAACTTCCATCCTCATTCGTCAGAGAAGAAGTCCCTACCTTAAAGACAATCCGTTTGTATTTCATAGTCTCACTCCGATTCTTCATATTTATCCATTATAACATGAATGGCAGGAAATAGAAAAGAGTTGATAGGAAAAAGAAGGCCCTAAAACCTTCTTTTTTACTACTGTTCTGATTCCGATTTATTTGTACTTGTCTCAGAGCTTTTTGAAGTTGAAGAAGTCAAATCTTGACTAGTTGAAGCGCTTGTAACACCTTCATTCTGTCTAATTTCTTTACTTTCAAGATCTTTTTTCACTACTTCTTTCGATTCTTTTATTTCTGAATGACTTGTAATTTTAATTGTAGCAGATTTTTCGACTGGAACATCCACTAACCAAGCACCACTTGAATCAACAGTATAGCCTTCTGGTGTCTTACCGTTCACAAGCAATTGACCATTTTCTTTCAAGAAGTACCATTTATCCTTGTCTTTAATCCAACCAACAGCTCGTGAACCATCTTCCTTGTAGAAATACCAAGCATTTGCCTTTTTAAGCCAACCTTGCTTCATAGCTCCTGAATCTTCTAGATAGTAATGATGACCAGCAACTTCTATCTCGCCTGTCTTCATGACACCAGTAGAATCCATATAGTACCAGGTTTCTTTATCTTTTACCCAACCCGTTTTCATTTCTCCTGATTGAGCAAAGTAATACCATTGCCCCTTATATTGAAGCCAGCCTGTCTTCATAGAGCCATCGTTTGATAAATAATAGGACTGACCTCCAGTATTTACCCAACCAATTTCCATCTGATTTTCTTTGTTGAAATAATACCAAATTCCATCAATTTTCTTCCAATTTTTAGCAGAAGCACCAGAGTCTGTCAAATAGAACCAATGATTGTTCCATTTTTTCCATTGATTCTGTAACAAGATACCCGTTTGGTTGAAGTAATACCATTCACCTTCGATTTCATTCCAACCGACAGCATACTCTCCTGTAGAATCAGGCGCTTGATACCACCAATTCCCATATGCACTCTTATGCCAACCAGCTTGAAAACTTGGAATCGGCTTGTAGGAAGTTGAAATATTGACAAAACCGTCTTGTCGAATCTCAAAAACTGTCGCATCATAGTCTTTGCTGGCTGCGTTGATTCTCTCAATTCCTCGTTCTTTGAGCCAATTAACATACTCACTATCAACACCATTTTTCCAAGGTAGACTATCCGAAGTTTGAACAATCAAACTCGGACTCAAATGTTTAATGAAATCCTTGGTATTTGATTTGTTGGTATCATGGTGATGATTAAACTTCATCAAATCAACTTTTCCAATGAGAGGACCATACTTGTCTTCTGCTCCATGAACATTATCTAAGTCGCCCCCAAGGTAAATTTTCTTACCATTGACTTTTACTACGCTAATCAAGGAATTAGAATTATCATCCCAAATTTTCTTTAATTCACCTGATGAATCTGTTTCATTTTCATAATTATAGAGTTGAATATCCATGTCCCCAAACTGAAAATGAGCATCTCCCTGTGTGATGTTTTGAATAACTGAAACACCTTTTTCGGCGGCAGTCTGTAAAACCTTATCGTAGCCATACAGATTATCCCATAGACGTTCAGAATTAGTAATACGACTATCACTATATTTTTTAAGATAGACTCGGTCAACTGGATAGGTAGACAGTAATTCATCAACATTTCCAATATGATCACTGTGGGTATGGGTCACCAAAATAAAATCAAGTTTTTGGACACCCAATTCCTTCAAACGACGAAAGACACGGTCTGTTAGAACATGCTTATAAGACGTTTCAATTCCTTCTCTCCATGGATAGCGAGAATCACTACCGTCTGGGAAGTCATAATCTTCTCCTGTATCCACCATGGCAAAATGTCCATTGCTTTCAAGAATAATCGCATCACTGCCACCTTCTTGAACATTGATAAAGTGGATTTTATTTTCTGAACTTTCTTGAGCTTGAACATTCCCATACCATGACAAACCTAAAAAAGTGCTTGCAAGTGCTAAACTAATCAATTTCTTTTTCATTATTGCTCTATTAGAATTCCTTTTTGATTAAAATAATATCTTTTTCCATCAATTTCGTTCCAACCGATAGAATAATTTCCTGTAGAATCTGGTGCTTGGTACCACCAATCGCCATTAGATTTCTGATGCCATCCCGAAACAAACGATGGTATTTTTTTATATTGTTTACTTATATCAACTATGCCATTTTGTCTAATATCAAAAACAGTTGCATCATATTCTGTACTAGCTGCATTTATTCGCTTTATCCCTAAACTATCTAACCATGCTATATATTCAGGGTTGTCTACAATAGGACTATCATAAAAACCTGGAACAGCATCACTTGTCTGCACTATGATTTCTGGAGATAGATTTAATATAAAGTTTTTTGTATTTGATTTTTCGGTATCCTTATGATGATTAAACTTCATCAAATCAACTTTTCCAATAAGAGGACCATACTTGTCTTCTGCTCCATGAACATTATCTAAGTCGCCCCCAAGGTAAATTTTCTTGCCATTGACTTTGACTACACTAATCAAGGAATTGGAATTATCGTCCCAAACAGGTTTAAGATTTCCATTCTCATCATATTCATTTTCATAATTATAGAGCTGAATATCCATGTCTCCCATTGTAAAACGGGATTCTTCATTTGAAATATCTTGAATCAATTTCACCCCATTACGATTTGCAGCTTTAATCGCATTATCATATCCGTAGAGATTATCCCACAAACGATTTTTATCAGTTATACGACTATCATCATATCTTTTCATATAAATACGATCAACAGGGTATTTATCTAATATTTCATCCATATTTCCAATATGGTCACTGTGGGTATGGGTCACCAAAATAAAATCAAGTTTTCGGACACCCAATTCCTTCAAATGACGGAATACTCTATCTGTCATTACATGCTTATAAGAAGTACCGATTCCTGGTCTCAAAGGATATTTAGGATTACTACCATCAGGAAAATCATAATCTTCTCCTACATCAATCATGGCAAAATGACCATTACTTTCCAAAATAATAGCATCACTTCCTGCAGTCAGTACATTAACAAAATGTATTTTATTACTGGAAAAGCCAAAATATTTTTCTAGCGTTAACCCATTATATATATATATATATATATATTATAATTAAGATTGCAGTTACCATAATTATACTGGACTTCTTTTTACACTTCATTCTTACTTCCTCAATCTCTCTAATGTTTCCTTAAAAATCTCTGGGATATCTGCTGTAAATTCCAAGGGATCACCTGTTCTCGGATGAGTAAACCCTAGAGTCTTGGCATGAAGAAATTGCCCATGCCCTTTCAAAGTCTTGCGTGGACCATAGACTTCATCACCAGCGACTGGATGACCAATATAAGCCATGTGAACACGGATTTGATGAGTGCGACCTGTCTCCAGTTGTAACTCCACTAAGCTATAATCGCCAAAGCGTTCCAAGACGTGGAAACGAGTTACCGCAGGCTTCCCTTTAGCAGTCACAGCCTGTTTCTTACGGTCCTTTTCACTACGGCCAATCGGTGCTTCAATCACACCGCGATCATTGGGCAAATTTCCATGAACAATCGCCCAATATTTGCGTAAAGACTTTTTATCCTTGAGCTCTTGGGCAAGTGCTAGATGCGCCTCATCATTTTTAGCAATCATAAGAAGACCTGACGTATCCTTATCAATACGGTGAACAATTCCCGGACGCAAAACCCCATTGATACCAGACAAGTCCTTAATATGATACATAAGGGCATTTACTAGGGTTCCACTAGTATGACCAGCACTCGGATGCACAACCATCCCCTGAGGTTTGTTAACGACGGCCACGTCCTCATCTTGGTAGATGATGTCTAGCGGAAGATTCTCAGCCACATACTCTAAAACCTCTGGTTCTGGCACATGGTAAGTGACGACATCGCCCTCTTGGACTGTGTATTTAGCTTTCTTGACTTGACCATTGACCAAGACCTGACCTGATTTGATTTGTTCATTCGCGAGACTGCGTGATAATTCTGTCAAATCCGACAAAGCCTTATCCAAACGCAGGCCACCAGTTTCAATTTTAATTTCCATTTATTTCCTCTTTTAACATTGCAATCAATAAAATAATCACTCCAACAGTCAGATAGCTATCTGCCACATTGAAAATTGCAAAATTGATAAAGTCAAGGTGGATCATATCCACAACAAAACCCTGACTCACCCTGTCAATAAAATTTCCAAGACCACCTGCGATAATCAAGGTCAAACCCAAGACCATCCAGAGTGAGTCCTCCATGTGCTTATGTAGATACCAAATGGCACCTACCACGACGACCAGAGTAATGATAGCAAATAACAACTGCTGATCTTGTAAGATAGAAAAGGCTGCCCCTCGATTTTGCAGGTAGGTCAAGCTAACGAAATTGGGAATCCAGGAGCGCACTTCACCCAGTGGAATCTGTTGGACGATATAGGATTTAACTAACTGATCCAGCGCAATCAAAAGCAGTACAATGACTGCCACTATTCCTCTTTTTTTCATGATTTCCTCTTCTGATCAAAATATTCTTGCACGACTTCTACGAAAAGAGTTCCAGCCTGACTCAGCTCCACTTCTTCACGTTTAACATAGACCATGCGATTATCTAGGTTATCCTTGAGACGAATAACTGTGATGCCATTAACACTGTCACTATCTAAAAATCCAGACCCTGTCGCATAGGCGTCCGTCCGCTCTAAAATACCATTCAAGGTAGCACGGTCTGTCACATTAAACATCTGTGAGCTCGCGCTGGTATCGACAAAATTCTCTGAATAATAAAGGTACTCGTCTTTCTCTTGAGTAAAACGAACTGTCGGTAGATCCGCTAAATCCTCCATGACCAATTCCTCTTTCTGAGCTAAAGGATGACCCTCTCGAAGATAAATGTGGGTATGGAAGGGAATCAATTCAATGACCTCTAGACCTAGCTTTTCAACCCGCTGCATAATCCCCTTTTTATTTTGATTGTTGAGGTAGATAATCCCAATCTCACTATGCCCTTGAGCAACTTCGTCTAAGATTTGAACAGTAGTTGATTCAAAAATACGAAAGTTCTTATAGTCAGGATAGCGCTCTGAAAAAGCCGTAATCGTCGGTGGCAAGAAGTCATAGTGCTGACTGGCAATGGAAAATTCATCTTTTTCTTCTTCAGGATTGGCATACTGATTTTGAAAAACATCAAATCCTTTAACCAATTCTTGCGCTTTTTCATAAAATTCCATACCACGACGAGTCAAGAAAGTCCCTGAGCTGGTCCGACGAAAAATCTTAAAGCCCAATTCCTTTTCCAAATCACGAACAGAAATAGACAGACTCGGCTGACTAACATACATCTTTTCAGCAGCTTCACGGAAAGTACCACTATTTGCAATAGCCACAACATAGCGTAATTGTTGAATGTTCATCTTCTACCCCCAACTTCTTTATCTTTTCATTATACCATATTTTAGAAGTTTTCCAAAAAGGAAAAAAGTATGGAAATTTTCAAGACTCAATGAAGACTCTAACATCCCAATCCAAGAATTAGAATAATGTCTTTTTTCAGTCCTTATCTGATTTCAATCAAATAAAAACAGCAAATCTTTTTGATTTACCGTTTAAAACATAATACAAGAAAACTCTCTAAACATTTCTTGAATTCTATAAATCAACTAGAAAAAGTCTCTTCAATCCTATTAGCTATATCTGGATTTACTTCCCAGATACCAGCATAAGGTTGCTCAATATACTGTCTTTTCTTCTTAGTATATAGATAGACTACACTATCCTTTTCTTCATTCTGATGATAAAACTTGATAATGATGTAATCTTTAACATTTGTCGGTTGATCATTTACACTCTCCAAAGAGGTAGATTTTGACTGTTTCTGTATCTCCTTAATCAATTTTGAGATTTCTTCTCTCTTGTTGATAGTTTTAACATCTTCAGAGAGTTTTTTCTGCAGAGAAATTACAGAAATACTTTCAGGTTCAGGAAGAATAAGTTTTTTCTTACTAACGCAAGCAGATAGAACAAGAAATGAGATTGAACAGACTATTATGGTGATAAGATGTTTCATACAAGTTTACATCCTTTCATTCTTCTTACTTTTTCTCTGAGATACAATTATAGTATCAAACCTTAGCAATTTTTACAATATCTTATTCCCTTATAACATTCATTAATGTAAAAGTTTTATATTTTGCTATTTTATATTTGTAAAATAAAAGATAAAGTAGCCGATAAATTCGCTTCGTACATAGAATTTTTTCCGATACTAATTCATTCAGATTTTGCCCTTTTTTGCACCCTATACACAAAAAAAGCCTACTGACCAAGCTAGAAAGCTTGATACAATAGGCTTTTCAAAGGCTGATTATTTAACAGCGTCTTTAAGAGCTTTACCAGCTTTGAATGCTGGAACTTTAGAAGCTGCAATTGTGATTTCTTTACCAGTTTGTGGGTTGCGACCTTTACGTGCCGCACGCTCACGAACTTCAAAGTTACCAAAACCGATCAATTGAACTTTTTCACCAGCTGCAAGGTAGTCAGCTACTGCTGCGAATACAGCTTCAACTGCTGCTGCTGAGTCTTTCTTAGTCAATTCTGTAGCTTCTGCTACTTTAGCGATCAAATCTTGTTTGTTTGCCATGTTAATGATTCCTCCAAATTAATTTCTAATTAACAACTATAATCATATCCTAAAATCCCTTTTAGGTCAAGTTAAAAGTGCTATTTCTTCCCATTTTCTTTATTTTTTTAGGAGTGGTAACGTACCAAAATAGCCCAAGCGTTCTCACCCGTGTGAGTTTGAATAATGGAACCCGTTTCCAAAACAGAAATTGGCTGTTCAACATAAGCTTGTAAGCTTTCTTTCATCTCTTTTGCCCAATCAGCACTACCAGAATATGAAATTCCAATCTCTGCTACAGAACGGTCAGAGAGCAATGTTATCAACTCATCCAACCATTTTTTAAAAGTTTTAGCTCCACGCCCTTTAACCATTGGTTGCAATTCATGATCTTTCATCTGCATGACAACACGGATATTGAGAAGTGAGCTTAACAATCCAGTTACACGACCAATTCGTCCACCTTTTACTAGATTTTCTAGAGTAGAAACGCCAATATAGAGCTCTGTATGGTTTTTTACTTCTTCTACATGAGACAGAATTTCCTCCATATCTTTGCCTTCTTGTGCTAATTTAGCAGCTTCGACAACTTGGAATTTCAAGGCTTGGTCAGTGAAGGAACTGTCAATAACTGTTACGTCAGCAGTAGATAAACTAGCACCTTGGCGCGCTGCTTCTACAGTACCTGAAAGGGCATGGGACATATGAATAGCAAGAATCTGACTGACATCCTTGCACAAGTCTTCAAAAACTTCAGCGAAAACACCTACAGGTGGTTGACTTGTTTTAGGAAGGTTCTTACTTTCTTGCATCAACTGAAGAAACTTACCTTCTTCTTTCAAATCAGCATCAGAATAAACAACATTATCAATCATTACAGATAATGGAACAATTGTAATATCTAATTGCTTTACTAGTTCTGGTTCAATAGTAACAGATGAATCGGTTACAATCTTAATTTTTGTCATAGTATCAATCTTTCTATTTTAGGATTCAGATTGGTTTTCTTACTTCTAATTATATCAAAAAAAGATTAAAAATCCTAATGGAGTCACTCAAATTTTCCGTAAAAATTTGATATAATCAACTTATAAGAAAAGAGGTGTCCTATGATTAAAAAAATTTATCCTATTTTAACCATTTTACTAGGTGCTGCTATTTATGCTTTTGGGCTGACTTATTTTGTAGTTCCTCATCATCTCTTTGAAGGAGGGGCGACAGGTATTACCCTCATCACCTTTTATCTTTTTAAAATACCTGTTTCTCTCATGAACCTGCTGATTAACATTCCCCTTTTCATCCTAGCTTGGAAAATATTTGGAGCAAAATCTCTCTATTCTAGTTTGCTTGGAACCTTAGCCTTATCCGCCTGGTTAGCCTTTTTTGAGCGTATTCCACTTCATATTGATCTTCAAGGTGATTTACTAATCACAGCCCTTATAGCAGGAATCCTATTGGGAATTGGCCTTGGAATTATTTTTAATGCTGGAGGTACAACTGGCGGAACTGATATTCTAGCTCGTATTATCAACAAATACACTCATATATCTATGGGAAAGCTGCTCTTTATCTTAGATTTTTGTATTCTCATGCTCATTCTCCTAATCTTCAAGGACTTGAGATTGGTTTCCTACACGCTCTTATTTGATTTTATTGTTTCTCGTGTTATTGATTTGATTGGTGAAGGAGGATATGCTGGTAAAGGCTTTATGATTATCACAAAACGTCCTGACCAACTTGCTAAAGCAATCAATGATGACCTAGGAAGAGGTGTTACTTTTATTTCCGGTCAAGGCTACTATAGTCAAAAAGATTTGAAGATTATCTACTGTATTGTCGGAAGAAATGAAATTGTAAAAATGAAGGAAATGATTCATCGAATTGATCCTCAAGCCTTTATCACTATTACAGAAGCCCATGAAATCCTTGGAGAAGGATTCACCTTTGAAAAAGAATAAAAAGAGGTAATGTCGTGACCTCAAAAGTTAGACTTATTCATCTATCTTTTGGGTTACAAACAACCTCTTTTTTAATTACCCAAACTACTCTTAAGACCAATTCCGAGCAACTTCTTCATCTGCCTTTAACTGATCCACTAATTGGTCAACTGAGTCAAATTTGGTCATATCTCGAATGCGATCAAGCCAATAAACCATGACGGTTTCCCCATAAATATCTTGATTAAAATCAAAAATATTGACTTCAAAACGTGCTTCTTCTCCATCAAAGGTCACATTTTTCCCGACACTAGCCATAGCACGATACTTCTGTCTTTGAATCTCAACATCAACGACATAAACGCCATCTGCTGGCATATAAGTACGATCTAAAAGCACCAAATTAGCTGTTGGATAACCAATCGTACGACCACGAGCATTGCCATGAACCACCATCCCTCTTGATGGAAGCGGTGCCCCCAAAAGTTCTCCTGCTTCTTTCACATTTCCATCTAAAATAGCTTGACGGATACGAGTTGAACTAATCTTTCCTTTCTCATCTTCTACAGGTGGAACAATGATAACTTCTCCATCAAAGTAATCCTTTAAATCTTCTGCTGTTTTTTTGTCAGAACCAAATGTATAATCAAAACCTGCAACAATAATTTTGGCATTCATAGCCTTGATATAAGTTGCAAAAAATTCTTCTGCCGTGAGACTAGCGAATTGACTACTAAAATCAAGGAGATATAATTCCTCTACACCTTCACGCTTTAATTTTCTTTCACGTTCAGCAGGATTTAAAATATGTAAAAACAAATCTGGATGATAAGGCTCTAAAGCAATCTTTGGTGATTCATTAAAGGTCATAACCACGATAGGCAATAAATCCTTTCTCGCAGCCTTATTGGCAACACGAAATAATTCTTGATGCCCCTTATGTATGCCATCAAAATAGCCAAGAACAACGACTGAATCAGATGGTGTGCCAATATCTTTTTGGTTTTTTATAGGAATAGTAATAATCATAAACTAATTATATCATAGCGATAGCTATTTCTGGAACAGAAAATCTGAAATGTCATTTTTTTAACCTGAAGTGTACTATTTTAGAAGAATTTTATTTTTGAAATCAGAAAAACGCATTATACCAGGCATTAAAAGCTTGATACAATGCGTTTTTTATGAAAAGATTTAATGGGTTTTCTAACAAAATGAATTTCCAGCAGTATTTCCGCTTTCTATTAATAAGTTCCTTCTTCACCTTGGCTAGTCAAGATAACAGGTCCATCTTTCGTAATGACAAATTGGTGTTCATACTGACATGACAATCCACCGTCAATGGTCTTATGCGCCCAACCGGTCTTCATATCTGTATCAATTTCCCAGTCACCTGTATTAATCATCGGTTCAATGGTCAGTACCATGCCTTCACGAAGACGGAGTCCACGACCTGCAATACCATAGTTAGGAACCATTGGTTCTTCGTGCATGGTTGGGCCAACACCATGACCAACCAAATCACGCACTACACCGTAACCACGACTTTCAGCATATTCTTGAATAGCTGCACCGATATCACCGATACGATTTCCAACAACAGCTTGTTCAATCCCCTTGTACATAGCTTCTTTGGTTACATCCATCAAGTTTTTGACTTCTTTGGACGGTGTACCTACAGCATAAGCCCAACAAGAGTCTGCTAGACCACCAGAATAGCTCTGAGTGTATTTCTTCATTTGATCAACATTGTTGAAGTTTAATTTTGAGACATTCAGGTCAGATTTAGCAATTGGACCTCCCAAAACCATATCAACTTTGAGCAAATCACCATCTTTCAAGATATAGTGACGAGGGAAAGCATGAGCCACTTCATCATTAAGAGAGCAACAGGTAGCATAAGGATAGTCCATCATGGCACCATCAACCCCAATCTGAAGCGGAAGGAAATTTTCTTCCTTACAACGACGGCGGACATACTCTTCAACTTCCCACATATCTACGCCAGGCTTAATCAAATCACGTAAGCCGATATGAATACTTGCTAGAAAATCTCCAGCCTTGTCCATAGCTTCGATTTCACGAGCTGATTTTAATGTTATCATTATTTCTCCTAGTTTCTAATTAATTTTAACAGTCACATTTGCTTTTGAAACAATCTGGTGACCATTATAAATATCGTAATCAATAATAGCTGATCGTCTCGTATGATGGATAATACGTGCTTGAATGCGCAGTATATCATCTATCTGAACAGCCTGCAAAAAGTAGATCAGCATTTGCTCGATGATGAGATTGCGACCACTATTCACAACTAAATCTTGGGTCATGTGAGTCAGTATCTCCGCCAATACACCGTTAGCTAAAACACCGTTTTTCTCAAGCATAAAGGGTTCCACTGTAATCACTACTTCATCATGGTGATAAGAAAGTTTTTGACCAATTTGCTCAGAAAAAGTCGGTAGAGCAGAAACTTGGGAACGACTCATCTTCTCCATGACATCTCGTCGCGTCACAACTCCAAGCAAGGTTTGATTATTCCGAACAACCGGTACCATTTCAAAGTCTTCAGCAATCATCCGTTGACTCACATTGGCAATATTTGTCGATAATCCAACTAAAAATAGACTACGAGACATGACCTTATCAATTGTAGTACTTGGTGACTTATCACCAGCATCTCTCATGGTTACAACGCCAACAACAACCTGATGTTGGTTAATAACTGGAAAACGACTGCTACGATTCTTGCGTACCAAGTCCAAATAATCTTTAACAGTGTCTGTCTCTCTCAGAAAACCATATTCATGACTTGGACGATAAAGCTTCTCAACTGTCAAAATAACAGTCTTGATTTGGACATTTGACAAGGCTTTATTGATCATAGTCGCAACAGTGAAAGTGTCATGCTTGCTTCTCAGAACAGGAATTCCTTTTTGATTGGCCAGTTTAAGAACATCATCATGAACCTGAAATCCACCTGTAACCAGAACGGCATTTTCATTTTCAAGTGCTAACAGTTGGATACGGGTACGGTCTCCGACAATCAAGAGTCCCCCATCATGAAGGTAAGACAAAATATTTTGTTCGGTCATAGCACCGATTGAAAACTTACTAAATTCTCTCTCTAAACCTTCTTGCCCAGCCAGAATCTCAGAAGAAGTCACTTCTGCAATTTCAGCAAAAGTTAATCTTTCAATCGCAACTTTCTGGGATTTAACACGTATAGTACCACTTCTTGGTCGAGTCTCTACAATTCCACGATTTTCAGCTTCTTTAATGGCCCGATAAGCAGTTCCATCACTGACTCCCAGATGATTTGAAATACTACGAACACTGACCCTTTTACCTACTGGTAATTCCTCCAAATAGCTTAGAATTTCCTGATGCTTACTCATTGAATTCTCCTTTTACATACCGAAATTCAAGATAATCCCGCATTTTCCTTGTATAGCGATCACTTCCTTTAAACTGACGAATCAATCGAAATCCAGACTTAAGGGCAACCCGTTGACTAGCTTCATTTTCAAGATGGGTAATGATGGATAATTGTTTTAAGCCAAATTCCTCAAAAGAAAGCTGACAAATTTTTCTAACAACTTCTGTCATAAATCCTTGCGACCAAGCATCTTTTCTCAAAAAATAGCCAAGCTCAGCTTCTTTTTTGATTTCATCTAACTTCTCAAATTTAATAGAACCAATCATTTGTTGATTTTTCTGGTCACAAATTGCCCACACTCCCAAAGGGGACTTCATAAAGTAATTGGCCAGTGCATATTGACTTTCTTCCAGACTTGC
Source organism: Streptococcus mitis (assembly GCF_001579045.1). Lineage (GTDB taxonomy): Bacteria > Bacillota > Bacilli > Lactobacillales > Streptococcaceae > Streptococcus > Streptococcus mitis_D. The sequence goes on along the minus strand of NZ_KQ970262.1, from coordinate 73,116 downwards.
CTGAGTCGGGAAAATAAATTGAAGATTTTCTGGATTCGAAGCTATCTCATGGAAGTCCTGACTATCACTAAAAAAGAAAGGACGCAAATACAAGCGATCCGTTTCAAAAAAAGAAAACATTGCTAATTTGGTCCAAATATTCATAAACACCTCTACGGTTTAATCCTCAACAAGTGTAATATCCGCTCCTAGATTACGTAATTTTTCGATAATATCAGAATAACCACGTAAGATAAACTCGATATTGGTAATTTCAGTTTGTCCCTCGGCCATCAAACCAGCAATAACCAAAGCTGCACCAGCTCTCAGGTCAGTTGCTTTAACACTGGCTCCACGTAAATCACGACCACCTGTGTACAAAATATGACCATTTGTCGTCGAAATGTCCGCATCCATCTTTGCTAGTTCAAAAACATGATTTACACGTTTTTCGTAAATCGTATCGACAATTGTACCACGACCATTCGCTCTTAGTAAAAGTGGGGTAATCGGTTGTTGCAAATCAGTTGCAAAGCCTGGGTAAGGAGCTGTCTTAATATTGATTGCTTTCAAATTAGACTGCTCTTCGACAAAAATGCTGTCTTCAGATACAGTCATTCTCACTCCCATTTCTTCCAGCTTAGCAATAAATCCTTCTAAGTGTTCGTAAAGAACATTATTTATACGAATTCCCTTGCCGACTGCAGCAGCTAAAGAAATATAGGTTCCAGCTTCAATGCGGTCTGGAATCACCTGATGACGGGTTCCATGTAATCTTTCAACACCATCAATAATGATGATATTAGTTCCTGCACCACGGATATGGGCTCCCATATTATTCAAGAGGGTAGCTACATCAATAATTTCAGGTTCACGGGCTGCATTTTCAATAATAGTACGACCATTCGCTTTAACCGCAGCAATCATCGTATTGATCGTTGCCCCTACACTAACCGTGTCCATGTAAATACTTGCACCATGAAGTCCTGTATCTTTAGCAGATAACTTCATGTTATCTCCCTCGTAGCTAACAGTGGCACCCATAGCTTCAAAAGCCTTAAGGTGTAGGTCAATCGGACGAGGACCAAGATCACATCCTCCCGGTAAACCAACTGTCGCTTCACTAAAACGGCCTAAGAGGCTCCCATAAAAATAGTAAGATGCACGAAGACTATTAATTTTCCCATAAGGCATTGGAATATTTTGAACACCTCTTGGATCAATCTCCAAGACATCGTCATAACGCTTAACAGTAGCTCCCATCAATTCCATGATTTCGACAAGACTTGCTACATCCGAAATATCTGGAACACAATCCAAAGTCACCACATCATCAGCCAAGATAATAGCCGGAATTAAGGCTACAACACTATTTTTAGCACCACTAATAGTGATTTCACCTTGCAGTGGTAATCCGCCATTGATAACAATTTTTCTCATTCTAAGTTTTCAATACTCTTTCAAGATTTCTAATAAGGTCTTTAAAATAAAGTATATCATAAATTTATCCTTTTTTCCATCCTTTTCAATTATATTGGATAAATCAAAGTTGACGAGTTAGTAACTGAATTACTAATACTCAATGAAAATCAAAAAGCAAACTAGGAAGCTAGCCGCAGGCTGCTCAAAACACTGCTTTAAGGTTGTAGATAGAACTGACGAAGTCAGCTCAAAACACTGTTTTGAGGTTGTGGATAGAACTGACGAAGTCAGTTACCTATACCTACGGCAAGGCGATATTGACGTGGTTTGAAGAGATTTTCGAAGAGTATAATCTTTCTCGAAGCGCTATTACCCCCTTTTTTGCCCCCTAAATACAAAAATAGCCCTTCGGAAAAAATCCGAGGGGCTAGAAACGTTGTTAAATCAACGGCCGAACTTTTGAATTTCAAGGTTCGGGATAAAATAGTTCAGTGAACTATTTTATTTTTTCAAGTTGTAGAATGATTTCAATCCACGGTATTCAGCTACTTCACCAAGTTGGTCTTCGATGCGAAGCAATTGGTTATATTTAGCGATACGGTCTGTACGTGAAAGTGAACCAGTCTTGATTTGTCCTGCGTTAGTTGCAACTGCGATGTCAGCGATTGTTGAATCTTCAGTTTCACCTGAACGGTGTGATACAACGGCAGTGTAACCAGCTTCTTTCGCCATTTCGATAGCGTCGAATGTTTCAGTAAGAGTACCGATTTGGTTAACTTTAATAAGGATTGAGTTAGCAGCACCTTCTGCAATACCTTTTTCAAGATAAGAAGTGTTTGTTACGAAGAAGTCGTCACCAACCAATTGAACTTTACCACCAAGACGTTCAGTAAGAGCTTTCCAACCGTCCCAGTCATTTTCATCCATACCATCTTCGATAGTGATGATTGGGTATTTGTTTACCAATTCTTCAAGGTAATCGATTTGTTCTGCAGCAGTACGTACAGCTGCTCCTTCACCTTCGAATTTAGTGTAGTCGTAAACTTTACGTTCTTTATCGTAAAATTCTGATGAAGCACAGTCAAATCCGATAAATACGTCTTTACCAGGAACATATCCAGCAGCTTCGATAGCAGCAAGGATAGTTTCAACTCCGTCTTCAGTTCCTTCAAAACGAGGAGCGAATCCACCTTCGTCACCTACGGCTGTTTCCAAACCACGAGATTTAAGGATTTTCTTAAGAGCATGGAAGATTTCAGCACCCCAACGAAGAGCTTCTTTGAATGATGGCGCACCAGCAGGTACAATCATGAATTCTTGGAAAGCGATTGGAGCGTCAGAGTGAGAACCACCGTTGATGATGTTCATCATTGGAGTTGGAAGAACTTTAGTGTTGAATCCACCTAGGTAGCTGTAAAGTGGGATTTCAAGGTAGTCAGCAGCAGCACGAGCTACAGCGATAGACACACCAAGGATTGCGTTTGCACCCAATTTACCTTTGTTAGGAGTACCGTCAAGAGCGATCATAGCACGGTCGATAGCTTGTTGATCACGTACATCGTAGCCAATGATAGCTTCAGCAATGATGTTGTTTACGTTGTCAACAGCTTTTTGTGTACCAAGACCACCGTAACGAGATTTGTCACCGTCGCGAAGTTCAACTGCTTCGTGTTCACCAGTAGAAGCTCCTGATGGAACCATACCACGTCCGAAAGCACCTGATTCAGTGTAAACTTCTACTTCAAGTGTTGGGTTACCGCGTGAGTCTAGGACTTCGCGAGCGTAAACATCAGTAATAATTGACATTTTTTACTCTCCTTATGAGTTAAATTTTTTACACCTCTATAATACCTTAAAAACCCTCCTTTTTCAAGAAAAAACGTTATCTTTGTGCAAATTTTCCTTAACTTTATAAAGTAATCGCTTTCTTTTGTCTGTTTTATTCTAACTTTTATGATATACTGTTTTCATGACAGATTTATCAAAACAATTACTTGAAAAAGCTCATGGTGGAGCAAAATTAAATCCGGATGAGCAAAGACACTATCTTGGTACTTTTGAGGAAAGAGTTCTTGGATATGCAGATATTGACACAGCAAATAGCCCTCAGTTAGAAAAAGGCTTTTTATCTATTTTAGAAAAACTTCAGGAAAAAGCAGATCCACTATTTGTGAAGATTTCACCAAACATCAAATTTGACAAGCAAGTTTTCTACTTGAAAGAAGCAAAAGAAACCAATAGTCAAGCTACCATTGTATCTGAAGAGCATACTTCTTCTCCTTTTGGCCTGATTATCCATAGCAATGCACCAGTTCAAGTAGAAGAAAAGAACCTTCGACTTGCTTTTGCAAAACTTTGGGAAGTTAAAAAGGAAGAACCAGCCAAAACATCCTTATGGAAAAAATGGTTTGGCTAAATCTTGCGCATATTTAATAAATGCCCTATATTGGCAGCCGTGCGCTCCAGATAGAGACTGGCATTTTTCAAACTATCTTCTAAAGGTTCGTTTTTCTCTAAAATAGAAAAGGCAGCTTGGATATTTTCAAATGGTAGGGATGGTAAATCTTCAGCAAGACTACCACAAATAGCAATGACAGGAACTCCGACAGGGGTTCTTTTTGCTACGCCTATCGGCGCTTTACCTGCTAAACTTTGACGATCTAGCCTTCCTTCTCCAATAATAACCAAATCAGCATCTGAAACTTTCTTATCAAAGTTGATTAGGTCCAAGCAGGTATCAATTCCAGACACGATATTTGCCTGAGCAAAGGCACACAAACCACCAGCAATGCCTCCACCAGCTCCTGCTCCTTTAATTTCCAATGTTACAGGTGAGACTTTTTCATAAAAATCTTGGATTGCCTGATCTACGACTGCAAACATAGTAGGATCTAAACCTTTTTGCTTTCCAAAAGTGTAAGTCGCACCTTGATGACCACATAAGGGACTCGCGACATCTGCTAAAATACGAATTTGAACATCTTCAGGAATTTCATAGCGATTTTCTGTTGAAACAGAAGCTAATTTTAGTAAGGATTGACCGCATGCAGGTAAGACATTTCCATCCGCATCATAAAATTGATAACCTAAACCAGCAGCGATCCCAATTCCTCCGTCATTACTGGCCGTACCACCAACGCCGATATAGATTTCTTTAATCCCTTGAGCAATGAGATGACGAATCAACTCTCCAATACCACAAGTCTGGATTTGAAGTGGATTTCGTTTCTCTATCGGAATTTTTCCAAGGCCAACTAAGTCAGCCACTTCAAATAGTGCCAGTTGTTCTTTTTGAAAATAGCGTATGGCTTCTTTTTGGCCAAAAGGGCCTGTAACTTGAATCCATTTTTCTTCTAGGTCAAGAGAATGTCGGATAGCATCTACAGTACCTTCTCCCCCATCACCAACAGGGCAGAGGAGACATTCTACATCTGCTATCGATTGTTGGAAGCCTCTTTTAATAGCTTCAGCTACCTCTTCAGCGGTCAAGCTTTCCTTAAACGAATCTGGTGCAATTACAATCTTCATATTTTTCCCTCATTCTAAAAAGTCAATCAAAGGAAGAACTTCTAAAAAATCCCTCTTGTCAACATGATGTGGTATTTCTTTTTTGAGTACCTCTTTGGCACAAAAAGCAATTCCCAGTCCTGCAGACTTTAGCATTAATAAATCATTAGCCCCATCACCGATTGCAATCGTTCTTTCTTTAGAAAGTTTTAGTTCCTTTCTCCATTGTTCCAGAGTCTCTTTTTTAACCTCGGGACTAATAATTTGTCCAACTAATTTTCCTGTTAGATGATCGTCTTTAACTTCAAGTTGATTGGCAGAGAAATAGGCAATGCCAAGTGATTTTGCTAATCTATCAACTATTGGTGTAAATCCACCAGACACCAGACCAACTAGGATGCCGTTCTTTTGGAGAATAGAGATAAATTTCTGGGCATTTGGCGTTAGATGAATAGTGTTGAAGACTTTATCAAAAACCGAAACAGGAAGACCTTCCAACAAGGAAACTCTTTTTCTTAAACTGCTTTCAAAGTCTAACTCTCCTCGCATTGCTCGACTTGTAATCAGCGAAATTTCCTCCTCACGACCTACCTCACTTCCCAAAAGATCAATCACTTCTTCTAGGATTAAGGTTCCATCAACATCCATAACACACAAGCCTTTTACTTGAAGCATCAGTTCTCCTTTCTAAACAGCCCAAAAATCGTATGAAGTCATCATACGATTTTATCTATTAATTAACTAAACTATGGTACAAATCAAGGTATGACCTGCAGGCTGTATCCCATGAGAAATCACACTCCATAGCTTGTTTTTGTAGGTTTCTCCAAATGTCTGGATTATTTCTATACAAGTCCAAAGCTGTTTGGAAAGTCCAATTTAACCAATAAGGAGATAGATTGTCAAAGCTAAAGCCAGTACCGTTTCCTTCGATTGGATTGAAAGCGCGAACTGTATCTCGCAAGCCTCCAACTTCATGGACCAATGGCAAGGTTCCGTAACGCATAGCCATCATTTGAGACAAGCCACACGGTTCGAAACGACTCGGCATGAGGAAGAGGTCACAAGCAGCGTAGATTTCTTGAGCTAGTTTGACATCAAAAGTGATATTTGCTGATAACTTGTCTGGGTATATTTGAGCAAACCATGAGAAAGCCTCTTCAAAGGCTGGATCACCAGTTCCCAAAAGAACAATCTGAACATCATTTTGCAAGATATGGTGAAGACTTTCGACCACCACATCAAAACCTTTTTGACGTGTCAAACGAGAAACAATTCCCACCAGTGGAACGTCAGCTCTAACTGGTAAGCCAACTCTTTCTTGCAAGTTTGCCTTATTTTTGGCTTTTCCAGACAAATCTTCCTGATTGAAATGATAGTCTAAAAGAGCATCCGTCTGAGGATTATAAAGATCAGCATCAATCCCATTCACGATACCAGACACCTTGCCAGACTCCATTCGAAGAATTTGATCCAAGTTACATCCGAACTGACTGGTCATAATTTCATGAGCATAGCTAGGCGAAACAGTTGAAACACGGTCAGCATAAAGAATACCAGCCTTCATCCAGTTCAGACAGTTGTTCCATCGAAGGGTGCCATCAGCATAACGTTCAAAGCCGACTCCAAACAAATCCCATAACATTCCTTCTGAAAATTGTCCTTGGAATTCCAAATTATGAATGGTTAAAACAGTTTTTATTCCTTGATAGGCTTGAATCCAACGGTATTTTTCCTTTAACAAGAAAGGAATCATAGCTGTATGGTAGTCATGAACATGGAGAAGGTCAGGAATAAAGTCAATCCTTTCCATAGCCTCAATGGCAGCCAGTTGGAAAAAGGCAAAGCGTTCTCCGTCGTCAAAATCACCGTAAACATGACCGCGGAAGAAATAATATTGGTTGTCAATAAAGTAGAAGGTCACACCATTTAGTACTGTTTTCTTAATCCCACAGTACTGTCTGCGCCAACCAACACTCACCTCAAAATGAAGAATATCTTCAATTTGATTTCCAAATTTAGCCTCTACCATGTCATAGTAGGGTAAAATCACTGCAACTTCATGTCCAGCTTTTACCAGTGATTTTGGAAGAGCGCCAATAACGTCTCCCAAACCACCTGTTTTTGAAAAGGGTGCACCCTCTGCTGCTACAAATAAAATTTTCATGAATGAATATCCTCTGTTACTTTGCTACCTTTCTTAACAACAACTGGATGTTCTGTAGTTCCACGAATCACAACACCAGGCTCAACTTCAACACCCTTGTCCAAGATAGCATATTCTACCTGAGCACCTTCTCCAATAACAACACGAGGGAAAAGTAAGCTATCTTTAACCAAGCTATCCTTGTGGACATGAATATTACGTGATAGAACAGAATTTGCCACTTGACCTTCAATGATACTACCAGATGCAAACTGAGAAGTACTTACCTTAGATGTATTAGCATAGTAAGTTGGCTCTTCATTTTTAACCTTTGTATAAATCTTTTGGTTTGGCGAGAAGAGAGAGTAGAATTTTTGCGATTCAAGCATATCGATATTCGCTTGATAATAAGACTCTACAGAATGAATATTTGCAAGGTAGCCTGTGTACTCGTAGGCGAAAGCTCCCTCTTTTGCAGCCAAATCCCGTAAAACATAACGCAACTTCTCTGGATGTTCTTTTTTAGCTTCTTCTTCCAAGCGTTCAATCAACCAAGGTGTATCAACGACAAAAATATCTGTAGACATATTGAACGTTTCAGCTGTTGACTTGCTATCAAAGAGTTTATGAGAAAGAACATGGTCTGTTTCATCCACTTCTAAGATTGCATTTACTTCTGAAATATCTTTCTTAGCTAGTTTTTTATAAACTACAGTGATAGGCCCTTTTGTTGTACTATGTAGGTGGAAAACTTGCTTCAAATCAATGTTAATCAAAACATCACAGTTGAGTGAAACTGTTTGGTTTGACCCAGAACGTTTCAAATAAGTGAGCAGCTGTTGGTAATATTCTTTTCCTACTGTGCTACTCTCAACGCGTGTATTGTAAATTCCTAGATAGTAATGGCTAAGAAGGGTTGACAAGCCCCACTCGCGTCCTGAACGAATGTGGTCAAAGACTGAGCTGATATTATCCTGCTGGAAAATACCAAAGACGCTGCGAACACCTGCATTAGCAAGGCTTGAAAGTGGGAAGTCAATCAAACGATATTTCCCACCAAATGGCAAACTTGCTACTGGACGGTGGTCTGTCAATGTTGACATATCGTGAAAACCAACTGTGTTTCCTAAAATGGCAGAATATTTATCAATCTTCATCTGTTGCTACCCCCACTACTTCATCATATCCTACTACTTCTACTTCCTCTGTTCCATCAATTTCGACACCGTCAGAAATAATCGCACCTTCGCCAATAATAGCTCGTTTAATCTTAGCTCCCTTACCAATGATGGCTCCACTCATGATAACCGAATCAAGGACTTCTGCTCCTTCACGAACTTGTGCCCCTGTTGAAAGAATAGAATGTTTAACAGTTCCATCTACAAAACAGCCATCCACAACCAAGGAATCTTCCACATCAGCATGTTCACCAAGGAAGTTTGGTGGTGAAATCAAGTTTCTTGAGTAAATCTTCCATTGACGGTTACGGCTATCCAAGGCATTTTCTGGGGAAATGTACTCCATGTTCGCTTCCCAAAGTGACTCAATGGTACCAACATCTTTCCAGTAACCACTAAATTCGTAAGCATAAACACTTTCACCTGACTCAAGGTAATTTGGAATGACATTTTTACCAAAGTCTGACATGTCAACTTTGCTCTTTTCAGCAGCGACTAACATATTACGGAGACGTTGCCAATCAAAGATATAAATCCCCATAGAAGCTTTTGTAGATTTAGGTTGAGCTGGTTTTTCTTCAAATTCTACAATACGATTATTGGCATCTGTGTTCATGATACCAAAACGGCTTGCTTCTTTAAGAGGGACATCTAAAACTGCTACTGTCAAACTAGCATTATTATCCTTGTGAGACTGGAGCATATCATCATAGTCCATTTTGTAGATGTGGTCCCCAGACAAAATCAAGACATACTCAGGATTGACACTGTCGATATAGTCGATATTTTGGTAAATAGCGTGACTAGTCCCTTCGAACCAACGATTTCCTTCACTTGCAGAATAAGGTTGAAGAATAGAGACACCAGAATTGATACCATCTAGTCCCCAGCTTGAACCGTTTCCGATATGATTGTTGAGAGCAAGGGGTTGATACTGTGTAATGACCCCCACATTATGAATCCCTGAGTTGGCACAGTTTGATAGGGCAAAGTCAATGATACGGTAGCGCCCACCAAATTGCACAGCTGGTTTTGCGATGCTTTGAGTGAGTTTACCGAGACGAGTTCCTTGCCCACCAGCAAGAATCAAAGCTAACATTTCATTCTTCATTTTCTACTCCTTTTTGGTTTTTACTTGTGACGGTTTTTGCAGATTTCAAACGGCGTTTGATTTTCCATACACTAGCTCCCATAGCCGGTAGGGTAAAGGTCAAGGTCTGCTCATAATCTTTCCATTGTCCTTCTTGCGTTTGAACAGTTTGATTATGTTCTTTCCAAACGCCTCCCCACTCTTCCAACTCAGTATTCCATACTTCTTCGTAAATTCCTGCAACGGGTATTCCGATTGTAAAATCTTTCCGTTCAACAGGTGCCATGTTAAAGATACAGACTAACATTTCTCCCTTTTTACCCTTACGAATAAAGGAAAGAACACTCTGGTCTCGATTATCCGCATCAATGATTTCAATACCATCATAGCTGGTATCGATTTCCCACAGACAACGATGATCTTTGTAAAACTGGTTTAGCTGAGAAGTGAAATACTTCATTTTAGCATTCATAGGATCTTCTAGGTTAGACCATTCCAATTGTTCCTCAGATTTCCATTCTAGGAATTGACCGTATTCGCTCCCCATGAAGAGCAATTTCTTACCAGGGTGACAAATTTGGTAAGTGTAGAGATTGCGCAAGCCTGCGAATTGATTGTAACGATCTCCCCACATCTTATGCATCATGCTCTTCTTGCCATGAACGACTTCGTCATGTGAAAATGGTAGGAGATAGTTTTCATTGAAAACATACATAAAGCTGAAAGTAACTAAGTTAAAGTCATACTTACGGTAAATAGGGTCTTCTTCGTAGAAACGGAGGATGTCATTCATCCAGCCCATATTCCACTTATAATCAAATCCTAGACCACCAAGCTCTTTCGTCCCCGTAATCTTGGTTGCTGACGAACTTTCTTCTGCAATCATCATCACATCTGGATATTCTAACTTAATAATGTCATTCAAGCGTTGAAGGAAATAATAACCTTCATAGTTGAGATTGCCCCCATCTTTATTAGGTGTCCATGGAGCATCGTCATAGTCCAAATAGAGTATGTTGCTAACAGCATCCACACGAATACCATCCAAATGATAGACATCGATCCAATGCTTAATACAAGAAATTAAGAAGGACTGGACTTCATTTTTTCCAAGGTCAAAATTAAGGGCACCCCAACCATAGTTATGAGCCTTATTATGGTCTTGGTATTCAAAAGTCGGTGTCCCATCATAATAGGCTAAGGCATCATCATTAATGGTAAAGTGACCAGGTACCCAGTCTACGATAACCCCAATATTATGGATATGACACTCCTCAACAAAATCTTGAAACTCCTCTGGTCGACCATAAGCATGCTCTAAAGCGAAGTAACCCATAAGTTGATAACCCCAACTCAAGCCCAGAGGATGGGACATTAAAGGCATAAACTCAATATGAGTATAGTTCATTTCAACGAGATAAGGAATGAGTTCATCCTTGAGCTGGGCAAAACTATAAGGACTACCATCAGGATTTCTTTTCCATGAGCCAGCGTGAACTTCATAGATATTGACAGGACGTTCAGCAAAGCCCCAACGTTTTCTTCGTGCCAGCCAAAGTCCATCCCTCCATTTCTTTTCTGGAAGCTCTGTTACGATTGCCCCTGTTCCTGGACGAGCCTCATATCTGACAGCAAAAGGGTCAATCTTCATCAGTTGATGACCATTTTGACGTGTGACATGATATTTGTAAATATGCCCTTCTTGAGCCATGTTGGTAAAGACTTCCCAGACCCCAAAGTCATTTCTTACCATTGGAATCTGACCTTCAATCCAGTTGGTAAAATCCCCCACCAAGTGGACAGCCTGAGCATTGGGAGCCCATACACGAAATGTATAACCATACTCTCCATTTAGCTCTTCCCTATGTGCTCCTAGATAATGCTGAAGGTGAAAATTTTCTCCTGTCATAAAGGTGCGCAAAGCTTCTCTTTTATCCATAATACCTCCTCTTTTCTGTAAGCGTTTTCTATAGTTTTATTATACTACCTTTTTAGAGAAGATTCAAGTGAATTACTATATTTGGTAAAAATTCTTTTGAAAATCTTCAACAAATTCACTGATGTGTCCACTTGTAAATCAA
>NZ_KQ970262.1:45727-60572 GCF_001579045.1 Streptococcus mitis | reverse complement strand
AATATTTTTTCAAAAAAATTGCGAAAACGCCTTTCTTTCTCTACTATAATACCAAAAAGTTCGTATTTTTGCTACCAATATTATTTTTTTATAGCAAAAAATAAAACCAGGAAAACAATTTCCTGACTTTATATTTCATTTCACATCAAAAACAATGGATTTGACATTTGTCATCGCTTCAATGCTATATTTAATTCCTTGCACTCCAGCTCCAGAACCTTTGACACCAAGGAATGGGAAATTATCTGGACCACGTTGGGTTTTATTATTAATATGAACTGTACCCACTTCAAGTTTTTCAGCAATTTCAAAGGCTTTTTTGAAATCATTTGTAAAGACTGATGATTGAAGGCCGAATTCAGATTCGTTGGCAAAGGCAATAGCTTCCTCTACACTAGCCACACGGATAATTGGTAAAACAGGGCCAAATGGCTCTTCCCATGCTACTTTCATATCTTTTGTAACTTGGTCAAAAAGCACTGGCCAGAGAAGATTGCCTTCACGTTTGATTGGTGCAAGAGTCTGAGCTCCTTTTTCTTGCGCATCCTCAATCAAGCCCCAGATGAAGTCGGCTGAAGCATTATCAATAACAGGTGTAATATCAGCATTGTCAAATGGGTCACCAACTGTTAATTTAGCAACCTCTGCTTGAAGCAAAGTCGCTAATTTATCTGCTACACTTTCGAGAACAAGAACACGTTTAATGGCCGTGCAACGTTGACCTGAGTAGCTAAAGGCACCAGCAACAATTTGCTTGGCAGCATGTTCCAAATCTGCATCTTCTAGTACAAGAGCAGCATCTTTCCCACCAAGCTCCAGCATGATAGGACGCATACCAGCTAAACGACCAATACGTTCTCCGATAGGAGTCGAGCCTGTAAAGTTGATGAAGTTGACTTCTTTGTGTTCAATGATATAATCCCCAATTTCTGAACCACGTCCCGTAATAGTATTGAAAATACCTGCTGGAATTCCTGCTTCTTCAAAGGCTTTAGCCAACAAGAGTCCAGAAATGGAACCTTGTGTTGGTGGCTTAAACATGACCACATTCCCTGCAATCAAGGCAGGTGCAATTTTAGAAGCAGATAAATTAACTGGATAATTAAAGGGAGCAATCGCTAGCACGATACCAACTGGTTCACGACGTACAACAGCCAGTTTGTTTTTACTTGCTGCCTCAAAACCGCCACCTTCCATTGCTTGGCCAGTGATACGGAGACCTTCTTCCGCAGCAAAGCGAATCAAGTCTGCAGTACGAACCACTTCCCCAATTGCTGCTTTAATCCCTTTTGATACTTCTTTGGCAAGTATAGTACCAATTTCTTCCTTATCGCGTTCTAAAATAGCTGCTGTTTTGTGCAAATAAGCCGCACGTTCAACTGCTGATAAAGCTCGCCATGCTGGCAGGGCTGCACGCGCAGCTTTCATAGCCTCATCAACTTCAGCCTGAGTCATAGCTGGAACTGTACCCAATTCTTCTTGATTGATTGGTGAATAAATCGTAATTTCTTTTTCAGATGATTTCCATTTTCCATTTACTAAATTCTGATATCTTGTCAAATTCTCGTCCTCCTGAAAATGATTAAGATATATTTTACCAAATTTTCAGAAAATTACAACCCTTTTTGCGAAATTTTTGAGATTATTTTCACAAGCTTGATTGTTCAAAGTATACTCAATAAAAATAAAAAATCAGACTAGGAATCTAGTTACTGCAATCTCAAAGCACAACTGTGAAGTGATGCATAAAACGGATACAGTCAGCTCAAAATACCGTTTTGAGCTTGCAGATAAGGAGTCTAGTAAAAGTCTTTAAAACAAAAAGACGTCCTATCAAGTGTTCAAAAACTTTGATAGGATGCCTTGTTTCGTGAAAATATTTATCAAATTTTCTATACAAGTGAGTTATCAGCTAAGCTCTTTCTATTCGTTCACTTCCAATGATGTGTTAGAATAGCGAGATAGATGGTCTTTATAAAACACTCAAGACAGCTAGACTAATATCATCTAAAACATTATCTTCTTTTGAACGACTATTGGTTACCAACATAGCTAAATTTCCTGCATTTTCAAATGGATAGGGTTCTGATTTAGCATTCACAACCACCAAGAGGTGTTCTTTGCCGTGAACTTCATAGATAAGGCAGCCGCTATGTTCAATCGCAGAATGCACAAAGACATGATGGTAAATTTCATCATAGCTAGAGTAAGAAAAGGCACCAGTTTTTGTCTTCAATCGGATGACTTGACGGATAAACTCAATACTATCTTGACGCTCATTGATCAAATCCCAGTTGACTTGATTCACACTGTCAGGAGCATTATAGCTATTCATCGCACGCTCTCTATCATCATGTGTCAACTCACCATGCTCACCAGTCGCAACCAGTTTGGTACGACCAAATTCTTGACCGATTTCCATAAAGGCCATCCCTTGCATGAGTAGGTTCATAGCTGTGGCTGTCTCAACCTTGCGCATGATTTGTTCTGAACTTTGGTCTGGATGAAGGGTTGCCAATAAATCGTGAAGATTGTAATTGTCATGGGCTTCCACATAGTTAAGCACCTGATTTGGATGTGTATAGGTTCCTAATTCACGACTTCCTAGGATTGCTTTAGCTAGAATTGGCTCTGTCGCAGCACCACTGACAAAACCTGACTTGATAGCACCGTAAACTTCTCCACCTTTGACAGCATCACGCTGATTGTCATTAAAGAAACCAATATTTGGCATTTCGTAGGCGTTGTCTTTCTTAGCCTTATCATAAGGGGCAAGGCCTGTTCCCATATCCCATCCTTCTCCATAGAGGATAATGTTAGGGTCGATTTCATCCAAGCTCTGACGAATCATCTGCATGGTCTTGACATCATGAATCCCCATCAAGTCAAAACGGAAGCCGTCAATATTGTATTCCTGCACCCAGTATAGAAGAGAATCAATCATATACTTGCGGAACATTTCGTGTTCACTGGCTGTTTCATTTCCAACACCCGTTCCATTCTGGAAGGTACCGTCTGGATTCATACGATAATAGTAATCAGGGACAGTTGTTTGGAAAGGTGCATCAACAACTGAAAAGGTATGGTTATAGACCACATCCATAATGACACCAATACCCGCATCGTGGTAAGCTTGAACCATGGTCTTCAAATCGCGAATGACCTGAGCTGGATCATCTGGATTAGTTGAAAAACTAGTTTCTGGCGCGTTATAGTTTTGTGGATCATAACCCCAGTTGTAGGTTACATTTCCATCCTCATCGTATTCTTTATGACGGTCTGCAATTGGTTGCAACTGAACATAATTGTAGCCCAACTTCTTGATGTGATCAAAAGCAGTTGACTGACCGTACTGGTTAACTGTTCCAGTCTGAGCAGCACCCAAGAATGTTCCTCGAAGATGTTCATCTACACCTGAGGTCGGTGATTGGGTCAAATCACGAATATGCATTTCACAAATAACTGCCTTACATGGATTTTCCAAACGCCAAGCAGCATCAGAACCATGCTTGACCTCGAAGTTTTCGACTTGTTTTTCTGCATGGCTCAGAATAGCAGAACGTTTGCCATCAGGGCTGGTCGCGATTGTATAAGGATCACGTGTCAGTGTTTGGTGATGAGGGAATTGGACTTGATACTGATAAGCCTTACCAGTCAAATCTTCCTCAACATCCAAACTCCAGACACCAATAGTATTGTCCTTATGGTTATAAGAGTAGCTATTGCCTCTCTCCATCTCAAAGGTCTTCCAAACAGGAGCATCGTTAGTAGCTGATTCATAAACAACAACCTGCACTGCTGTCGCTGTTGGTGACCAGAGTGAAAAATGAGCCTGATTGTCCTCTACACGGCAACCCAATTCCCCTTGGTAACCCCAATGATGGTCAAAACTAGCACTGTTAATGGCCTTATCAAAGGCAAAAGGATTTTGATTTTTATAGAAAGGACTGGCAATAGCAGGATTTTCAGAGTAATAAATCCTATCATCGCCTTCCAAAATCCAGACCTCCGTTAAGAGAGGATAGTGATTAAAACGGATGGCATATTCTTTACTGGTTTGGCCGGTATGAACCACAAAATTCAAGCTTTCTAAGGGATGAACGCTTGGGTGTTCAAAACTAAATAAGGCACCAAAATAATCTTCTTGGTAAGTTAGTAAATCAATTCGTTGATCCTTACTCTTTACAAAAGAGCAAGTGTCATATTCACCATTCTTGCGATGGTAATGAATGCGCATAGGGTAGGTATACATTTTTATTTTTCCTTTTTATTTTATTTCTGTTTCACTAATAAATTCTTGACCAATCTCGTCTCAATTAACAGACATAGTCAAATTATCCAAACTCTGTTTTTAAACGATCATTACAGACTTTCTAACCAAGCTTCATCTCGAACCTCAATACCAAGTTCTTGTGCTTTTTGCAGTTTACTTCCAGCGTCTGCTCCTGCAACAACAAGGTCGGTCTTTTTAGAAACACTGCCTGTTACCTTGGCACCCAGACTTTCGAGTTTGCTTTTAGCTTCTGAGCGCTTAAGTCGTTCCAATTTTCCTGTCAATACCACGGTCAAGCCTGACAAGGCCGCATTCGCAACTACTGTCTGACCTTTATAGTCCAGATTGACCCCAGCTTCTTTCAATTCTTTAAGGAGAATTTCAGAGCCTTCTGTCGCAAAATAAGTCTGAAGACTCTTGGCAATCACACCGCCCAGACTTTCAATACTAGCCACTTCCTCTGGATCTGCCTGAGCCAGATTTTCAATCGAGAGAAAATGTTGAAGTAAAAGCTGACTGGCCTTACTGCCGACATGGCGAATTCCCAAACCAAACAAGAGTTTTTCAGCAGAGTTTTCCTTAGATGCTTGAATGGCTTGATACAGTTTAGAAGCAGACTTTTCCTTAACCCCCTCTAAAAGGAGAAAATCTTCCTCTTTCAAACGATAAATATCCGCGACATCCTTAACCAGATTAGCAGAAAAGAGTTTCTCAACTACTGATGGACCGAGTCCTGTAATATTCATGGCATCTCGAGAAGCAAAGTGAATCAAACCTTCCATGATTTGGGCAGGACAACGCGGATTGATACAACGCAGGGCCACTTCATCTTCAAAGTGCAACAAGTCAGAGTCACAACTTGGACAGTTTGTAGGAATATCTAGTTTCTCTTCAGAAACCCGTTTGGACTCTACCACGCGTAAAACGGCAGGGATGATGTCCCCGGCCTTATAGACGATGACCGTGTCGTCTTTACGGATATCTTTTTCAGCAATATAATCCACATTGTGCAGGGTCGCACGGCTAACAGTTGTTCCGGCTAGTTGTACTGGTGTTAGATTGGCAGTCGGGGTTACAACACCCGTACGGCCAACTGTCCAATCAACTGATAAGAGTTGAGCTTCTTTTTCTTCAGCCGGGAATTTGTAGGCCACTGCCCACTTTGGAGCCTTAACAGTAAAGCCGAGTTCTTCTTGGCTTGCTAGATCATTGATCTTGATTACAACTCCATCAATATCATAAGGCAGATTTTCCCGTTCCTGTCCTACTTCTTGAATAAAATCCCAGATTTCATCTATGTTTTCAGCCAAGATTCGCTTAGGATTGACCACAAAACCTAGTTGTTCTAGGTGCTTCAAAACCTTTTCTTGACTATCACGAGTTGAAGGACTGGCTTCTTGATAGAGGAAAGTGGCAAGATTGCGCTTGGCAACTACTGCTGTATCCAACTGACGCAGGGTGCCTGCTGCCGCATTACGAGGATTAGCAAATTCAGGCTCTCCATTTTCTTGGCGAGCTTGGTTGACCTGGTCAAAAGAAGCGCGTGGCATATAACATTCCCCACGAACTGTGATATCTAGTTCTTCTGGCAAAGTCAAAGGAATATCCTTAACACGCTTGAGATTTTCTGTGATATTCTCCCCAACAGAACCATCTCCACGCGTTGCCCCAGCAACTAAAATCCCCTTTTCATAAGTCAGCGAGATAGATAAGCCATCGATTTTCAGCTCACAAATATAGGTCGGATGAGCCACTTCCTTACGAACACGCGCATCAAATGCTTCAAGATCCTCACGTGAAAAAGCATCCTGCAAACTATAAAGAGGATACTGATGACTGTATTTTTCAAAACCATCTAAAACCTTGCCACCAACACGATGGGTCGGACTGTCTGCTAATACTTGATCTGGATAGGCAGTTTCTAACTCAACCAACTCACGGTAAAGGCGGTCATATTCACTATCTGAAACCGACGGATTGTCGCTGGTATAGTACTCAGTCGCATAGCGATTGAGCAAGGCGACTAACTCATTCATTCTTTTATTCATAAGACCATTTTACCATAAACTAAGCCCTCCTCACAAACGAGAAGGGCGGAAAAAACACTTAGATTGGAATTATTTTTAAAACTCAAACAGACTTATGTCTCTTTTTCAAAACGGGTTCGAACATAGCCTAGAGCTAAGAAAGATAAAACGACAACTCCAAGTCCTATAATCAAGAAAGAATAAAGATGGACACTTGGAAGCCAGGTCATTAAACCTGTTGCAATTGGCATAAAAAGTATAGCTAAGGTATAAATCGAACTGAGAACTCTACCCAAATATTCACCTTCAACCTTGGTTTGTACTTGAGTAAAAAAGTGAATATTGAAAATCGTCATGAACAATTCACAAACGAAATTGCCTGAAAAAGTAAGATAAGATGGGAGAGTAAAGCCCATTATCATCACTCCAAGTCCAGTCAGTGCCAATAAAAATAAAAGCATTTCCATACTAGCTTTAATCTTACTAGCTAGCAGGGCCCCAACAATAGACCCAATAGCACCCATAGTTAAAATAGTGGCATAGGCACCTTGAACTCCATAAAGCTGATTTGAAAAGGGAAGGAGGTAATTAAAAGCTGCAAAGAAAAAATTGACACTTGAAGCCATGACTAACAAAAAGAAGATTTCCTTTTGCTTCACAATATAGTGAACTCCCTCCTTGATATCAGAAAAAATAACTTTGAATGTAAGTTTCTTCTCCCCCAAAGTCTTCTCTTCTTTCTTTGGAAGCAAGGCTACCAAGCCAAAAGCGAGAAAAAAACTAAGAGCATCTAATACCAAGGTAATGCGAAGACTTGCAAATTGTAAAACCAGAAAAGAAAGTACAGGGGAACTCACACTGACAACCTGCATCACCAACTCCAAACGAGAATTGTAGAGGACCAGTTCATCCTTCTCTACCAATTCTGTGATAATGGCCTTATTTGCTGGTCTAGAAAAGGCAAAAGCAATAGCCTGAACAATGTTGGCAAAAATCAAAGCTCCAATCATCCAGCTGTCATTCCTTATGAAAGAAATAGCCAGACAAAGAATCCCACAAACAAGGTCTGTCATCATTAAAATCCTACGACGAGAAAAACGGTCTGAAATGACTCCGCCAAAAGGATTTACGAGAATAGATGTGACGAGTTCAGAAATCTGATACATTCCTAAAACAGTCTGTCCGATAGTTCCCATGGAAGCCAACCAGACACTATTTCCATAATCATAGAGCATATTCCCTATCTTGTTAACAGCCCCGCGGCTAATCAACTGTACTGCATAGCGATTCATATAAAAACTCCTCTCAAATTTTGAAACTATTGTATCAAAACTGAAAGGAGTTTTTTATTTTTCCCTTATTTGGGAAAATTAATCTTTGACAAATTTTTCGTAGTGTTCTTGATAGTAGGCTACTTGCTCTGGAAGACCTAGCACGTCAAAAATATGCATGGCCTCTTGCATCTGGCTACAACCTTCTTTACACTGTCCTTTTTGGTACAAATCAAAGCCTTTTAGATAATGGAAAATATTACGCTCATAAAGCTTAATACCTTTACCAATAATCTTCTCTGTATAAGCCTCAAAATAGCTTGCATTGTCAAAAGAAAGATGCTCTAAACAATGCTGGTAACAATTGAGGGCCAAAATCAACACCAATCTCTTATGGCGACCAATCTCTTGATAAAATTCTTCCCTCTCCATAACTTCTCTACCAATCCGAGTGACATAGTCTACATCGTAGAAACTATAAAGATTCCCGAAAAGAATCAATTCATACATGGTCCATTCTTCTGTTTTGAAAAGATAATCTGCTACCTTATCCAAATCATCCTGCTTCATATCATAAGTCGCATCTCTTTGACAAATCAGACCTTGCATCAAAATCCAGTTCAGCTCAAAATAAAGGGGATTTGTCGAACTTTTAGCCTTTTCAAGTTGTTCTCTTTGAAGCTTTTGAAAACCTGCAATATCATTTGAGTAGTAAAGCGGAATAATTTGCCCCATCATGGCAACATGTTCATGATTATGAAAATCCCTTGCCTTATCCATGAAATTTTCGATTGTGACATGAATGTTATCCAAAATCTCAAAGAACCGTGAGACTGCTAGATCAGACTCCCCAAGCTCAAAGCGAGATAACTGAGAAGTTGAACAGGATTCCCCTGCCGCCTCTTTTAAAGAATAATTTCCACTTGTTCGAAATTCACGAAATACTTTTCCAAGATGTTCCATCTTTACACCTGCTCTGATAATTCTTCCCACTCAAGCATCGCTTCTTCCTGACGATGGCTAATTTTGTCCAGCTCAGCCTGCAATTCCATTAGTTTACCTGCATCGTTTGTTTCCAACATTTGTTCAGAAATGACTTGACTTTGACTTTCTAGCTCTTCGATTTCAGCTTCTAGATTTTCGATTTGTCGCATGAGCTTACGAACTTCTTTTTGACTTTCTTTCTGAGCTTGGTAATCATTAACTGGACTTGCTTCTTTTTCTTGATTGCTAGCTGAAGCTTCCTCAGTTTGAATCATTTCTACTTCTGCTTTCTTCTCAACATAGTAATCGTAATCTCCAAGGTAGAGAGTCGAGCCATTCTCAGACAATTCCAGTACATGAGTTGCCACACGATTGATAAAGTAACGGTCGTGACTGACAAATAGAAGAGTTCCGTCGAAGTCAATCAAGGCATTTTCTAGCACTTCCTTGCTATCAATATCCAAGTGGTTGGTCGGCTCGTCCAGAATCAAAAAGTTGTTATTTTCCATAGACAATTTAGCCAAAAGCAAACGAGCTTTCTCACCACCAGACAGCATGCCGACGGATTTTTTAACATCATCTCCTGAGAAAAGGAAGGCACCTAGACGGTTGCGGATTTCAACTTCTGGTGTCAATTTAAAATCATTCCAAAGTTCATCCAGTACCGTATTACTTGCTGTCAGCTTGCTTTGGATTTGGTCATAGTAGCCAACCTCAACATTAGCACCAAAGCGCTTTTCTCCCTTGATAAACGGAATCTGGTCCACAATAGACTTGATAAAGGTTGATTTTCCAATACCGTTTGGTCCAACAATAGCAACAGCATTCATTTTACGAAGGTCTAGGTTAATCGGTTCTGACAGAACTTCCCCATCATAGCCTATAGCCGCATTTTCAACAGTCAAAACAACATTACCTGACGTTTTTTCAGACTGGAAGGTCATGTTGGCTGCTTTCTTACCAGCTTCAGGCTTATCTAAACGCTCCATTTTTTCCAGTTGTTTACGACGGGATTGGGCACGTTTAGTCGTCGAAGCACGGACTAAATTGCGATTGACAAAGTCTTCCAGAGCAGCAATTTCCTTCTGTTGCTTTTCATAGTTTTTTGCCTCAGTAGCTAGTTTTTGCTCCTTTAACTCGACAAAACGAGAGTAGTTGCCCACATAGCGATCCAAGGAATGCTTGGTCAAATCCAGCGTAATCGTCGCAACCTTATCCAAGAAGTAACGGTCGTGGCTGACGATAATGAGGGCACCGCTATAGTTTACCAAGTAATTCTCTAGCCAGGCAATAGTTTCAATATCCAAGTGGTTGGTTGGCTCGTCCAAGACCAAGAGATTGGGCTTTTCAAGGAGCATTTTAGCAAGTGCCAAACGAGTATTTTGACCACCTGAAAGTTCAGCAATTTTCATCTGCCACGTAGACTCGTCAAACTTGAAACCATTCAAAATCGCTCGAATATCAGCTTCATAGGTAAAGCCACCTGCTTGGCGAAAATTCTCAGATAAGCGGTCATAATCTGACATCAGCTTATTCAAGTCCTCACCAGACTTTTCTCCCATCTCTAGCTCCATCTGACGAAGTTGTTTCTCAGTCCGACGCAGGTCATCAAAGACATGAAGCATCTCATCGTAGATGGTATTTTCAGACTCAAAACGGCTATCTTGGGCTAGGTAAGACAGAGAAATATCTTTTTTCTTATTGATTTCTCCACTAGTTGGCTCCTCTTCCCCAACCAAAATCTTCAAAAGAGTAGACTTACCTGCTCCATTTTTCCCAACAAGGGCAATCCGGTCTCGTTCATCAACCTGCAGGTTAATATTATCGAAAAGAACCTCTCCTGCAAAAGAACGTTCAATTTTATTAGCTTGTAAAATAATCATACAAGTAGTATAGCATGTTTCCCTAAGGCATTCAAGATAATCGTAAGTCTTAACCCAAATATCCTAGAAAAATCGGCTCTGCTTATTCTCAGTATTCAAAAATATTTTGATTAGAAACTCTATTTATTTTGCAAGATAGCTGGTAAAATATTTTCACTCGTTCACAATAGCGCCTCAAATTCAGCCACAGTCATACCCAACTGCTGACTAGCTACCTCAGATGGAAGTAGACCTTGACGGACTAGATTTGCTAACATCGCAAAACCACCTTCAACTTTCCCACGTTCCAACCCTTGTTCAACCCCCTCCGCTCTAGCTGTTTCCAAGGCATAGTCCTGCGCTAACAAGGCTTGTTCTTCACGCATACGTAATTGACTAAACATTTTCCTGTCCTCCTCGGACCAGCTTTTATAGTCCAGCAGTTGGTCTGCCTGGCTGATGGCTCGCTCAGGTTGTTGGGTAAAGGGTTTATTCCCGAAAAACTCTAACCATGGCTTGCGAACCTCGTCTTTGCTGGTTTCTCTATATTTTTTAGTTCTTATTTGTGATGGTCTTTCAATAGCGCCTCAAATTCAGCCACAGTCATACCCAACTGCTGACTAGCTACCTCAGATGGCAGCAGACCTTGACGGACTAGATTTACTAAACCTACTTTTAATCCCTCTTCAATGCCTTCTTCGCGCCCTTTTTCACGACCCTCTGCACGACCACGCTCTAAGCCCTTTTCCTCAGCTTGTTCCAAGGCATAATCATGTGCTAACAATGCTTGTTCTTCGCGCATACGTAGTTGACTAAACATCTTCCTGTCCTCCTCGGACCAGCTTTTATAGTCCAGCAGTTGGTCTGCCTGGCTGATGGCTCGCTCAGGTTGCTGGGTAAAGGGTTTGTTCCCGAAAAACTCCAACCATGGTTTGCGAATACTATCTTTGCTGGTTTCTTTATATTTTTTTAATTCCAAGAATGCCATCTTAACCAGATGGTTTTCCTGACCATTGTTGATAATGGTTAAAACCTCACCTGTCGTGTCCTCGCGCATGCTAAAACTGTGGAAAGCTAGATCATCTTGGAAATAATTACTATCCACAATGGCTATTGCGTAAACAGGTGCGATGTGTTTGTAGCTCTGGTGGGTATCACCTTCTCGCTGGCGAATTTTTTCTAGGTTTTGATTGACCTGACTGCATAGGTAAGCCCACAAACGATTAATGAAAAAATTCTGATGATGAACTTGAATTTCGATGATAACTTGCGTTCCATTATCTAACTCCGCCAAGACGTCTATACTGGTATAGAAATCCTGAGCCGAGTAGGGTAGAGAAGGCAAGACATGAATATTGCTTCCCTCCAAAATGGTTACATTTTTTGCAGGTAAATCCAGCATATCGCGAATAAATTGACAAGTGATTTCTGGGTTGCTAAAGATTTTCTTAGCTACCAAGTCATTGGTTGGGCTAATGCCCGGATGACGTACAGTCATATTTGCTCTCCTTTCATTATAGCACATTTTTTAATCTAATTTACTAGATTTGATGCTTCTATCTATTTATTCGGAAAAAGAGAGTGAAAAGTTCAAACTTTCCTAAAAATAACAATATCTTAGATAAAAAAAGATAGCCAAACTTTTTACATCAAGAAATTTAGCTATCCTTTTTAGTTGTTTTTGTATCGTGTAATATTTACAGATTTCTCACTTATGGTCTTTCAATAGCGCCTCAAACTCAGCCACAGTCATACCCAACTGCTGACTAGCTACCTCAGATGGCAGCAGACCTTGACGGACCATATCTAGGAAGGCAAAGAGTTTTCCACGTTCAAGACCACGCTCCAGTCCTTGTTCAATCCCTTCCGCCCTAGCAGTTTCCAAGGCATAGTCCTGCGCTAACAAGGCTTGTTCTTCGCGCATACGTAGTTGACTAAACATCTTCCTGTCCTCCTCGGACCAGCTCTTGTAGTCCAGCAGTTGGTCTGCTTGGCTGATGGCTCGCTCGGGTTCTTGGGTAAAGGGTTTATTACCAAAAAACTCCAACCAGGGCTTGCGAACCTCGTCTTTGCTGGTTTTTCTATATTTTTTTAGTTCCAAGAACGCCATCTTAACCAAATGATTTTCTTGACCGTTATTGGTAATGGTTAAAACTTCACCTGTCGTGTCCTCTCGCATGCTAAAACTGTGGAAAGCTAAATCATCTTGGAAATAATTACTATCCACAATAGCTATTGCGTAAACTGGTGCGATATGCTTGTAACTCTGATGAGTATCACCTTCACGTTGGCGAATTTTTTCAAGATTTTGATTGACCTGACTGCACAAGTAAGCCCACAAACGATTGATGAAAAAATTCTGATGATGAACTTGAATCTCAATAATAACTTGCGTACCATTGTCCAACTCAGCCAAAACATCTATACTTGTATAGAAGTCCTGCGCCGAGTAGGGTAGAGAAGGCAAGACATGAATGTTACTTCCCTCCAAAATAGTTACATTTTTGGCTGGTAAATCCAGCATATCGCGAATAAATTGACAAGTGATTTCTGGATTGCTAAAGATTTTCTTAGCAACCAAGTCATTAGTTGGGCTGATGCCCGGATGACGTACAGTCATATTTGCTCTCCTTTCATTATAGCACATTTTTTAATCTAATTTACTAGATTTGATGCTTCTATCTATTTATTCGGAAAAAGAGTAGAAAAAATAAAAGAAGTCCCAAACTTTATAGCAAAATGAAATAAACTCTAAATAAATAGGATAGTAAAGTCGAATCAATTTCTAGCAATGTTTTATAAGTTATAATGCTCTATTCTGAATTTAAGATAACATATAATTTAAAGAGACTGGACCAAAAACTCAACTTCCGGAAAAAATGAAGTAAATCTTCCCACAATAAAACGCATAGTCTCAGTTTTTCAATACCTGATACTATGCGTTTTTCTGATTTGAGAGGCTTTTTCTCAGCCTCTTCTTAATCTTAGCTTTTCTTCAACCCACTACAGTTGACAAAGAGCCTGAGTTTTTAGTCTTCTTTTTTCTTGCGAGCAAGAAGTCCAAATCCACTTAGGGCTCCAAGGAGTCCAAGTGCTGCAAGGTTAGCATTAGCTTCTGTACCTGTGTTTGGCAACTCTGCTTTATCAGATGTTTTCGTAGATGTTACACTATCTACTGTCTTTTCTGATGTAGCTGTAGCCACTGCTTCACCTTTTTGTTCTGAAACTTTAGATGGTGCTGGGCTTGCATCCTGTTCTGGACTTGGAGTTTCAGCTTTGTTTGGTTTTTCTGGCGTTGAAGTTGATGGCGAACTTGATGGAGTCATTGGATGACTAGTTGGGCTTTCTGGTAAAATTGGAGTTCCATTCGCTACTTTCTCAAATTTATGAATTGTAACACCATCTTTTGTTGCAGTTGTAATCAATCGATATCCAGGAATATTTCCTGATTCATGAGTTCCAGGTTTTTCTGGTTTTATTGGATTACCATCTTCATCAAACCATACTGTAATCTTATATTCTGGTTTATCTACTGATGGTGTTCCTTCAAAGTAGATGTGTGTAATTTTATCTCCTTTAAGGATACTTTCTAACCAAACATAACTAGCAAATTTCTCTTTCTCATGAACACCTTTTTCAGGAGCTTTCAAGACATTCCCATTTACATCAATCCATTCTGTCGTTCCTTCAAATTTAGGTAAATCAAGGATATTCGGCACAACACTAACAATCTTACTTTGTTTGTATTTATGTTTTGTTTGCGTATCTACAGATGTTTTTGGTTCGATTTGCTTACTTGGAATATAAACGAGACCGTTTGTTGGATTGATTGTAACTCCTTTTGGAGCTTTTTCAATCATCCACGTACCATTATCTTTTTTAGTAACGATTGTTTCTTTCTCAGCACTATTTCGTTTTGTAAATGTAATAGATAATGTATCCGCGTCTTTATTCGGTACTTCAACTTCCACAGTATTTCCACCTGAACGTTCCACAATTCTAGGTGTTGGTGGAATAACATTGATTCCTGTTTCAGGTTGTGGAGTCTCTGGTGTTTCTCCTGGTTTCGGTTGTGGAGTCTCCGGTGTTTCTCCTGGTTTTGGTTGTGGAGTCTCCGGTGTTTCTCCTGGTTTTGGTTGTGGAGTCTCTGGTGTTGCTCCTGGTTTTGGTTGTGGAGTCTCTGGTGTTGCTCCTGGTTTTGGTTGTGGAGTCTCTGGTGTTGCTCCTGGTTTTGGTTGTGTACCACGTTTTACAACACGTGTAACTGGGTCTGTTGTTGCTGTTTTTGGTTCATTTGCAGTTACTTCACCTGTTGTTGGGTTTAGTTCATAAGTAGTTGTCTTAACAGTTTCTCCATTGACACCAGCTGTTACTTCTCTCTCTTCCCCTTCTGGAATTGAGTTGTCCTCCTCATAACGAGTTTTAAAT
>NZ_KQ970262.1:35226-44638 GCF_001579045.1 Streptococcus mitis | reverse complement strand
ATAAGTTGTTTCAAACGGAATTGGTGTTTTCTCTACTTTTGGTTGTGTACCACGTTTTACAACTTTAGTTACTGGATTTGTAGTAGTTGTTGTTGGCTCATTTGCAGTCACTTCACCTGTTGTTGGGTTTAGTTCATAAGTAGTTGTCTTAACAGTTTCTCCATTGACACCAGCTGTTACTTCTTCTTCTGTTCCTTCTGGAACTGAATCATCACGTTCATAAGTTGTTTCAAACGGAATTGGTGTTTTCTCTACTTTTGGCTGTGTTCCCTTTTTAACAACACGAGTTACAGGGTTTGTAGTTTCACTTGTTGGCTCATTAGGAGTCACTTCACCTGTTGTTGGGTTTAGTTCATAAGTAGTTTTCTTAACAGTTTCACCATTCTTACCTGCTGTGACTTCTTCTTCTGTTCCTTCTGGAACTGAATCATCACGTTTGTAAGTTGTTTCAAATGGAATTGGTGTTCTTTCTACTTTTGGTTTTGTTCCTACTTCGTAAACATCATCTTTTTTATCTATATGGTCCCCTTCATTCACATGGATTCTATAGGGATACGATAATACTACTGAGCCGTCTTCCTTAACAACGTTGTCATCAGCATTCTCATCAACCTTAATAGGTTTACGAGCAACAACTATAGTATCTTGGTCATTAATCACCCCATCACTTGGTGCATATTTTCCATCTGGATTGTATTTCCACACACCAGGTGCATTTAGACTATCACCAGTTAACCCTGAGTCAACCACATGAGGATATTTAGGATTTATTTCACTTCTATATGGGACAGTTGCGCCGTCAATTGTTTCCCCAGCATGGCTATTATCTACCGGTTCTGGATTTTTGTATTCATCATCAACATTACCATCATTATCTTTGTCATACAATTTTGTAAACACCTCTGACATTGGATGATCAAAAAAATAACCCTCCTCTCCCTCTTTAGGTAAAATAAAACTTCGTCCATTATACCCTTCCTCTTTAAGAACAGGTGTATGACTTTCAATCTCATCATTTCGAATGTATTTCTTACCTTTTGGAATAATAACTTCATAACCAGCATTCGAATCCGAAAGACTATCTATATCAGCTTCACCGTCCGCGGTAGTGTCTGAAGCGTAAACTGTCACATTTGGTGCCATTATTGCAGCCCCACCTAGGGTAATGACTGTCGCTACAACACAGGAACCGAAAAACTTTCCAATTTTTCGTAAAGCATATTTTTTATTCTTAGTTGATTGTCTTGACATATTTCCCTCAATTTTACATTTATTTTAGTTTCTAGGTTGTTGACTCCGAGCCAAAAGCCAGATGAAGAATCCAACTTTTGGCAGGAAACAACGTTTTGATATTATTCGGACTCATCTTCTTCCTTCTTCTTGAAGAAGCCTAATCCTAGACCAGCTAACAAGGTCATGATACCAGCGCTAGCTAAGCTAGCATTAGCTTCTGTACCTGTGTTTGGCAATTCCTCTCTTCTATTTGTCTCAGAAGTCGGAGTATTTGCTTCTGGAGTGTTTGGAGTTGGAATTTGACTTTCTGGTGTTGGAATAGTCGGATCTTGTGGAGTTGGAATCGGTGTGGTCGGTTTCTGTGGAACAGGATTATTAGGCTCTACTGGTGTTATCTTTTCAAATTTATGAATTGTAACACCATCCTTCGTTACAGTTGTAATATATCTGTATCCAGGAATATTACCTGGCTCATGAGTTCCAGGTTTTTCTGGTTTCAATGGCTTACCATTTTCATCCACCCAGATTGTAATATGATTACTTTCTGGAGTTGGTTTTACCGGTTCTTCCGGACTAGGTGTATTTGGAACTTTTACATACTCAATCGGTGTATCCTCACCTGGTTTTGTTGGTACTGGTGGCACCTTGTATCCATTTTCTGGATGGTTTGGATCTACTGGTACTAATGGATTTCCATCTGGTGTCTTAGGTATATAACCTGGTACATATGGAATCACTGGTACATTTGGTGTAGTAGGATCCGTTGGATCTCCAGGCTTAGTTGGATCTTTTGGATCGTTTGGATATGGTAGTGGCGTTGGTGTTTCTACACCTGGCACTTTTGGTACCCATGAACCAAGTTTCTTGTAAACCACTTCAATCGTTTGATTTGCAACAGTTGGTGTTATTCCTTTTCTTTCAGCAACTTCTTTTTGAGCTGGGTCTTTAAGGATGTAACCTTTCACTACTGGTGATGATACTTTATCAAATGTACTATCTCCACCAACTGCTTTCCAGTCTCCATAAGTAATCTCACCTGTTACTACGTTAATCTTAGCTTCACGTGTGAATGTAACTTTGTCTGTTGATGGTTCAGAAACTTTCTTTCCAGTTTCGTCAACATAGTTGATTGTACGTGTTACTTCTTTCTTAACGTCCAGTTTCTTAATTAATTCATCTGTCCATCTTGGAATTGTTGGATCAACAGGAGTATTTGGATCTACTGGTGTATCTGGATCGATTGGTTTTCCAGGTTCAAGTGGTTTGTCATCAGTTGGCGGTGTTACTGGAACCACTTTTTCGTGTACTTTCAACGTTACTGTTTGTGTTGGATCTTGACCTTCTGTATCCTTATCTTTATCGAATTTGTTATTAATATAGTTTACTACTTCATCTCTATTATCAATCACATATCCGCGTTTTTCTAACTCTGCTATTTTAGCTGTTACTGATTCAGTTGGAATTTGATCTCCAGTTTTACCGTTGATGTTTACATAATCAGCTGTTAATGGTGTTTCTGTTGTTCCGTCAACCTTAACCACTTTCACCAATGCTTTTTGTGGATTTCCTTCATAAGTAATCGGTGTATCCTCACCTGGTGTTGTTGGTACTGGTGGCACCTTGTATCCATTTTCTGGATGTTCTGGATCTACCGGTACTAATGGATTTCCATCTGGTGTCTTAGGTGTATAACCTGGTACATATGGAATCACTGGTGTGTTTGGTTCAACTGGTGTTCCTGGCTGTGGATATTCTGGTTCTCCTGGTTTAGTTGGATCAGTCGGATGGTTTGGATATGGTTTTGGATCGAAATTCGTTCCTGTTGGAGGTGTTACTCCTGCCGGTGGTGTTGGCACCCATGATCCTAACTTCGTATATACCACATTTAGGTTTTGATTTTCAGAGGTTGCTGTTAAGTTTTCACTTGCTGCTACACTTGTTCCATCTGCTGATACCAATCCATCTTCTGAGCCTTGATTAGCTTTTAAGATGTATCCCTTAACCACAGGTGATGTTACTTCGTCAAATGTTGTATCATTTGATGTCCATGCTACATTAGGATCAACAACGTCACCCGTTACGACATTAACTTTCAAACCACGAGTAAATGTTACTTTGTCTGTTGCTTTGTTAGCTACTTCTTTGTCTGTACCATCTTCTACATAAGTTATTGTACGTGTAACATGTTTAGTCGTTACCAGTTTATCAATTAATTCTTTCGTCCATTTTGGTCCGTTTGGATTTTTTGGATCAATTGGTTGTCCTGGTTCTGGTTTTGGATTGTCGTCACCTTGTGGATTTGTTGGTTCAAATGGTGGGACATCTACCACTTTTGGTTTCACTGTTACTTCGAAAGTTTGATCAACTGTTTTATCTTTATCGAAACTTCTACCTGTCTCTGTTGTGAATCCATCAGTTACTAATTCATATCCAAGAACTTTCAATTCTGCAAGCTTATTCGCTGTTGTATAGTTAATTGTAGTTCCCGAATCACCTGTTAATTCTTCTGTATGAAGAACTTTAGTTGTTCCTTCAACAACATATTTTACTATAGCTTTTTGAGTATCTGCTTCATACGTAATTGGCGTATCATTACCTGGTGTTGTTGGTACTGGTGGCACCTTGTATCCACTTTCTGGATTATTTGGATCAACTGGTTCTAATGGATTTCCATCTGGTGTCTTAGGTGTATAACCTGGAACATATGGAATCACTGGTGTGTTTGGTTCAACTGGTGTTCCTGGCTGTGGATATTCTGGTTCTCCAGGTCTTGTTGGATCAGTCGGATTGTTTGGATATGGTTTTGGATCGAAATTCGTTCCTTCTGGTGGTGTTACACCTGTTGGTGGTGTTAATACCCATGATCCTAACTTCGTATATACCACATTTAGGTTTTGATTTTCAGAGGCTGCTGTTAAGTTTTCACTTGCTGCTACTCTTGTTCCACCTACTGTCACCAATCCATCTTCTGAGCCTTGATTAGCTTTTAAGATGTATCCTTTTACTACTGGTGATGTTACTGCTTCGAATGTTGTGTCATTATCTTTAGCTGTCCATTCTCCATAAGTAATCTCACCTGTTACTACGTTAATCTTAGCTTCACGTGTAAAGGTTACTTTATCTGTTTTTGGCTCTTTTGTTTCTTTACCGTTATCCGTATATGTTAGCTTAGTTCCTGATTCGTCAACATAATTAATTGTACGTGTTACTTCTTTTGTAGTTTCCGCGTTCTTAACTTTATTGATTAAATCCTCTGTCCATACTGGTGTGTTTGGATCAACAGGAGTATTAGGATCTACCGGTACATCTGGATCAATTGGTTTTCCAGGTTTAAGTGGTTTTTCTGGTGTTGGCGGTGTTACTGGTACAAGTTTTTCATGTACTTTCAACGTAAATGTTTGAGTTGGATCTTGACCTTCTGTGTCCTTATCTTTGTCGAATGGATTTTCACCAATTGCTGTTAGTACATCTTGCTTATTATCAACTATATAACCACGTTTTTCTAACTCTGTTATCTTAGCTGTTACTGTTCCAGTTGGAATTTCTTCTCCTGTTTTACCAGCGATAGGTACATTATATTCTGTTAATGGAGTCTCTGTTGTTCCGTCAACCTTAACTACTTTCACCAACGCTTTTTGCGGATCTGCCACGTACGTAATTGGTGTATCCTTACCTGGTTTTTCCGGTATTTCTGGAACCTTGTATCCTTTTTTAGGATCTTTTGGATCTACCGGTTTTAATGGTACTAGCGGATTTGTCTTAGGATCCACTGGTTGTGTTGGATCTGTAGGTATTCCCGGTGTGTACCCTGGTTCGTATGGAATTACCGGTAATTCTGGAGTTTTTGGTTTTTCAGGAGTTCCTGGCGTTTCACCGCCTGGGGTCTCATTTCCGCCTCCTGGTGTTCCTGGTGTTCCATCCGGATTTTCTGGTGTTGTTGGATAATCAGGATATTTAGGTTTTGTTGGATCTTTTGGATCGTTTGGATATGGAATTGGTGTTGAATCTTTTCCTGGTATCTTCGGTACCCATGATCCTAACTTAGTGTATACAACTTCTCTAGTCATATTCGTTACTTCACCGTTGGCATTTGGCGCTGCTGGTGCATCTGTAACTTCCTTAAAATCTGCTACGTATCCAGCTAATACTGGAGTTTTTACTGGTGAAAAACTTGTAGCTGTATGCGTAGCATCTGCAGTTGCTGTCCAAGTACTATAAGTAACTTGTTTGCTAACTAAGTTATATGTTGCAGTACGTTTGTATAATACTTTGTCAACCTTTGTAGGTTGTGCATCTGGAATTTTCTCCCCGTCTGCAGTTTCTTTCTTAACGTAAGTAATTGTACGTGTTACTTCTTTTGTAAGATTTGACTCTTTTAATCCTGATTCTGGCCATTTTGGTCCATCTGGAATATTAGGATCAACCGGTGTATTTGGAGTTGGTGGTGTTGTTACTGTTTCCACTTTTTCTCTTACAATTACATTATACACCTGACTTGGGTCTTGTCCGTCTTCATCAGTCGTTGAGTCAATTGTTTTACTATTTGTATCAAATTCGTTTGTTACAATCTCATACCCAGCATTTTTCAGTTCTGTGATTTTTGTATCTACTTCTGTTGAAGAGAATGTCTCTCCTACATTACCAGAAAGCGTAATATCATCATATCCTGTTAACGCTTCTGTTGTTGTCTCAGATACTTGTTTCTTGAAGTGAACGAGACCTTTACCTGTTGCAGGTGGTGTGTATTCTTCATATACAAACGTTACTGTTGCTAGGCTATCAGATAAAGTTCCTGATTCAGCAGCAGAAGTTTTCAATCTTCCATTATCAAGAGTACCATCCTCTAATGATCTTTTCAGTCTATATTGTTTACCATCACTAGTTGTAATCGTGTTTAATTTTTTATCGGTAACGTCATAGTTTGTATAACGTAGTCCGCTATCGACAGCAAGGTATGTTCCATCTTCTCCTTTTTTACCTAAGTCAGTCTCTTTTTGATGTTCTTTAGTATTATCAAGTGTTAATACATTTCCAGATACATCTTGATACTTAACTTTAACATCTCCTGACAGCTGAGATCTTATTTCAGATGTCTTCTTACTCTTGTTGATTTTTTCTATAATTTCCTTTTTCTTATCTTCTGGAAGATTCGACTTACTAATAATTCTTCTTGCTAATTCTTTAGACGGTTCTACCGTATCTTGGATTACTGAGAAATCGGCTAGGATAGGTAAGTTATATTGAAGTCTTGGACTTTGCTTATTAACCCCAACACGTTTTTCATTTTCCGCAAACACTTGCACTTTATAGGATACAACGTCTTTACCTAATGGAATATCTCCTGTTGAGAAGTATCCACCTTTACCTAGTTTGTCCTGATCTCCTTCAATTGCAGTAGTGATTTTTTCTGATAATTTATCATCAGCTAGCACATTTGAACGTGTGACATTATTTTTTTCAACAAAATAGCGCGTGAATTTTGAAAGACCATCTGATTCTTTCTCAGCAAGTTCATTAGTATGATATTTTCCATATTCAGCCTCTGATATTTTAGTGCTATCAGGTTTTGTTTTGTCTTCCATGAATGAGCCAAGGATTTTCGCTTCTTTACTACCGTTTCTTGCTTCCGTGTAAGTATAGGCATTTGTGGATTTAATGGCTGATTCTAAGGCAGAGATTTCTTTCTTTAGTTCAATTTTTTTCTCATCATTAGCAGTATTTAATTCTGCTTCTTTAGCTGCTAGTCTATTCTTTAACTCTTCGCGATGTTTTGTTACTTTTTCTGGATCTGTTTGGAGTTCTAATTGGTCTGTATCTGCATGATAGACAATTTTTTTCGCAGTCGGTAATATAAAATCCAATAACTTATAGACACGATCTGGGTCTTTAGACTTAGTTAAATTTGAGTTATCTGGATATTTTTCACCGGTAGCCAACCATATTGGAGAGTTTTTTTGAACCTCACTAGCCGTTATAGTTTTTAAATGATTATTTAAATCATTTCCATATCTAGCAAACGATTCTTTAAAACCAGTCTCCTTTTTGAAATTTTTTTCATTTAATTTATCCTTATCTATAGGCAACTCAACTATAGCATCTCCATTTTTAGCGAGTTCTTGTTTCGCTTCCTCTTTCAAAGCTGCTAGTTTGTCTCTATTTGGTCTTCTTTCACTTGGATATTTTTTCTTATATTTTTCATCTGCAAGAGTATTGACTTTTTTATCGTACTCGATCTTTAAAAGCTTTTTAATTAATCCATTAACCCCACTTAAATTCACACCTTGGCTGTAACGTTCTTCGTTCTCTACTACTCCGTCAATTCGATTGATAGTGTGGTCATAGACAGTTTCTTCAGAATTATCCTTTTTAATAGCTTTAACAACGATACGATAAGTTCCTTTTGACCCTTCAAAGTCTGAGATATATCCCGTTACAAACTCGATTTTCAAACGACTTCCATATGCCGTCGAAAAGGCTGTGAACGTTTTTTCAATCCCATTGAAACCTTCAATATTTGGTGCGTGTTGGAGTATATCTTCCCTATCTTTTACAGGTAAGGAAGCAAGGTTAGCTTTATTCTCCGCACTATTCGCTGTCACTATATCAAATGTAGAGCCATCTTGTGCTTTATCATCTTTATTGGCGATAGTACGTCCTTTGGCAAGCATTAACATATATTTAAAGCGACGGTCTAATGCTTGTTCATGAAGATAGATTCGGTCAAGTGCATCAGAACCGAGCATTCCACCTTCTTGGCGATTTCCGTTTTCATCTTTATACCAACCAGTGAAATATCCTTGATCATTTTTCTTACCGACGGCGAATTTACCCGCATGTCCCTCTTTGTTGATAGCATGCCAACCACCAAAACTATTTATTTCACGGATTTCACCCGGTTGAAGCGGTACACCCTCTGGGTTAGTTTCTGTCTTATCAAAACGAAGGTCATTTCCTAGAGTATCCATGTTTCTCAAGTATGAACGCTCGTTATTTTGGAAATCATCCGGCATATTTTGGATAATCTTCCACATTTCTTCAACTGTAACAGTATGATCAGGATCGTTGAAACTCAAGTGAGCATTTGGATCATCTGCTCCATTCTCATTTCCTTTTGGTATATTTATCCCTGGTTGATTTGCTTGTACTGTAGCCCCCTTACGTTCGGTTAGAGCAGAATTTAATGTTTCGTTATTTTCAGTTGAAGATCCGGCAGATGTCTCAGTTCCAGTAGAATTACCAGAAGTTTCTCCAGTAGGGGCATCTCCTGTTTCTCTTCTTACACGACGGCCTTTAGTATTAGTAGACGTAGACGATTCTGTTGGCTGCGCTGCATTAAGGGTTTCTTTATTTTCTTTCTCTTTAGGTGTTGTTGACTCTGTTGATTTTCCAGAAACACCTGGATTTTGAGCAGGCTCCGCCCCATAGCTAGAGGAAGTCAGACCGTTAGGTCGGCTTGTCTCCGGGTCTGGAGACGGACTAGAGTGACTTGCACCTCCATCAGTATTAGTAGTATTCGTTTCCGCGTGTACCACACCTGCCCCCATGGCAAGGTAAAAAGCACCAATGACAACACTAGCTGCACCGACACTTACTTTTCGAATACTATATTTTAGTTGTTTATCAAATTTACCCATTTCAGACTCCATATATATATATATATATATTGTTATGCTATTTTCTGCATGATAGCTTACAATCTTATCTAAATATTATACATCAAATAACTGTAAATTTCAAATTTTTTGATTGAAATGGAAGCTTAGCAGATAGACGACTCTTTTTGCCAAAACCAAAGGTAGGTTAGGGGTCCCTCATTAGTAGACCAACAGCACAGATGAAGCCCATCAGCCGTGTCGTGTGCATCTGATGGGCTTGCTTCCTCCTATCAGCAAGCTCAGTCCTGTGCTTTGAGACCTTCCCAGCTTGCTTTAGGATTTTTACATTTATTTCTTTAAAAATGAGACAATTTGACATTTTTTCTACCCTTTTTCTTATTTTTCCGAATAAATAGATAGAAGCATCAAATTTAGTAAAACTAGATTAAAAAATGTGCTATAATGAAAGGAGAAGAAATATGACTGTACGTCATCCGGGCATTAGCCCAACTAATGATTTGGTTGCTAAGAAAATCTTTAGCAATCCAGAAATCACTTGTCAATTTATTCGCGATATGCTGGAT
>NZ_KQ970262.1:0-35206 GCF_001579045.1 Streptococcus mitis | reverse complement strand
ACTGTACGTCATCCGGGCATTAGCCCAACTAATGATTTGGTTGCTAAGAAAATCTTTAGCAATCCAGAAATCACTTGTCAATTTATTCGCGATATGCTGGATTTACCAGCTAAAAATGTAACTATTTTGGAGGGAAGTAACATTCACGTCTTGCCTTCCATGCCCTACTCGGCCCAGGATTTCTATACCAGTATAGACGTCTTGGCGGAGTTGGACAACGGCACACAAGTAATCATCGAAATTCAAGTACATCATCAGAATTTTTTCATCAATCGCCTGTGGGCTTATCTGTGCAGTCAGGTTAATCAAAATCTCGAAAAAATTCGCCAACGAGAAGGTGACACACACCAAAGTTACAAACATATTGCACCAGTATATGCTATTGCAATTGTCGATAGTAACTACTTCCATGATGATCAAGCTTTTCATAGCTTTAGCATGCGAGAGGACACGACAGGTGAGGTATTGACCATCACAAATAACGGTCAGGAAAACCATTTGGTTAAGATGGCGTTCTTGGAATTAAAAAAATACAGAGAAACCAGCAAAGACGAGGTTCGCAAACCGTGGTTGGAGTTTTTCGGGAACAAGCCCTTTACCCAACAACCTGAGCGAGCCATCAGCCAAGCAGACCAACTGCTAGACTACAAGAGCTGGTCCGAGGAGGACAGGAAAATGTTTAGTCAACTACGTATGCGCGAAGAACAGGCATTGTTAGCACAGGACTATGCCTTGGAACAAGCTGAGGAAAAAGGCTTAGAACGTGGTCTTGAACGTGGTCGTGCAGAAGGTATTGAACAGGGACTGGAGCGAGGTCTTGAACGTGGTCGAGCTGAGGGTCTTGAACAAGGACGAGCAGAAGGCGTTGAACAAGGACGAGCAGAAGGCGTTGAACAGGGACTAGAGCGTGGGAAACTTTTTGCCTTTCTGGATATGGTCCACCAAGGTCTTCTGACTTCCGAGGTTGCCAGCCAGCAGTTAGGTATGTCAGTATCCGAGTTTGAAGCATTGTTGGAAAAACATGAGTGAGAAATCTGTCAACCTTATGCAATATGAAAATAACTAAAAAAGATAGCTAAATTTCTTGATGTAAAAGAGATTGGCTATCTTTTTTGTTAGGAAAGTTTGCACTTTTCCCTTTCTTTTCCGAATAAATAGATAGAAGCATCAAATTTAGTAAAACTAGATTAAAAAATGTGCTATAATGAAAGGAGAGAAAGTATGACGGTACGTCATCCGGGCATCAGCCCAACTAATGATTTGGTTGCTAAGAAGATTTTCAGCAATCCGGAAATCACTTGTCAATTTATCCGCGATATGCTGGACTTGCCAGCAAAAAATGTAACTATTTTAGAGGGAAGCAATATTCACGTCTTGCCTTCCCTACCCTACTCGGTGCAGGATTTCTATACCAGTATAGATGTCTTGGCGGAGTTGGATAATGGTACGCAAGTTATCATCGAAATCCAAGTTCATCATCAGAATTTTTTCATCAATCGCCTGTGGGCTTACCTATGTAGTCAGGTCAATCAAAATCTTGAAAAAATTCGCCAACGAGAAGGCGATACACACCAGAGCTATAAACACATCGCACCAGTATACGCTATCGCGATTGTCGATAGCAACTACTTCTCAGATGACTTGGCTTTTCATAGCTTTAGCATGCGCGAGGACACGACAGGTGAAGTTTTAACCATCACAAACAATGGACAAGAAAACCACCTAGTCAAGATGGCATTCTTGGAACTAAAAAAATATAGAGAAACCAGCAAAGACGAGGTTCGCAAACCATGGTTGGAGTTTTTCGGGAACAAACCCTTTACCCAGCAACCCGAGCGAGCCATCAGCCAAGCAGACCAACTGCTGGACTACAAGAGCTGGTCCGAGGAGGACAGGAAGATGTTTAGTCAACTACGTATGCGAGAAGAACAAGCCTTGTTAGCGCAGGACTATGCCTTGGAACAAGCGGAGGAAAGAGGACTGAAAAAAGGATTAGTAAATCTCGTTCGCCAGCATCTTTTAACCGCCGAGGTTGCCAGTCAGCAATTGGGAATGACTGTCTCTGAGTTTGAAGAATTGTTGGAAAAACATGAGTGAGAAATCTGTCAACCTTATGCAATATGAAAATAACTAAAAAAGATAGCTAAATTTCTTGATATAAAAGAGATTGGCTATCTTTTTTTACTTAATGTATTGTTATTTTCAAGAAAGTTTGGACTTTTCCCTTTCTTTTCCGAATAAATAGATAGAAGCATCAAATCTAGTAAACCTAGATTAAAAAATGTGCTATAATGAAAGGAGAGAAAGTATGACGGTACGTCATCCGGGCATCAGCCCAACTAATGATTTGGTTGCTAAGAAGATTTTCAGCAACCCAGAAATCACTTGTCAATTTATTCGCGATATGCTGGATTTACCTGCAAAAAATGTAACCATTTTGGAGGGAAGCAACATTCATGTCTTGCCTTCTCTACCCTACTCGGCGCAGGACTTCTATACAAGTATAGATGTTTTGGCTGAACTAGATAATGGAACCCAAGTTATCATCGAAATACAAGTCCATCATCAGAATTTTTTCATCAATCGCCTGTGGGCGTATCTGTGCAGTCAGGTTAATCAAAACCTAGAAAAAATTCGCCAACGAGAAGGTGACACACACCAAAGTTACAAACACATTGCACCAGTTTACGCAATCGCAATCGTGGATAGCAACTACTTCTCAGATGACTTGGCTTTCCACAGTTTCAGCATGCGCGAGGACACGACAGGTGAGGTTTTAACTATCACAACTAATGGACAAGAAAACCATCTAGTAAAGATGGCATTCTTGGAACTAAAAAAATATAGAGAAACCAGCAAAGACAAGGTTCGCAAACCGTGGTTGGAGTTTTTCGGTAACAAGCCCTTTACTCAACAACCCGAGCGAGCCATCAGCCAAGCAGACCAACTGCTGGACTACAAGAGCTGGTCCGAGGAGGACAGAAAAATGTTTAGTCAACTAC
This sequence comes from Streptococcus mitis, assembly GCF_001579045.1. Taxonomy (GTDB): domain Bacteria; phylum Bacillota; class Bacilli; order Lactobacillales; family Streptococcaceae; genus Streptococcus; species Streptococcus mitis_D. The sequence goes on along the minus strand of NZ_KQ970262.1, from coordinate 32,204 downwards.
GTATGCGCGAAGAACAGGCCTTGTTAGCACAGGACTATGCCTTGGAACAAGCTGAGGAAAAGGGCTTAGAACGTGGTCGCGCAGAGGGGATTGAACAAGGACTTGAACGTGGAAAACTCTTTGCCTTCCTAGATATGGTCCACCAAGGTCTGCTGACTTCTGAGATTGCCAGTCAGCAATTGGTAATGACTGTGGCTGAATTTGAAGCATTGCTGGAAGATTATCACCAATAACGGTCAAGAAAACCATCTAGTCAAGATGACATTCTTGGAACTAAACATCTAGTCACAGATTACTCCAAACACTGTTTTGAGGTTGTGTATAAAGAGGCTGGGTAAAAGTCTTCTCATAATAAAACGTTTGGTATCAATGTTTTATTATGAGAAGACTTACTTTTTTACTGAGATTGAATTTTTCCTAGCCTCAACATCATATAAACCCAAAATTCAATCTGACCTGGTTTGAAGATATTTTCGAAGCAGATAAGGTTTTACTAAAACTAAAAAAAATGATATAATCAAACTGATTAAATGTTTTAAAAATAAAGGAGAATTTTAATGTCTTACCAAGAAAATTACCAGAAATGGGTTGATTTTGCAGAGCTTCCTGACTACCTTCGTCAAGATTTGGAAAATATGGATGAAAAAACAAAGGAAGATGCCTTCTATACAAATCTTGAATTTGGTACTGCAGGGATGCGTGGCTTGATTGGCGCTGGTACAAACCGCATCAACATCTATGTTGTTCGTCAAGCTACTGAGGGATTGGCTCGTTTGATTGAGTCAAAAGGTGGAAACGAAAAAGAACGCGGTGTAGCAATCGCCTACGATAGCCGTCACTTCTCACCTGAGTTTGCCTTTGAATCTGCGGCAGTTCTTGCTAAACATGGTATCAAATCTTACGTATTTGAAAGCCTTCGTCCAACTCCAGAACTATCATTTGCAGTTCGTCACCTCAACTGTTTCGCAGGTATCATGGTCACAGCCAGCCACAACCCTGCTCCATTTAACGGTTACAAGGTTTACGGTGAAGACGGTGGACAAATGCCTCCACACGACGCGGACGCTTTGACTACTTATATCCGTGCAATTGAAAACCCATTTGCGGTAGAAGTTGCTGATGTGGAAGCTGAAAAAGCTTCAGGCTTGATTGAAGTTATCGGCGAATCTGTTGACGTAGAATACCTTAAAGAGGTTAAGGACGTAAACATCAACCCAGCCTTGATTGAAGAATTTGGTAAAGACATGAAGATTGTTTACACACCACTTCATGGTACTGGTGAAATGTTGGCTCGTCGTGCTCTTGCTCAAGCAGGATTTGACTCAGTTCAAGTCGTTGAAGCGCAAGCAACTGCTGACCCAGACTTCTCAACTGTAAAATCTCCGAACCCAGAAAGCCAAGCAGCCTTTGCCCTTGCTGAAGAACTTGGTCGTCAAGTTGGTGCAGACGTTCTTGTCGCAACTGACCCTGATGCTGACCGTGTTGGTGTTGAAGTTCTTCAAAAAGATGGTAGCTACCTCAACCTTTCAGGCAACCAAATCGGTGCCATCATGGCTAAATACATCTTGGAAGCCCACAAAAATGCTGGAACTCTTCCTGAAAATGCAGCCCTCTGCAAATCTATCGTATCAACTGACTTGGTAACGAAGATTGCTGAAAGCTACGGCGCAACCATGTTCAACGTTTTGACAGGTTTCAAATTTATCGCTGAAAAAATCCAAGAATTCGAAGAAAAACACAATCACACATACATGATGGGATTTGAAGAAAGCTTCGGTTACTTGATTAAACCATTCGTACGTGATAAAGATGCTATCCAAGCCGTTCTTGTCGTTGCTGAACTTGCTGCCTACTACCGTTCACGTGGTTTGACACTTGCTGACGGTATCGAAGAAATCTACAAAGAGTACGGCTACTACGCAGAAAAAACTATCTCTGTTACCCTTTCAGGTGTCGATGGTGCTGAACAAATCAAAGCAATTATGGCTAAATTCCGTAACAATGCTCCAAAAGAATGGAACACAACAGCTATCACTGTCGTAGAAGACTTCAAGGCTCAAACTGCTACTGCTGCTGACGGAACTGTTACAAACTTGACAACTCCTCCAAGTGATGTGTTGAAATATACACTTGCTGACGGTTCATGGATTGCCGTTCGCCCTTCAGGTACAGAACCAAAAATCAAGTTCTACATTGCAGTTGTAGGTGAAACCAACGAAGAATCACAAGCTAAAATTGCTAACATCGAAGCAGAAATCAATGCGTTTGTAAAATAAAATCCTATAAAAGATGAGACAAACCAATCTCATCTTTTTTTCGTATCAAATCTAAGCAATTTTAGAAACTTTATGGCATACTAGACATATCAATGAAAGCGAGGTAATCTCATGGAACAATTTTTAGATAATATCAAAGACCTTGAAGTCACTACAGTTGCGCATGCGCAAGAAGCTCTTGATAAAAAAGAAACTGCAACCTTCTTTATCGGTCGTAAAACTTGCCCTTACTGCCGTAAATTTGCAGGTACTTTGGCAGGTGTCGTAGCTGAAACCAAAGCCCACATCTACTTCATCAACAGTGAAGAAGCAAGCCAACTCAATGAGTTACAAGCATTCCGCTCACGCTATGGAATCCCAACTGTACCAGGCTTCGTTCACGTTGCAGATGGCCAAATCAACGTCCGTTGCGACTCTTCAATGTCAGCACAAGAAATCAAAGATTTCGCAGGATTGTAAAAGATATAAAAAAGAAGGCACATTCGCTTTCTTTTTAATTATTTTCAAAATAGGAATCAACCAACTCCTGGATTCTTCCTTCTTTAGCTGCTGGAATAGTATCTTCTAAAACAAAGTTCTTCCTACTGATATCATTAGAAAGATTTCCAAAGATAAAATTAGTCGAGATGTTATAGATAATCTCAGATGGTGCAAATCCATAAACTTGGTTTTCTAAGATATGTTTTAAGCGTTCTTCAGAATTTGGAAATGCATCTTTCAAGCCTTCGCTATTATATAGTCGCTTAACAAGCTCTGCAATATAGAGACCTGACTTCATGTACAAATCAATGAATGTCTTAGATGGATCATCAAAGATTCCTGGGTTTTCTTTTTCAAGGCCATCCACCATTCTTTTCACCACACGTTTAGGTGTGAAAATCTGGTTGGTTTTCTGCGGTGGAATATAGTCAAAAATATCTTCTTTTTGATCTTTAAAATAATCTGCCAACTCCTTTTTCTTGCGGAGAAATTCTTGAATGGCCTCATCGAATGTTGCTCGATCAAAGAGATGTCCTGCAAAATCTTGTCCACCATCTCTCAAATAACGAAATTGATCAATCGTAATACCAGTCACCTCAAAGAAGACTTGCTCAGGAACAAAGGTATCAAAATTATCAAGTGTTAGAGATTGATTGCCATAGGCCATGATGAAACTTGGAATTGTTCGTGCAAATCCACGAAGATGGTCACGAATCTCATCTTGAGCTGATTGTTTCAACTGCTCAACACGTTTTATCTCAACCTGTTCGATAAACTTCTCAGGCATTTTTTCCACTTCTTTTTTGAGTGTTTGCTCTAGTTTTTCCTTGTGAATGAGATTATTTTCTTCTAAACGTTTATCAAAATCTTCTTGAATCTTATCCTTTTGCTCCTTATCAACCGCTTCCTTGATTTGTTGCTGCAATTCTTCCCTGATATGAGCTTCAGAAATTTTTCTTTCGATATCATTTTTTCGAATTTCATTCTCAAATGTTACTGTAATTTGTTTCTTAATTTGCTCAGTTTCCCGAGTTTTTAGGTTGTATTCACCTCTCAAATCTTCTACAATCACTGAAGAAACTGTCTTGCTCAAATCATTAACCAGCTGTTTTTGAGTTCTATCCTCATTCTTAGTGAACAAATCTGTCACAGATTGACTAAGTCCATAGACTTTTTCACCAAAAAGTCGCATTTGCTGATTAACTACAATTTCACGGTCAACTACTGCATTGCCCTCATCATCTACTGTAACATCTGAAAAGTCTAATAAATCAGAAGGTGTTTGAAGCTTCCCTTCCTTTTCAACTGGCAGCTCATTTAAAATGTCTAGAACTGTTTGACTAGCTTGGAAAATACCGCTGATATTATCAAATAAGAGATTGGACATAAAGCCACGTTTAAGAACTTCTCTAGCTTTTATCTGGCGAGGAATGGTTAGAACCGCCTTAGCATCAATTTCAACCATCTTACCAGCACTATCTTCAGCTATGACAGGGAAGAAATTTAGTAATTCTCTGATATTTTCTTCACGAGTTGTCGAAGTCCCGCCGCCTCCTGCAGTTGCAAGCGATAAGTTGTTGGCAAACTCATCAAAGAGAATCAAGGTTCTTTCCGGCGCAAAGTCAAATACATAGGCTCTTTCTTTGCGAAAGTGATTTCCTTTGTTATCGGTCCATGAGTAAGGATTTTGAGCACGGAAGGCGGCCTGCATATAAAGTGCAGGTGATTTCAAATTTGATAACATCAATACGCCCGTCCATTCAGGGATAGTGACACCTGTCGTCAATTGACCGACGGATAGGGTGATGGTTTTGTCATTCTCTGCTATCGCTTTTCTAACCAAATCTAAGGATTTGAGTTTGACTTTATCGTCATCCTCAGACATACGCCCGTCGCCAGCAGCTAACACAATCTCATAATTTTCATAGATGGGATGTTCTTCTAGTAGAGCTTTTAAAGCTTTAGCTGAGGCTACACGTTCTAACAGCCAAAAAGTATGCTTGAGTTCATTTCGAAGTTCTTTAGTTGAAAATGGATATTTTTCATTGCTCGATAGAGTATCTAACCAATTTCTGACATCTTGCTCATGGATAAATTTCCCTTTATCATCTGTGGCGAAAAATTCACTCAAGTCAAAAGCATAGTCGATATTTTCGCCATCCAGTTGAGCACCTTTTTCTAACTCCTCACCAATCATCTGAGACATTTGATAGGTAAAGAGATTTAACTGAGGTAAGGTTTCATATGGATTTTCCTCTTCTTGCTCAGAAGACCAAGTCGATTTAGCAGACTGTTCATCCGCATAAGACCAGTTGTAGATTTGATCCTCTGTAAAATCTCCTTTGGCCAATGCCTTAAATGGTGTACCTGACAAATGCAGAGTGAAATTCCGTCGAATCTTATTAAAAGCTTGGTCTGTCTTAAAGGTATCAACTCCTTCGTGAGCCTCATCGATAACCAATAAATCCCAGTGGAGATCTGTAACCCATTTAAGTTTGTTATGCTCTCCACCTAGATAAGCAGAGCCTTTCAAGTCTTGAAGACTGATAAAAGCAAGTTGTCTTACATCGTCATCTAAAATACCAACAAATTCTTTTCGTGACAAGGTTGGACGACTCTTAAGGCTGTCTGATTCAGAAACAAACTTATAAGTCGTTTGACCTGCTATGAATGTTTCGAAATCATCATACCATGAGTTAGCTATTGCCGGTCTGTTGGTTACAATTAAGACATTGACAGCCTCCATCCGTCGAGCTAAGTCGTAGGTAGATAAGGTTTTACCAAAACGTGGCTTGGCATTCCAGAGGAACTTACCTCCTAGATGATTCTGGAAATAAGCTAAGGTCTTAGAAACTGCTTCTTCTTGCTCCTGTCGCAAGGTATAGTCCTGTCCTTGACCAGGCTGATAACCTGACAAATCATGCTGAACAAACTTATCAAAAAGATTTTTTGATTTTTCAGGAGTTCCATTAAAGTAAAACCATTCCGTCTTAGGACGACGTTCCACATCATGGAAAGAAAGGAAATGGTGAAAATCATGGTCCTTAAAAGTCTTTCCCTTATCAGGTTCTTCCGTATAAGCTGCATCTCCAGTCCATAAAACATCTGTATCTATATGAGCTGTATGCGTTTGTTCTTTAATCCGTTGTCTGACATCACGCTCCGTATAACCAATCTTAATCCAGCCCTCATTGCTGGTTACCGTCGGTGTAGTGTAGGCATAGATTTTAGGATGAATTTCTTTAGTTGTTTTAATTTCTACTGGCATAAGTATTCCCTTTTTTTAAAAACTAAGATAATTTTTCTAACTCTGTTAAATCGATTCCCATCGTGTTTAAAATGTCATCAAACACTACAGTTTTAAATTCATCAGCATACTGATTGAATAGATTCATTAAAGCTTTATATAATCTTTGAAAATCTTTCTTATCAAGTACAATTTTTAAAAATAGAATAACCACTATAAAACGTTTATTATCATATCTCCTTATCCCAAAATGATTTGCTATTTGAGATATTCTGACATTTCTTAAATTAACATTATACAGTCGTTCATCATGTGCACAGATATTTCTAACTAGGTTAGCCACTTTCAAACATGCACTTAAATCTGCACTAGATAGTCTAAATGTATTATCTTTATTTTGTGTTCTATATTTATCTGTATAAAATTTTGCAATGATATTCTTTGTACTATCCGTTAAAATATTGTAAAAATTAGCAATGTTTCCCATTGTAAGAAAATTAACTAAAACCCAAAGTGGTACTTCCCCATGTTCCTCAATGTAATGTTTAATAGCGCCAGTTCTATCTACCTTATCATGAATCGTCTTGGTTAAGATAGAGATTTGTTGAAGAACTTTTTTAGGATCATCGTCTACAAAATTTGCAATATCTAAATAAGCATTCTTACGAGGGTGTTTTTTAGAGAATTCATATGCAACTGTGGTCTTTATTGAATTTTCGAATATCAATAAATATTTCAATAATAATATCCTTAGTTCTCTATCAAATAAAAACAAGGCCTTTAGTTCGTTAAAGTGAGTTCCTTTTTGATAAATTTCAGGTTCAACAGGTCGATTATTGCTATCCTTTACTAAAAATAAATCTTTATAACCGTTTATAACATTGTAATAGTTTTCTTGTTCTAAAAATCTCTTTGGCTTCCCATTCGTTGGTACTACAACACCCCTATTTCTTAAGATTGTTAACTGTTGATTAAATGTTTTATGTTCCTTCAAACTTATCTCCTATAAAATAAAAAGGGTCAGGGCATCGTATGCTTCCTGACCTAATCCTATGTGTCTATTATAGATCACTGAGCGCTATTTGTCAAATAAAAATACTTCTCTAATCCATCTCCCTTACATGAGTCTCAATAAAGGCAATTTCCTCAGGGGAAAGGTCATATTTTTGATAGAGCTGACCGTCAATATCAGCCACTGATTGTGTCCAATCAATGTCCGAATTGACCGTGAAGTCTTGGAGTGGGACTTTGGCCCAAGTTGCTGGAGGATTATCTTGCGTTAATTTCAAAATACCTAACATAACTCTAGCAAATTTAGTTTTAATATACTTAAAACAAGCCTCTGCTTCTATTTTTGTGTCAAATTTTCCAATAGATATAAACGTCTGAGAATACCCGATTAGGGGTTCCCCGATTAGGGGTGTTGAAAGCACTTCACCTAAAGCACCACTTCCGTTAGCTTTAGGTAAAATAATTTTCCAAAAGAGCAAGTTAGGATGCTCTCGTAAGTATTCTTTTTTTAGATATTTTACAGAGCGCCCGTTTTTCTCTCGTCCAATTATTTGAACGTATTCTGTATTTGAATCTACTTTATCTTTAAATACCTCAGGGTATCGTTCAAAAATATTTGTAGAAACAGCTTTTCTGTGACTTGAATCAGTTCTAGAGATTAGTTCCGGAAAATCTTCAAACATAATGTCTGTCAACTTGTGACTATCTGAGCCAAACATAATTTCTGATAGTGATGGTTCTTGCAACTTTTTAACTTTTCTATAGATACTATCAAGTAAAGGCTCAGAGATAAATGTCTCTATTGGTTCAAAATCTTTATTTTTGTCATGATAAGTGATGACAACACCGCCTTTAATATCAGTCCCAGGAAAAACTTTATTGCTCTTTAATTCATAAAATTTAACTTTTAAATGTCTACTATTTAACATTTTATGATTCCATTTTTTGGGAGTTCCTCCTGTATTCGCAAGAAATCTAGCTGGGGTCACTAGCACAGTTTTATCTGAAATTTTATAAGATTCCTCCATAAAGAAATGATAAATAGGCCTTGTCTGAGTATTCGCCCCTTCAATTTCCTCCTGATAAGGCGGATTTCCTATCACGACATCAAATTTCATTTCACTTTCCTCACTTGATAGGCGCTCAAAACCTATCATTTTATTCTTTTTCCAGTCTTTGATTTGGGTTTTAGATTCTTCTACTTCTTGAATTTCTAGCTCATCTGTAAACAAGCTTAGTTGTTGAGATTGCCCTTGGATAGCTGAATAAGGACTGGTTTTTTTCAGTCCATCCATCTGAAAGACATTGTAAGAGATAATAGTCGCAATCTCTTTCTTTTGCTCTAATGTTGGTTGATTTCCAGTCTTAGCAAGATAGTAGTCCTCAAATGTCGCCAAAAGATTCTCACGCGCCAAAAGGAGAGAATCTCCTTGATACTCATAACCATAAGAAGCTCGGTAAGCTTTTTTTAAAAGTTCATAGAAGGTTACTTCATCAGAAACTTCACGACTAATCCTTTGCAGTTTTCTATCTACAAACCCAACACGCTCAGATAATGGAATTTCCTCACCAGTTACCGTATCATATCGCGTTACCATATAAGGTGCTTCACCACAGGTAATTTCTAGCCAGCGCACTTGGATATAATCTTCAAGATTCAGAGTTTCAAGTTCAGCTTCAACGTAACCATTTTGCTTTTCAACTAACCAAGTTGGCGTAAAAACTTCGGCTCTAATCTTAGTCCGATCTTTTTGCTCATATTTGGATTTTTCAGATCTGGGTTGAATCAAGTTGGCATAGGTTCCCGTCACCTTACTTGGATTGATGCGATCACTTGGAGCAAATCCCTTTCCTAACAATTCATAAGAATGCGTAGCCCAAACAATTGATTTCTTTGTCGTTCGATCTTTTAAAAGAATTTTTAATAAGTCAGCCGATTCTTTAGCTAAACTTTCTTCACTAATATCTATTGTCATAAGCAACCTCTCTTATATTGTAAGCCCTATTATATCATATTTTAAAGAATGAAAATTGACTTGGAAAAAAGTAATTCAATAAATATCTCTCCGATGACCAACTTCTAAAGTAGCAATGACTAATTCATCATCTACAATTTGTACGATAACTCGATAATTACCAATTCTATAGCGCCATTGACCAACGCGATTGCCAACCAAAGCCTTTCCGTGTCGTCTTGGGTCTTCCAAAACATTGGTTTGTAAATAGTTTGTAATTAGCTTCTGCGTATAACGGTCCAATTTTTTCAATTGCTTGATGAAACGTCTTGTTGGAACTAATTTATACAAATTATTCATCCTCCAAGCCTAAATCATGCATCATTTCTTCCCAAGTAATGGGTTCAACTCCTTTTTCCAAGTCTTCTAAATACTCTTGATAGGCTAAATCTGCCACACGAGCGTCGTATTCGTCTTCTAAAGCTTCAAGAGTTTTGGTGCGGATCAGTTCCGACAGGGAAACTCCTTCAAACTTAGCCATTGCTTTCATAAATGTTTTATCAGCTTCAGAAACTTTTAATGTAATAGTAGTCATCTTTTGTACTCCCTTTTTTAATGGTAACACCATTGTATTACTTTTTAGGTGTTCAGTCAATATAAAAAGAACACCTTCTCAGCGTTCTTTCTATATATCTGTCAATGGTGTTGCGGTATCTGGTGAAGTATCATAAACCTTAAAGTCTACTCCGACTCCCAGATCAGCTTGTGCTAGCTGATTGACCATAGTCATGTGAGCCAGCTCCTTGATATTGTTTTCCTTAGACAAGTGACCAAGATAGATTTTCTTAGTGCGATTTCCTAGGGTCCGAATCATAGCTTCAGCACCGTCCTCGTTAGAAAGGTGACCTAGATCCGATAGGATTCGTTGTTTGAGTCGCCAAGCATAAGATCCTGCTCGCAAAATCTCTACATCATGGTTGGACTCGATAAGATAGCCGTCCGCATTTTCGACAATCCCTACCATACGGTCACTAACATAACCTGTATCTGTCAAAAGGACAAAACTCTTGTCATCCTTCATAAAGCGATAGAACTGCGGTGCGACTGCATCATGGCTTACACCAAAACTCTCGATGTCGATATCTCCAAAGGTTTTGGTTTTGCCCATCTCAAAGATATGCTTTTGCGACGAATCCACCTTACCGAGATATTTGCTGTTTTCCATAGCCTGCCAAGTCTTTTCATTGGCATACAAATCCATACCATACTTGCGAGCTAACACACCCACTCCATGGATATGGTCTGAATGCTCATGGGTAATCAAGATGGCATCCAAGTCTTCTGGCTTGCGATTAATCTCAGCAAGTAGACTAGTAATCTTTTTACCAGATAAACCGGCATCCACTAAAAGCTTCTTTTTTGGGGTTTCCAGATAAAAGGAATTTCCACTGGAACCTGACGCTAAAATACTATATTTAAAGCCTATTTCACTCATTCTAGTCTTCTACTTCATCCTCCCATACTTCTTCTTTCACTGCATCCTTATCATAAGGGAGCACAATGGTAAAGGTTGATCCCTTGCCGTATTCACTCTTGGCCCAAATAAAGCCCTTATGTTGTTTGATAATTTCTTTGGCAATAGCCAGTCCCAAACCCGTTCCACCTTGGGCACGACTTCTAGCACGATCCACACGATAAAAACGGTCAAAAATACGTGGTAAATCCTGCTTAGGAATGCCTAAACCATGGTCAGAAATGGATAAAATCATCTGGTCTTCAGTTGTCTTCATAGTCACTGTAATTTTCCCACCATCTGGCGAATACTTGATGGCATTGTTAAGAATATTATCAATCACCTGTGTCATCTTATCTGTATCTATCTCTATCCAAACTGAAGTAATGGGGTAATCTCTCACCAGTTCGTATTTCTTCTCTTCATCCTGCCCTCTTATCTGATCAAAACGGTTGAGGACAAAAGTAATAAAGGCAGTGAAGTTAATCAGTTCCACATCCAGATGACTGGTAGCATTGTCAATCCGAGAGAGATGAAGGAGGTCAGTTACCATTCGCATCATACGATTGGTTTCGTCTAGAGATACCTTGATAAAGTCTGGTGCTACAGTTTCACACAAAGCTCCCTCATCCAAGGCTTCAAGATAGGATTTTACGCTGGTCAGAGGAGTCCGTAACTCATGGCTAACATTGGAAACAAAGAGTCTTCGTTCGCGTTCTTCCTTCTCCTGCTCCGTCGTATCATGCAAAACAGCCACCAGACCCGAAATAAAACCAGACTCTCGACGTATCAAGGCAAAGCGAACTCGAAGGTTCAAATATTCGCCATTGATGTCTTGGGAATCTAGCAACAATTCTGGACTTTGGGTAATCAAATCACGCAATTCATAGTCTTCTTCTATCTTGAGTACTTCCAAAATGCTTCTATTCAGAACATCTTCCTTAACCAACCCCAGTTGCTTCTCGGCTGTATCGTTAATCATGATAATCTGACCCCGACGATTGGTCGCAAGAACCCCATCTGTCATATAAAACAGAATACTATTTAGTCTCTTACTCTCTTGTTCTAGATTTTCCTGAGTGAGACGAATAACCTCCGACAAGTCATTCAAATTATTGGTAATATTGGTGATTTCAGACCCACCTTGCATATCCAATACCTGAGAATAATCTCCTGCAATCAAGTCTTTAACCTTTTGATTGATTTGCTTCAATCGGATATTATCCCGACGATTTTCTAGCAAGAGCAAGGTCACTACTAAAATAAAGCCAAGTAGAATAAGGATAAAGATAAAATCACTAGTTAAAACTGTATCTTTAATTAGTTTAATCATTATTTCTCATATAATAACCAACACCGCGACGTGTTAGAATATACTCTGGTCGGCTGGGAGTATCTTCAATCTTCTCACGCAGACGTCGGACAGTCACATCAACAGTCCGAACATCTCCGAAATAATCATAACCCCAGACAGTCTCAAGTAAGTGTTCGCGTGTAATCACTTGACCTGTATGCGATGCCAAATGATGCAAAAGTTCAAATTCACGATGGGTTAAGTCTAGTTCTTCGCCATATTTTTTAGCCACGTAGGCATCTGGAACAATTTCTAAATCCCCAATTTGGATAGGCTGAGGTTTGCTATCTGCTTCCTGCCCATCTACTGGCATAGGTTGAGAACGACGCAGAAGAGCTTTAACACGCGCCTGCAACTCACGATTGGAGAAGGGTTTTGTCACATAGTCATCCGCCCCAAGCTCTAAACCGATAACCTTATCAAATTCGCTATCCTTAGCAGAAAGCATGATAATAGGCACACTACTTGTCTTGCGAATGGTCTTAGCAACTTCTAAACCATCAATTTCTGGAAGCATCAAATCCAGAATAATAATATCTGGCTGCTCGGCTTCAAATTGTTCTAGTGCCTCACGACCGTTAAAAGCAGTTACAACCTCGTAACCTTCCTTGGTCATATTAAACTTGATAATATCCGAGATTGGTTTTTCATCATCTACAATTAGTATTTTTTTCATATGTTCACCTTTTTCTCTACTATTATACCAAAAAAATAGCAAGAAGACATAATAGCTAGTCTTTGCTACTGTCTAATACTCTTCGAAAATCAAATTCAAACCGCGTCAACGTCGCCTTGCCGTACTCAAGTACAGCCTGCGGCTAGTTTCCTAGTTTGCTCTTTGATTTTCATTGAGTCTAAGTTGGCTTGTGCATAAGCCTGCCAGATTTTTTGTTGGGGTTTGGCAAGTGGAACATCCTTGAACTCTTCTGGTGAAAGCCAGCGAACTTCCCTATCTGAAAAATCATGGAAGTCACTCACTTGACCTGCTACAATTTGAACATGCCACTTGCGATGACTAAAGACATGCTTGACAGTCTCAAAATAAACATCAAGCCAATCAACATCTAGGTCATAGTCCTGCTGGAAACTCTCTTCTGGACTGGGTCCAAAATTCACACTTTCTTCTGCAACCTGATGGAAGAGGTCAAACTGCTCCTCTTGCGAAAAGTCATCTACTTCTACCAGTGGGAAATGCCAAAAACCTGCCAATAGCTTTTCACTTTCATTTTTTTCAAGTAAAAATTGCCCCTGAGAATTTTTCACAACTAAGGCTTTAAGATAAATAGGAACAGGCTTTTTCTTTGGAGCCTTAATTGGATAACGGTTCATGGTTCCATTCTGATATGCAGCACTAAAGTCCTTAACCGGACTTTCTTCTGGTCTGGGATTTACAGGCGCCTCAATATCTGAGCCCAAGTCCATCAAGGCTTGGTTAAAGTCACCTGGCCGTTCCTGATCAATCAGGATTTCCATCATTGCCTGAAAAATTTTGCGATTATTTGGAATGCCAATATCGTGATTGACTTCAAACAGACGCGCCAAAACCCGCATGACATTACCATCGACCGCTGGCTCAGGCAAATTAAAAGCGATACTGGAAATGGCTCCTGCTGTGTAAGGACCAATCCCTTTCAAGCTGGAAATTCCTTCATAGGTATTTGGAAATTGACCCCCAAAGTCAGTCATAATCTGCTGGGCTGCAGCCTGCATATTGCGAACTCGAGAATAATAACCCAAACCTTCCCAAGCCTTCAGTAAACGCTCCTCAGGCGCAGTTGCCAAACTTTCCACTGTTGGAAACCAGTCCAAGAATCTTTCGTAGTAAGGGATAACTGTATCCACCCTGGTCTGCTGGAGCATAATTTCAGACACCCAGATATGATAAGGATTCTTACTCCTACGCCATGGTAAATCTCTTTTATTTTCATCATACCAGTTGAGAAGTTTCTCACGAAAAGAAATGATCTTCTCTTCAGTCCACATGACGATACCGTATTCTTTCAAATCTAACATATCTCTAGTATAACACAGAAGATTCTAACTGTCCTTTTCCTAGTATTAATACTCTTCGAAAATCTCTTCAAACCACGTCAACGTCGCCTTGCCGTAGGTATAGGTAACTGACTTCGTCAGTTCTATCCACAACCTCAAAACAGTGTTTTGAGCTGACTTCGTCAGTCTTATCTACAACCTCAAAGCAGTGCTTTGAGCAACCTGCGGCTAGTTTCCTAGTTTGCTCTTTGATTTTCATTGAGTATAAAAAGCCTCTTCCCAAAGGAAAGAGGACTAAATCTTATTGATGAACTGCTTGGGCTGCTGTGATAAGGGTCAACTTGTAAACATCATCCGCATTACATCCACGAGAAAGGTCGTTAACTGGCTTATTCAAACCTTGCAAAACAGGTCCTACAGCCGCAAAGCCACCAAGGCGTTCGGCCATCTTGTAACCAATATTTCCTGCCTCGATACCTGGGAAGATGAAGACATTTGCTTGACCAGCTACCGTACTTCCAGGAGCTTTCAGAGCTGCAGTTTCTGGAACAAAGGCCGCATCAAATTGCAACTCACCATCGATTTCAAGGTCAGGGCGCAAATCGTGAGCAATTTTAGTTGCTTCAACAACCTTATCAACGCTTTCTCCAAATCCTGAACCTTTAGTAGAATAGCTTAGCATAGCAATTTTAGGCTCGATTCCAAACATCTTAGCTGTGATTGCTGAGTTGATGGCAATTTCAGCCAAAGCTTCTGCATCTGGATTGATGTTAATGGCACAGTCTCCAAATAGATAACGTTCAGAGCCACGAACCATAAGAAAGGCGCCTGAAGTCCGAGATACATTTGGACGTGTTTTAATGATTTGTAGTGCTGGACGTACTGTTGAAGCTGTTGAGTGAATCGCACCTGATACCATTCCGTCAACCAAGCCCAAGTAAACCAACATAACACCAAAGTAATTGACATCTTCAACCAAAACCTTGCGTGCATCTTCTTCAGACATTTTGCCCTTGCGACGCTCTACCAAGGCAGCAACCATTTCTTCAAATTTATCGTAGTGTTGAGGGTCAATGACTTCATAACCGTCCTCGATACCTTCGATTTCAAGATAAATTTTAATTTTTTCAGGATTCCCTAGCAAAACAGGAATCACTTCTGTTTCTTTTACCAAGCGCTTAGTTGCTTGCAGAATACGAGGCTCTTCCCCTTCAGGGAGAACGATACGAGCATTTTTGCCAACTAGGTTGGCTTTTAGACTTTCAAAAACTTCCATGAGTTTTCTCCTTTAAAATAATAATTATACTCTGAATCAGTTTTTATAGAGTATTAGTTGATAACTGGGTAATAAGGTTGCTAAAATCATCCGGCAAGGGACTTTCTAACTGCAAGTCTTGCTCTAAAAATGGATGATAAAAGGATAGGTAATGGCAATGCAGGGCCTGACGTTGAATGCCGTCGTCCAGACTACCACCGTATAAATCATCTCCCAACAAAGGAAAACCAATATGAGAAAAATGGACTCGGATTTGGTGGGTTCGACCAGTATGCAGGCGAATGTCTATCAAGTGGATATTTCCATAAGATGCTACAATCTTGTAAGAAGTATGGGCATACTTTCCACCTTTAGCCACTCGTCTGGTGATAATAGAGTCTTCATCACGCGCAATCGGGGCAATAATTTCCCCCTCTGACTCCAAGTGACCATCACCTTTAACCAAAGCAAAATAGCGTTTTTCAATAGACTTTTTCTGCAACTGCTTGTCTAATCGTGCATGGGCATAGCCGTGCTTGGCAAAGAGCATCAAGCCAGAAGTATCCCTATCAAGCCTGGTCACAATGTGAACCTGCTGATTTTCATAATTTTGCTTGACGTAGTAACCCTTGATAAAATTGGCAATGGTATTGGAGTGATTGACACTAGGAATAGAAGCCACTCCATAGGGTTTATTCAAGACTAGAAAATGGTCATCCTCATAGAGAATATCTAATGGACGCTCAATGGCCTCCAAGGTTTCAAAGCCTTCCTCAGCGGGAATATCAATAGTAACGCGGTCCCCAATATCCAATAAGAACGTTGCATTTTGCGGTTGGTCATTGACCAGAATAGCTCCACCTCGAAACTTAATCTTGGCTAGTAGTCCCTTAGAAACCTCGTGCTTTTTTAAGAAGGTCTTAACCTTGACATGTTCATCTGCGATAAATTCAAACCTCATTCGTCCACCTCGCCGATAAAGGCATCCTTAACGCGATTCCAGAAGCTGGTATGGCTAGGAGTCGCGACAAAGTGAATCTTATGATGATCAATTTGATACTCGATTCGCTCGATACTACGAAAAGAATAGACACTATTGTCAACCGAAATGGTGTGGTAATCATTTCTTGTTGGAATGAGTTCAATCTTATCCTTCTTAGGCACAATAATGGAAGAGCCCAGCGTTCGATAGACACGATTATTAAGGCTGGCAATTTCCGTTAATTGCAAAGCTTCAATGGTAGGGTGTAAAACAGCACCGCCAAGAGACTTGTTATAGGCAGTACTACCAGTCGGTGTCGAAACTGTTAGCCCGTCTCCACGAAAACGTTCAAAGGGAACACCATTGATGACAATATCTGCCACCATGGTTCGATCGGATCTGCGAATGCTGGCTTCGTTGAGGGCACGAAAAATCTTGACCTCTCCATTTCCAAGAAAAACCTTCACATTCAAAACCGGATAAGAAACCCTTGCTCCAGTATCCAACTGCAAATTGGTCATTAACTTATCCAACTCAAAATCACGATAATCGGTATAAAAGCCCAGATGTCCTGTATGAAGACCGATAAAGCGTACCTTATCAAGTTGGTCTTCGTACTTATGAAAGGCCGACAAGAGCATGCCATCTCCACCAATGGAAATGACAATGTCCGGACTGCTATCATTGAGTATAAACTGATTTCTCTTCAAACGATCTCGCAATTCATATAAAACCTTTTGACTCTGCGGTTTTCTATTGGCTATCAGATCAATTCGTTTACCTGTATTCTTCATCTGTATCGTCACTGTTTCCTACACCGTCATTTAATTTTCTACTCAAGGGATCAAAAAGAGCCTGGGCTTCCTGGATATCATCACGAATTTCACCCATTTCTTCATCCAACTGATGGGCGATTCTAGCTGTAATTTCCAGTCGCTTCTTAATTTCCTCTGGAAAATCCCCTTGGTACTTGTAGTTGAGAGAATGTTCTATCGTTGCCCAGAAATTCATGGCCAAGGTACGAATTTGAATCTCTGCCAAAATAGTCTTAGCTCCATTGATGGTATCAACCGTATATTCTACTACCACATGATAGGAACGGTAGCCTGAAGCCTTTCGATGAGTAATGTAATCTCGCTCCTGTATGATACGCATATCCTGACGCTTACGCAAAATTTCCACTACTTCCTTAACATCATCCACAAACTGAACCATCACACGTAAGCCAGCAATATCCTGTAAATCGTGTTCTAAGGTCGCATAAGTAATACCACGTCGAGCCATTTTTTCCTTGATACTTTCAATTGGCTTGACTCGACCAGTCACAAACTCAATCGGAGAATGCTTATTTTGCTTACGATATTGCTTGCGAATACCACGTAGTTTAATCTTTAACTCACCAACAGCTTGAATGTAAGGATCTAGAAATTCTTCCCATTCTAAGGTCATATATTCTCCCTTGTTCTCATATTATCCGTCAAAAATATCTTTGATTTTTTCTCCAGATTCATATACAATAAATACAAAGCTATTATATCATATAATCCGCTTTCATAGATAAAGAAAAGGTAAGAAAAATGAAACATTTAGAAATTGAATTGAAAACACTATTGAAAAAAGATGAATACAATCATCTAAAAGACCAGTTCGCAGGTGTCACTCCTGTTCTTCAAAAAAATTACTACATCGACACGCCTGATTTTGAACTACGAGAAAAGAAAGTTGCTATGCGCATTCGAACTTTTGAAGACTGGGCAGAATTGACACTCAAAGTCCCACAAAGTGTTGGAAACATGGAATACAATCAAAAATTGCAACTAAAAGATGCTGAGAACTATCTGAGCAAGGAAGAACTTCCTCAGGGACTGGTGCTCGAAGAATTGTCTAAACATGGTATCCAAACTAGTGAATGGCAGGTGCTGGGTTGTCTCACAACGCTTCGCTATGAAATGCAAACAGCTATTGGTCTCATGGCGATAGATGAGAGTCAGTACTTTGATATGACAGATTACGAATTAGAGCTTGAAGTGGAAAATCACGAGCAAGGGAAACAGGATTTCCAACAATTTTTAGAGAAAAATCAGATTTCCTACCAAAAAGCCCCTTCAAAATTGGTTCGATTTGTCAAAAGCATGAAAAATAGCTGAAATAATCTCTATTTTTTGGTAAAATAGAAAAGATAAAAATACTCGAATCCAAGTTAATATATGCTAAAACATATGGCTTGGCTCCATAAAGTTTACAGAGGACGGTCTATAATGTCAGATAGAAAAAATATGAAACTTTTCGCACTCAACTCTAACCAAGAGATTGCACAAAAAATTGCTCAAGCTGTTGGTGTCCCACTTGGAAAACTATCATCACGTCAATTTTCTGATGGAGAGATTCAAGTTAATATCGAAGAGAGTGTCCGTGGTTATGATGTGTACATCATCCAATCTACAAGTTTCCCTGTTAACAACCACCTAATGGAATTGCTAATCATGGTCGATGCTTGTGTGCGTGCAAGTGCCCACAGTATCAACGTTGTCCTTCCGTATTTTGGCTATGCACGCCAAGATAGAATTGCATCATCTAGAGAACCACTAACAGCTAAACTAGTTGCTAACATGCTAGTTAAAGCTGGTGTAGATCGTATCCTTACCCTCGACTTACATGCAGTTCAAGTACAAGGATTCTTTGATATTCCTGTAGATAATCTTTACACTGTTCCTCTCTTTGCTAAACACTACTGTGATAAGGGATTAAGAGGTTCAGATGTTGTTGTCGTTAGCCCTAAAAATTCAGGGGTTAAACGTGCTCGTAGCCTGGCTGAATATCTTGATGCTCCTATCGCCATTATCGACTACCCTCAAGACGATGCAACTCGCAACGAAGGCTATATCATCGGTGATGTTGCAGGTAAAAAAGCCATCTTGATTGATGACATTTTAAATACAGGACGTACCTTCTCTGAAGCTGCCAAAATCGTTGAACACGAAGGGGCTACAGAAATTTATGCTGTTTCTAGCCACGGTCTCTTCGTTGAAGGTGCTGATGAACTTCTTGACAATACTAAGATTAAAGAAATTCTTGTGACTGATTCAGTAGCAACAAAAGAAAAAACTCCTAAAAACGTATGCTACATCACTGCTAGTGAGTTAATTGGTGATGCCATCGTCCGTATCCACGAAAGAAAACCAGTCAGCCCACTCTTTGGCTATAACAAAAAGAAATAAGGTGATTCTTTGATTTATTTGGACAATGCTGCAACGACACCCATGTCAGCAGTTGCTATTTCAGCTATGACCAAGGTTATGCAAGAAACCCATGGAAATCCTTCTAGTATTCATGGTCATGGTCGTCAAGCTGGCAAACTCTTGAGAGAAGCCCGTCAGGAACTAGCCCAGTTACTGGGGACAAAACCTCAACATATCTTTTTCACTTCTGGTGGGACTGAAGGCAACAATACTGCCATCATTGGCTACTGCCTTCGTCATCAAGAACAAGGAAAACATATCATCACAACTGCTATTGAGCACCATGCTGTCCTTGAAACCATTGATTACTTGGTTCAACACTTTGGGTTTGAAGTAACCATTATCCAACCAGAAAATCAAGAAATCACAGCCCAACAAATTCAAAAGGCTTTACGTGACGATACGATTTTGGTTTCTACCATGTTTGCCAATAATGAAACTGGAAACCTACTGCCCATTGCTGAAATTGGCCAAATACTCAAGCAACACCCTGCTGCCTATCATGTCGATGCAGTTCAGGCTATTGGTAAAATCCCAATTCACCCAGAAGAATTGGGCATTGATTTTCTCACTGCTTCTGCCCATAAATTTCATGGTCCTAAGGGAATCGGCTTTCTCTACGCATCTAGCATGGACTTTGATTCCTATCTCCATGGTGGAGACCAAGAACAGAAAAAACGTGCAGGAACTGAAAATCTGGCTGCCATCGTAGGCATGGTTGCAGCCATAAAAGAAGACCTAGAAAAGCAAGAAGACAATTTTCAGCATGTACAAAATCTAGAGACTGCCTTTCTTGCAGAGCTAGAAGGAATTCAGTATTACTTGAATAGAGGACAATATCATCTCCCTTATGTTCTCAATATTGGATTTCCTGGTCAGAAAAACGACCTCTTACTCCTTCGGCTAGATTTAGCTGGAATTTCAATCTCTACTGGCTCAGCTTGTACGGCAGGCATTGTCCAATCCAGCCATGTTCTCGAAGCCATGTACGGGGCAAATTCAGAACGCTTGAAGGAATCCGTTCGCATCAGTTTGTCGCCACAAAATACTGTTGAAGATCTACAAACCCTCGCAAAAACCTTAAAAGAAATTATCGGAGGTTAGCCATATGGCATTTGAAAAAACCATTCAGTTAAAAAATTGTCGTTACGACTACACTCTTAGCCCTTCTGTTAAAAAATTCACCCTCAAGGACAACACTTTTTTTGAAACAAAGGTTGGTAACTACGAACTAACTCGCCTACTTGAAAAAGTGCCAAACAGCGGTGAAGGCTTCCAACTCAAAATCATCATCAATAAAGAGCTAACAGGAGCTAAAATCAATATCACTGACAAGTTTGGGCTACGTCTGATTGATATTTTCAAATCAGAAGACCACCACATTCATCAGGAAAAATTCTACTTCCTCATGGATAGCTTGGTAGAACGTGGTGTCTTTACAAAATCTGAAAGAGAGGTCCCATATGTTTGAACTGACCTATAAGGATAGCTATCATGTAGAGCGGACTCTCAAGTACGAAGATTATGATGCACTCATGCTGGCTTTGTCAGGCTGTGTGACCCTACCAGATACACTTTATGTGACTTCTCTGACTTTTAATGGCCAGAAAGTTTATCAGGGTCTGGTCGGAGACCTCTACCGTTTTCTATCACATGCAGATTTTTTACATCAAAACTAAGATTTTTCTTAGTTTTTTCTTGTTTTTGTTGATTTTTTCACAATGTTTCTATAAAATAGAAGAATAGAAAGGTTGTGATTTTGTGAAAGATAAACAGTCTGCTATTCCAAAAGCTACAGCGAAAAGACTCTCTCTCTACTATCGAATTTTTAAGAGATTTCATGCAGAAAAGATTGAACGTGCCAACTCTAAGCAAATTGCAGAGGCCATTGGGATTGACTCAGCGACTGTACGTCGTGATTTTTCCTATTTTGGTGAACTAGGTCGTCGTGGTTTTGGCTATGATGTCAAAAAACTGATGACATTTTTTGCCGATTTGCTCAATGATAACTCCATTACCAATGTCATGCTGGTTGGTATTGGAAATATGGGCCATGCCCTTCTCCACTATCGCTTCCATGAGCGCAACAAGATGAAGATTATCATGGCCTTTGACCTAGATGACCATCCTGAAGTCGGTACCCAAACTCCTGATGGAATTCCCATTTACGGGATTTCTCAAATCAAGGATAAAATCAAGGATGCCGATGTCAAGACTGCTATCCTGACCGTTCCCAGCGTTAAGTCACAAGAAGTTGCCAATCTCTTGGTGGATGCTGGCGTGAAAGGAATTCTTAGTTTTTCACCAGTCCATCTGCATTTACCAAAAGACGTGGTCGTTCAGTATGTCGATTTGACAAGTGAACTCCAAACCCTCCTCTACTTCATGCGAAAAGAGGATTAGAAAGCGAAAATCATTTTATGAAAAAACCAGTTATAGGGATTACAGGAAACGAAAAAACTCATCCAGATGATGACATCATGATGAGCTACGCAGCAAAAGGCTTTGTTGAAGGCGTTAAAGATGCTGGAGGGATTCCCATCATCCTACCGATTGGTGATCAAGAAATGGCCTGCCACTATATCAGTATGATTGACAAGCTCATCTTGACAGGTGGGCAAAATGTTGATCCAAAATTCTATGGTGAACCAAAAACTATCGATAGCGATGACTACCACCTTCAAAGGGATATCTTTGAACTTGCCCTCATCAAGGAAACTATTAAACAGAAAAAGCCAATTTTCTCTGTCTGCCGTGGTACCCAACTCTTTAACGTTGCCATGGGTGGAACTTTGTATCAAGATATCGAAGATCACTGGCAGGATTGTTCCGCCGAGTACACAACCCAACGCTTGGTGACAGAACCAGACACTGTTCTTCGAGAAATCTATGGAGAAATTTCCCATATCAACTCCTTCCACCATCAGAGTATTAAGAATTTAGCACCTAACTTAAAGATTGCGGCTCATGATCCTAAGGATGGTATTATAGAAGCTGTTATAAGTACGGATGATGTTGCCTTTCTCGGTGTCCAATGGCATCCAGAATTTCTATTTGAAAATCGTCCCAAAGATAAAAATCTCTTTGACTATGTTGTTAATGAACTTTAGATTAAATCCGTCTTTTCACGATAACTAAAGTAATTAGAATGAGAGACAATCAAATGGTCCAAGAGGACAATCCCCATCAGGTCACAGGCTTCTTTGACAAGTTTAGTGACATGATCATCATTTCGGCTAGGCGCTACCGCTCCCGAAGGATGATTGTGGACCAAGATAAGAGAGGTTGCCATATGCTTGATTGCATAGTGAAGAATCTCTCGCGGTTCAGCGATACTACGAGTAGCTGAGCCGATAAAAATGGTCTGTTGATGGATGATTTGATTTTGAGTATTGAGATAGAGCGCCACCAGGTGCTCTTGTTTTTTATGGCCCAATTCCTGTTGCATCTTCTTGGCCAACTTTTGACTGCTGAGAATACTTTCCATCTCAAGGGTCTCATGCTTGTGAATACGATGGCCCAATTCAATCATAGCTTGTAACTCTATGGCCTTAACACGGCCGATACCAGACAGACTCTGCAATTCCTGCAGGGTCATTTTTTTCAAATCCGTTAGGCTTGAAAGATTGCTCAAAACTTTCTGGGCAATTTCAAAAACGCTAGCTTGACGTGTTCCTGTCCTGAGTAAAATAGCTAGCAACTCTTGATTACTGAGTGCTTCAACTCCTTCCTTGGCCAGTCTTTCTCTTGGTAATAGTGAATCTTCTTGGAATGAAATACTGTACATAAAAATCCTCCTCACTTTATTATTCGTGAGAAGGATGAAAAATTAGATTTTTTTCTCAATTGGAGCCACACTAGCTAAAAGTTTTTTCAAACCTACTTCTGGGAAATTGATTTTCAACTCCTGCCTAGCACCGCTACCTGAAACTTCCAGAACAGTTCCCTCTCCCCATTTCTTGTGGAGAGCAATATCACCAATGGACCAATTTGTCTCACTAGACGCTGATTTTGCGCCAGCTGTAAATTGACCAAATGGGAGACCGCTTGACTGGATAGATTTTGGGGCAGCACTGCGTTTACGGTCTTGAAGAGCTTGAGCCAAACTCATACCTTGACCGAAGGAAAGGTCACCACTGCTATATGATGCCTTAAAGCTTGTATTTGCAGGACGAGCCAGACCTTGATACTCAAGCAAATCTGAACTGATTTCGTTAATAAAACGAGTCGGACGGTTGTAGTTGGTACGACCAAAAAGCAGGCGTGAGTTGGCATTGGTCAGATAGAGAATTTTCTCTGCACGCGTAATTCCTACATAGGCCAGACGGCGTTCTTCTTCTAATTCATCTTGATCTTCAGCTGCACGGCTAAGTGGAAAGACATTTTCTTCCATCCCAATCAAAAAGACAACTGGAAACTCGAGACCTTTGGCAGCATGCAGGGTCATCAGGGTCACTTCTGATGTCTCCTGACTACCTGAATCTGTATCGGCAATCAAAGCCAAGTCATTTAAGAAACGACTCAGTTTGTCCAGACCAGTTTCTTCTTCTGCCACATCAGAGGTGTCATCAAAGTTCTTCGTAACAGAGAGAAACTCTTCTATATTTTCAACCCGAGCCTTACTTTCCAGAGTTGCTTGGGCATTAAGAATATCAACATAACCTGTTTTTTCTAGGACGGACTCAAGCAACTCTGTGATGGTTAATTGATCCAACTGCTCCCGTAAATCCAGAATCATATTTGCAAAATCCCAGATAGACTGGGCTGCTTTTCCTTTGATGCCAGACAACATGATGTTTGCAGAAGCATCTAGCATGGACATGTCTTGCATATTCGCAAAATCACGGATTTTCTCAACAGTGCCTGGCCCAATTCCACGTTTAGGCTCGTTGATAATACGCTCAAAACTAATATTATCACTCAAATTAGCAATGAGGTTGAGATAAGCGATAATATCACGGATTTCCTTACGGCTGTAGAACTTGGTTCCGCCAACCATGGTATAAGGAATATTTGACTTGAGTAAGGCTTCCTCAATAGTACGGGACTGCGCATTAGTACGATAGAGAACTGCAAAATCCTTGTGAAGGAAGTTTTGACTGCGACCAAGTTCATCGATAGTTCTGGCTACAAATACAGCCTCATCTAGCTCATCATTGGCACGATAGTAAACGATTTGTTCCCCATCAGCGTTTTGAGTCCAGAGATTCTTAGGACGGCGATTTTTATTGTTTTTAATGACCTCGTTGGCCGCTTGGAGAATGGTTTTAGTGGAGCGATAATTCTCCTCCAACAAAACAACCTTGGCTTGGGGATAATCCTTTTCGAAGTCCAAAATATTCTGCATATCAGCACCTCGCCAACCGTAGATAGACTGGTCTGCATCCCCAACCACACAGATATTTTTAAAACGGGAAGCCAAGAGTTTTACCAATTGGTACTGAGCGTGGTTGGTATCTTGGTACTCATCAACGTGGATGTATTGGAATTTCTGTTGATAGTAAGTCAAAACATCAGGATTTTGATCAAAGAGACGCAAGGTCAGCATAATCAAATCATCGAAATCAACAGACTCAGACTGACGAAGCTCTTTCTGATAGGCTGAATAACACTGGGCCACGATTTGCGTGTACATATCTCCAGCTTGAGCAGCATAAGCCACATCATCAATCAAATCATTCTTAGCATTGGAAATGGTCCCCAAAATAGTTCGTTCATTCCATTTTTTAGGATCCAAGTTCAACTGTTTGAGAATGCGTTTCATGAGAGTTCGCTGTTCACCAGGATCTACAATAGTGAAATTGCGGTTGTAGCCAATATGGTCCGCATCGCGACGCAAAATACGCACACACATGGAGTGGAAGGTCGCAATCAAACAGTCCTGAGTGGCTGGATTGAGGCTATAAGCACGTTCCTTCATCTCACGCGCAGCCTTGTTGGTAAAGGTAATGGCCAAGATATTCCAAGGATTGACCAGCTTTTCATCGATTAAATAAGCGATACGGTGGGTCAAAACTCGGGTCTTTCCAGAACCAGCCCCCGCCATGATCAACAAGGGACCTTCTGTCGTTTGCACCGCCTCAGCCTGACGGTCATTCATTCCATTTAATAATGCGTTCATCTTCTCTTCCTTACTCTTGAAGTCAATATTTCTATTATATCAGAATTCAGGGAAAATATCTTTACCTAGACTGGTTACGTCTAGAAGGCAACTTCTTATATCTAGATAAAAAATGAGCTTGGATATTATTTCCAAACTCATTTAAAGTCAATTGCAATATACTAGAACAAACCTAATACTGTTCCATCACTTTCAACATCCATATTGAGGGCTGCTGGTCGTTTTGGAAGTCCTGGCATGGTCATGACATCGCCAGTTAGGGCAACGATGAAGCCTGCACCTAATTTTGGTACCAATTCACGAATGGTAATTTCAAAGTTTTCAGGTGCTCCAAGTGCATTTGGATTGTCTGAGAAGCTATACTGGGTCTTAGCCATACAGATTGGCAATTTGTCCCAACCGTTTTGAACGATTTGAGCGATTTGTGTTTGAGCTTTCTTCTCAAAGTTCACTTTGCTACCACGGTAGATTTCAGTAACAATCTTTTCAATCTTTTCTTGGACAGAAAGGTCATTGTCATACAAACGTTTATAGTTAGCTGGAGTTTCAGCGATAGTCTTAACAACCGTTTCAGCAAGAGCTACTCCACCTTCCGCGCCATCAGCCCAGACACTTGCTAACTCTACTGGTACATCGATTGAGGCACAAAGTTCTTTCAAGGCTGCAATTTCAGCTTCTGTATCAGAGACAAATTCGTTAATAGCCACAACTGCAGGTACACCAAATTTACGGATATTTTCAACATGGCGTTTCAAATTGGCAAAACCGGCACGAACAGCTTCTACGTTTTCTTCAGTCAGAGCGTCTTTAGCCACACCACCATTCATCTTAAGGGCACGAAGGGTTGCAACAATAACTACTGCATCTGGAGATGTTGGCAAGTTTGGTGTCTTAATATCAAGGAATTTCTCAGCACCAAGGTCCGCACCAAAACCAGCTTCAGTAACTGTGTAATCAGCCAAGTGAAGGGCTGTTGTAGTTGCCAAGACAGAGTTACATCCGTGAGCAATATTGGCAAAGGGACCACCGTGTACAAAGGCAGGTGTACCGTAAATTGTCTGAACCAGGTTCGGTTTAATAGCATCCTTCAAAATCAAAGCCAAGGCACCCTCAACCTGCAAATCACCTACAGAAACAGGTGTACGATCATAGCGATAACCGATAACAATATTCGCCAAACGGCGTTTCAAGTCCTCGATGTCTGTTGCCAAGCAAAGAATCGCCATGATTTCGGAAGCGACGGTAATGTCAAAGCCATCCTCACGTGGAATACCATTAAGAGGACCACCAAGTCCAACTGTTACATGACGAAGAGCTCGGTCGTTCAAGTCCACAACACGTTTCCAAAGGATACGACGTTGGTCAATTCCCAACTCATTTCCTTGGTGCAAGTGGTTGTCAATCAAGGCAGAAAGCGCATTGTTGGCAGTCGTAATGGCATGCATGTCCCCCGTAAAGTGGAGGTTAATGTCTTCCATTGGCAGAACTTGAGCATAACCACCACCAGCAGCACCACCCTTAATCCCCATTACTGGACCAAGGGACGGTTCGCGGATAGCGATCATCGTTTTCTTGCCAATCTTGTTCAAGGCATCCGCAAGACCAATGGTAATGGTTGATTTTCCTTCACCTGCAGGTGTTGGGTTGATGGCAGTAACCAAGATCAATTTCCCGACTGGATTGCTCTCAACTGCACGAATTTTATCAAAGCTAAGCTTAGCCTTATACTTTCCGTACAACTCCAAATCATCGTAAGAAATACCAAGTTTCTCTACAACATCAACGATTGGCTTCAACTCAATACTCTGTGCGATTTCAATATCTGTTTTCATGCAAAACTCCTCTAACCTCTTATATGATAATTCATTATAACACAAAACAAGATTTTTAACATCCCAAAACTATCTAAACGTTCGTAAATATCCCTATTTTTAAGTTTTTTAGAGTTCTTTCTTAAATTTTATATGGCTTTATAGTTTGAAACTATAGTAAATCTTCGTTTTTACCAAAAATTTATCGCTTTCATTTTACTTACCGTTTATTTTTGTGTACAATAGTGCTATGAAAATTTTAGTTACATCGGGCGGTACCAGTGAAGCTATCGATAGCGTTCGCTCTATCACTAACCATTCTACAGGACGCTTGGGGAAAATCATCACAGAAACCTTGCTTGCTGCAGGGCATGAAGTTTGTTTGATAACAACAAAACGAGCTCTGAAGCCGGAAGCCCATCCCAACCTAAGCATTCGAGAAATTAACAATACCAAGGACCTTCTAGTGGAAATGCAAGAACGTGTTAAGGACTATCAGGTCTTGATTCACTCAATGGCTGTTTCTGACTACACTCCTGTTTATATGACAGGGCTTGAGGAAGTTCAGGCTAGCTCCAATTTAGAAGAATTTTTAAGCAAGCAGAATCATCAGACTAAGATTTCTTCAACTGACGAGGTTCAGGTTTTGTTCCTAAAAAAGACTCCCAAAATCATCTCTCTAGTCAAGGAATGGAATCCTACTATTCATCTGATTGGCTTCAAACTGCTGGTTAATGTTAGCGAAGATTATCTAGTTGACATTGCCCGAAAAAGTCTTATCAAGAACCAAGCAGACTTGATTATCGCAAATGATCTGACTCAAATCTCAGCGAACCAGCATCTTGCAATCTTTGTTGAGAAAAATCAGCTTCAAACAGTCCAGACTAAAGAAGAAATTGCAGAACTCCTCCTTGAAAAAATTCAAGCCTATCATTCATAGAAAGGAAAGCTATGGCAAACATTCTCTTAGCTGTAACAGGCTCAATCGCCTCTTACAAGTCGGCAGATTTAGTTAGTTCGCTTAAAAAACAAGGTCATCAAGTCACTGTCTTAATGACCCAGGCTGCTACAGAGTTTATCCAACCTTTGACACTACAGGTACTCTCACAGAATCCTGTCCACCTTGATGTCATGAAGGAACCCTATCCTAATCAGATTAATCATATCGAACTTGGAAAAAAAGCAGATTTATTTATCGTGTCCCCTGCAACTGCTAACACGATTGCAAAACTAGCCCACGGCTTTGCGGACAACATGGTAACCAGTACAGCTCTAGCATTGCCCAGTCATATTCCCAAACTCATCGCACCAGCTATGAATACAAAAATGTATGACCATCCAGCAACTCAGGCTAATCTGAAAACATTAGAAACCTACGGCTATCAGCTGATTGCTCCGAAGGAATCCCTACTAGCTTGTGGAGACCACGGACGAGGAGCCTTAGCTGACCTCACAATTATTTTAGAAAGAATAAAGGAAACTCTCGATGAAAAAACGCTCTAATATTGCACCTATTGCTATCTTTTTTGCAACCATGCTCGTGATTCATTTTCTAAGCTCACTTATCTTTAACCTTTTTCCATTCCCAATCAAACCGACTATCGTTCATATTCCTGTCATTATTGCCAGCATTATTTACGGTCCACGAGTTGGGGTTACACTTGGATTTTTAATGGGACTACTTAGCTTGACAGTTAATACGATTACAATTCTACCAACAAGCTACCTCTTCTCACCTTTTGTACCAAACGGAAACATCTACTCAGCTATCATAGCTATCGTCCCACGTATTTTGATTGGTTTGACTCCTTATCTAGTCTATAAACTAATGAAAAACAAGACTGGTCTGATTCTAGCTGGTGCCCTTGGTTCCTTGACAAATACTGTCTTTGTCCTTGGTGGAATCTTCTTCCTATTTGGAAATGTTTATAATGGAAATATCCAACTTCTTCTGGCAACCGTTATTTCAACCAACTCAATTGCTGAATTAGTTATTTCTGCAGTTCTAACCCTAGCTATTGTCCCAAGGCTACAAACCTTGAAGAAATAAAAATAATCTCCGCTTTCATGCTTGAAGGTGGAGATTTTGTTTGATCTAGTTTGTGTTTTTAGTGAAATCTTTACCAATATTTAATTTAAAACGACCTATAAACCTAAGTAAATCCTTGCTTTATTATCTTGTTTGTTGTACTATACTAGTGTATATACAGTTAAAAGGAGATTCTTATGAATACACGGAAAAAGACACAATTTATGACAATGACAGCCCTCTTAACGGCTATTGCAATTTTAATTCCAATTGTCATGCCTTTCAAAATCGTCATTCCACCCGCTTCTTACACTTTGGGGAGCCATATCGCTATTTTTATTGCCATGTTCTTGTCGCCCTTGATGGCAGTTTTTGTCATCCTAGCCTCTAGTTTTGGTTTTTTGATGGCTGGCTATCCTATGGTTATCGTATTTCGAGCTTTTTCCCATATCTTTTTTGGGACTTTGGGGGCTCTTTACCTACAAAAATTCCCCGATACCCTAGATAAACCAAAAGCTTCCTGGATTTTCAACTTTGTGTTAGCACTTGTCCATGCCCTTGCTGAAGTATTGGCCTGTGTCGTTTTTTACGCAACTTCTGGTACCAATGTAGAAAATATGTTTTATGTTCTATTTGTGCTAGTTGGATTTGGTACAATTATCCATAGTATGGTAGACTATACATTAGCACTAGCTGTCTATAAAGTGCTTCGAAAACGTCGTTAAAAGGAAGAACTATGACAAAAGATCGCAAACAA
Source organism: Streptococcus mitis (assembly GCF_001579045.1). Classification (GTDB taxonomy): domain Bacteria; phylum Bacillota; class Bacilli; order Lactobacillales; family Streptococcaceae; genus Streptococcus; species Streptococcus mitis_D. The sequence goes on along the minus strand of NZ_KQ970262.1, from coordinate 2,182 downwards.
GCCCTGCTCCAACTCTTGAAAGAAGCTCCTAAAGCCCTTAACGGCCAAAGTTTGGCGGAACATTTTCATGTCACACGTCAGGTCATTGTACAGGACATTGCAATTTTGAGAGCCGATGGCGCTCCTATCCTATCCACTAATCGTGGCTACGTCTATAAGCAAGTTGATGTCAATCCATACGTCCACAAACTTTTCAAAGTCAAACATGAAGTTGAAGAAATCGGTCAGGAACTCCTAGCTATCGTCGATAATGGTGGACGTGTCCAGAATACCTTGATTGACCATCCCGTTTATGGAGAAATTGAAACCTTGCTTAAACTGTCTTGTCGCAGAGATGTGCAACATTTTCTAGAACAAGTCGAGCATTCTGACTTTAGACCTTTGTCTGAATTGACAGATGGCATCCATTACCACCTAGTCGAAGCCGAGACACAACAAGACCTCCACTATATCGAGGAGGCCTTGGATCAGCTCGGTTATTTAGTAAAGGATTAGAAAATTTTCTGTTCCCAATCGTCTTCTGTACGGCGAGGGTAGAAAAATTCAGATTTGTCAGGATCTTCCATCATCTCCATCAAGGGTAGCATATCATAGGCCAGATCCAAGTTTGGAATCTGGTCTTTTTTCACCTCCTTCTTCTGAAGATTGAAGAGTTCCAGTAAACTCAGTCGCCTTATAGTCAATTGAACTATAAAAACTCTAAGCAGGCAGAGCCTGCTAACTCATGACAGAAAAAGAAGTTTAGCCTATAATGAAGATGAACAATACAAATCCGTGGTGTCTAATAGGGCTTTTCCTAGCCTGTTAAAAAAACTGGATGAACAAGAGTCATGAGATAACTCGAATATGCCTTGAGCATGAAAATAAAATTACTAGTAGCCTCTTGTTCTATTGTTCAAATAGTTAACAGGAGGTTTTTATAATGGAAGTCATGATTGAAACGTGTTGTGGTATTGATGTCCACCAAAAATCCATTGTTTGTTGTATTCTAGATGGTCCACTAGATACTAATAAGCCAAAGAAAATTCAGAAGAAATTGGGGACAACTACTGTAGCTCTTCACAATGCCTTAGATTGGTTGGTGGAAAACCATGTCACACATGTCTTTTTTGAAAGTACTGGGCAATATTGGCTCCCTCTCTTTAATATCTTTTCAGATTCTAATCTCGTCTTGGTACTTGCCAATCCTCAACATATCAAGAATGTGCCTGGTCGAAAAACAGACATGAAAGATGCCGAATGGATTGCTCAACTCGGCCGTTGCGGACTAATTGAACCTTCCTATATCCCTGCTCCTGAAGTAGTACAGCTTCGTTTACTGACACGTCGCATGCGTTCTTACAAGCAGCGTCAAACTCAAGTCAAAAATGAAATTCACAATCTCTTACAACGGACTAATATCAAGCTAACAAGTTATCTTTCTGATATTTTTTCTAAGACAGGGCGATCACTTTTAAAATTATTTATTAACGGAGAAACCATTAATGTAGAATCTGTTATCCCTTGTATCCAAAAGCGAGTGAAAGCAAGTCCAGAAGAACTTGTTGAAGCGATGGAAGGAAAGTTGTCACTAGAAGACCGCTTCCTCTTAGACCAGAGCTTAGAGGAATATCAGATGTATCAGGAACTCATTGAAAAATTGACCGATGAGATTCAACACTACATCGAAAAGGAGTTTCCCTGAGGAAAATAGGATACTTCAAACCATTCCTGGTGTGAATGAAAACTGTGCTGCCACTATTCTAGCTGAGATTGGACCAACTGTTACAGCCTTTCCATCCGATGCACACTTAGCATCCTGGGCCGGACTATGCCCAGGGTCTTATGAGAGTGCTGGCATTAAAAAATCCTCACACATTACGCAAGGAAATCGCTATATCAAACAGGCTCTGACCATGTCGGGATTAATTGTAGCACATTCTAAGGATCCAGCTTTTTCTTCTTTTTACAATCGAATTTCCCAAAGAGGAAGCAAGATGAAGGCGATTATTGCTTGTGCTCATAAGATTCTCAGAATCATTTACAAACTACTCTCCACCAAACAGACTTATCAAAAAGAAAAGGCGATAGGACTGAGGAAACAGTTCTAACGCCCAAACTAAAAAAATTTCAATTACAGTATAGCACAGGAAGTGATTTTTTGCGCTTTTTTACTGTTTTTTTCAAATAAAAAGACTGAGTT
>NZ_KQ970261.1:619014-641019 GCF_001579045.1 Streptococcus mitis | reverse complement strand
ATATGGCGGTGTAGCTCAGCTGGCTAGAGCGTCCGGTTCATACCCGGGAGGTCGGGGGTTCGATCCCCTTCGCCGCTATAAAGATCTTGTTGGACCTTTAGCTCAGCTGGTTAGAGCTCTCGGCTCATAACCGAGTGGTCGTAGGTTCAAGTCCTACAAGGTCCATTTGAATAGTATGGAGGATTACCCAAGTCCGGCTGAAGGGAACGGTCTTGAAAACCGTCAGGCGTGTAAAAGCGTGCGTGGGTTCGAATCCCACATCCTCCTTTTCATTAACGCGGGATGGAGCAGCTCGGTAGCTCGTCGGGCTCATAACCCGAAGGTCGTAGGTTCAAATCCTGCTCCCGCAATAAGGCTCGGTAGCTCAGTTGGTAGAGCAATGGATTGAAGCTCCATGTGTCGGCGGTTCGATTCCGTCTCGCGCCATTTTTATTAATAGTATGTATGCGGGTGTAGTTTAGTGGTAAAACTACAGCCTTCCAAGCTGTTGTCGCGAGTTCGATTCTCGTCACCCGCTTTGAACTTTGTTCAAATTACCAAGTTTTTAACTTGGGCGCGTAGCTCAGGTGGTTAGAGCGCACGCCTGATAAGCGTGAGGTCGGTGGTTCGAGTCCACTCGTGCCCATTAATTGGAGAATTACTCAAGAGGCTGAAGAGGACGGTTTGCTAAATCGTTAGGTCGGGTAACTGGCGCAAGGGTTCGAATCCCTTATTCTCCGTTTTAATGAGAGTTTATAACTCTTTTTTTAAAATTTTAGCTCTTTCTAACTATAGTTAGTTGAAGAAAAGCGGCTCTTTGTCAACTGTAGTGGGTTGAAGAAAAGCTAATATCTAGAAAGGACAAATTTCGTCCTTTCTTTTTTGATATTCAGAACGATGAAAATTCGCTTTTTGAAGTTTTCAAAGTTCCGAAAACCAAAGGCATTGCGCTTGATAAGTTTGATGAGATTATTGGTCGCTTCTAATTTGGCATTAGAATAGGGTAACTGAAGTGCATTGATGATTTTCTCTTTGTCCTTTAGAAAGGTTTTAAAGACAGTCTGAAAAAGAGGATGAACCTGATTCCGATTGTCCTCAATGAGTCCGAAAAATTTCTCTGGTTCTTTATTCTGAAAGTGAAAAAGCAAGAGCTGATAGAGGTCATAGTGGTGTTTCAAGTCTTCTGAATAACTCAGAAGCTTGTCTAGAATCTCTTTATTGATCAAGTGCATACGAAAGGTAGGGCGATAAAACGTTTATCGCTGAGTTTACGACTATCTTGTTGGATGAGCTTCCAGTAACGCTTGATAGCCTTGTATTCATAAGACTTTCGATCAAACTGATTCGTGATTTGGATACGTACACGACTTATAGCACGGCTCAAGTGTTGGACAATATGGAAACGATCTATAACGATTTTAGCATTTGGGAGTGAAACAGACTGGGAGACTGTTTCAGCCTGAGCTTAGAAATTCGAAAGCAAAGCTGTTTAGCCAAGTCATAGTAAAGGCTAAACATATCCATAGCAATGATTTTCACCTGACAACGAACAGCTCTATCGTAGCGAAGAAAGTGATTTCGAATGACAGCTTGTGTTCTTCCATCAAGAACAGTGATGATAGTGAGTTTGTCAAAATCTTGCGCAATAAAGCTCATCTCCATCTCCCGATTGAAACAGTCACTCCCCGGACTGTTTAAACGTCCCAGGACATAATCTCAGGAAGACGCGAAAAATCATGCTCAAAGTGAAAATCATTGAGTTTGCGAATGACAGTTGAAGTTGAGATGGAAAGCTGATGGGCAATATCGGTCATAGAATTCTTTTCAATTAACTTTTGCGCAATTTTTTGGTTGATAATACGAGAAATTTGATGATTCTTCTTGACGATAGAAGTCTCAACCACCATCATTTTAGAGCAATGATAGTACTTGAAACGACGTTTTCTAAGGAGAATTCTAGCAGGCATACCAGTCGTTTCAAGGTAAGGAATTTTAGAAGATTTTTGAAAGTCATATTTCTTCATTAGGCTTCCGCAATCAGGACAAGATGGGGCCTCATAGTCTAGTTTAGCGATGATTTCCTTGTGTGTATCCTTATTAATGATATCTATAATTTGAATATTAGGGTCTTTAATGTCTAGTAGTTTTGTGATAAAATGTAATTGTTCCATATGAATCTTTCTAATGATGGTTTGGTCGCTTTTCATTATAGATGATATGGGACTTTTTTTCTACAATAAAATAGGCTCCATAATATCCATAGGGGATTTAACCACTACAAATATTATAGAGCCCATATTATTTACCTTAAGGGAGAATCAGTTTGGTTCTCTCTTTTTTAGGTATCAGTAATTCATTTTATAAAATGATATTCTATTAAAATTATAGTATTGTTTTTTGTTCCTAGACTTTTTATTTATGTGACTATTAGTCCGTCTCGCTCCGTTAGGTACGAGACAAAAAAACCACCCGCTATGCGGGTGCGCGTCGAAGGTTATACCAAAAAAAACTCCGAACGCGATACAATAAAGGTGTTCAAGCCAATTGTAAAGCGAAAGGAGAAAAATATGGCACAAAAGGCACATAGTTTCTCGCACACAAAGTGGATGTGTTCTATCACATTGTGTTCACCCCTAAGTATAGACGAAAAGTCATCTATAATCAATATCGAAGTAGTTTAGGTGAAATATTTCATCGCTTGTGTAGTTATAAAGATGTTGAAATTATCGAGGGTCACTTAATGCCAGACCATGTACACATGTTAGTAAGTATTCCACCAAGGATAAGTGTTTCGAGTTTCATGGGTTATTTAAAAGGAAAAAATGCACTCATGATGTTTGACAAACACGCCAATCTCAAGTATAAGTTTGGGAATCGGCATTTCTGGGCGGAAGGTTATTATGTGAGTACGGTGGGACTCAATGAAGCCACAATTAAGAAATATATTCAAGAACAGGAAAAGCATGATATAACACTAGATAAATTGAGTGTAAAAGAATATGAGGATCCCTTTAGGGATAGTGGTAAGTAATATTAAAGCCTCTTTAAGAGGAAGTCAAGAGCAATAAGGCTTGAACAACGTGAAAGCCAGCGTCTTTAGGCGCTGGCTGGTAATTTGGGCTTATAGCCCTGGTACAGACCACCCGTTTGACGGGTGGTCATAATTAAATACTGTCGTGTAGGTATACACATTGAATTCAAGGGATTTTATAAATCTTACTAATTTTTAAGAAAGCAATAAAAAATTTTTTGGAGCAATGTATAATATATGTGCTTATGGGATGAAAATTTCTGGTCTTTTGATTTTAAATGAGTATTAATTTACGTTATCGTCTAAATTTGATATCACTTTGACGGAAAGGACTATAGATTCTTTTCTACCCGTGTTTTGTTGTGTAATGTTTCTTGATTCTTTTAAACAGAATTTTTTATGACATTTGTCATATTTTCTAGTGACAGAAGCTTCTACCTCCTCTGATTTCAAAAGACTATAATTGTAGTATGAAATGGAGGAAGAAGAGATGAAGAATAAAATGATTGTCGCAATGAGTTTAGTAGCAGCAGGAGTCATGACTTATCTCATGTTCTCAGGATTGGATGAAGATTTCTATCATTTTCCTTGGGAGCTATTTGCAGGATTTGGAATGATGTCTTGGATTGTTAGAGAAGGTTTGAAATTAGTCTCAGATGTGAAAAAGGAGTTTGAAAAATGAAAAAAGCGTTTCTCTATCTTTTTATTGGACTATCACTAGTGGTATGGTTGGTAGAAATGTTTACAGGTTGGTTTGATCAAGCCTTTCTTCACCAATTCATCCGTGGTGCCTGGGGACTAGGATTTATGATTGTTATCGCCTTTCCGATGGGAAAGGAGTGGCTGAAAGGAGAATATGATGAACATGATTAAGGTAGAAAGCCTAAATAAAAACATCAAGGGCAAGGCTATTTTGAAGGATATTTCCTTTGAGGTAGCTGAAGGTGAATGCGTCGCCTTGATTGGTCCCAATGGTGCTGGGAAGACCACACTCTTGGACTGTTTGCTTGGAGATAAACTGGTCACAAGCGGTCAAGTATCCATCCAAGGCTTGCCAGTGACGAGTTCTCAGTTAGACTACACAAGATCCTATCTCCCTCAAGAAAATGTCATCGTTCAGAAATTAAAGGTCAAAGAGTTGATTGCTTTCTTTCAAAAAATTTATCCAAATCACTTGAGTAACCAGGAAGTTGATCAACTATTGCAGTTTGACAAGCAACAAAAAGAGCAATTCGCAGAAAAATTGTCAGGTGGTCAAAAGCGTCTTTTCTCTTTCGTCTTGACCTTGATTGGGCGACCAAAGCTTGTCTTTTTAGATGAGCCTACTGCGTCCATGGATACCTCAACTCGTCAACGTTTTTGGGAAATTGTTCGGGACCTAAAAGCGCAAGGAGTCACCATTCTCTATTCGTCTCATTATATTGAAGAGGTAGAGCATACAGCTGACCGGATTTTGGTTTTAAATAAGGGAGAGTTGATTCGTGATACGACGCCTCTAGCTATGCGTAGTGAGGAGATTGAAAAGCATTTTATCCTTCCTCTAGCTTACAAGGAAGTCGTTGAGAAGTCAGTCTTGGTTGAAAACTGGGTACAAAAACAAGATGCCTTACAAGTAGTCACACGCGAAGCGGATGCTTTCTGGGAACTGTTAGTTCAAGCGGGATGTAACATACAAGAAATTGAAGTCAATAATCGTAGTTTGTTGGATACAATCTTTGAAGAAACACAAAAGGGAGATGACTAAGATGAAACGATGGATCGCACTAAACAAGATAGAATTTCTATTGACCAAACGACAATTAGTCTATTATTTGTTATCAGTAGGTATGCCGACAGCCTTCTATTTATTCTTTTCAGGCATGTACCAGGACACACCCGGTGGACCAGCTAATTTTATGCGCGACTACCTCATCTCCATGACGGCTTTTTCCATGATGTCGACAGCCATGTTTTCATTTCCAGCTGTCTTACATACCGATAAAATCAACAACTGGCAGAAAACATTGCGCCATACCCCTGTAAATATGGTAGAATATTATCTATCAAAGATAACAAGTATGATGGTTGATTATTTGGTCTCAATCCTGGTTGTTTTCTCAGTTGGGCACTTGCTCAGAGGTGTGGATATGCCTCTAGGAAGCTGGATTGGGGCTGCGTTCTTGCTGATAGTAGGAAGTGTTGCCTTTGTAGCGCTTGGATTGACCTTGACACTCTTACCTTCTAGTCAGCTGATGTCTGTCGTGGGCAATCTTCTCTATCTAGGCTTGGCTGTTTTAGGTGGGCTCTGGATGCCTATCTCTTTATTTCCAGACTGGATGCAAGCAGTCGGTAAGTGTCTTCCAACATATCAGTTGATGGAATTGCTCAAGACATTTTTAAATGAAGGTGGAATCAATCTATCAGCCACAGTTTATCTACTTGTTTTTTCAGCAGTTTTATTTGGTTTGACTATTTACCTTCAAGGTCATAAGGAGAATGCTTAATGCTTGAAAGACTGAAAAGCATACACTATATGTTTTGGGCCAGTTTAATTTTTATGATTTTCCCCATCCTACCTGTAGTGACTGGGTGGCTTTCTGCCTGGCATTTATTGGTTGATATTCTATTTGTAGTGGCGTATTTGGGTGTTTTAACAACTAAGAGCCAGCGCCTATCTTGGCTATATTGGGGCCTCATGCTGACTTATGTAGTTGGGAATACTGCCTTTGTTGCTGTTAATTATATCTGGTTTTTCTTTTTCCTATCCAATCTCTTAAGTTATCATTTCAGCGTAGGTGGTTTAAAGTCTTTACATGTCTGGACTTTTCTTCTTGCTCAAGTCCTTGTTGTGGGCCAACTGTTGATTTTTCAGAGAATCGAAGTTGAGTATCTATTCTATCTACTTGTAATTCTTGCTTTTGTCGATTTAATGACTTTTGGCTTGGTTCGGATTCGGATTGTGGAGGATTTGAAAGAAGCGCAGGCTAAGCAAAATGCCCAGATAAATCTATTGCTTGCTGAAAATGAACGCAGTCGTATCGGTCAAGATTTGCATGATAGCTTGGGACATACCTTTGCTATGTTGAGTGTCAAGACAGATTTAGCCTTGCAGTTATTTCAGATGGAGGCTTATCCACAGGTGGAAAAGGAATTAAAAGAAATTCACCAGATAAGCAAGGATTCCATGAATGAAGTGCGAACCATTGTGGAAAATCTGAAATCACGGACCTTAGCATCAGAACTTGAAACTGTCAAAAAGATGCTAGAGATTGCTGGAATTGAGGTGGAAACGGCTAATCAACTAGATACCGCTAGCCTTACTCAGGAATTGGAGTCAACGGCTTCCATGATTTTGCTTGAGTTAGTGACCAATATCATCAAGCATGCTAAAGCGTCTAAAGTCTACTTAAAATTAGAACGGACAGAGAAAGAACTCATTCTAACAGTGAGAGATGATGGCTGTGGCTTTACTTCTATAAAGGGGGATGACCTCCATACAGTTCGAGATCGTGTTCTTCCATTTTCGGGAGAGGTAAATGTGATTAGTCAGAAACAACCGACAGAAGTTCAGGTTCGACTACCTTATAAGGAGAGAAAGTAGATGAAAGTATTAGTCGCAGAAGATCAAAGTATGTTGCGAGATGCAATGTGCCAGTTGCTCACGCTTCAACCGGATGTAGAGTCTGTCTTTCAAGCCAAGAATGGGCAAGAAGCAATCCAACTATTTGAAAAGGAGTCTGTAGATATTGCCATCCTTGACGTAGAAATGCCTGTTAAGACAGGTCTTGAAGTCTTGGAGTGGATACGAGCAGAAAATCTAGAAACAAAGGTGGTTGTGGTGACGACCTTCAAGCGTCCTGGGTATTTTGAACGTGCGGTTAAGGCTGGAGTAGATGCTTATGTCTTGAAAGAAAGAAGGATTGCAGATCTCATGCATACCTTGCACACTGTCCTCGAAGGAGGCAAGGAGTATTCGCCTGAATTGATGGAAGTGGTGATGACGCATCCCAATCCGTTGACAGAACAAGAAATCGCAGTTTTAAAGGGAATTGCTCAGGGCTTCTCTAACCAAGAAATTGCAGACAAACTCTATCTATCTAACGGAACAGTCCGAAACTATGTCACCAATATTCTTTCAAAACTAGATGCAGGTAATCGAACAGAGGCAGCTAATATCGCGAAAGAATCTGGTTGGTTGTGATACTATCATAACGCGAAAACCATTATGTGTTAAAATTGAAGTTATTAAATCAAACAATTTTGTAACTAGAGGAGGGCTTAGTTTCCTCCTTTTTGTTTCGTCTAATACTCTTCGAAAATATCTTCAAACCACGTCAGCTTCACCTTGGATCATATATGTGACTGACTTTGTCAGTCTTATCTACAACCCCAAAGCAGTGCTTTGAGCAGCCTGCTGCTAGCTTTCTAGTTTGCTCTTTGATTTTCATTGAGTATAAGGTGGTACCAAAGAGCTAAAATTAACAATAAAAAAAGAAAAATATCTTGACAACCAAGGGAAAATTTTGTTACAATAATAGACGGTACTTTTTACTTTTGGTCTCTCAAGAGTGTACAGGGACGTGCTGACAAATGTTGCAAAAGTACACACAGATGATAGCTGTCACCAAGTGTATCATCACCAAAAATAAAAAAACACAGGAGAATGTAGATGCCTACAATTAACCAATTGGTTCGCAAACCGCGTAAATCAAAAGTAGAAAAATCTAAATCACCAGCTTTGAACGTTGGTTACAACAGTCATAAAAAAGTTCAAACAAACGTTTCTTCACCACAAAAACGTGGTGTTGCAACTCGTGTTGGAACAATGACACCTAAAAAACCTAACTCAGCCCTTCGTAAATTCGCTCGTGTACGTTTGAGCAACCTTATCGAAGTTACTGCCTACATCCCAGGTATCGGACACAACTTGCAAGAGCACAGCGTGGTGCTTCTTCGTGGTGGACGTGTAAAAGACCTTCCAGGGGTACGTTACCATATCGTCCGTGGTGCACTTGATACTGCAGGTGTTAACGATCGTAAACAAGGCCGTTCTAAATACGGTACTAAACGTCCAAAAGCATAAGGAAAGGGGATAAAGAGAAATGAGTCGTAAAAATAGAGCTCCAAAACGTGACGTATTGCCAGATCCGCTTTACAATTCACAACTAGTTACTCGTCTTATCAACCGCGTTATGCTTGATGGTAAAAGTGGTACAGCTGCTTCAATCGTTTACGGTGCTTTTGAGCAAATCAAAGAAGCTACTGGAAACGATGCACTTGAAGTATTTGAAACAGCTATGGAAAACATCATGCCTGTACTTGAAGTACGTGCACGTCGTGTTGGTGGTTCTAACTACCAAGTCCCAGTTGAAGTTCGTCCAGAACGTCGTACAACACTTGGACTTCGTTGGTTGGTAACAATCGCTCGTCTTCGTGGTGAACACACAATGCAAGATCGTCTTGCAAAAGAAATCTTGGATGCTGCTAACAACACAGGTGCAGCTGTTAAGAAACGTGAAGACACTCACCGTATGGCTGAAGCTAACCGTGCATTCGCACACTTCCGTTGGTAAAATCATGATGCTAGGAACGGTAAGGATGCAAGGTGAAAATAGGAAACTGACGCAGTATTCGACGAATACAAGGAAGTTTATCTTTTTCACACAGCATCCCGTTCCGGCTCAAATCGGCTAATTAACTTTAGCCCGAGTTCAATTTAACTTGTAAATCTACAAGTCGAAACCAACAATAGCATGAAAACATTGAGAACGGGTAGGTCCTGCCTATCCGTTTTTATTAAAATCGTGTTATAATAGAATAGAAATCAAAAATAAATAGGAGAAACAAACCTCATGGCACGCGAATTTTCACTTGAAAAAACTCGTAATATCGGTATCATGGCTCACGTCGATGCTGGTAAAACAACAACTACTGAGCGTATTCTTTACTACACTGGTAAAATCCACAAAATCGGTGAAACTCACGAAGGTGCGTCACAAATGGACTGGATGGAGCAAGAGCAAGAACGTGGTATCACTATCACATCTGCTGCGACAACAGCTCAATGGAACAACCACCGCGTAAACATCATCGACACACCAGGACACGTGGACTTCACAATCGAAGTACAACGTTCTCTTCGTGTATTGGATGGTGCTGTTACCGTTCTTGACTCACAATCAGGTGTTGAGCCTCAAACTGAAACAGTTTGGCGTCAAGCAACTGAGTACGGAGTTCCACGTATCGTATTTGCCAACAAAATGGACAAAATCGGTGCTGACTTCCTTTACTCTGTAAGCACACTTCACGATCGTCTTCAAGCAAATGCACACCCAATCCAATTGCCAATCGGTTCTGAAGATGACTTCCGTGGTATCATCGACTTGATCAAGATGAAAGCTGAAATCTATACTAACGACCTTGGTACAGATATCCTTGAAGAAGATATTCCAGCTGAATACCTTGACCAAGCTCAAGAATACCGTGAAAAATTGGTTGAAGCAGTTGCTGAAACTGACGAAGAATTGATGATGAAATACCTCGAAGGTGAAGAAATCACTAACGAAGAATTGAAAGCTGGTATCCGTAAAGCGACTATCAACGTTGAATTCTTCCCAGTATTGTGTGGTTCTGCCTTCAAAAACAAAGGTGTTCAATTGATGCTTGATGCAGTTATTGACTACCTTCCAAGCCCACTTGATATCCCAGCTATCAAAGGTATTAACCCAGATACAGACGCTGAAGAAACTCGTCCAGCATCTGACGAAGAGCCATTTGCAGCTCTTGCCTTCAAGATCATGACTGACCCATTCGTAGGTCGTTTGACATTCTTCCGTGTTTACTCAGGTGTTCTTCAATCAGGTTCATACGTATTGAACACTTCTAAAGGTAAACGTGAACGTATCGGACGTATCCTTCAAATGCACGCTAACAGCCGTCAAGAAATTGACACTGTTTACTCAGGTGATATCGCTGCTGCCGTTGGTTTGAAAGATACTACAACTGGTGACTCATTGACAGATGAAAAAGCTAAAATCATCCTTGAGTCAATCAACGTTCCAGAACCAGTTATCCAATTGATGGTTGAGCCAAAATCTAAAGCTGACCAAGACAAGATGGGTATCGCCCTTCAAAAATTGGCTGAAGAAGATCCAACGTTCCGCGTTGAAACAAACGTTGAAACTGGTGAAACAGTTATCTCTGGTATGGGTGAGCTTCACCTTGACGTCCTTGTTGACCGTATGCGTCGTGAGTTCAAAGTTGAAGCGAACGTAGGTGCTCCTCAAGTATCTTACCGTGAAACATTCCGCGCTTCTACTCAAGCACGTGGATTCTTCAAACGTCAGTCTGGTGGTAAAGGTCAATTCGGTGATGTATGGATTGAATTTACTCCAAACGAAGAAGGTAAAGGATTCGAATTCGAAAACGCAATCGTCGGTGGTGTGGTTCCTCGTGAATTTATCCCAGCGGTTGAAAAAGGTTTGGTAGAATCTATGGCTAACGGTGTTCTTGCAGGTTACCCAATGGTTGACGTTAAAGCTAAGCTTTACGATGGTTCATACCACGATGTCGACTCATCTGAAACTGCCTTCAAGATTGCGGCTTCACTTGCCCTTAAAGAAGCTGCTAAATCAGCGCAACCAGCTATCCTTGAGCCAATGATGCTTGTAACAATCACTGTTCCAGAAGAAAACCTTGGTGATGTTATGGGTCACGTAACTGCTCGTCGTGGACGTGTAGATGGTATGGAAGCACATGGTAACAGCCAAATCGTTCGTGCTTACGTTCCACTTGCTGAAATGTTCGGTTACGCAACAGTTCTTCGTTCTGCATCTCAAGGACGTGGTACATTCATGATGGTATTTGACCACTACGAAGATGTACCTAAGTCAGTACAAGAAGAAATCATTAAGAAAAACAAAGGTGAAGACTAATCAGTCCTCACTCTAGGAGGAAGTCACTTAGTGGCTTCCTTTTGTCTTTAGAAAACACCTCTAAGTATGGTAAAATAGTAGGAGAATAATGTGAGGAAAATGAATGTCAAATAGTTTTGAAATTTTGATGAATCAATTGGGGATGCCTGCTGAAATGAGACAGGCTCCTGCTTTAGCACAGGCCGATATTGAGCGAGTTGTGGTTCATAAAATTAGTAAGGTATGGGAGTTTCATTTCGTATTTTCTAATATTTTACCGATTGAAATTTTTTTAGAATTAAAGAAAGGTTTGAGGGAAGAATTTTCTAAGACAGGGAATAAAGCTATTTTCGAAATCAAGGTTCTGTCTCAAGAATTTTCAAACCAACTCTTGCAGTCCTACTATAGGGAGGCTTTCTCTGAGGGGCCATGTGCTAGTCAAGGTTTTAAGTCCCTTTATCAGAATTTGCGAGTTCGTGCGGAGGGCAATCAACTATTTATTGAAGGCTCTGAGGCGATTGATAAGGAACATTTTAAGAAGAATCATCTTCCTAATTTAGCTAAACAACTTGAAAAATTTGGCTTTCCTACTTTTAACTGTCAAGTCGAGAAGAATGATGTCCTGACCCAAGAGCAGGAAGAGGCCTTTCATGCTGAAAATGAGCAGATTGTTCAAGCAGCCAATGAGGAAGCGCTCCGTGCTATGGAACAACTGGAACAGATGTCACCTCCTCCAGCGGAAGAGAAACCAGCCTTTGATTTTCAAGCGAAAAAAGCTGTAGCTAAACCAAAGCTGGATAAGGCAGAGATTACTCCTATGATTGAAGTGACGACGGAGGAAAATCGTTTGGTCTTTGAAGGGGTTGTTTTTGATGTGGAGCAAAAAGTGACCAGAACAGGGCGTGTTTTGATCAACTTTAAAATGACGGACTACACTTCCAGTTTTTCTATGCAAAAGTGGGTTAAGAATGAGGAAGAGGCGCAGAAATTTGATCTAATCAAGAAAAATTCTTGGCTCCGAGTTCGTGGGAATGTGGAGATGAATAACTTCACACGCGATTTGACTATGAACGTGCAGGATGTACAGGAAGTTGTTCACTATGAGCGGAAGGATTTGATGCCAGAAGGTGAGCGTCGGGTTGAGTTTCATGCTCATACTAATATGTCTACCATGGATGCTCTACCAGAGGTCGAAGAAATCGTTGCGACAGCTGCTAAGTGGGGACACAAGGCGGTTGCCATCACGGATCATGGAAATGTCCAGTCCTTCCCACACGGCTATAAGGCGGCTAAGAAAGCGGGAATTCAGCTAATCTATGGAATGGAAGCCAATATCGTGGAGGACCGTGTCCCTATCGTCTATAACGAAGTGGAGATGGACTTGTCAGAAGCGACCTATGTGGTTTTTGACGTGGAAACGACGGGTCTTTCAGCTATCTATAATGATTTGATTCAGGTTGCGGCCTCTAAGATGTATAAGGGGAATGTTATTGCTGAATTTGATGAATTTATCAATCCTGGGCATCCCTTGTCAGCTTTTACTACTGAGTTGACTGGAATTACAGATGATCATGTCAAAAATGCCAAACCACTGGAACAAGTTTTGCAAGAATTCCAAGAATTCTGCAAGGATACGGTCCTAGTTGCCCACAATGCGACCTTTGACGTTGGCTTTATGAATGCCAATTATGAGCGTCATGGTCTGCCAAAAATTAGTCAACCAGTTATCGATACGCTCGAATTCGCAAGAAACCTCTATCCTGAGTATAAACGTCATGGTTTGGGACCTTTGACCAAGCGTTTTGGTGTGGCCTTGGAACATCACCACATGGCCAACTACGATGCGGAAGCTACTGGTCGCCTGCTTTTTATCTTTATCAAAGAAGTGGCAGAGAAACATGGAGTGACCGATCTAGCTAGACTAAACATTGATTTGATTAGTCCAGATTCTTATAAAAAAGCTCGGATTAAGCATGCGACCATTTATGTCAAGAATCAGGTAGGTCTAAAAAATATCTTTAAGCTAGTTTCTTTGTCCAATACTAAGTACTTTGAAGGGGTGCCACGAATTCCGAGAACAGTTCTAGATGCCCATCGGGAAGGTTTGATTTTAGGTTCAGCTTGCTCTGAAGGTGAAGTTTTTGATGCGGTTGTTTCCCAAGGTGTGGATGCGGCGGTTGAGGTGGCCAAGTATTATGACTTTATCGAGGTCATGCCCCCAGCTATCTATGCTCCCTTGATTGCAAAGGAGCAGGTCAAGGATATGGAGGAACTCCAGACCATTATCAAGAGTTTGATTGAGGTTGGGGACCGTCTTGGCAAACCCGTTCTGGCTACTGGAAATGTCCACTATATCGAACCGGAAGAAGAGATTTACCGTGAAATTATCGTCCGTAGTTTGGGACAGGGGGCTATGATTAACCGAACCATCGGTCACGGTGAACATGCCCAACCAGCTCCTCTTCCCAAGGCTCATTTTAGAACGACCAATGAGATGTTGGATGAATTTGCTTTCTTGGGAGAGGAATTAGCTCGCAAATTGGTTATTGAAAACACCAATGCCTTGGCAGATATCTTTGAACCTGTTGAGGTTGTTAAGGGGGACTTGTATACGCCTTTCATCGACAAGGCTGAAGAAACAGTTGCCGAGTTGACCTATAAGAAAGCTTTTGAGATTTATGGAAATCCGCTGCCAGATATCGTTGATTTGCGGATTGAAAAAGAACTAACCTCTATTCTGGGAAATGGATTTGCTGTGATTTATCTGGCATCGCAGATGCTAGTGCAACGTTCCAATGAACGGGGCTACTTGGTTGGTTCTCGTGGATCTGTCGGTTCCAGTTTCGTTGCGACCATGATTGGGATTACGGAGGTTAATCCTCTCTCTCCGCACTATGTCTGTGGTCAGTGTCAGTACAGTGAGTTTATCACGGATGGATCTTACGGTTCAGGTTTTGATATGCCCAATAAGGACTGTCCAAACTGCGGTCACAAACTCAGTAAAAATGGCCAGGATATTCCGTTCGAAACCTTCCTTGGTTTTGATGGAGATAAGGTTCCCGATATTGACTTGAACTTCTCGGGAGAAGACCAGCCTAGCGCTCACTTGGATGTGCGTGATATCTTTGGTGAGGAATATGCCTTTCGTGCGGGAACGGTTGGTACGGTGGCTGCTAAGACTGCCTATGGATTTGTCAAGGGCTATGAGAGAGATTATGGCAAGTTTTATCGTGATGCAGAGGTGGAACGTCTTGCCCAAGGTGCTGCTGGTGTCAAGCGGACAACAGGACAACACCCGGGAGGAATCGTTGTTATTCCGAACTACATGGATGTTTACGACTTTACGCCTGTTCAGTATCCAGCGGATGACGTGACGGCTGAATGGCAGACGACTCACTTTAACTTCCATGATATCGACGAGAACGTCCTCAAACTTGATGTACTGGGACATGATGATCCGACCATGATTCGAAAACTTCAGGACTTGTCTGGGATTGACCCTAATGAAATTCCTATGGATGACGAAGGCGTGATGGCACTCTTTTCTGGGACGGATGTGTTAGGGGTAACACCTGAGCAAATCGGGACGCCTACGGGGATGTTGGGGATTCCAGAGTTTGGAACCAACTTTGTCCGAGGTATGGTCGATGAAACCCATCCGACAACTTTTGCGGAGTTGCTTCAGTTGTCAGGATTGTCCCATGGTACCGACGTTTGGCTGGGCAATGCTCAAGATCTGATTAAGCAAGGAATAGCAGACCTATCGACTGTTATCGGTTGTCGAGACGACATCATGGTTTACCTCATGCATGCTGGTCTGGAACCTAAGATGGCCTTTACCATCATGGAACGGGTACGTAAAGGCTTGTGGCTCAAGATTTCCGAAGAGGAGCGAAATAGCTACATCGAAGCCATGAAGGCTAATAAGGTGCCAGAGTGGTATATCGAGTCCTGTGGGAAAATTAAGTACATGTTTCCTAAAGCCCATGCGGCAGCCTACGTTATGATGGCCTTGCGTGTGGCCTACTTCAAGGTTCACCATCCCATTTATTATTACTGTGCTTACTTCTCAATCCGTGCTAAGGCTTTTGACATCAAGACCATGGGAGCGGGCTTGGATGCTATCAAGCATAGAATGGAAGAAATCTCTGAAAAACGGAAGAACAATGAAGCCTCTAATGTGGAAATTGATCTCTATACAACTCTTGAGATTGTCAATGAGATGTGGGAACGAGGTTTCAAGTTTGGAAAACTCGATCTCTACCGTAGTCAGGCGACAGAGTTCCTTATCGATGGGGATACCCTCATTCCGCCATTTGTAGCAATGGATGGTCTGGGAGAGAACGTTGCTAAGCAGTTAGTTCGAGCGCGTGAAGAGGGAGAATTCCTGTCTAAAACAGAACTACGCAAACGTGGTGGGCTCTCATCAACATTGGTTGAAAAGATGGATGAGATGGGGATTCTGGGCAATATGCCAGAGGATAACCAGTTGAGTTTGTTTGATGAGTTGTTTTAAAAAAATTGTTTAATAATCTATCCAAAGAGGCTAATGTATATCCAATAGATTTACATTAGCTCTCTTTTTTGTTAAACTAATAGTAGAAAGAGGGTGAGAGTATGTCAAAGACGAGTATGAGCATCCGTTTGGATAGTGAGGTGAAGGAGCAGGCCCAACAGGTATTTAATAATCTGGGAATGGATATGACGACTGCCATCAATATTTTCCTTCGTCAGGCTATTCAATATCAGGGATTACCTTTTGATGTTAGATTAGACGAAAATCGAAAGTTGCTTGAGGTATTAACGGATTTAGACCAAAATCGTAATATGAGCCAATCCTTTGAATCAGTCTCTGACTTGATGGAGGATTTGCGTGCTTAAGATTCGTTACCATAAACAGTTTAAAAAAGATTTTAAGTTGGCTATGAAGCGTGGTTTGAAGGCAGAATTATTAGAAGAAGTTTTGAATTTTCTGGTTCAAGAAAAAGAACTTCCTGCTAGATATCGTGATCATCAATTGACGGCATCCAAGCATTTTCAAGGAGTTCGTGAATGCCATATCCAGCCAGATTGGCTTTTGGTTTATAAAGTAGACAAGGAAAAATTGCTTTTAAACTTGCTGAGGACAGGCGGTCATAGTGATTTATTTTAATCTATTTTAAGGAGTTCAGGATGAAACTAAGAATATTCGCGGAAGATAAGCCGGCTGAGAAGGTATTTGAATATCAATTAGAACTTGCTGATCAGACAATTCTTCTATCGACAGCACTCTTGTCTGGCGCTATTGCTTTAGCAGGATTATTTTCTGCTTTGAATAAAAACTAAAAAATATAGAAAAGAGAAAACAGAATGGTTTTACCAAATTTTAAAGAAAATCTAGAAAAATATGCGAAATTGTTGGTTGCGAATGGAATTAACGTGCAATCTGGTCACACTTTGGCTCTCTCTATCGATGTGGAGCAACGTGAGTTGGCGCATCTAATCGTAAAGGAAGCTTATGCCTTGGGTGCGCATGAGGTTATCGTTCAGTGGACAGATGATGTTATTAACCGTGAGAAATTCCTTCACGCGCCGATGGAGCGTCTGGACAATGTGCCTGAATACAAGATTGCTGAGATGAACTATCTTTTGGAGAACAAGGCTAGTCGTCTTGGAGTTCGTTCATCTGATCCGGGTGCCTTGAATGGAGTGGATGCTGACAAGCTTTCGGCTTCTGCTAAAGCTATGGGACTTGCCATGAAGCCAATGCGTATCGCAACTCAATCCAACAAGGTTAGTTGGACTGTGGCAGCCGCTGCTGGACTTGAGTGGGCTAAGAAAGTTTTTCCAAATGCTGCGAGCGACGAAGAAGCAGTTGATCTCCTTTGGGACCAAATCTTTAAAACTTGCCGTGTCTACGAAGAAGATCCGGTTAAGGCTTGGGAAGAGCATGCAGCTATCCTTAAGAGTAAAGCTGATATGCTCAATAAAGAACAATTTTCAGCCCTTCACTACACAGCGCCAGGAACAGATTTGACACTTGGTTTGCCAAAGAACCACGTTTGGGAATCAGCTGGGGCTATCAATGCACAGGGCGAAGGATTCTTGCCAAATATGCCGACAGAGGAAGTTTTCACAGCGCCTGACTTCCGTCGTGCAGATGGTTATGTAACCTCTACAAAACCACTTAGCTACAACGGAAATATCATCGAAGGCATTAAAGTAACCTTCAAGGATGGTCAGATTGTTGATATTACAGCTGAAAAAGGCGATCAGGTCATGAAAGCCCTTGTCTTTGAAAATGCTGGCGCGCGTGCCTTGGGAGAATGTGCCTTGGTACCAGATCCAAGTCCAATTTCTCAGTCAGGCATTACCTTCTTTAACACTCTTTTCGATGAAAATGCTTCAAATCACCTGGCTATCGGCGCAGCCTATGCGACTAGCGTCGTTGGTGGTGCAGAGATGAGTGAAGAAGAGCTTGAAGTTGCGGGGCTTAACCGTTCAGATGTGCACGTGGACTTTATGATTGGGTCTAGTCAAATGGATATCGATGGTATCCGTGAGGATGGAACACGTGTGCCTCTCTTCCGTAACGGAGATTGGGCAAATTAACAAAAATATCCCAAAAGCAAATTGAATTGTAAGTATGCTTTTGGGATATTTATTTATAAAAGTTTATTAGACTTTGAACGATTACATTTCCAACAGAGAGTTTGAAGATTGTCAGGTGTTGAAAGTCCTCCTTTTGATACAGGGACAATATGGTCTATCTCAAGTAACAGGAGAGATTGTTCAGCTGTAGAGGCAGCACAGATTTGACAAGTATAGTGGTCTCTTTCTTTTATTTGGGTTCGAAGTTTATTTGTCATCAGTGCTCGTTGAGCTTGAGCAGTTTGTTTTGATTTTATTTTCTTTGCAATATACTCTGCTGTTGCTTCAACCGTTTCACCGTTAAACAGAATTGTAGTTTTCTGAGAACTATTTCCTCCCGCACTCACGTATTCAAAAATATAAGAAGTGTAATCGACCTTTATATCTGGTAGGTGGATATCTAACTCTTTCATTAAATCTTTAGAAAAGTACTTTAAAATAAATTTTGGAGGATTAAAGTCTGTTTTTATTTGTTCCTCTCGTTGATAAAGATTATCAATTGTGTTTTCCATTCGAGAGATATTCTCTCCGATTTCTTCAAGCTGTTTCAAGCTTTCTTCGGTTGCAGTTATTCCAAAATACTTACAGAGATAATGTATAGGTTCTTCAGATGCACGTCGCACAACTTGTAGAGAAGTTGAATAAACGTTACTTTGATTTAAAGTTTTCTTATGTTTATCTCGTTTATAGTCATGTTGGCTAGTATTTTCAAAGTGAGCTAAATGTGCATGTTTCCCAGTAATATCCTTTACAATAAATTGATTTTTATTTGGGATATCTTTTACATATTCTGAAATTTCATTAAACTCAATAATAGTATCTGCAATTTTTTGTTTTTGTTCTAGAAAACCTGGACTTTTAAAATATCTTATTTTTCTAATATGTAAAGATATACCATAAATGAGGAATAAGCAAAGTGCAATTAGAATAAATGGAAGAATCTTTAAAAATAAAGCTATTACTACAAAAATAAGAAATAAATAGATTAACCACATATAGATGTTTCCTTTTAAACGAAGTATATTTATACTATACCATAAAATTGATAATAGTTCAGCTAATAAAATGTTAGTTATGTACAACAATAATTTCCATGATATAATAGTTCTATGAGATTAGATAAATTTTTAGTTACCTGCGCTGTAGGGAGTCGGACAGAGGTCAAAAACATGCTCAAGGCTGGGCGCGTGACGGTAAATGGTAAAAAAGAAAAATCAGCTAAATTGCAGATTGATGAAGAAATAGATGAGATTCGCTTTGATGGGCAAGTGTTGGAGTATGAAGAGTTTGTCTACTACATGATGAACAAGCCCAAAGGAGTTATCTCAGCGACTGAGGATCCCAAGCACAGAACCGTTCTGGACTTGCTGGATGATATTGCTCGGAGCAAGGAAGTTTTCCCAGTAGGACGCTTGGATATTGACACGCATGGTCTTTTACTCTTGACCAATGACGGCAAGCTTGCCCATGCTCTTCTTTCACCCAAGCGTCATGTGGATAAGACGTATCTGGCTCAGGTCAAGGGAATTATGACCCAAGAAGATGCGGAGACATTTGCTGAGGGTATTCCTCTCAAAGACTTTACTTGTCAGCCTGCTAGACTGGAGCTTGTGTCTGTAGATACAAAAAAGAATCAAAGCCAAATCCGTGTGACCATTGCAGAAGGGAAGTTTCATCAGGTCAAGCGTATGGTGGGCTATTGCGGCAAGGAAGTAGTAGACTTGCAACGTTTGACTATGGGAACTTTAGTATTGGATGAGAACTTGCA
This sequence comes from Streptococcus mitis, assembly GCF_001579045.1. Lineage (GTDB taxonomy): Bacteria > Bacillota > Bacilli > Lactobacillales > Streptococcaceae > Streptococcus > Streptococcus mitis_D. Next base: position 621,719 of record NZ_KQ970261.1, on the reverse strand, counting down.
GCGAGGAGAATGGCGTCGCTTGACCAAGGAAGAGTTAGAAGCTCTCCTTGCGAATATTGCTTAATTTGATTTATATTCGAAAAGGTGAGGAAGAATATCCTTGCCTTTTATATTTTTCAGTTGCTTCCTTTGTGAAAAGAGTTATAATAGACTGTAGAATAAAAGGAGGAATCTATGAACGTGATTCAAGAATCATTTACTGATAAACTATTTGCTAACTATGAAGCAAATGTTAAATACCAAGCGATTGAAAATGCTGCCAGCCACAACGGAATTTTTGCAGCTCTAGAACGTCGCCAAAGCCATGTAGACAATACCCCTGTTTTCTCATTGGATTTGACCAAGGACAAGGTAACTAACCAGAAAGCGTCTGGTCGTTGCTGGATGTTTGCGGCTCTCAACACCTTCCGCCACAAACTCATTTCACAATACAAATTGGAAAACTTTGAGTTGTCACAGGCCCACACTTTCTTCTGGGACAAGTATGAGAAATCAAACTGGTTCTTGGAGCAAGTCATTGCGACTGCAGACCAAGACTTGACCAGCCGTAAGGTTAAATTCCTACTCCAAACACCACAACAAGACGGAGGTCAGTGGGATATGGTGGTGTCTCTCTTTGAGAAATACGGTGTCGTGCCTAAGTCGGTTTACCCTGAATCTGTTTCATCTAGCAGTAGTCGTGAGCTAAATGCCATTCTCAACAAATTGCTTCGTCAAGATGCTCAAATCTTGCGTGACTTGCTCGCTTCTGGTGCAGACCAAGCGACTGTTCAATCTAAGAAAGAAGACCTCTTGCAAGAAATCTTTAATTTTCTTGCTATGTCTTTAGGACTTCCACCACGTAAATTTGACTTTTCTTATCGCGATAAAGATAACAACTACCAAAGCGAAAAGGCTATCACACCACAGGAATTTTACAAGAAATATGTCAATCTCCCACTAGAAGATTACGTTTCTGTTATCAATGCCCCAACTGCTGACAAGCCTTACGGCCAATCTTACACAGTTGAGATGTTGGGGAATGTGGTTGGTAGCCGTGCGGTTCGTTACATCAATGTACCGATGGAACGCTTGAAAGAATTAGCGATTGCCCAAATGCAAGCAGGTGAGACTGTTTGGTTTGGATCAGATGTCGGTCAACTCAGCAATCGTAAAGCTGGGATCCTTGCGACAGATGTTTATGACTTTGAATCAAGCATGGACATTAAACTCACTCAAGACAAGGCTGGACGTTTGGATTACAGTGAGAGCTTGATGACCCACGCCATGGTCTTGACAGGTGTGGATTTGGATGAAAATGGCAAGTCAACCAAGTGGAAGGTTGAAAACTCATGGGGAGACAAGGTTGGTACAGATGGTTACTTTGTTGCTTCAGATGCTTGGATGGACGAATACACTTATCAAATTGTTGTTCGTAAGGAATTACTAACAGCAGAAGAACTAGCTGCCTATGAAGCAGAACCAATCGTCCTTGCACCATGGGATCCAATGGGTGCCTTGGCATAATAAATGAGATATAAAAAGAACGGTTCTATAATTTTTAGGGTTGATGGAAATTTTCCACCAACCCTATTTTAGTGTATACAAAAAGGCCAACATCCATTATATTAAAAGCGCTGAAACCTAAAACAAAAGAATGATGACCATATGAACAATATACTAGAAGCTACACTACAAATCAAAGATAAAAACATTATTTGGGATAATAATGTTCAAGAGAAGATATTAAAAAATAGAAAATCTTTATTTTATTCAGCTACATATACGCATAAACCAGAATTTTGTGCCGTTTGTGGGTGCGTTAGCCAAAATAACAATATAGTTAAAAACGGGACGAAAACTTCTCGTATCACTCTCTGTTCTGTTTCAGGCCTTCCAGCCTACTTAAATCTACGAAATCAGAGATTTCTCTGTAGAGAATGTGGTTCTTCATTTACTGCAGATACTAGTCGAATTGTAGAAAAATACTGTCATATCTCGAAACGATTAAAAAATGAAATTAAGACAAAAATAAGTGAAACAGTATCTGAAACATATATTGCCAAAGAAACAAATGTTTCAATTCATACCGTTAGACGTATCATATATGATACAGCACGATTATTAACGATTAAACCATTACATGATTTACCTGAGCATTTGTGTTTTGATGAATTTAAATCTGTTAAATCTTCCGATTGCAATATGAGCTTCATTATTTTTGATAGCACTACACACAAGTTGGTCGATGTTGTACGAGATAGAAAATCTTACAGTTTGAAACAATATTTTTATCGTTTTGAGCCTAAGACTAGATTAAAGGTGAAAACTATCTCCATCGATATGTACTTGCCATACATTCAATTAATAAAAGAAATGTTTCCTAACGCAAAAATTATCATTGATCCTTTTCACATTGTACAAGCCTTGAATAGAGAATTAAATAGAACTCGGGTACGTATCATGAATCAGCATCGTTATAAAAATCCTAAATTATATCGAAAGTTAAAATATTATTGGAAGTTAATTTTAAAGAACTCTAATGAACTTCAGAACTATAAATATAATCGTTATAAGCTTTTTGAAAGCTTCATAACAAGTAAAGGAATCGTAGATTATATCTTAGAAAAAAATCCATCTCTTAAAAATGATTATGAGGTTGTACATTCACTTCGTGAATGTATACAGGATAGAGATTATATAGAATTCAAGGAAACGATTGAAGC
>NZ_KQ970261.1:606028-618851 GCF_001579045.1 Streptococcus mitis | reverse complement strand
ATTCTTCATCAACACTATTTGACAAAGAGCCTAAAAATACCTAGAAAAAGGATTAGATTTCTCTAATCCTTTGAAATGATGGTTCTATAATGAATGAATATATTACTCCACTTAGCTCAGACTCCTTCCAATCGGTCTTCGCTGTCACTCGCCTTCTCGGGAAGTCCTTGCATAGATGGAACATATACTTCTTCGGTCGCTTTGCTTCCTCACGATCTTAACAATATTTTCGATCTTTGTTTATAACTCCCGAGCACAAGCATTTTAATATTATTTTTCTCCTAACCATGTCTCAAAATTTGAGACTAATTCCTGTACCTCATTAAAAAATCTGCTGGTATGGTAACCGTCGCAAACCGCATGATGCACCTGTACAGACATAGGTAATAAAATTTTATTATCCTGCTGAAAATACTTACCCATAGTAAAAATAGGGATTAGATATGTTGCATCATTATATATATTCAAGTTGAATCCGGTAAAATTCACCCAAGGAATGCTGGACACATTAATTGTGTTAGCAGGTTGACCTGCCTTAGGCATGAAATTCATAACGTCGCTATAGTTTCTGATATCCTCAAGGTAATTATAGTAGAAACGTGGGAAGTTCTCGTCATACTCTGTCCAAATACTTGAAAAAGTTTCGTTATCCTTATGAAAGATAGTATAACTTGGGTTCATACTATCCCAGTATCCTAACTTACCGTTTTGATCAAAACTGGTGCGGAACTCCTTGTGACGATTAACTACAGTTGTGATGATATAAATAAGCGTAGGGTACAGTTTCAGGCCCTTAAGTTTAATTTCACGCAGTAAACTAGTTATCTCTAAATTTGCAGTCATACTGTAAGTGCACCTTACCGCATTTAAATAATGCTCAAAGTATGGCTTTCTATTCCAATCCTCTATATCTATCAAATTAAATTTCATAAATTAGCCTCCTAAAATTTTATTATTTAATTTTAGAAGGCTAATTTAACTGCCATCATCATCTTGCAACCTCCTGCTATCCAAGCATCTATATTTATAAGCAAGTCCATTATACCATATAGAATCATGTAAATCAAATAGGGTCATAGAATATAAAACAAATACACTTGCTACTACAAATATATCCTTTATTAATTCGTGTTATTCCACCAATACGAATCAGCATGATATGTAATTGTTAGTTATACGGATTATCCTCAGCTGCTTCTTGCAATCCTTTGAGAATTTGCCACCATTGCAAAGCATCTTTCTCTAGCTGCTTTATAAAAGCATTCTTACGTAGCCTTCAATATCATCTGGAAATCGAAAAGCCAGTTTCATCTTTAATTCACCATACTCTAAAGCGATGTCAGGATGTGTACGCAGAAAGTCCCTTACCGCTATATGCCTATTAATATCTTTGTGATTGCTTTGCTCAAAAATATGAATCTGGTGTGTTCTATTATCGCCACCCTTGCGGAAATATCTCCGTCTTTCAACACCAAATTCACCCATACACTCATATCCAATGGCTACAAATTCTTCGTTATGCTTATCAACCAAACTAATATTTGTCACTACAGGCATTATATCAATGATTGGCTTAGCGGATAACCCTTTAACTGCTGTACTACCAATATGGTAAATCTCCACCAATATATCCTTCAATATGTTCCTTATCATCTGTGATTCATTTTCATACTCTACTTCCCAAAAGGGGTCATACGGAACTACTCGTATAAACAATATTAAACCTCCAATCTCGTTCTCAACGAATAATATTTACGACATTTTTACGAAGGGCAGCCTGTTTCGGCTCCTCTGCAGCATAACCCATAACGACAGACCCGTAAACAATATGATTTACGGGAACATCAAGATCTGATAAAAGCTCACGGATTAAGGGCATGTTTGTGAGTCCTGGCAGCTGATTTAGCCAGCAGGAACCAATACCGAGTGAGTGTGCTGCCAGCATCATATTCCCGATGGCTAATGCTGAATCCGGCATAGAGTTTCCGTTGTCCTTTAAGTTAGAAACAATAATAAAGGTAGGGGCATGATACAGGAAATTTGAACTCTCGTCTTTCGCTTTTTCAACAAGGCTCACAACATAAGGATGCGTTTCTGCTACAACAGGTATAGATATAAGGGTTAGGCGAATAGCCTCATTCACTTTTGCAAGTACACTGGTTTTTTGAATGACTGTAAACTTCCAGCTCTGTGTTCCCATCCCGTTAGGCGCATAGCTTCCCGCTGTTAGAATGGTATTTAAATCCTCCTCTGATATCTGAGTCCCTCTAAAAGTTCGTATGCTTCTTCTTGTTAATATGTTTTCTATTATACTATTCATTGGTAGTCTCCTTCTTTAAAAAAATTATTCTCGTATTTATCGCTATCTCTATTTTTTACAAGCTGCATATAGAAATCGTCCATAACCTATTTCGGCTACATTTTTCATCAATTCTCCATTTAACCATAATGCAGTATCAGCAAAGCTTCTACCCTCAAGTGGCCATTTTGCATACTGCTGTGATTGATATTCTGCATCCGACATATTGATTAATTTTTCAACCCATTTATCATGAAGAGTTTTTATTTCTTCTTTTGCTTTTTCAACACTTCCAGGCCAAGTAATGTCTTCCTTTTTCAAGGTACCATCTCCAAAATTGTAATCTAACGTAGTGCGCCACCAATATATAATATGCCACATAATCCATGCAATACTGGACGGTCCAATCTCGTAACTTTCGATTTCAGGCCAATCTATACTCCATCCATCGTCTTGCCTTCTTATCTGCAGACCCATGGGACTGAATGTCCAAAGTGCCTCTGTCTCCTTTAGATTCTCTGTGTGATAAAGATAAAGTTGCCAGCACATGTCTATCTGAAATAGTATATTCTCTTTTATTTCGATATCTCTCATTGATTTTAATACTCCTTATTAAAATTATTTTAGTATACATTAATTTTTGCCAAAGAAAAAAAGTCTTTATACTTTTTAACAATGGAGCCGCCAGCCAGTACAGACTACATTGACCGGCGACTACCTTAAATTTAATGTTTCAGATTTATTTTCTTATCACTAATTTCATAAACCACATCAGCCACATTGTCGAGTAGCCGTTTGTCATGGGTGATAAACACTATAGTTCCAGTATACTCCTTCATTAATATTTCCAAAGCCTCTAAGCTTGGTATGTCAAGGAAGTTACTCGGTTCATCCATTAGCAGGATGTTATATCTACCCATAAGCATTTTAGCCAGCAACAATTTAATAATTTCTCCGCCGCTTAAAGCAGATAAGCTTTTTCCAATATCGTTTTGTTTAAGCCCTATTGATGCTAGAACCGAACGAATTTCTGAAACATTGTATTCACAATCCTCCTGCATAAACTCCATGACTTTCTGATTACCGTTGTACTTGTAACTATTTTGTGCAAAGTAACCTATTTTTGCCTTAGGTGAAATAGAAATTCCATCTTCATGGTTTATGATCATTTGGATTAAAGTTGTTTTTCCTGTTCCATTGCCACCAGTTAGCGCCACTTTTGCTCCTAGGGGAATTTGAAAAGATGCTTTTTCAAACAGTATCTTATCCCCAAATATTTTAGTAATTTCCGTACCGACAATAGGATATGGATTGTAGAGTGCCAATGCATCACTTTGCCTGAAACGAATCCTGCGAATGTCTTCTGGAGCTTCTACATTTCCTAAGGCCCCAATCCTATGGTCTAGGGATTTAGCGGCATTATGCAACTTTTTTTCCTTACTTCCTATTGATTTTTGATGAGCTAAACGTCCTCCGCCTTCAGTGCTTTGTTTTTTTGAAGCACCTTTTGCCTTCTGTTCTATTTTTCGAGCCTGTTTTCGCTTTTCCTCTGCAGCCCTTTCCAATCGGCCACGTTCCGCAACAAATAGTTCGTATTCTGCTGCCTGGCTCTTGCGTTCTTCCTCTTTCTGGCGAAGAAAATCAGAATAGTTTCCCCAATACTCAGTGATTTTTCCATCTTTCAGTTCCCATATTTTATCTACTACCTCATCAAGAAAATATCGGTCATGGCTAATAACTAACAGTGCACCTGTAAAATATTTTAGCTGTCCAATTAGAAAATCAATTCCTTCATGGTCTAAATGACTGGTAGGTTCATCGGCTAAAATACCATGAACCTGTGCCGATAAGGCCTGTGCTATTTTAAGCCTTGTTTCTTCACCACCGCTCATAGTCTGTATATTTAATTGCTCAACACCTAGCTTGCCTACAAGTGCAAAATCTTTTTCCTCCTGCAGAGTTACTTCGTCCAACTGGGGAATATAGGCAAGTTCACCCAGACGATTCATTTTACATCCTGGGGGAGTTAATTCTCCTAAAAGTACCCTGAGTAAAGTGCTTTTTCCAGCACCATTTGCTCCTACTAAACCAATACGGTCATAATCATATACTTCTAATTCATTTATATCTAAAACATCGCGTCCTTTGAATTCCACACGAATGTCTTTTGCTTTTAATATTAATTCCATAACATTTCCTCCTGTCTATAATCGCATGCTTTCATTTGCTTGTATGCAGGGAAAACCCTGCGATTTTAGCAGGAAGAGTTACATGAAAATAAGATACATAAATATTCCTCCAATATTGTTTATTTTAAATCTAATTTTCTAACCTCAGTTATCATTTGGCAAACTATAGCAATGCCAATAATTAAAATACCTGATAGTAAAAACCAATGATTTACACCGATTTTATCAGCAAAGAATCCAGAAAGAATTAACCCAATTGGCATAGCAAGTGACATGATACTTCCGATCAAAGAAAATACACGTCCTAAATATTCAGGCTTAATTTTCTCCTGAAAAAGAGCTGTTTGCACACCGCTATAAAATGGCACCGAAAGCCCCATTATTGCACAGCAAACTACGAATATTACAAATCCATTTGGAGGAAGTATTCCCGAAACGGCTAAACTGGTCCCCATTATAAAAAATGAACTTGTTATTAGTAATACATGCTTTTCGAAGCCCCCTAATCTTCCTAATAATAAGCCTCCTGCTAGCATCCCAAATGCAAAGGAAATTTCCGTAATAGAAATATGCACAGGCGTTCCATTAAAGTGTTCCATGCTTATTAAAGGAAATAGTGCATTGATTGGCATATAAACAAAAGTATATAGTGTTCCTAAGAGTAATAAGGCAAACAATCCTTTGTTTTGTCTCAGAACCACAACTCCTTCTTTCATCTCCCTTATGAAATTTGGTTCTAAACTTTGCACTTGATTACCCAGCTTAGGTATACGTACAATTGCTACCGTAATAGATGCAATCACAGCACCCAATACGTCGATGGCAATAATAGCATTTAAATCCCAAACGGAGTATAAGAGTGCTGCAACTGCCGGACTAACAATATAGCTTATAGACTGCAAAGACTGACTATAGCCTGCGCATTTCGTTAGCTGTTCTTCTGGTACTAAAAGTGGTGTAACCGCATTGAGTGCTGGGGTATGAAAAGCTGTTCCAATGCTACGGATAAACAATACTATCATAATCATCCAGACAGGTAGCTCCATACAGAATGCAACAATAGCAAGCACTGCACCAGCTGCTGCGATAATTAAATCGGCACCAATCATTATCTTCTTCCTATCATGACGATCCACTAGCACACCAATGGCAGGTCCCAAAATCGCATAGGGTAAAAAACCTACTAATGAAGCCATAGACAAGACCATCGCAGATCCTGTTTTTTCTGTAAGGTAAAAAATAATCGCCATTTGCAGGATGGCACTAGTGATTAATGATACTGCTTGCCCTGCCCATATTGCATAAAATTTTCGTTTCCAATTGTTGTATTTTTCCATTTATATTATCTCCTGCATATTATTTTGCTTGAATTTCTATTTTGAATAGCATTCTAGGCAATAAAAAATGCAGGCCAAACCCCACAATGTGGCTTTTGGTCTGCATACATACAATTTGGAAACATTCATATTAAAGACATAGTTAAATAAAGGTATAGTTAAATAACCAATATCCTCACCGTAACTAATGAATGCTCAATATCGTATAAATAAGCACAACAAAAAAGCCTATCATCGGGTATAGATTCTGCTTTTTTTATTGCCAGCTTATCTTAAACGCATTGAGGCTGTCATAGTTTCGGTTCCTCCTAAATTCTTATTTGGATCATCATATATTTTAACACAACAAGTCGTTTTAAGCAACTTTAAAATTAAAAAAATCCAATATTAACCGCCAAAGGGTGTTAGCCCTTAATTGGCGGTTAATATTCTATATCTCTTCGTCAATCTCAATCCCAGACTTGAATTCAACGGTGAGCTTATCTTCATATATCGTTACTTTTTCAATAAGCCGCCTTACCAACTGCTCATCATATTCCTCCAACTCTGCGGATTGTTTATTCAAGAAATCAGTCATTTCAGCGATTCGTTGCCTTTTTCCTTCTCGCTCTGCATTTTCAACAAGTGCATTTTGCTTCAATTCTCGAAGGCGGTAAATTTCATCAGCCACATCTTCATAGTCATTCTTGGATTTGCTTGAATAAGAAGCTGTTGTTGTAATTCTTCCAATTTGCTATCAATGTCATCAGTGGCATTATCATTTTCTCCATTAAATACAGTAGCTATATTTTTCTGTAGCACCTTGAGGAATGGGTCTTTGTTAGCCAAAAGTTCGTTAATAGCCTTAACAACTGCTTTCTGCAATGTTTCCTCATTTATGGTAGGGGCAGTGCATTCAGACCCTTTTTCCTCCAATCGGCTGACGCATCTCCAAACAATAGATTTGTAACCTCGGTTATTCCAATGTACTCGTCGATAAATATCACCGCAATGTCCGCAGTAAACAATACTCGATAAAGCATACTTACTGCTGTAAACTCGCTTTTTACAGCCCTTGCCACCGCGAAGATTTGCTCTTCGAACCATCTCTTCTTGAACCTGCATAAAAAGGTCTCGTGGAATGATAGGCTCGTGGCTATTTTCTACATAATATTGGGGAACGATGCCGTTATTCTTGACTCGCTTTTTAGAAAGGAAATCAACCGTATATGTTTTTTGTAGAAGGGCATCACCGATGTACTTTTCATTCTGCAATATCTTTTTCAGTGTTTCCGGTCTCCATTTGGCTTTGCCTGCCGCTGTAAGGATACCGTCAGCTTCTAGTCCTCTTGCTATCTGTAAAAGACTAGCACCTTCAAGGTACTCTCTGTAAATCCGTTTAACAACCTCAGCACCCTCTGGGTCAATCACCAGTTGCTTGTTTTCATCCTTGGTGTATCCAAGGAAACGCTTATGGTTGACCTGGACTTCGCCTTGCTGATATCGATACTGAATTCCCAGCTTAACGTTCTGACTTAAGGATTGACTTTCCTGTTGGGCAAGGGATGCCATGATGGTCAGCAATACTTCACCCTTAGAATCCATGGTGTTGATATTCTCTTTCTCAAAGAATACCGCGATGTTTTTATCCTTTAACTGCCGGATGTATTTAAGGCAATCTAACGTATTTCTGGCAAATCGGCTGATGGATTTTGTGATGATCATGTCAATATTTCCAGCCATGCACTCTTCAATCATGCGGTTAAATTCATCACGCTTTTTGGTATTTGTACCTGTGATACCGTCATCCGCAAAAATATCCGCCAATTCCCATTCCTTGTTCTTCTTAATATAATTTGTATAATGTTCAATCTGAATGTCATAGCTTGAAGCTTGCTCCTCACTATCCGTTGAAACACGGCAGTAAGCGGCCACTCGTATTTTGGGTTTGCTTTCACTATTTTTATTATTTCCGACTCGTTTAATTGCCGGAATGACTGTTACATTCCTACTCACTGCCACTTGTTATACCTCACTTTCTATCAGACTGTAGGCATATTCCGCCTGCTTGTATGGATCTTCATATTTTTGCACCAGAGGTTTTGATTTGAACTTTACAGGGTAATCCCTTACCGGTTCATCTTTAGGCTCCCATATCCTTCCGAGCTTTTCTGCTCGTTTTCGTTTTTCTACTCTGGCTTTTTCAAAGGTCTCTTCATCAATAATTGGAGGGTAGAATTCATCGCCCAAGTAATGCTTGTTCTGCAACATCTTACTTGCTGTGGCATGGTAGCAGTCTATCCCAGCTTTTTTAGTAGCACCCTTCAAAGAAAGTCCTGCAAGTATCCTGAAAATAATTCTTTTACTTGTTCTGCTGCTATTTCATCTACAACAGCCTTTCCATCTTCAATTCTATATCCATAGGGTGTGTGACCCATCTAATTCACCAACCTTTCCTTCAATGTGATTCCACATTTTAATTCAAATCCAACTTCCTCTCGTGAAAATACCATAATCTTTTCTACGTAATTTTCAAACAGCTCATCCTCATAGGCTGTAAGCATTTGGGACTTAGTTGCAAACTTAAGCAGACGGTCAACCTCTTCAACTTTTGTAAAATTCCCATTGACGGAACGAGTAAGTTGATCCTTTTCGACAAGAAGCCTTTCTCTTTCTGCTTCCAATGAATTCTTTTCTTTATTAAACAGAGCAGGTTCCAGATATCCTTTGGCCATTAAACCCGTCAGCATCTGACTCTGCTCCATGTTGTTTTCAATCTTAGTTTCCAACTCTTCAATTCTACGAAAACTCGCTACATTATTCTGGTTACGTAACCTATTCAAAAGTGGTCTTAATATGAACTTCTGACCGTAAATGAGTTTATTCATCATCGTAACAAAAGCAGTCTTTATATCTTCATCTCGAATGAACTGCATAGAACATTCCGTTATATTGCCTATATGCTTACTACAGCACCAAGCAACATATTTTCTTCCAGATGAATGAATTCGTCTTTTAAAGGTACTGCCACATTCCGAGCAAATAATTTTGCCAGAAAAGGAATATCGGTTTTGATATTTACTGTTGCGCTTTTCGATGCCTTTTTCCTTTGCTCTCTGATTGAGAACGACATCTACAGCTTCAAAATCTTCATGGCTAATAATTGCCTCATGATGGTTTTCTACTAAGTACATATTTTTCTCACCGTAATTGGTGTGCCTGTTAAAATGGCTGTCAGTATAGGTCTTTTGCAAAAGTACATCACCAGTATATTTTTCATTAGTCAAAATTCCTCGAATGGTAGTAGCCGTCCAACGGCCACCTCTTTTTGAAGGGATACCCTTTTGATTAAGATCATTTGCAACTTTCTGTGTACCTTTACCCGATAACACTTCTGCAAAAATATACTTTACAATTTCAGCCTGCTTAGGAATTACTATCATTTGACCATCCATGTTTTGATAGCCATAGGGTGGATAGGAAATTTTAAAGGTTCCGTTTTGAAATCGTCTTTGAATGGCCCACTTCGTATTTTCTGAAATGGAAATCGATTCGCTTTCTGCAAGTCCGCTTAAAATAGAGAGCATCAACTCGCTTTCCATTGTCCCCGTATTGATGTTTTCTTTCTCAAAATAAATATGAACCCCAAGGCCGATCAGTTTGCGAACCATCTCCAAGCAGTCTGTAGTATTTCTCGCAAATCGGCTGATAGACTTGGTAATGATGAACTCTATCTTGCCGTCCTCACAATCAGCAATCATAGAAAGAAGTCCGGCACGGACATCCTTTTTTGTACCCGTGATTCCTTCGTCATAGTAAAGACCCACATACTCCCATTCGTCATTGGAACGGATGTAATTTTCATAATGGGCCTTTTGTGCCTCAAGGCTGATAAGCTGCTCATCACTGGCTGTGGATACACGGCAGTAGGCTGCAACCTTCAGCTTTTTCTTTTGAATCAGGGTTTCGTTTACCCCGATTTTCGTTATCTTTTTCATCAACTCACCTCGCTTTTTGGGTAGTGACATATTCCCGTACTATCGCAGAAATATCAAGTTATTTAGCCCATAATCTCTGACAAAAACGGGGAGAAAGTTTTGCGATTTACAGCCGATATTTTGTGGAATTCATCCACAGAAATCATGCCGAACATGAACATGGTTTCGAGCATTTTCTGTGCCATGTAAAAGTCGTATTCACGCTGCAATTCCTCCTGCGTAATCTCGTGTGCCACGGCGTTAGGTATCTTAAAATTCTCAATCTGTTTTACTTCCATTGTGATTCCTCCAGTCCGGGGAACGGTGGAAATGTTCCCTCTGCCTATAAGCGAAAAGACAGGCTGAATCGAACCCCCTAAAGGCAAAAAAATAATGCCCTTCAAGGAAAAATCCTCAAAGGGCATCGTGTTAGTTCGGAATTTTGAGTTTCCAACCGCTATAAATCACATTGGAAGAAAGTCCATTCAGTTTCTTGATTTCGGTGTATCTGCTGCCTTTGCCGAGATATTTCACGGCAATATCCCAAAGGGTATCGCCCTTCACAACCGTATGGACACGGTAATCCGGCTCGGCTGTGCTGTCGGCAGGATAAATGGCAGTGCCGTCATTGGCAAAAACAAAAGTACCAGGGTTCTTATCTGCGGCCGCCTTTGCATTGGAAAGAATACGATACGCACCTACCTGGGATTTGCTGTCCTTCCAGGTCTTACGCACACGGTAATAACCAGTAGTCAGCTTTTCGGGATATGTCACCGTAGGCTCTGCAGGAGTTTCGGTTTCCTCCTCATCGGTAGTCGCCAGGAGTGCCTTGACCTCGGCACGGAAGGTATCCATGCTCTTGCCGTGCTTTGGAAACCAGTGCATCACATCGCCGTGGTTGGATGCCACGCCCTGCTTGTAACCTTCGGAGTGGCAGATGATGTTCTGTTCGGTCAAACCGTACTCCTTACAGAGGTAGGCACAAAGTTCAACGGCCTCACGGTACACCTTCTTAAAGTAGGCATAATCCGAAAGACCGTCCTCGCAGATTTCAAAACCGATATGGGTATTGTTTGCACTCCCCCCAGCGTGCCAACCACGATGATTCCAAGGGAGAGTTTGGTATGTGGCAATCGTGCCGTCAGCCAACTTGCCGATAAAGGCATGAACGCAGACCTCTCTGCCGCCGGGATGGTAGGTGTTCCAATGATTGCCGTACTGGTTTTTACCGAGCAAACCATCATCAGGACCTACATAGCGTTTTAGGTTCGGGTTGTTTGCACCCGTGGAATGAACCATGATACCCTTAACCGTGATTTTCCTGCCTGCTTTGTAACAGGCGTTTTCCGTTAAAATAAGTTTGTGTAAATTCATGTTACTTTCCCTCACTTTCCTTATTGTCGCGGTCATGGAGCTGCTCCAAGATTTCCTTCATCTTCTCCGGAATCGGCAAACCAAGATGGGATGCGTTTTCCAAAAGGCTGACACCTTCATTGGAGATGTAGAAGAAAATAACCGCCGTTCTCAGCACACTGCCGTCACCGATGACATTGGCATCCAGGATGTGTGCCACGCCGACCATCGCAAAAATCAACACTTTTCGACAAATGCCCTTAAATCCGACCGAACTGGAAAGGTTCTTGTCCACCACAGCACACATGACTCCCGTGATATAATCCACAACCACGAAAACAATCAGTCCGTAAAGCAGACCGTCAAACCCACCGAGAAACCAGCCGAGCCAACCACCGATGGCGGCAAAGATGATTTGAATGGTGTTCCATAAATCCTTCATAGTTAAATCCTCGCTTTCATAATTTTTTGTATGCAAAAAGGGCACCCACCACATGGCGGATACCCCGTAAGGTTCTATAATTTTTAGGGTTGATGGAATTTTTCCACCAACCCTATTTTGTGTATACAAAAAGGCCAACATCCATTATATTAAAAGCGCTGAAACCTAAAACAAAAGGATGATGACCATATGAACAATATACTAGAAGCTACACTACAAATCAAAGATAAAAACATGATTTGGGATAATAAAGTTCAAGAGAAGGTATTTAAAAAGAGAAAATCTTTATTTTATTCAGCTACATATACGCATAAACCAGAATTTTGTACTGTTTGTGGATGTGTTAGCCAAAATAATAATATCGTTAAAAACGGCACGAAAACATCTCGTATCACTCTCTGTTCTGTTTCAGGCCTTCCGGCCTACTTAAATCTACGCAAGCAGAGATTTCTCTGTAGAGAATGCGGCTCTTCATTTACCGCAGACACTAGTCGAATCGTAGAAAAACACTGTCATATCTCTAAAAGATTAAAAAATGAAATCAAATCAAAAATTAGTGAAACAGTATCTGAAACATATATCGCAAAAGAAACAAATGTTTCAGTTCATACTGTAAGACGTATCATAGATGATACAGCACGATTATTGACCATTAAACCATTACACGATTTACCTGAGCATTTGTGTTTTGATGAATTTAAATCCGTTAAATCTTCCGATAGTAATATGAGCTTCATTATTTGTGATAGCACTACACACAAGCTGGTCGATGTTGTACGAGATAGAAAATCTTACAGTTTGAAACAATATTTTTATCGTTTTGAGCCTAAGACTAGATTAAAGGTAAAAACCATCTCTATCGACATGTACGTACCGTACATTCAATTAATAAAAGAAATGTTTCCTAACGCTAAAATTATCATTGATCCTTTTCATATCGTACAAGCCTTAAATAGAGAATTAAATCGAACTCGGGTACGTGTCATGAATAAGCATCGCTATAAAGACTCTAAATTATATCGAAAGTTAAAACATTATTGGAAGTTAATTTTAAAGAACTCTAATGAACTTCAGAACTATAAATATAATCGTTATAAGCTTTTTGAAAGCTTCATAACAAGTAAAGGAATCGTAGATTATATCTTAGAAAAAAATCCATCTCTTAAAAATGATTATGAGGTTGTACATTCACTTCGTGAATGTATACAGGATAGAGATTATATAGAATTCAAGGAAACGATTGAAGT
>NZ_KQ970261.1:504754-605879 GCF_001579045.1 Streptococcus mitis | reverse complement strand
TTTCTTCATCAACACTATTTGACAAAGAGCCCTTTTTTAGTGCTCAAAATAGCACTCAATTTTAAATGGATTTGGTGTTCAAAAAATATAATCAAATGCAACAAACTAATTTCATTTTTAATAGGCACAATTAATTTTAGAAGATAGTACGAAAAAATATTGACTATTTTCTTTAGAATGTGTAAAATTTAGATAGATTATTTAAAGTGAGGTTTTTTTATCTTGTCTATATTAAAGAAGAAAGTTAATATGTTTAGTGTACTATTGAATGTGGTATTAATAGCTATTATAGCTATTGGAGTGCTATTTTTCTTACCTAAGGAACATAAATCAGAAGTCAAATCGTCAATTAATATCGAAAGTATTGAAAAAGTGAATGAAGTTGTATTTTTGAATGCGGGAATTAATGAAATTATTTCTGAAACAAAAACAACTCAAGTTTTTGGGTTTGATGTGCCGTTCTCTAAAAAAGCAGCATTAGTAATTTTAAATTATAAAGCTAAATTTGGAATTAAAAGTAGTGTAAAGGTTGAACAAATAAGCGAAAAAGAATATAAGGTTATTGTTCCAAAATTGGAAGTAATTGGTGTTGAACTTTCAAAAGATAATCCTTATGATTTATATGATAGTCATGGAGAGTTATTAAGTGGAACTACAGAAGATATTGATACTGGGAAATTGGTCGCTAACCAACTTTCTAGTGATAAACAAGCAGAGTATTTAGATAAATTTAAGAGTGAAATTAAAGAATCTGCAATCAATTATTATAAAACAATATTTTCTTCAATGGATTCTGAAGTAAAAGTAACTATAGAATTTACAGAATAATTTTTGAAATACAAAACCCTGGCCATCTCTGGTCAGGGTTTTGTGTGGTTCTATAATTTTTAGGGTTGATGGAAATTTTCCACCAACCCTATTTTAGTGTATACAAAAAGGCCAACATCCATTATATTAAAAGCGCTGAAACCTAAAACAAAAGAATGATGACCATATGAACAATATACTAGAAGCTACACTACAAATCAAAGATGCACACAATGAAGGTGTTACATTCCATTTCTTAGAGAATATTAAAGAAGTATTGCGTGATGAGAGTGGGAAAGTAACTGGTGTAAAGGTTATTACAATGGAACTTGGTGAATCAGATGAAAGTGGAAGAAGATCAACGCATGAAGTGGCAGGTAGTGAACATATTATTCCATGTGACCTTGTCGTTGCAGCAATTGAACAAAAGTAGACTTTAGTGTTCTAGATGAAAGGTAAAAATTTGACTTTCGGTCAACATCAGAATACAATAGAAATGAACTAATAACAGGGGATGCATATTTAGGTCCTCAATCTATCGCAACCGCAATTAAAGGCGGGTGAGAAGTTGCGACAGAAGTACATGAATCGTTTAAAGAAAACACATAAATAACTTGTGGTGCCTTTCGTTTTTTTACTGGGAAAATTAAGGAACTATAGTTATAAATCCTTAAATATATTAATATATTAACATGCGTATATTTATGGGAAGAAGGTTATGTCATCTATAGTTGTACTTCTGACGATAAGGTTGTTCGTGTACCAAAGGAAATTAAAGGTAAACCTGTTATCGCAATTGGAGAACGTGGTCTTGCGAACTTGAAACATTGTGAGGCAATCGTTTTACCAGATACAGTACGATATATTGGAAAAGGTGCGTTTACGATTGACAATAAGTTAAAGTATGTCCACTTTGGTAAGTCAATAGAAACAGTAGAAGATGATGTTTTCAACTCTGATAGTTCATTAGAATCAGTTGTATTCCCAGAAGGAACAAAGAGTATTGGAACATTAGTATTTTGGGGGACATCATCAATTAAATCTATTACAATTCCAGCAAGTGTAACAGAAATTACAGAATACTTCTATTTTGTGGATAACTGTAACCCAGATGTAGAAATCCATACACCTAAGGGATCAAAGGCAGAAGAAGTAGCTAAAGCAATGCAACTTAAAGTAGTAAATGACTAAAGGGGAATAGTATGAACAAAAAATTACTATCAGGCTTAGGGACTGACCCCAAAAAGTGAGAATTTAATAAAAACACCCTAGGGCTACCGTCTTCGGTATTCAACCGGAGACAGGTAGTCCAATTTTTGTTGGATTCTTTTTTCATTAGGTTCTTCATCAACACTATTTGACAAAGAGCCAAAAGAATCAGGTGATAAACCTGATTCTTTTTTTGTTTGTACATTCTCACCAAGATTACATGATACCGAAGAAACGAGCTGCGATACCTACTGCAAAGAGTGCAAGGATGATTGAGATTGGTGATACTTTTTTCTTAAGCAACCACATGCAAAGGAAAGTAAGGAGAAGTCCCATCAATCCTGGAATCAATGAGTTCAACTGTCCTTGAAGGGTTTGTGGTTGAATCTTATCTAGGCTCAATCCACCAAGTGCTTGACCAAGGATACCTTTCAATTCAGCACCTGATACAGCTCCTTCTGGGAAGTTGATGTAGGCACCTTCAGCCAGTTGTTTACCTGGAAGGTTAACAGTAAAGTTAATCGATACCCAACGTTGTACAAGAACGGCAAGAATGAACATACCAAGGATAGAAGCACCTTTAGTGATGTCTTTCAAGATACCACCAGACATGTCTTTAGTGATTTCAGATCCAGCTTTGTAACCAAACTCTTGTGTGTACCATAGGAAGGCCATACGGATAGCGTTCCATCCGAAGAAGAAGAGAAGTGGACCAACTAAGTTACCAGATGCAGCAAGTGATGCACCAAGAGCTCCAAGGATAGGACGAACTGTAAACCAGAATACTGGGTCACCGATACCAGCAAGAGGTCCCATCATACCGATTTTAACCCCTTGGATAGCAGCGTCGTCGATTTCAACACCGTTCGCACGTTCTTCTTCAAGTGCAAGAGTAACCCCCATGATTGGAGCAGCTACGTATGGGTGAGTGTTAAAGAACTCAAGGTGGCGCTCAAGAGCAGCAGCTTGGTCTTCTTTAGTAGTGTACAATTTTTTGATAGCTGGGATTAATGAATAAGTCCAACCCAAGTTTTGCATACGCTCGTAGTTCCAAGAACCTTGAAGGAATTGTGAACGCCACCAAACTTTTTTACGATCTGATTTTGATAATTGAAGTTTTTCAGTCATGATTGTTCCCCTTTCTAGTAGTCTTCTAGGATATCACCGATTGGGTCGTTAGAAGTTGTAGCTCCTCCGCCACCGTTACCACCTTGTTTTGAAAGGTTAAGGTAGATGAAGGCAAGGGCAACACCGATTACACCAAGGGCAATCAAAGTCAATTGAGAAATGGCAGCAAAAGCAAAACCGAGTGCGAAGAATGGCCATACTTCACGAGTTGCCATCATGTTGATAACCATAGCGTAACCAACGGCAACGACCATAGCACCACCGACAGCCATACCACCGTTCAACCAGTCTGGCATCAATTTAAGAGCATCTTGAACGGCAGAAGCTGGGATAGCGATAAGGAAGGCTGCAGGGATAGCAATACGAAGACCTTGAAGAAGAAGTGCGATAAAGTGAGCACGTTCAACAGCTGCAATATTTCCTTCTTTAGCAGCAGCATCTGCAGTGTGAACCAAACCAACTGAGATTGTACGAACAATCATAGTTAGGAAAAGTCCAGCTACGGCAAGAGGGATAGCTGTTGCTGTTGCAACGGCGATACCTTCAGTAGTAAAGTTACCACCTTTGATCAAGATGATTGCTGCAGCAACAGATGCAAGAGCAGCGTCAGGAGCTACGGCAGCTCCGATATTTGCCCAACCAAGGGCAATCATTTGAAGTGAACCACCAAGCATAACCCCTGCTTCGAGGTTACCAGTTGCAAGTCCGATAAGTGTACATGCGACGATTGGTTGATGGAATTGGAATTGGTCGAGGATACCTTCAAGACCTGCAAGGAAGGCAACAACTACAACCAAGACAGCAGAAATAATTGAAATATCTGACATGGTTTTATTCCTTTTCTATTTAATGATAATAAAGTGAAATATTTTCTTATAATTCTTCGATAGTTATTGATTTCTATTATTGAACGTTGGCTTTGTTAATCAAGTCAAACAAATCTTTTTTGGTGTCGTTTGGTACTTTACGTACGTCAAATTCAACACCGAGGTCACGCATTTTTTCAAATGTAGCAACGTCATCTTTGTCCATAGACAAAACGTTGTTGACCATTGTTTTACCTGTTGAGTGAGCCATTGATCCTACGTTAAGGGTCTTGATTGGAACGCCACCTTCGATTGCACGAAGGGCATCTTGAGGTGTTTCAAACAAGATAAGGGCATGTGTTTCTCCAAAGCGTGGGTCTTTTGAAACCTCGATCAATTTTTGAATTGGAACCACATTGGCTCTGACATTATTTGGAGCTGCTTGTTTAATCAATTCTTTACGAAGGTCGTCGCTTGCAACGTTATCTGAAGCAACGATGATACGATCTGCTTTTGAATCTGGAGTCCAAGCAGTGGCAACCTGACCGTGAAGTAAACGAGTGTCTAGACGGGCAAGATTGATTTTCAGTTTACCATCACCGATAACAGTTCCTTCTGGGATAGCAGCTTGGGCAACTGGAGCAGCTGCAGCACTTGCAACTTCTTCAACTGGATTTAACTCTTCTGGAAGAGCTTTGATGCCATCTTTGGCTTCTTTGATAATATTCGCAGCGACTTTTTCCACACCTGCTGTAGCGTCCATGAGGCGCTCTGTATAGGCTTGGATTAACATCGGTAAGTTAAGTCCTGTGATGATGGCAAACTTACGATCAGGATTTTCTCCCATCACGCGACTAGCTTGGTTGAATGGAGAACCACTCCAAAGGTCAGCCAAAACTAGCACCTCATCTTCTGCGTCAAATGCAGCCACAGCGTTGTTAAATTTAGCATATAGGTCATCTGGACCTTCATTTGGCATAAAGGTTACAACTTGAACCTTTTCTTGTTCACCAAAGATCATAGATCCTGACTGATGAATACCCGCAGCAAATTCGCCGTGGCTCGCAATAATGATTCCGATACTCATTATTGTCATTCCTCCTTTTTGTTGTTTCAGTCTTCATTTAAGAAAACTTTAAGACTAAATAAGTATAAACCGTTTTCATGTAAAAAGCAACTATTTATCATAAAAAATTAAAAAGGTTACCTTTGAAGATGTTGATATATTAAGTTTTCGAAAGGTAATCTAGAGTCCATATTTAAAAATTTAATATAAAAAAGTTGGAAGAAGCTTCCAACTTTTAAAATAGGTTTTTATTAAATTAGTGGGTGAAGTCGAGTACCATACGTCCTTGGATTTGACCTTTTTCCATTTCGTCGAAAACAGCTACCGCATCTTCTACTGGACGCTTTTGGACAACTGGGACTACCAAACCTTCTGCGCCGAATTGGAAGGCCTCTTCCAAGTCTTTACGAGTTCCTACAAGAGAACCGATAACTTGGATTCCATCTAGAACGGTTTTCACAATGCTGAGTTCCATCATTTCAGAAGGAAGACCAACTGCGACGACACGACCACCAGCACGAACTGAGTCAACAGCTTGGTTGAAGGCAACTTTAGATACAGCAGTTACGACAGCTGAATGAGCCCCTCCATCAGTTTTTTCCTTGATGAGTCCAGGTACATCGTCGACTTCGAGGCCGTTAATCACAATGTCAGCACCTACTTCTTTTGCAAGGGCAAGTTTGTCATTGTTGATATCAACTGCGATGACATGAGCATTGAATACTTTTTTAGCATATTGAACTGCGAGATTACCAAGTCCACCAGCACCGTAAAGAACAACCCATTGGCCTGGTTCAACTTTGGCCTCTTTAATAGCTTTATAGGTTGTTACACCAGCACATGTGATAGAAGAAGCTTGGGCTGGATCAAGTCCGTCAGGAACTTTGACAGCATAGTCTGCAGTTACAATACATTGTTCAGCCATACCACCATCTACTGAGTAGCCGGCATTTTTCACTGTACGGCAAAGAGTTTCACGGCCAGTAGTACAGTATTCGCAAGTGCCACATCCTTCAAAGAACCAAGCAACGCTGACGCGGTCGCCGACTTTAAGGCTTTTTACATCTGGAGCAATTTCTTTAACGATACCAACACCTTCGTGACCTAGGACACGTCCTGGTACTTGACCAAAGTCACCATGGGCAACGTGAAGGTCAGTGTGGCAAACACCACAGTATTCAATTTCTACGAGTGCTTCCCCAGTTTCAAGTGGACGGAGTACTTTTTCTTCAATAGCAACACCAGTGCTTTCTGGATTTACAACAACAGCTTTCATAGCTATCCTCCTTGATATTAACTGAGAGCAGGAGAAACAGGACTGGATTGATTTTGTGTCAACAGGGTCGAGTATGACGAGCTCTCTTGTATTTATATGTGAAGTATATCACAAAAGAAAGCCTTTTCCAAGGTTTTGGAGGCAAAAAGTAGAACAATCGATTAACTGGTTGATGAGACTGTGAAAAGAGCACAAAGACCAGCTTGCAAGCTGGTCAGTAGGGACTATAAGAATAAGTCTTGCAGGGTTTTGGCAACCCCATCTTGGTCGTTGGTCAGGGAAATTTGCTCATCTGCATAAGGGAGTAGCTCTGGGTTGGCATTTTTCATGGCATAGCCCTTTCCAGCAAAAGCGAGCATTTCGGTATCGTTGTGCTCATCTCCAAAGGCAATCAAATCTTTTTTGTCACGGTTCATTACCTTGAGCAAGTAGTCTAAGGCAAAGGCCTTATTGACTCTTTTGGGTGTACACTCAAGGATATTGAGCGGACCTCCCCAGGTATTGATAGACAGTTGATGCTGGTAGAAGGCGTTCATTTCTTTTGCCAAGGCATATTTGTCGCTGGCTCTGGTCTGCAAGAGAATACAGTTAGGGTTCTTGGTCACCAATTCAGGCTGAAATTGATTTTCAGGCTGGAAAGCTTCTACGCCAAATAGTTTGGGATTGGCAATTTCTTCATTAGGATTTGTAATGTAGAATTTTTTACGATATTCTCCAGCGATAAAATCGGCTTGAATATCCTCTGAACGTCGAACCATGTCTAGCAGATATTTTTTGTCTACAGTTAGACACTTTTCAAAATCCCAAACTTGGTCTGGTAAATGAGTAAGGGAGCCGTTGAAATTAATCATAGGAGTGTCTAAGCTAAGTTCACGGTAGAAATCTTTTGACATTCGGTAAGGGCGACCGGTCGTAATAATAATCTGGTGGCCTTTTTCAGCAACTTTTTTAATGGTTTCTTTGGTAAAGTCAGAAATTTTACTGTCCGAGTTGAGCAGGGTTCCATCCAGGTCAACTGCAATAATTTTTTTCGTCATAGGGACCTTTCTAGTGTCTTTTCAGATAAGATGTCTACTATTATAACAGAAAGCAGGCAGAAAAGCAGATTCCAAACAAAAAATGAAATTTCATCAAATTCTTAAATAAATCAAACAAAGATATTGAAAAAGTGAATGATAAATGATATAATTCTATTATTGTTCGTAAAAATTAAAAGGAGATTGATAATGGACAAATTATTTAAACTAAAAGAGAACGGTACAGACGTTCGTACAGAGGTTCTCGCTGGTTTAACAACTTTCTTTGCAATGAGCTATATTCTCTTTGTAAACCCACAAATTCTTTCGCAAACAGGAATGCCTGCTCAGGGTGTATTCCTCGCAACGATTATCGGTGCAGTTGCTGGTACCTTGATGATGGCCTTCTACGCTAACTTACCTTACGCCCAAGCACCAGGTATGGGACTCAATGCCTTCTTTACCTTTACAGTTGTATTTGGACTCGGTTATTCTTGGCAAGAAGCTCTAGCTATGGTCTTCATCTGTGGGGTCATCTCATTGATTATTACCTTGACAAATGTTCGTAAAATGATCATTGAATCGATTCCAAATGCCCTTCGCTCAGCAATTTCAGCTGGTATTGGTGTCTTTCTTGCCTACGTGGGGATTAAGAATGCTGGACTTTTGAAATTCACGATTGATCCAGGAAACTATATTGTTGTAGGAGAAGGGGCTGACAAATCCCAAGCAACGATTGCAGCAAACTCTTCAGCGGTTCCAGGCTTGGTCAGCTTTAATAATCCAGCTGTTTTGGTGGCTCTTGCAGGACTTGCCATTACTATCTTCTTTGTTATTAAAGGGATTAAAGGGGGAATTATCCTTTCTATCTTGACAACAACTGTTCTTGCTATCGCAGTTGGTTTGGTAGATTTGTCTAGTATCGATTTTGCTAATAACCATGTTGGTGCAGCCTTTGAAGACTTGAAGACAGTCTTTGGTGCAGCTCTTGGTTCAGAAGGTTTGGGAGCTTTGATTTCAGATACAGCTCGCTTACCTGAAACTCTGATGGCTATTCTTGCCTTCTCATTGACAGATATTTTTGATACAATTGGTACCTTGATCGGTACAGGTGAAAAAGTTGGTATCGTAGCGACAAATGGTGAAAATCACCAATCAGTTAAGTTGGACAAGGCTCTTTACTCTGACTTGATTGGTACTTCAATTGGTGCCATCGCAGGTACTTCAAACGTAACGACTTATATTGAGTCTGCTGCTGGTATCGGTGCAGGTGGACGTACTGGTTTGACAGCCTTGGTTGTAGCTATCTGTTTTGCGATCTCAAGCTTCTTTAGTCCACTTCTAGCGATCGTACCAACAGCCGCTACAGCTCCAATCTTGATTATCGTTGGGATTATGATGTTGGCTAGCTTGAAAAATATCCATTGGGACGATATGTCTGAAGCGGTTCCTGCTTTCTTCACATCTATCTTTATGGGATTCAGCTACTCTATCACTCAAGGGATTGCAGTTGGTTTCTTGACTTACACTTTGACTAAGCTTGTCAAAGGTCAAGCTAAAGATGTTCACGTCATGATTTGGATTTTGGATGCCTTGTTTATCCTTAACTACATCAGCATGGCCCTATAATAGGATAACCCAGGGGGATTTCCCCCCTTTTTTAATATAAAGGAGATGAATGATGGAAGAGAAAAGTATATGGAAAGAATTGTTGAATCGTGCAGGCTGGATTTTGGTCTTTTTGCTAGCGACAATTTTATATCAGATTCCTTTAGCGGTTACTTCCATTTTAACTTTAAATGAAGTACCACTGTTACAGTCAGGACTGATAGTTGCTGGTATTTCAATTGTAGTGTTGGTCCTATTTATTTTTGGAGCTCGTAAAACGCAATTAGCAAGTTTTAATTTTTCTTTTTTTAGAGCTAAGGATTTGGCACGATTGGGCTTGAGTTATTTAGTTATTATCTGTTCAAATATACTTGGCTCTATCTTGTTACAACTGTCAAATGAGACGACAACGGGGAATCAGTCTCAGATTAACGATATGGTTCAGAATAGTTCTCTGATTTCCAGTTTCTTCTTGTTGGCCTTGCTTGCTCCAATTTGTGAGGAAATCTTGTGCCGTGGGATTGTTCCTAAAAAGATTTTCCGAGGTAAGGAGAACTTGGGATTTGTAGTCGGTACGATTGTGTTTGCTTTATTGCATCAACCAAGTAATTTACCTTCTTTATTGATTTATGGAGGTATGTCTATCGTTCTAACTTGGACGGCTTACAAGACCCAACGTTTGGAAATGTCTATCTTACTTCACATGATTGTGAATGGGGTTGCTTTCTGTTTGCTGGCTCTCGTGGTGATTTTGAGTCGGACATTAGGGATTTCTGTTTAAGATTTTTGACAATTGCTTACATGTTTCTACTGGGAAAAAGATGAATGCAATCGTGTACATCTTTTTCTTTTTATGGTAAAATAGAGAAATAATATGGTGAAAAGCCTTGAGGGAGTGACCGATATGTTAAGTAAAGCCAATCATGCAAAGACAGCTATTTGCGGAATTATCAATGTAACCCCAGACTCCTTTTCGGACGGTGGTCAATTTTTTGCTCTTGAGCAGGCACTCCAGCAGGCTCGTAAATTGATAGCAGAAGGAGCCAGCATGCTAGATATCGGCGGAGAATCGACTCGGCCGGGCAGTAGCTATGTTGAGATAGAGATAGAAGAGGAAATCCAGCGTGTTGTTCCAGTGATTAAAGCGATTCGCAAGGAAAGTGATGTCCTCATCTCTATTGATACTTGGAAGAGTCAGGTAGCAGAGGCTGCTTTGGCTGCTGGTGCCAATCTAGTCAATGATATCACTGGTTTCATGGGTGATGAAAAAATGGCCCATGTGGTTGCAAATGCTGGAGCGAAAGTAGTCATTATGTTTAATCCAGTCATGGCGCGACCTCAGCATCCTAGCTCGCTCATATTTCCTCATTTTGGTTTTGGACAAGCTTTTACAGAGGAAGAGTTAGCTGACTTTGAAAAATTGCCAATCGAAGAGTTGATGGAGACTTTTTTTGAACGAGCACTAGCGAGAGCAGAGGAAGCTGGGATTGCACCAGAAAATATCCTGTTGGATCCAGGAATCGGCTTTGGTCTGACCAAGAAAGAAAATTTGTTTCTTTTACGGGATCTGGATAAACTACATCAGAAGGGCTATCCAATCTTTCTTGGAGTGTCGCGCAAGCGGTTTGTCATCAATATCCTTGAAGAAAATGGTTTTGAAGTCAATCCTGAGACAGAACTTGGTTTCCGCAATCGAGATACGGCTTCTGCTCATGTAACCAGTATCGCTGCGAGACAGGGTGTGGAAGTGGTGCGCGTGCATGACGTAGCTAGTCATAGGATGGCAGTTGAAATTGCTTCTGCTATTCGTCTGGCTGATGAAGCGGAAAATCTAGATTTAAAACAATATAAATAAGATGAAAGAAATTGAAAATAATCAGTGGATTGCTAACTACCGGGCGGACCAGCCGCATTTTGGTTTGGAACGAATGGTGGAACTGTTAGCTTTGCGTGGCAATCCCCATCTCAAACTCAAGGTCATCCATATCGGAGGGACCAATGGCAAGGGTTCGACCATTGCTTTTTTGAAAAATATGCTAGAAAAGCTAGGGCTGAGAGTTGGTGTTTTCAGCTCCCCCTATCTCATTCATTACACAGACCAGATTAGCATCAATGGGGCATCTATCCTAGAAGCGAGACTAGAAGCCCTCATGGCGGATTACCGGTCTTTGCTGGAGGGAGAAGCGGCCGCTAATTTACAGGGGACAACCGAGTTTGAGATTATCACAGCCATAGCCTATGATTACTTTGCCTCAGAGCAAGTAGATGTGGCCATCATGGAAGTGGGTATGGGCGGACTCTTGGATAGTACCAATGTCTGCCAACCCATTTTAACAGGTATCACGACTATTGGACTGGACCATGTAGCCCTACTTGGTGATACCTTGGAAGCTATAGCAGAGCAGAAGGCTGGTATTATCAAACAAGGTATTCCCTTGGTAACAGGCCGTATCGCTCCAGAAGCTTTGGCTGTGATTGACCGCATTGCGGAAGGGAAAGATGCGCCGAGACTTGCCTATGGGAAAGATTATCAGGTCAGCCATCAAAAGAGTGTGGTTACAGGCGAAGTCTTTGACTATACAAGTGTTGTCAGACAAGGTCGTTTCCAGACTGGCCTGCTTGGTTTGCACCAGATAGAGAATGCTGGGATGGCCATAGCTTTACTCGATACTTTTTGTCAGGAGGATGGCCGAGAGCTACCAGCTAATATCTTGATTGCTCAAGCTCTGGAAGAAACAAGATGGCCGGGGCGTCTGGAGGTCATGTCAAGGAACCCCTTGATGATTTTGGATGGGGCCCACAATCCCCATGCTATCAAGGCTTTATTAGCAACCTTGCAAGAACGCTTTGCGGATTATCATAAGGAAATCCTCTTTACTTGTATCAAAACCAAGGCCTTGGAGGATATGTTGGACTTGCTGGGGGTCATGCCAGATACCGAGCTTACTCTGACACATTTTGACGATAGTCGGGCGACTGATGAAAGCGTGCTGAAAGAGGCAGCTAAGTCTAGAAATCTCAGCTACCAAGGTTGGCAGGATTTTCTAGAGCAGAAATTGACAGATAAAAAAGAAGAGAAACAAACAGTTAGGATTATCACGGGTTCCTTGTATTTCTTGAGCCAAGTGAGAGCCTATTTGATGGAGAGGAAGAACGAAAATGGATACACAAAAGATTGAAACAGCTGTAAAAATGATTATCGAGGCTGTCGGAGAGGACGCTAACCGTGAGGGCTTGCAGGAAACGCCTGCTCGTGTGGCACGTATGTACCAAGAGATTTTTTCAGGGCTTGGTCAAACAGCGGAGGAACATTTGTCAAAATCCTTTGAGATTATCGACGATAATATGGTTGTAGAAAAGGATATCTTTTTCCATACTATGTGTGAACACCACTTCTTGCCATTTTATGGTAGAGCGCATATTGCCTATATTCCAGATGGTCGTGTGGCAGGTTTGTCTAAGCTAGCCCGTACGGTTGAAGTTTATTCGAAAAAGCCGCAAATTCAAGAACGTTTGAATATCGAAGTAGCTGATGCCTTGATGGACTATCTAGGTGCTAAAGGAGCCTTTGTTGTCATTGAGGCGGAACATATGTGTATGAGCATGCGTGGTGTCAGAAAACCAGGCACTGCAACCTTGACGACAGTAGCTCGTGGTCTATTTGAAACAGATAAGGACCTCCGAGATCAGGCTTATCGTTTAATGGGACTATAATACTCTTCGAAAATCTCTTCAAACCACGTCAGCTTCCATCTGCAACCTCAAAACAGTGTTTTGAGCAGCCTGCAGCTAGCTTCCTAGTTTGAACTTTGATTTTCATTGAGTATAAAAAGAATCCGCTTTGGGCGGATTTTTCTAGAAAGGACTACTTATGGATCAACTGCAGATTAAGGATTTGGAAATTTTTGCTTATCATGGTCTTTTTCCTAGTGAGAAAGAATTGGGGCAGAAGTTTGTTATTTCCGCAATCCTATCCTATGATATGACTAAGGCGGCTACAGACTTGGATTTGACAGCTTCTGTCCATTATGGAGAACTGTGTCAGCAGTGGACGACTTGGTTTCAGGAAACGAGTGAAGATTTGATTGAAACGGTAGCTTATAAACTGGTGGAACGTACTTTTGAGGCTTATCCTCTTGTCCAAGAAATTCAGCTGGAACTGAAAAAACCTTGGGCGCCAGTGCATTTGCCACTAGATACTTGCTCGGTAACCATTCATCGCCGCAAGCAGCGGGCCTTTATCGCCCTAGGAAGCAATATGGGGGATAAGTCAGCCAACTTGAAGCAAGCCATTGAGAAAATGCAAAATCGAGGTATCCATATTCTCAAAGAGTCCAGTGTCTTGACGACGGAGCCTTGGGGAGGTGTGGAGCAGGATATCTTTGCTAATCAAGTAATTGAGGTTGAAACCTGGTTGCCGGCCCCAGTTCTATTAGAGACCTTGTTAGCTATTGAGTCAGAGATGGGACGGGTGAGAGAAGTGCATTGGGGACCTCGTTTGATTGATTTGGACTTGCTCTTTGTGGAGGACCAGGTCATTTATACAGATGACCTTATCTTGCCTCATCCTTACATAGCGGAACGCCTTTTTGTCCTTGAGTCCTTACAGGAAATTGCACCTCATTTTATCCATCCTACCTTAAAGCAACCGATCCGTAACTTGTATAATGCTTTGAAAAAATAGAAAAACTCTAGTTTTCAGTCACTTGCAACTGAAGGCTAGAGTTTTTAAAATAGGTCATTTTCTTCTGGGAGGAGGATAGTTTCTCTACCGTCCATGTCTAAAACCAGTACTCTTGGCGGATAAAGAGGGTCAAAAGGATGGTTAAAGTCAAAATCAATAGCTGTAGGGAGGTGTTGACTTGAAAAATGGAAGGTAATTTTTCCTTGGTTATTAAGCAATTGAAACTCGAGTTCTTCTTCCAATTCAAAGACATTTTTTAAGAAGTGGTCAATAATATACCAAAAAGAGTCAATGACATCATCAGGCAAGCTGGTAACAATGCCAAAACTAGCCGATCGCATGTGGGTATTGGTAAAAGCCATATCTTTGCCTCCTTTCTTTTCCCTTATCATACAGCAAATAGGATTAAAAATCAAGAAAAGGTGATTCTTTCTTCATAAACATAGTTTTCTATGAAATTTTTTCAAACAATCTTCAAAAAAAGCTTGAAAGTGTTTACAAATAGTGATAAAATGGAATAAGTAGAATCATGAAAACGAAATTTTCATACCGTCTCTTTTTTGGAGTTTCGTGAGGTATGATATAGAAAGGAAATGGAATGAATACAGACGATACAGTAACGATTTATGATGTCGCCCGTGAAGCAGGAGTTTCAATGGCGACAGTTAGCCGTGTAGTCAATGGCAATAAGAATGTAAAAGAGAATACTCGAAAAAAAGTGCTTGAGGTGATTGACCGTTTGGATTACCGTCCAAATGCAGTGGCGCGTGGTCTTGCAAGTAAAAAGACAACCACTGTCGGTGTCGTGATTCCAAATATTACCAATGGCTATTTCTCAACGCTTGCTAAAGGAATTGATGATATCGCTGAAATGTACAAGTACAATATCGTCCTTGCTAATAGTGATGAGGATGATGACAAGGAAGTTTCAGTGGTCAATACACTGTTTTCTAAGCAAGTGGATGGTATCATTTTTATGGGGTACCACTTGACTGAAAAAATTCGTTCAGAGTTTTCTCGTTCTCGGACACCAGTTGTTCTTGCAGGGACAGTGGACGTAGAACATCAACTTCCAAGTGTTAATATTGACTACAAACAAGCAACGATTGATGCAGTAACCTACCTTGCTAAAGAAAATGAGCGCATTGCTTTCGTAAGCGGTCCATTAGTGGATGACATCAATGGTAAGGTTCGTTTGGTTGGCTACAAGGAAGCCTTGAAAAAAGCAGGTATTTCTTATAGCGAAGGATTGGTATTTGAGTCTAAATACACTTATGAAGACGGTTATGCCTTGGCAGAACGCTTAATTTCATCAAACGCAACTGCAGCAGTTGTAACAGGTGATGAGTTGGCAGCAGGAGTCTTGAACGGCCTTGCTGATAAGGGTGTATCAGTACCAGAAGAGTTTGAAATCATTACTAGTGATGATTCGCAAGTCTCACGCTTTACTCGTCCAAACTTGACAACTATCGCCCAACCTCTTTATGACCTGGGTGCTATTAGCATGCGTATGTTGACTAAGATTATGCACAAGGAAGAGTTGGAAGAACGTGAAGTTCTCTTACCTCATGGTTTGACAGAACGTCGTTCAACACGAAAACGGAAATAGAAAAAATCAGGGAATCGTGAAGATTTCCTGATTTTGCTTTCTGGAGAAGAGACTTAGCCTTCCATATAGTCTTTCAAAGCCTGTTCTGTTAGTCCGGCATTGAGGGCAATGAGGAGTTTCAAGCGAGCTTTTTGGGCATTGAGTTCTTTAACAAAGAAGACACCTGCCTTTTGCAACTGCACGCCCCCACCTTGGTAGGCATAAACAGGCTCGGCAATACCGTTAAAGCATCGTGAAACCAGAGCGACTGGGATTCCTTTTTGCAGAAGGCTTTCTAATTTTTGAGCCGTTTCTTTGGGAATATTACCAGCTCCGAATGCTTGGATAATCAAACCGTCCAGTTGTTCCAAATCCAGCATATCAATCAGCTCATCTGTCATACCAGCATAAGCCGAGATGATAGGTACCAAGCCTTGTATGTGATCAAGGTCAAAGCGAACACGAGGTTCAGCTGTTTTGAAGTAGAGGATTTCCTGTTTCATGATGAGACCAAGGGGGCCGTGAGTAGGAGTTTGGAAGGTACTGACATTGGTCGTATGTGTTTTGGTAACATACTTGGCAGCGTGGATCTCATCGTTCATAACAACCAAAACCCCTTTGTCCGCAGCCCTGTCATCGCTAGCTACCCGCAAAGCACTCAAATAATTATAAACACCGTCACTTCCGAGTTCGTTGGAGCTGCGCATGGCACCTGTTAGAACGATAGGTATATGGGGAACTTCCATGGTATCAAGGAAATAGGCTGTTTCCTCTAAAGTATCGGTCCCGTGTGTGATCACCACTCCATCGTAGTTATCTGCTTCCTCTTTGATTTTTTGGTAGAGGGCCAGCATATGTTTGGGTTTGATATGGGGGCTTGGCAGGTTAAAAAAGTCCAAGGCGTGGACTTGGATTCCTTCAAGTGGGTTAGACACATGATTCATGGGATTATCTGAACTCGTCACAACAGCGCCAGAAGCATCGGCCTGCATGGAAATAGTCCCACCCGTATGTAAAACAAGGATTTTCTTAGGCATGATTTACTCACTCTTTCTGAAATGTGGTATAATCATTGTATCACAAAAGGGGAGGTTGGGATAGGATGGAAGTCAAAGCTGTTTTTTTTGATATCGATGGAACCTTGGTCAACGATCGCAAGAGTGTTTTGAAATCCACTAAGAACGCGATTAAGATTGTTAAAGAGCAAGGAGTGCTTGTCGGCGTAGCGACAGGTCGAGGACCTTTTTTTGTTAAGGAATTGATGGACGATTTGGATCTGGATTTTGCGGTAACCTACAATGGCCAGTATATCTTTACTAAAGACAAAGTACTGTTCACGAGCCCAATTTCCAAGTTGCATTTGCGCCAGCTAATTACTTATGCTAAAAAAGAGGGCAAGGAGATTGCCCTAGGGACCAAGGATGCTATGTTGGGTTCCAAAATCATGTCCTTTGGTCTGGGTTCTTTTTCTCAACGAATCAGTCGTTTCGTTCCCTCTGTTTTAACTAGGACGGTGAGCCATTCCTTTAATCGTATGGTCAGCAAGGTGGTCTCCCAAAAGGAAGAAGACCTGCTTCATCTGATGAATCAGCCTATCTACCAAGTTTTGATACTGATGACACCAGAAGAATCTGAGAAGGCGGCGGCTGATTTTGAAGATTTGAAATTGACACGTAGCAATCCTTTTGCAGCAGATGTCATCAATCAAGGAAACTCTAAATTAGAAGGCATACGCCGAGTCGGTAAAGAATATGGCTTTGACCTCAACCAAGTCATGGCCTTTGGGGACTCAGATAACGACCTAGAAATGCTGGCAGGTGTTGGGATGTCTGTTGCTATGGGAAATGGTAGTAGCAGTGTCAAGGAAGTTGCCAAGCACATTACCACTAGCAATCAACAAGATGGGATCCACAAGGCCTTGGAACATTTTGGTGTTTTGGCTTCAGAAAAAGTCTTTGTCAGCCGTGACTATCATTTCAATAAGGTCAAGACCTTCCACCACATGATGGATGAACGGACCCAAGAAGAACCACGAGCTTGGGATTTAGAAGGTGCAACCCACAGGGCTGGCTTTAAAATAGAAGAATTGGTGGAGTTTGTTCGAGCAGCTAGTTCTTCGGAAGAGGATTTTGGTCAAGCTCTATCGCAACTTCATCAAGCTCTTGATAAGGCAGCAGATAAGGTAGCTAAGAAGACACCTGCCCAGCAAGATTTGGTGGGGCAGGTGGATGCCTTGATTGACACGCTTTATTTCACCTACGGTAGTTTTGTCTTGATGGGGGTGGATCCAGAACGTATTTTTGATATTGTTCATCAGGCCAATATGGGGAAAATTTTCCCAGATGGCAAGGCTCATTTTGATCCAGTGACCCATAAAATCTTAAAACCAGATGATTGGGAAGAAAAATATGCTCCAGAACCTGCTATTAAAAAGGAACTGCAGCGCCAACTCAAGGCTTATGAACGTCATAAAGAGAGAAATAATACTCAATGAAAATCAAAGAGCAAACTAGGAAACTAGCCGCAGGTTGCTCAAAGCACTGCTTTGAGGTTGTAGATGAAACTGACGAAGTCAGCTCAAAACACTGTTTTGAGGTTGCAGACGAAACTGACGAAGTCAGTCACATATATACGGCAAGGCGACGTTGACGTGGTTTGAAGAGATTTTCGAAGAGTATAAATAGTAAACAAAAAGGAGCGCTGAGCTCCTTTTCTTTGTGATTATAAGGTTTTTTCTTGTTCTCTCACAACCAGCAAATCGACCTTAGCATGGCGGAGAATGTATTCAGATGAAGAGCCAACCAAGAGGCGTTCAAAGGCGTTGAGACCAGTTGCGCCAACGAGGATGAGGTCCACTTCTTCAGCATCGGGAATAGTACGTGCCAGTAGGGTCTTTGGATTTCCCATTTCAATGACGATGTGAACATCTGCCACACCAGCATCTTTAGCACGTTTTTCGTACTCTTTCATCAGATTTTCAGCGTCGACTTGGAGTTCTTCGTAAACTTCAGCATCAAAGGTGGATACGCTTTGGAGCGCGCGTGTGTCAATGACATGGGCGATGGTGAGTTTAGCGTCGTTTCGTAGAGCAGAATGAACTCCCTTGATAAAAGCCAAGTCCGCTTCCTTAGAACCATCGATTGCGACCATGATATTTTGGTAACGTTGTGCCATAATGAAACCTCCTGAAATTTTCTTACTATAATTGTAAACCTTTTCACTATAGAAGTAAAGCAAAAAAAGTATTTTTTAAAAGAATGTTAGCACTTAAAATCTATATAAATATATGATAAAATAAAAGAAAGGATAGCAGGAAAGAAGTGAAGGGAGGGAGAATGATGAAAAACTCTTTTCAAGAAACAAAAAATTCAAATTTCCTTTATTATGGAATCATCCTAGTTTCGGTCTTGGTAGAAGTTATCATGATCTGGCAATTAGAGAGTCTGGTACCGCTTCTCTATCCAGGTTTTATTGGATTTTTAGTCTTTCATGTACTCTATCATCTAATCTTATTCCTAGTTGCAAAACGAAGTGGGCGTTGGGGTTACTTGATGATATGGGGACTTTTCCTCATGTTCAATCTTCTTTATGACTCCTTTTTAGGCTTGCTTTTTCTAGGTTTATCTTTTGGTATGTGATATGTCTTTCGCAAAATACCTGCTATCTCACTTGTCTTGACCTCGCTTTTAGCGAGGCTTTTCTTCTGTACGAAGCTAGTAACACGTTTTAGCAAACTTGTCGCATTCTCTTTCTAGTGGTATAATGTTACTATCCTGATGAATTGAGGAAACAAGATGAAAGAATATAACAAGTCTAGTAAGTTAGAGCATGTTGCTTATGATATCCGTGGTCCTGTTTTGGAAGAAGCCATGCGAATGCGAGCAAACGGAGAAAAGATTTTACGTCTGAATACAGGAAATCCAGCAGAATTTGGTTTTACAGCGCCAGACGAAGTCATTCATGACTTGATTATGAATGCGCGTGATAGTGAAGGTTATTCTGACTCCAAAGGGATTTTCTCAGCCCGTAAGGCTATCATGCAGTATTGCCAATTGAAGAAATTCCCAAACGTAGATATTGATGATATTTACCTTGGAAATGGTGTTAGTGAACTGATTGTCATGTCCATGCAGGGGCTTTTGGACAATGGAGATGAGGTCTTAGTGCCAATGCCAGACTATCCTCTCTGGACAGCAGCTGTCAGCCTAGCTGGAGGAAATGCCGTTCACTATATCTGTGATGAAGCTGCAGAATGGTATCCAGATATTGACGATATCAAGTCAAAAATTACTTCCAATACCAAGGCAATCGTCCTTATCAATCCAAATAATCCAACTGGAGCCCTTTATCCTAAGGAACTCTTGTTGGAGATTATTGAAATTGCCCGTCAAAACGATTTGATCATCTTTGCGGATGAAATTTACGATCGCATGGTAATGGATGGACATGTGCATACGCCTGTGGCGAGCTTGGCACCAGATGTCTTCTGTGTCAGCATGAATGGTCTATCAAAATCCCACCGTATTGCTGGTTTCCGTGTGGGTTGGATGGTCTTGTCTGGACCTAAGACTCATGTCAAGGGCTATATCGAAGGGCTCAATATGCTGTCCAATATGCGCCTTTGCTCTAATGTTTTGGCCCAACAAGTCGTACAAACTTCTTTAGGTGGCCACCAATCAGTTGATGAATTGCTCCTTCCTGGTGGACGAATTTACGAGCAAAGAAATTTCATCTATAATGCCATTCAAGAGATTCCAGGTTTATCTGCGGTTAAACCCAAGGCTGGGCTCTATATCTTCCCTAAAATCGACCGCAATATGTACCGTATCGATGATGATGAGCAGTTTGTCCTTAATTTCTTGAAGCAGGAAAAGGTTCTATTGGTTCATGGTCGAGGCTTTAACTGGCAGGAGCCAGACCACTTCCGTATCGTTTACCTTCCTCGTGTTGATGAACTAGCCCAAATCCAAGAAAAGATGACTCGTTTCTTGAAACAGTATCGTAGATAGGGCTTACATCAGAAAAAGCGCTTTGAGGGTAAATTCCCAAACTAACTTCCAGTTTCTCACAACCTAGCTTTTAGTGTGAGAAAGACGCGTGAAATCAGTGGAAATCCGTCTTAGACTAACTTCCACTGTTTTTCTTTTTCTTGATATATAAGGGTTCAAAAGCGAAAAGACTCAGAAAAAAGTGCACGACAAATAGCCCTAAAACAGAGTCGCCTTAGAGTAACTTCCAGTTTTGGGAGAGAGATGGAAGTTACTTTGAGAAGTTACAGTTTAGAAAAATATTTTTCATATCTATTGACTTTTAGGGTTGAAATTTGGTATTATAGTAGGCGGTAT
Organism: Streptococcus mitis; assembly: GCF_001579045.1. Lineage (GTDB taxonomy): Bacteria > Bacillota > Bacilli > Lactobacillales > Streptococcaceae > Streptococcus > Streptococcus mitis_D. Next base: position 585,346 of record NZ_KQ970261.1, on the reverse strand, counting down.
TGTTTACCCCATTTGAAAGGCCCCGGAACCTTCCAAATACTTTTCGATGGGAAGGAACACCCATCACCGTAAACAAAAATCGAACTATATATAGGAGAAATCATGAACAAAACAACATTTATGGCTAAACCAGGCCAAGTTGAACGTAAATGGTACGTAGTTGACGCAACTGATGTACCACTTGGACGTCTTTCTGCAGTAGTTGCTAGCGTACTTCGCGGAAAAAACAAACCAACATTTACACCACACACTGATACAGGTGACTTTGTGATTGTTATCAATGCTGAAAAAGTTAAATTGACTGGTAAAAAAGCAACTGATAAAATCTACTACACTCACTCAAACCACCCAGGTGGATTGAAACAAATCTCTGCAGGTGAACTTCGTTCTAAAAATGCAGTACGTTTGATCGAGAAATCAGTTAAAGGTATGCTTCCACACAATACTCTTGGACGCGCTCAAGGTATGAAGTTGAAAGTATTTGTTGGGGCTGAGCACACTCACGCTGCACAACAACCAGAAGTTCTTGATATTTCAGGACTTATCTAAGGAAAGGAACAATAAAGTATGTCACAAGCACAATATGCAGGTACTGGACGTCGTAAAAACGCTGTTGCACGCGTTCGCCTTGTTCCAGGAACTGGTAAAATCACTGTTAACAAAAAAGATGTTGAAGAGTACATCCCACACGCTGACCTTCGTCTTGTAATCAACCAACCATTCGCAGTTACTTCAACTGTAGGTTCATACGACGTTTTCGTTAACGTTGTAGGTGGTGGATACGCTGGTCAATCAGGAGCTATCCGTCACGGTATCGCTCGTGCCCTTCTTCAAGTAGACCCAGACTTCCGCGATTCATTGAAACGCGCAGGACTTCTTACACGTGACTCACGTAAAGTTGAACGTAAGAAACCAGGTCTTAAGAAAGCTCGTAAAGCATCACAATTCTCAAAACGTTAATCAATACGATTATATCAACGTTTCAAAGCACTCAAAGGTTTGCCCTATGGGTGCTTTTTTCTATACTTTCTAAAAAAGTTTGCCCTAAAATTTGCCCTAAAATTACCCTACTTATTTTTAAGATGTTGGTAGGCAACTTGTCCAGCAGATAATGGAACTATGTTTGAAGTATTAACATAAGTCTTAGTTGTAACGGTATCGCTATGAGTTAATGATTCAGAAATGGCTTCTAAGCTCATTCCTGCTTTTTTAGCAAGTGTCGCTCCTGTATGTCGTAATTTATGAGGTGTAGCGTGTTTTAACTTTGGGTGTCGTCTTTTAACAGAGTTCATTTTGTTATTGAGATAATCAACGTGTAGAGGGCTATTTACATTACCTTTCGTATCTATATAGGTAAAGACTAGTTGATCGGATGTTTGCATTATACCAAATTTCGCTAACTCATATTTCTGCTGTTTTTTCCATTCTGAAAGAAGTGATACAAGATAACTAGGAATTGAAAAAATCGTTTTCTTATTTCCTTTTGTTGACTTTACATTCTTATATTTGTCAAGTGCATGCCTTAAGTCAATTTGAGCGTTTTCTAAGTCTATGTTTTTCCAATGTAGGGCATAGGATTCAGATTTTCTATCGCTTAAAATAAAGGTTGTAAAGAATAGGACATAATCTTTTAGTGATAATTTATCGTTCTCCAAATCTTCTCTAAAAGCATCAAACCAATCTTGTAATTCTTCACTAGATAGATACAAATCTTCCTCATTTTTGGATTCTTGGAGTTTTAGCTTTTTGGTGGCTTTAATTCGCTTAATTGTCTTGGATAATCGATTTGATTCTATGTATTCTAATTCCTCAGCCCAATCGAAAATTGAGTTTACATAGCTTCGAATAACCTTGAAATTAGCATATTCTTCAGCTTTAGCAGTCATTAAGTTTAGTACAACTTGCTTATTCTGATTCAGAAAATTGATTGAATAATTACCGAACATTGGTAAGATATGCTTTCTGAAAACAGTTTTAGTATTATCAATAGTAACCTGTGTTGGTGGTTTAGTTGTTGAAGTTGTTTGACCAGCTTTGTATGAATCCCACCAAATATTATTAAAGAACTCAGAGAATAGAATATCGTTAGTTTTAGAAAGTAGGATATCCTCACCATTTTCAAGTTGATGTATTTTAGTTAAAATTTCTAGTTCAGCTTCTTTGGCCTCCTTTCTTGTTTTATAGCGTTTAACAAAGTGATTTCCTTTAATCCCCATTTTAGGTCGGATTTCTTTAGGTATATACACTTTAAGATTGTAAGTGTTACTATTTGTTTTTGTAACTGTCATGATGTTCTCCTTTTACGAGTCAGGATATATCATTAGAGATATTATAGCATAGCTTTTCTACAAAGCCATTTATCAATCTCATTTTTATTGAAACGGACAGTCTTACCAATTTTAATAACGGGTAGCCCCTTTTGTATCCAGCCATCTAATGTATTGTTAGATATCCCTAGATATTTGCAAGTTTGCCCCTTGTTAAGGTAAGGACTATCTAAACCTAAATCTTCTTTGAAATGAGAAATTTCATTTTGCAAGAGATTAGTAATCATCGACTGTATTTCTTGAACTTGTTCTGTTGGTAGAATAACTTGCATTTTTTCCTTACTCCTTACTCCTTACTTAACTTTATTTTTTTGTATTTTACTTTATTGTCAATTAAGTGTCCTTTTCGAAATACTTTGCTAATATAGTTGCTTTCATATAGGATATCTTCATTCTTAACAAGGTTATCTAAGGATTCGCTTGTAAATAATTTTATTTCTTTAGGCTTTTGTAAATTACGAGAAGAATAAAAAGCCTTCTTTCCTAGACTCTCTAATAATTCCTGGCCTATGCCTTTTTCCATATATTTTGCAACATAACGACCAGCATTAGAAGAATCATCTAACTTATTTAGTTTGTTTATCCGAACTGCACCTAACCCCCAAATTGTCAGTAATTCTTTATGAGGGATAAAAGGAAATGAAAAAAGGAGAATGTGTGCATGCCACGCTCCCCTTTTTTGTCGTTCTAATACTGCGATATATTTAATAAGTCTTTTTTTGGAATGGTATATGTAATAGTTTAAACGTTTAATAAATTTATCAAAAATTAAATTAAACTCATATCTGTTTTGTATATTTTCTTTAGTTGTAAGGGTAAGGAAACTAGTTCTGTCATCAAAATTTGTATCTATTAGGCGTTGAAGTTTCCATTTAGAATTTTTACGAGTGTTAGAAATTCTTTTTATTCGTTCATCTTGTTCAGCAGTTGTGAGTTCTTCAAAAGTTCTACGTTTCCTCTTTTCTTTTAGTGAAATGTGGTCTTCATCAATTTGAGTAGTATCATTTGAAAAAATTGGAGATTCGTATTCCCATATTTCAAGGTACGAAGAAGTTCGGATAATTTTGCGATTGTAACTCACAAAATCATCTCCTTTTCTCGTAATGTTTGCTTATATAATAAATAAACTAGGAGAAGCAAAGCTTCTCCACACTTCTATCATGTGTTTCTAAGCATCGCTCTGCTAAACACGCTTCCAGCTTGCCGACTTCTAGTCGGCAGTTTCGCTTAGTCACATGATGAGAAGTAGTAGTTAAATTTGAGGTTTAGGTAATTGTTTTAATGTTTGGTCTGTAGCCCAGTCAGTTGAAATGATTTCAAGACGTCCTTGATCATAAACTAGCAAATCTCCGTTACCAATAAATTGATATTTATTATCTTTGTCAATATATAATGAAAAAGTATCTATACCAATAATATTTTTAGAAATATCAATAGATTCTTTTGGAGTATGTCCAACAATTTGTTTAGGAAAGTCTTGGTTGGGAAGCAGTTCTAATTCTCTAAAATGTGCCCATAAAGGAGAACCCCCAAGAGCTTCCCCACCACGCATTGGTCCTATTGTATAAGCTAGAATATCTAATTCTTCTTCATGCTCTTTGGTATAGGGGGAAAAATGCCATTTTTGAGGATCAAATATTTGATTGAAACCAGCGTGACTGACTAAATAATCATCTAGTTGATAAGCCACTTGTAATTTTAAATCCTGCAACAATCCTTGAACTGCGAAAAACACTTCTAAATTTTGAATTGAGAAAGGAGCTTGATCTCCCAGTAAATAATAAGCATCATGATTACCTATAAGATTAATTACCTCTATTCCGTTTTGCTCTTTATCTATTTTCCAAGAGTATAAAAAAGTGAGATCTTTGGCATATAGTTGGATATTGTTAGTTTGTCCATGTAAATCAACATAATCACCAAGAAAAATGACTCTTTTAATATTATGTGTTTGGATAATCCTGTCAACAATAGGTAAAATTAGTTGAGATTTTAAATGTAAGTCGCCAATTAATAATGTCTTCATATAGATTCCCCTCTTTATTTTTGATATTAGTCTAAGAATAGAATTAAATTATACCATTTTTTTTAGGATGTTATTTAATATTGATAGGATTTTGTAACTGTATCATAGCAGATAACAGGTATTGTTTTGCTATGATACACATCGCCGTCAATGAAGTAATGATTTTTACCATCAAAGTAAATCTTACCCTGATAAGTTTTATCTTTAGCTACTTCCCAAGAAGCAATATGACCAGAAACAATATCTTTAAAAAATCCACCAGTGGTAATAGGAAATTTATTTGTAAACATCTCTGAACTCGTTAGGTCTTTCCAAAGCTTGCCAGCTTCTTCATCAATACCAGCATGAACAAAAATTTGGGTATCAGTTTCATAATAGCGTTTATCCCTATATCGTTTTTTAAACCAGTTTATGAATGGGTTGAACTTGATATTATTTTTAATTTCATTTCTAACACCTGCTTCAAAGTTGTTAACATTAGATTTTAAAATATAGGTCAATTCCTCTGGAGAGAAGAAACTTTTTATTGTTTCCGAAAATGAAGAAGAAGTAGGATTTTCTAAAATCAACCAATCATAAAACCATTCTTCGTGATTTCCTAAAAGAGTAATAATTTGATTAGGATGAAGTTCCTCAAGCTCAATTATTTTGGAAATAACTTGAAAAGATTGATGTCCATTGTCAATATAGTCTCCGATTAAAATAAGACGATTATTTTTATCAGATAAATCTACTTTACTGAGAGCGAATAGGAACTCATCTAGGTGACCATGTATATCAGATATTGCAAAAAGTTTAGCCATAAATAGTATCACCGAATTATTTAGAAATAGGGACTACATCGTTACAAGAAAACCATAAATTTCCGTTAAATTGTCCAACTGTTAAATTAGATAATTTAATGGGGCATGTTTTTTTATCTGATAATAATTGAGGAGTAGCCGTAGGAGATAACGTATTAACTTTTATCTGAATCATTTCCATAAAGAAATCAGAATCCTCATCTTGAATTGAAACATTAAGACGTAGTGCTACAGGTTTATTTGTTTCTCTGTCCAGAACTTCTGTATATCCTTTTACTGCCACGAATTTATTTCCCAATAATTCTGGTTTAAGAAAATCGTTAATTTTCATATAATACCTCGTTTCTTTTTGTCATCGCTTAAGCGATGAGGAATAGATATTTTTGCTGAAAATCTATTGAATTTAAGCAAAAATATCTATTGAAATTATTTTGACTTTGTTATGTATAATTGTAGTTCTTTTATAAAATCGAATTGTGTTGTATCAAGATAAGGGCTTTCCCAATATTGAGCTTTTTCTTTCCCTGAGCCTTGCATATAAAGATATCCTGCTCCTTTTTCTTCAATAGATTTAAACTTATCAGGTGTAGCTGAGCCAAAGACCATGCGGTATCCCTCTATTGAGTTTGCTCCTAAAGCTATTCTTAGTCCTAAATTATCTCTAAGATCAGTGTTTAAAGTTTCAGATCTCATTTGTTGAGCAGATATAAGAATAAATACTCCTGCTTGTCGCCCTAGTAGGATAATTTGTTTGATACCGTCCATTACTTCGGTGATAACTTCTTTAGATTTTTTATCTGTTGCTGAAGCTTGAAATGCTCCCATTTCATCAAATATAAGCCATACTGGCTTAAAGCCATGGTCAGTAAAATTTGAGCCGTATTGAAAGTTATCACGCATATATTGGTATCGTTCTTGCATTTCTTCAACTACTAAACGGATAATCCGAGCAATATTATTTGGTGTGGTTGCTACATATTTATCGCTTAAATAATGAGATAAACTACCTAAATCACTGTTCTTGGGATCTGCAATATATAGTGTTGAGTTTCTTTTAAGAAGTTCAATAATTAAGAAAGATATAAATATAGATTTTCCACTACCTGTACCGCCTGAAACTAAAATATGAGGACATTTTATAGGATTATAAGTTATATCATATCCTAAGTCTATATCAAGATTATCTATCTCTTTTTTATGACTGTGAGTTGATAATATTAGTCTATCAGGTTTCTTGTAATAAAAGTGATATTCCACAATATTAGGATGAGTAATTTTTTCTTCTAGTTCAAGTTCTAGAACTCCAGCTAATACATCATCAAGTGTCTGAACCTTTTTACTAAATTCGTCACCTCTGATAAGCGCTTTAATGATAATACGACCGTTTTGATTATCTAATTCATATTTTAAAATCGCACTTCTAATAATTTTTTCGTAGCCGGAATTATCCTTTTCCGAAGTGTAGAGATGATTTGTATATAAAACAAATAGTAAGCTCTCTCTGATAATTAAATCAAAATCTAGTTCGTATCTAAAATCTTTTAATTTATTATTTATTTTATAGATTGCTAGAATACCAAAGACAATACATAAGATTTGAATAGAAGCAGGAGCTCTAATACTTACTATTAAACCTAATAAAACAAAGATAGAAAAGATAATTATTATCAGATGTAACCATTTTAAACGTGAACTTGTAATAAAATAATTTCTTTTTAAGTTAGCTTCTTTTTTTAGTTTAAACATAAACAACCACCTTTTTAAGTAGTAAAACAACTATACAATTATTTGTATAGAGAACCTAAGCAAACCCTGCTTAGGTTATTGTTGTGTCTTCCAATAGGAATATACAACAAGTTTAATGATGTAACTAAGCCTTGGTAATCTAGTAGCACCATCTTCTTTCATTAAATGATATCGAAATTCATCAAGACCATTTAGAACATTTTCATCTAAATAGAGTCTAGGAGTTACGGATGTTTCTAGACTAGGATTGACATTTTTGATATCTTTTTCCATTTCTTGACGTAGTTTTTGCCATTTATCAGTGGAGTAATGTTTTGTATTTCTATATGATTCTTCAATGACACTTCCGATAGAAGCTTTTAAAACGATATTGAAAGAAACACCATTTAATTCATCGTAATGATTTGATAGAAGTGTTTGTTCTAATGTACTTAGAAAATTATTCTGACTTAGTTCTTTAATTTTACGTTCTTTATTTTGAATAAGCTCATCTATCCATACTTTGGCTTCATATGCAAGACGAACACTTTTATATACTCTGACCACATATCCTCCTGTTTAAAATTCATTAGAAAATTTTATTGTGTCCATATTTTCAATTTCCTTGTAGAAATGAAAATCTTTTTGATCTAATTGATCACAGATTTGTTTTATGATAAATTTTCCACGTTCTTCAATTCGTTCATTGACTTTTTTGAGAAAAATTTGGAAATTCTCTTCTTTTGTGGGCTTGATGGCATTATTATCATGATTATCCCAAAATAACTCTACACTATAATCAAAATTAACATATGGTTGAAGGTGGTACATTTTTATAAAGTTTTCCCATGCTTCAGGAGATAAAATGTTTAAAAATTCTTGAAGTGATATTAAAGTGATATCCCAGTAATCACCTAAACAAAGACCTCTACCACAATTCATCCAATTAGGAAATACTGTAAAATTTCCGATTGTATGAGTGTTTCTTGCAAATGATTTAAAGTTCTCTAAATTATTTTGAATAGTTTCAAATTTTAAATAATTCTGATGTTCACAAAGAACAGAAACTGAGATTTTCTTCTTTGTTATGCCGATTTTTGCTGAAACTTCATCAAAGTTTGAACTATTTTTAATTGCTTCTATAAAAGTGGTAATAAAGGAGTTCATTGTTTCTCCTCTAATGATACTATCCTGTGACTCTTGCCATCCCAAAAGTTTATATAGATATAATGCAGCTTTATCACAATCTATACCCACATTGTTAGGGAGTTGTTTGTATTTTAAAAAAGCAATAATACTATCATTGGGTAGTGGAGAAAGTGAATGGTTTTTAAAGTCCCATTCCCATGGTTTGATGCTATTTTCGTCACAATATTTCAACCAATCAATAACTTCTTGATGTTCCATTATATGTTCCTTTCTTTACAATGAAGTTTACTTTTGATAATCATAAATGAAATTTTGAAAATAGTTTTGATTTTATGATGATCTAGTGCTTAAAGCATAAATGTATGCTAAATAATTTGCAAAATCGCCCTGACGTTGTCGATCATCCGTAATTTTGTCAAACCAGCTAGTATTTCCTCCTGTAGATTCGATTTCGCTTTTTAGTGCATTTAATTGTATGATGAAAGCATTATGAGCAGAAGTTCTAAGCTCCCCATGCTTGCCTTGTCTTTCTTTTGATAATGTTGCAGATTTGACACGAATTTCAGTATACTCTGCAGCTAACTCAATCAACATTGTCCAGTCATCAAGGAAAATTGGATCTTTTATGTCAAATGAACTAATTAGTTCATTATAGATTTTATGTGCATCTTCAAAAGTCAAAGCAGTTTTCTCTTGAAGAAAATCGGAATAAGTGTAAATTTCCATAAAGGGCCTCCACGAAAATATTTTTTGTCTAACTACGACTATACTTTTATTATAATCCTATCTAAAAATAATGTCAAGGATTTTTGTAAGTTTTTTAGAAAAATTTTTTTATAAGTGGCTTTATAAGTGATATCACTTATGAAATAATAAAGGAGGTTTGGCAAAAACTCAATTTTAGTAAAAAATGGAGTAAATCTTCCTACAATAAAACGCATAGTATCAAGGTTTTTCAACGCCTGATATTATACATTTTTGATTTTAAAGACTTTTTGCTCAGACTTTATTTTATCAATGAGATGTTATCTTTGAAATTATTCAATATGTTTTCTAGTATATTATAATTTATGGGAGCAACTATATCGTGCAAATTTTGTTTTAATTCCTCTATTGCTTCCATGGTAGATAAATTTTTATTTGTATTTATCTTTCCTGTTTTATTTAATATAATAGCTCCTTTTAACATAAATTTAACAGCAACTCCGATGGTTACACTTCTAGTAGTTGTAAAATTTGGTAATAGTATTTTTAACTCCCTAATGCCCTTTTCAACCTCATCACTTATTTGTACTTTTACATTAGTTCCGTAACCTTTTTGATATTCTAAATATTCTAATGATATTGTTTCTGTATCATTAATGATAGATGTCCAATTGCTAATAACTTTAGTTTCTTTGAAAGCTCTAGTGAGTATTTGACTACGCGTGAGTTCAATTTTAGAATTATTTGAATACATTTTTTTCAATTTTTCAAAATAAAAAATAGCTTCACTTGATACTCTAACTTGAAATTCCACTTATAAATTCTCCTTTATAGTAATTGTGTAGTTTATTATAATTAAAAATAGATTTGTTTTAGGGAAAAGTACAAAAGATAATGCATGTTATCAATAAACAATTCAGTTTCTATAGTAATAGTACATTGCAACTTCTAAAATATCGCTAGAAATCAACTTGGCCTTCTCAACCGATTTGTTCAAATTTTATTTTATTCCACTATAAGTACCTAAGGAAGTTAAATGTTTATCAAGAACCTCAAGTAATGTGGCTAACTTTTACTTTTCTCTATGTGTATTGTATAGGTAAACGATTATTGTTAGAATCTGTTATTGTAAAATGTTTTATTAAATGTAACGTTTGATCGAGTTGAATATTTCCAGCAACAAACATCTCATTTTCTTTTTTTATAATGCCAAAACAAGCTATCCATTCTCCTTGTGTAGAAATTGGAATCATATCACTGTTAAAATAGAGAGAATATGTCTTAATGCTTTGTTTTGGGCGAGGATCAGGTATAACTAAAACATTGTTGCTAAAAATAAAATCAAAACTATTTCCTGAATCAATATAAGCATCTATTACTGGGAAGACAAAATCGGAATTTGAATAATCTAAAGTTATATTTCTCGCCACTACCTTTTCTTTTTGAATTTGGTAGACTAAAACATTAGGGGCGTTAAAAAAGAATATTGATGCCATAAGTTCTCCTTTTAATTCTAGAATGTCATTCAGTTTATTTACTCAACTTTAATGAGAAGTTAGTCTAGTCTGTTGTAATAACCACACCGAATTCATGGTCAGTAATGGCTTTAGTAGGAAAATAATCAATCCCATCTTGATTGATATCAAAATTAGCCAATACATAATCTCCTGGAGTATTACATCCTTCATGAGACCAAATTTTATGGATTTTATGGATAGGATTTTCTAATAAATTATCTAGTGCTTTATTATTCTTGAAGTTCACGGTATTAAAATCTCCAATGAGCAACAACTTGTTGTTCTTGAATTTTTGTACAAAATTATTGATTTCCTTCCAGAAACTCTCAACATAGCCACTTGGTGGAACATGTGTACCGTAAATTACTAAATCATTTACTTGTATTGCATATGCTCTGCCATTACGCAAATGGTCTGTCGAAATTTCTTTGTCTCCTAGACCGTTTTTAACAAAGAATACTGTCATAGATGCACGTTTAGTTGGTGGTACTGATTTTAGAATATAACCTTTCTTACGCATCAGGGGTACAAAAATATATTGACATTCTGTAGAATTTATATCATATTCTTGTATGATAATAATATCAGGTTTGTATTCATCAATTTTACTGATAAAAGAATTTATTGTTTCCTTTTTATCCAGCTTGTCCCATTCTTGAATATATTTGCCATTTCCAAGTTTGTTTTTAAAATCTTCACGATGGTTTTCGGGGCCACCAAAGTCATTAATATTAATGTTTAGTATTTTCATATTCTGATTTCCTTTTTAATTTTAGCTTTTTCAATAGTTGAATGTGTTAAGGAGGCATAATAAACACGAACTTCTTAAGTAAATAATGATTTGTTAGGTAACGATGCATATGTAATCCAAAAATATATTTTGTAATTTAATTTTATAAAAAAACTAGATATTTGTCAACCTTAATTATTTGGGAAAATAAAAGGAATATTTTGATCTTTCTATTCCAACAATGTAGTAGAAGGTGGTTAGCATTTTGGTGTTTAATTTATTACTTATATAAAATGTACCATCTTTACTTTTTTGAAAGTAGAGATGGTACGCTTGGTTTATTGATTTAGTCATTGATTTTTTGTGCTATAGGCCAAATTGTTGATATACCTGACTCATATTTGTTTATTTTGTAGAATAATTTGCCCTATTTAGATAAAATTATTTGAAAGTAGATAAAAATCAACTTAATATTTTGCAGATAGATATTGCTTAAACAAAGGTATTTGAATTAATTTAATTTTTCAGTTAGCCAAACCAGGTCTTAAGAAAGCTCGTAAAGCATCACAATTTAGTAAACGTTAATCAATACGACTATATCAACGTTTCAAAGCATTCAAAAGTTTACCTTATGGGTGCTTTTTTCTATACTTTCTAAAAAAATTTGCCCTAAAATTACCCTACTTGTTTTTAAGATGTTGGTAGGCAACTTGTCCAGCAGATAATGGAACTATGTTTGAAGCATTAACATAAGTTTTAGTTGTAATTGTATCGCTATGAGTTAATGCTTCAGAAATGGCTTCTAAGCTCATTCATGCCTTTTTAGCAAGTGTCGCTCCTGTATGTCGTAATTTATGAGGTGTAGCATGTTTAAGTTCTGGATGACGACGTTTGACAGATTTCATTTTATTATTAAGATAGTCAGAGTGTAGAGGGCTATTAACATTACCCTTCATATCGATATAAGTAAAGACATATTGTTCATCGGATTGGATAATTCCAAACTTTGATAGTTCAGCATTTTGATGTTTTTTCCATATATCTTGTTAGGATTTGGGTAGAATCATTGATAACAGACTGTTGCAAATCTAGTCAGCTGAATGATTTATATTTATCTATTTTTCTAGTAACCAATCTATGATATTTTTCTTCTCAATACCATTGTAATTGGCTGTTGGCTGAATCGTATCCATTGTTAATAGATACTTGGGGAATTGATCTTTAATGGCTTCTAGTGGTCTAAGTTCTCTTTCGAGTGTTTCTGGAGCAAGTGTTGTTTCACTGACTTGATAATAAGCGTAGTGACCAAGATCAGTTACAACAACAAAATCAACCTCATATTTATCTAAATTACCAACATATACTTGTGAATATCTACGTCTCAATTCCAAATAGACAATATTTTCCAAGATATGGCCAATATCTTCTTTGTGGTCTGGCAATAAGAGGTGTCGTAAACCTAAATCAACGGGATAATATTTTTCTAAGCGTTGCAATAATGCTCTACCTTTTACATCAAAACGTGGAACGGAATAAAAAAGCAAACTATCTGTCAAAGTCGTCAAATAATTTTCCAAAGTATTATGGGAGATTGAAACGTTTTGGCTGACCAGGGTATTGCGAATCTTATTTGTTGATATTAAGCTACCTGTACTACTGAGAAGGGTTCGAACAATGCGCTCAATAATAGTAGGATTTGGATTTCCCAATCTAGTGACAATATCGTTTAACAGTATGGAGTTATATATTCCTCTTAGATAATCAATTTTTTCAGCGTAAGATGATGTTTGCAATAAGTAAGGGAAAGCACTAAAGAGATAATTGTTAAAAATTTCTGTTGTATTCAGATTCTCTGAGAGAGATTGGCCTGATAGGTATTCTTCAAATGACAAAGGAAGAACCTCTATCTCAACATACCGACCAGTCAAGTTTGTAGCTAATTGGCTGCTCATAAAGTAGGCGTTTGATCCAGTCAAATAGAGGTCAACATTTGGTAGGATGAATAGACTATCTGCTACCAGTTCAAATTTTTCAACATGTTGAATTTCATCTAAAAAGATATAGTATGTTTTCTCGCTAACTAATTGATCTTTTATATAAGCGTATAATGTTTGAAAATGTCGGAGGTCATAGTAACTCAGATCCTCAAAATTGATGGATATGATTTGATCCTCGTCTACCCCAGTTGCTAGTAACTCCTCTTTATAGAGTTGAAAAAGCACAGATTTACCAGCTCGTCTAACTCCGCTCACAACTTTGATGATTTGGCGGTCACGATGTCTTCTTAAAAAGTCTAAATAATGTGGTCTTTTGATATAGTTCATAATAGATACCTCAAAGATAGTATAATACAAATAGAAATTATTTTCAAATATTTAGAAATAATATTTAATTTGTTCGATTATTTCTAAATGTTTGAAAATAATATTTTTGTGCAATCAAAAAATAGTCCATTTTGGTATGGCATGATAGTAAATCTTGTGAGGTTTTGTAGCAAGTATTCAAATAAAAAAGCGCATACTATCAGGTATATAAAAGCTTGATAGTACACGTTTATCTTAGAAATATTTACTGGATTTTCTTTTCAAACTGACTTTTTAAGAAGTTGCCTTATCAACAATTTTAAAGACATTTTTGAAGCTATGTTGGACTGAAAGATATTGTACTGATGATAATCTAAAAAATGATCATTAAACTTATCTTTGGAAAAACTGTAGAATTTCAAAAATTACTACAGACCTTGAATTTTACTTATCATTTCCATGATTTAGATTACTTACATTTTGTTTTGATAAGTTTTACGGTAATCTCCAGGAGAAAGTCCAGTCCTTTGTTTAAAAATTTTAGTAAAGTAAGAATAATTATCATACCCTACTTGACAAGATACTTGTGATATCGAGATATTTGTTTGAGATAGGAGAGATTTAGCAGCATTAATGCGCTTATCCGTTATATATTTAACAAGAGTTTCTCCAGTTTCTTTTTTAAAAATTCTAGCTAAATGATCTGCGCTGAGATAAACCATATCTGCTAATATAGAACGATTTATATCTTCATAGTAGTGATGATCTATGTATTCGACAATGCGTTGAATACTATTTTTCTGGTTTTCAATGTTTGTTGCAAATTTCTTAGCATGTGACCAGTAATAATCAAAGTAATCCTGAAAAGATTCAATTGAATGAAAGCGTCGTTGGAATAAGAAATCATGAGTGCTGTTTTGGAACAATTTATGTGCCGAAATTCCTTTTTGATCTAGATATATTCCTATTTGTTGAGTCCAATCTAGTAAAATTTGTTGTAGTGTGAAAGTAGGAATTTGAGAATTATAAGCAAGTGAATTAATTTTTTCTCTTAATTCATATTCGCTTAAGCTATCTAAAAAAGTAATTGAAAGAGTTTCTATTTTAAAGGAAGTTGGAAAACTATGTGGAACACATGTAATAGTATTCCAATAAGAAACATATTGTTCATTATAAGTGTAGAGTTCTTTGGTATGAAATAAAATATCGGATAGTTTATGGCAACTCTTATATATAATGTTTGAGTATTTGCTAAAGTTATTAGAAATTTGAGAATGAATCTCATATGCTAATTTGTCACTACGTTTGGAAGAGTCTACTCTAAAGAGACAAACATATTGATCGACCTGGCTTTCCATCTTGAACAAACTTATCAGCTTATTAGAAGGTTGTGAAATTCTTTGAAGTTCTCTTTTTAGTTGAGAAGTCCATGATGGAGTTTCTGCAGAATAATCTTCTTCATTAAGATTGATTGTTAAAACTGCAAGAAAAAAATACTGGTGTTTTTGAAGAATAAAATCTTGTTTGCTTGCTATATTTTCTAGCTCATCAATGCGAGAAATTTGAGGTTTTCTAAGGTAATCATACCAGAAGTTATCTTCCATTTGTAAAAGTGCATCATTTTTTCCGTTTAAGTTATGATTCTCAATTTTACTAATGGCTTTTTGGATAATAAATTCTAATTTTTCAAAATTAATAGGTTTTAGATAGTATTCGAAACTTTGCAATTCAATTGCTTTTTGAGCATAGTTGAAGTCGGCGTAATTGGTTAAAAAAATTGTTTTTATATCATATTTTTCATTTCTAATCCACGATAAGAGTTCGAGACCGCTACCTTGAGGCATTTCTATATCGCTTATCATGAGATCAATAGGATTCTCTCTAATAATATTTTGAGCTTGAGTGAGGCTATAGGCAACATAAACAGTGTCAATGTGTAGTTTAGCCCAATTTATTTTCTCTCGTAAAGCTTCAATGATAAAACGATCGTCATCAACTAATAAGATGTTCATTATAACCTCCGTCTATAATCTTGTATGGAATAAGTAAAAGAATTTTAGCCCCACCTTCTTCATTATTTTCAAATGCAATACTATAGTCATTAGGATAGAGAAGATTTAAACGTTCGATGGTATTTGTGATCCCAATATGATGTCCATCTTCTGTTATTAGAGACTGTTTCTGATTTAGTTTTGATAAAATTTCTTCAGAGAAACCTGGACCATTATCCTCGATACAAATCTGAATATAATCTGATTCCTCAGTTTTTACTTTTTTTATTGATAGTAAAATTGTAAATAAATCCTGAAATGAAAAACCGTGTTTTATTGTGTTTTCAATAAATGTTTGTAACAGTAATGATGGGACAAGAGTATTTTGTAGGTCATCATTGTAGTTTAGTGAAAAGTAGATGCTATTTCCATATCGAATTTGTTGTATTTCTAAATAATCTTTAATATGCTGAACTTCATCTTTAAGTTCTGAAAAATCTTGATTAGCCATAAATAAATGACGGAGATAATTTGAAGTTAGGATAGTTAACTCTTCAATTTCCTTGTAGTTTTTTGTTTGAAGCATACTATGAATCATTGATAACATGTTTAAGTAGAAATGTGGACGGATTTGGTTCTTAAGATAATTAAGTTCGATCTTCTTAAGTTCTAGTTGTGAATGGTATTCCCGTATTTTTAATTCTTGCATGTCAAATATTACTTTATTAAGTTTATCATTTGCCTTATCAATTTCTAGTATACCTTCAGATATAAAAAATTCAGAAGGGGGGATGGAGTCCCCAAGTTGAGAGAGTCGTTCAGTGAGTCTTGTTATCGGTTTAATCATCCACTGACGAATATACAAGATAATGATGATTGATAAAATGGTGATAATAATAGGAACGGCTGACAAAAATACTTCTAAGAGTGTGATATTTCTAAAGACTTCGGCATAATCGACTAAAACATAAATATCGAAAGGTAAATGCGTTTTTTCATTTTGAGCATGAATTAGGTAGTTTTCGGAGGGTATATTGTTAGGCTCTTTTAGGGAAAGTTTACCATTATTTCCAATATTGAGTTTTCTGAGAGGTTTTAGGATATCTTCTGAAGATATGACGGCATAAATGATTTTTCCTTCGTAATGAACAGATTTAACTAAGTATTCGCTGTTTTTAGTAGTTACATTTTTCCATTTACGGTCACTTATATCACTACGCAATGATTTTAGATTTGATTTTAATAGTAGATAATCTTCATATGGAATATAAAGATTGGAGACATTTATAAAATGATCAGTACTATCGGTTTCTAATAAGAACGTCATATGAGTTTCATTTTGATATTCAAACTCTATAAAGCTAGTTTGAACTTTTTTAAGATTTTCTTGATACTCAAGAAACGTTTGTACATGATTTAAGTTCTCTAAAGATTCATTATGCGTTATTGTTGAGTACATAAAGCGTTCTACAGAATGCAATTTCTCATTAACAGAATCAGCATAAATTTCAATTGAACTACGTAGGTGTACTATATTTTGGTTTTTAATAAAATTTCTGGTTATGTTACTCATAGCAATATTGATTAAAATATTTATCAATAGTAGTACAAGTAGGAGTTTAAAGAAAAAATGAATGGAATGTTTTTTTGATAAGTCGTGATTTAATTTCATATACTATTCTCCTCTTAAAATTATAGCACTTTGAAAATACGATATCATGTAACAAAACAGATATGTTTTATCAAGATGTCGGAAAAGTAATAGTTTTTAAAATTAAAAAACTGAAAAATTGATAAACCTAGTCCAAAAAGTTCTATTAAGGGAATTCTATATGGTGTAAAATAATCGTAGAAAATCAGATGGGAGGAAAAACATGAAAGTAGCATCTCAACTTCATAAAATAAAATTAAAGCATAGTATTCCGTTATATATATTACTTTTTCCTTCAATATTGCTATTAATTTTATTTTCCTATATTCCCATGTTGGGACTAATTATTGCATTTAAAGACTATTCACCAGCCAATGGTATCTTTGCTAGTCAGTGGGTAGGATTTAAGTACATTACTCAATTTTTCTCATCATTCCAATTCGGGACAACTATGTTCAATACATTAAAAATTTCACTTTATAGTATTGTAGTAGGATTCCCCTTACCTATTATACTAGCTATCATTAGTAATCAGTTAAGAGTTGGGAAATTTAGAAAAATATTTCAAGTGACAACTTACTTACCTCATTTTATCTCTACAATGGTTATGTGTGGGATGATCATCTTATTTTTATCTCCTACTAGTGGTTTGTTAGCGAATGTATTTAAGTCTGTTGGAATTACTATTCCAGATTTTTTATCAAAACCTAGTAATTTTGCAGGTGTTTATGTTTGGAGTGATGTATGGCAACATATTGGTTGGGATAGTATTATTTATCTAGCAGCCCTTTCTGCAATTGATCCTACATATTATGAGGCTGCAACTATGGATGGTGCCTCTAGATTACAAAAAATTAGGCATATAGAATTACCATTACTTTTGCCAACTGCTATGATTTTACTAATATTAAGAGCAGGTAGTTTATTAAGTGTAGGTTTTGAGAAAGTGTTACTGCTGCAGAATCCACTTAATTTAGCAGGAAGTGAGATAATTTCGACCTATGTTTATAAAGTTGGTATGGTGAACTTTCAGTATAGTTATTCGACAGCTATAGGGTTATTTAACACCGTAGTCAATCTAATAATTTTGTTATCTGTTAACTGGTTCTCGAAAAGATATACTAGAACGGGTCTTTTTTAAAGGAAGGAGTGCTCAAGGTGAAATGGTTTCATAAATCAAGAAAAACAAACTCTGAATTATTATTTGATATAGTTACCTATGGTTTAGCAATTTTCCTTATCCTGTTAATTGTTTATCCGTTATGGTTTGTAGTGATTGCATCTTTTAGTAATCCTTCAGATGTTGCAAATGGGAAGGTATGGTTTATTCCAAGAGAATGGAAATTAGATGGATATTTACGTCTTATTCAACAACCTTTATTTTTACGTAGCTATTTAAATACAATTTTATATACTGTTGTTGGTACCTTAGTTGCTTTAGTAGTCAATATTCCAGCTGGTTATGCTTTATCTAGAAAAGAATTAGTTGGTAGAAAGTGGATGAGTATTCTATACATAATCCCTATGTTTGTATCAGGTGGCTTGATTCCTACCTACCTAACAGTAAAGAATGTAGGTTTGATTGATACATTTTGGGTAATGGTAATACCTTTTGCAGTTTCATCATACAATATTATTGTTGCTAGAACTTTCTTTAATAATAGTATTCCAGACGGGATGTGGGAGGCTGCGCAAATTGATGGCTGTGGTACAATTCGTTATTTTATTAAAATAGTTGTTCCGTTATCAAAAGCTATTATAGCAGTTATTGGACTTTGGACTGCAGTTGGTATTTGGAATTCGTGGTTTAATGCTTTAATTTATTTAACGAATGAAAATTTACAGCCATTGCAATTAATTTTACGACGTTTACTAATTAGTAATCAAATGTTACAATCGCAAGCAACAGGAGAAGTGGCATCAGATCTTCGTATCAAAGCCGATATGATGAAATATGCAGCAATTGTTATTTCAACCGCTCCGATAATGTTGCTATATCCCTTTGTTCAAAAATATTTTAATCAAGGCGTAATGATTGGCGCTTTGAAAGAATAGGAGAAAAACATGAAAAATAAATCATTTACATATTTGTTCTTAGGAACAGTTACACTTGCTGGCTTAACAGCCTGTGCAAATTCCAATAATGCGAATAAGGACGATGAGTCTGGAGAAGATTCTTATAAAATCACAACTGTTCGTTGGTCTGACTGGGGAGAAGATTATCATAAAGGTTTTCTAACTGATTCTGCCAAAGAATCAGGTATCGATGTTAAATGGGATACACTTGTAGCTGCAGATTGGGCAGATAAGAAATCTGTGTTGGTTGCTAGTGGAGATTTACCAGATGCATTTTTAGGTTCAAATGCTTTTACAGATTCAGAAATTGCTCAGAACCAATCTCTATTTATCCCGTTGGAAGATTTAATCAAAGAAAACATGCCAAATTTAACTAAGGCTATGGAGAAAGAACCTAAGATTAAAGCTATGATTACTTCACCAGATGGTCATATCTACAGTCTACCTAAAAAATTACCGATGCGTCCTACTGTAGCTAATCAGCTATTTATTAATAAAAAGTGGCTGGATAATTTAGGATTAAAGGTTCCAGAAACTTATGATGATTTAGTAAAAGTACTGCAAGAATTTAAGGATAAAGATGCGAACGGAAATGGAGACGCGTCTGATGAAATTCCATTTGGAGCAGGAAACTTTGATCCAACATTCTCATATATTCTTCCGTTCAATAATCGTTTAGGGGCAGATAATACATATGAAATGTCTGTAAAAGATGGAAAACCAGTCTACCTTCGTACAGAAGAAAGTTATAAACAAGGGATTGCAGCAATGCACGAATCTTATAAAAAAGGTTTGATTGATCCGGAAATCTTTACAGAAGATACCTCTATGAGTGTAGCAAAACGTATGGATAAGGGAGTATCTAGAGTAGGTGTTTCTAGTGGTTGGACAGCAGATGCAACGTTTGGCTTACATTCAAGTGAATATATTGCCCTACCTGCTTTAAAAGGTATGGATGGAAAACAATATGTCTTTTCTGATCCAGATCATTACAACTATGGTCGAAATGAAATTTTGATTACAAATAAGAGCAAAAACCCTGCTAAATTATTGAAATGGTTGGACAAATTATATACAGATGAAGCAAGTATTCAGAATTTCTATGGATCATTTGGAATAGCTACTGAAAAGAATGGTGATAAGTTTAAAGTATTACCTCCTAAAGATGGTAAATCCGCCGATGAGTATGCATGGATTAATTCACTTCGGGATTTTGGTCCTAAATACGTAAGTGATGATATCAATAGTCGCGTAGAAATCGATCAAACACAAGGTGATGGATTGAAATTGAAGATGGACCAAGATTTGAAACAATTTGCGTTGCCAGCTTACCCTAATGTGATTTATTCACAAGAAGAGCTTAACAAATTATCATCAATCTATGTTAGTATTGAATCCTATGTCAAACAACAAGCATCTAAATGGGTAGTTGAAGGTGGCATAGAAAAAGAATGGGACTCATACAAAGAAACTCTTAAGAATATGGGATTGGACGAATTTATGAAGATTCAACAGGAAGCATATAATCGTTACCAAAAAGAAGTCAAAGAGTAATACTTTATATGAACTCTTGGTTGTATAAACAAGGGACTAGCTAATTACAGGAAGCGAGACTGATAACATCAAATTATCTCGCTTCCTTTATTCTAATTTTTAAAGAAATTTGGAAATGTTTTTTAATAATTTAGGTAATATTTTTGTGCAACTGACATTCTAAAATATAGAGTTAAGACGATTGATTTCATGGAGAATATATTATGCAAAAATTATTTTCATTAGATGGAAAAGTGGTTAGAATTTTAACTTTTTTGACAGATTTAATTATTTTAAATACTCTATTTATTGTTAGTTGTATTCCAATAGTTACAATTGGGGCATCATTAACTTCTCTTACGACAATGTGGTATCGTATTTTAAAAGGTAAAGATACCGATATTGCTTATCATTATTTTCGGATCTTTAGACGAAATTTTAAACAGTCAACTTTTATTTGGTTGTTTATCCTCCTAATAGAATTACTTTTATATGTGAACTATTGTCTTTGGGGCTATTCAAGTTTATTTTCAGAGTATAGTTTATTGTTAGTGTTGCCCTTTTTATTTGTTATAATACTTTTGATGAGTGTTATTTTTCCCTATATTGGTCTATTTAAAGATAATCTAAAAAATAGTATTGTAAATAGCGTATTAATTTGTATGTTAAATCCAATACAAGCTATCATGTTGGCTTTATTTAATATTTCTGTACTGTATATGAGTTTTAGTAGTCCAGAACGAGTTTTAACAGCTATTTACGTATTTACATTTGGGGGATTTGCTTTTTGCGGATTGATGAATGTAACGATAACAAATAAAATGTTTGATAAGGTAAAGAAATTTACTAAAAGGAGGGAAACAAATTGAAAATTTTTAAGGGAGAGTTTTATCGAATCTCTGTATTAACAGACAAGCTAGTAAGGTTAGAATACTCTCAAACTGGAAGTTTTGAGGATAGAACTACACAACTTATCTATAATAGAGATTTTGGCCAAGTTTCGTTAGATTATATCGAGACATCAAACGTACTAGATATTATGACGGACTATTTTCATCTGCACTTTAATAAAGGAGAATTTAACGCCGAAAATTTATTTATAGAATTAAAAGGAAATTTTGCCGTATATGGTAGTCGCTGGTATTTTGGTGAATCGATTGAAACGTTAAAAGGAACAGCTCGGACTCTGGATAAGGCAGATGGAGCAATCTCGTTAGAAGATGGAATTATTAGCCGAAATGGTATAGCCTTATTGGATGATTCTCAAGGATTTATTTGGGATGAACAGTCTGGTTATATTGAGAGAGAAAATCAAATTGACCTCTATTTCTTTGCCTATGGGCATGATTATAGAGGAGCAATCAGAGACTTTTACCATTTGACTGGTTCAACACCCTTGTTGCCAAGATACGCTTTAGGTAATTGGTGGAGTAGATATTGGCCTTATACGTCGGATGAATACTTGGATTTAATAGACAGATTTGAAACAGAGAAAATTCCATTATCTATCGGTGTGTTAGATATGGATTGGCATATAACTGAAATTCCAGCACGTTTTGGAAGTGGGTGGACAGGATATAGTTGGAATAAAAACTTAATACCTAATCCAGAACAGTTATTGCAACAACTTCATGATAGAAAGTTGAAACTCTCCTTAAATGTCCATCCTGCTGATGGTATACGGGCTTATGAAGAAGCTTATCCTCGAGTTGCCAAACGATTGGGGTTAAATGTAGAATTAGAAGAACCTGCTATTTTTGATTTTTTTAATCCCTCTTTTAGAGAATCCTACTTTAAAGATGTTCATTATGAGCTAGAAAAGCAGGGAGTAGATTTTTGGTGGATTGACTGGCAACAAGGGACACAAGGCATGTTGGATCCTCTATGGCTTTTAAACCATTATCATTATCAGGATAGTTGTAAACATTCAGAAGGTGGTTTGATTTTATCAAGATATGCAGGTCCTGGCAGTCACCGATATCCTGTTGGTTTTTCAGGGGACACTATTATTAGTTGGAATTCCTTAAGATTTCAACCTTATTTTACAGCGACAGCATCTAATATCGGTTATAGTTGGTGGAGTCATGATATCGGTGGACACATGCTGGGGGATTATGACGAAGAGCTACAAACTAGATGGCTACAGTTTGGCGTTTTTAGTCCGATTACTCGATTACATAGTTCTAGAAGTCCCTTCAATAGTAAAGAACCTTGGTTTTTTTCAGAAACAACATCTAAGATTATGAAGAAATACCTTCGTTTGAGACATCAGATGATTCCATATCTATACACTATGAATGTAAAGACACACGAGGAAGGTGCCCCTTTAATTAGCCCAATGTATTATTTCTACCCAGAGAATGATGAGAGTTATAATGTTCCAAATCAATACTTTTTTGGAACAGAACTGATGGTGGCTCCCATTGTAGAAAAGATGGATTTGGCATTCCAATCTGCAAAAGTAGACGTATGGTTCCCTGAAGGTGTATGGTATGACTTCTTTTCAGAGAAAAACTACACAGGTGGTGTGAAGTTGAGTGTTTATAGAGACATCTCGACTATACCTGTGTTTGCAAAAAGTGGTGCAATTATTCCCTTGGTTGGTTCAGAGATAGATATGGGTGTTGAGTTACCTGAAGTTGTAGATTGGTATGTATTCCCAGGTAAACAACATTCTTTTGAAATGATTGAAGATCAAAATGGTCAAAGATATAAAACAAGATTATCAATCGATTGGGAAATGGGAATGGTAGAGTTAGCATTACAAGGAGATTCCAGTATCGTTCCAAGCAATAGAAAACATAGAATTCATTTTAAAGGAACGAGTGTGTCTATGATTGAATTACCAAATAAGAATGATACAGCTAGATTTGAATGGAAAAATCATAAAAGGGCATCCCTAAATGACGAAGTTTTTAGACTACTAAAGACGGCTTCTCTTCCATATGAATTAAAAGATAGATTGTTAAATCAATTCATCAATGCCAAAAATTCTCATGAGTTAATGAATATCTTACATCATCAGGATAAGGAATTGAGAGGGCGTTTGTTGGAAATGATATTTACTAGCGAAAACTAATTGAGACATTTCGTACACAATTTCTATTATTTAATTACTAATTATTTATTTTTTAATGTGTAACAGTTTTACATCTCTATGCTTATTGACTTGTATTTTAGTAATTACAAGTTTGGCATAGGGATTTTTTTGTTTATTGAAGAGGAAAGGATAAGATAAGTATGTTTCAAGGTTTGAAACATTTTTAAACTAAACAAGAGCAAATTTTTAAAGGTGATTTTTCAAAGTAACTTTCGCTTGCCTGACCGAAGTGGAAGTTAGTCTGAAATGGAGTTTTATGATGGAATTAAGTATGAGACGTGTGATTTTTTCAGAAATTTTCTAAAAGAAACAGGATTTGTTTGACATTTATTTGAAAATTCTGTAAAATGAATTATTATATCGTTAAAGGAGAATATATATGGAAAAACAGAAAACATTTTTTGGACATCCTATTGGCTTATCCACCCTCTTCTTCACAGAGATGTGGGAGCGCTTTTCTTACTATGGGATGCGAGCTATCCTACTTTACTACATGTACTATAGTGTGCAAGATGGTGGGTTGGGGATGGATAAGACCACGGCTGCATCGATTATGGCGATTTATGGCTCGCTGGTATTTTTGTCCGCGGTTATCGGTGGTTTTGTCAGTGACCGTATTTTAGGAAGCCGTAAGACCGTCTTTTACGGTGGGATTCTGATTATGCTAGGGCATATTGCTTTGGCAACACCTTTTGGACAAGTGGCTCTCTATCTTTCTATTGCCTTGATTATCTTAGGAACTGGATTTTTAAAACCCAATATCTCAGATATGGTTGGAGGAATCTATGAGAAAGAGGATGATAGGCGGGATGCAGGTTTTAGTATCTTTGTCTTTGGTATTAACTTAGGTGCCTTCGTTGCCCCTTATCTAGTGGGTTATCTAGGTCAGGAAGTCAATTTCCATCTAGGTTTCTCATTAGCTGCCGTTGGGATGTTCTTTGGTCTGGTGAAGTATGTTTTAGATGGGAAGAAATACCTGCCTGAATCAAGTCTTTACCCTACTGATCCACTTTCACAGAAGGACCAGCAGACCTTGATTAAACGCTTGCTGATTACACTTGTCATAGTTATTCTCGTGGTTATAGGCTTAGTCTTTACTCACCAGTTTAACGTGGATATGATTGTTAATATCTTTACAGTGATTGCGGTAATCATTCCAATCTACTATTTCTTTAAGATTTTATCTAGTCAGAAAATAACTGCTACTGAGAGATCCCGAGTATTTGCCTACATTCCTCTATTTATCGCTGGAGTACTCTTCTGGTCGATTGAGGAGCAGGGTTCTGTTGTTCTCGCTCTATTTGCGGATGATCAAACTCGACTTTACATTAATGTATTTGGGAATCAGATTCATGTCCCATCTAGCTTTTTCCAAAGTATCAATCCACTTTTCATTATGATTTATGTGCCGATTTTTGCGTGGTTGTGGGGGAAAATGGGTAAAAAGCAACCGTCCTCTTCTAAGAAATTTGCTTACGGTTTATTTGCGGCAGGTTTATCTTTCTTGTGGATGATGTTACCAGGGATGTTCTTTGGGACAGATGCTAAGGTCAGTCCTTTCTGGTTGATTATGAGTTGGGCTATTGTGATTGTGGGTGAAATGTTGATTTCGCCGATTGGTCTATCAGTCACTAATAAGCTAGCACCAAAGTCCTTTCAAGCACAAATGATGTCTATCTGGTTCTTGAGCGATGCTGCTGCCCAAGCTATCAATGCTCAAATTGTAAAATTTTATACAAGCGAAACTGAAGTTGCTTACTATGGAATTGTTGGAGGAATTACGATTGTATTCAGTATTATCTTACTCTTCTACGTTCCACGTATTGAAAAACTAATGTCTGGTATCAAATAGAGAAACACTGGAATTTCTGTAGGGATTCTAAAAGTTAGATCAATTATTTATTCAAAGGATTTAGTTCTGTATTGTACAGGGCTAAGTCCTTTTAGTTTGATTAAAACTCACGATGTTTCTGATATTCCTAGTAGACATTTGTTCACTTTTTCTATTTAATACTCAATGAAAATCAAAAATCAAACTAGGAAACTAGCCGCAGGTTTCTCAAAACACTGTTTTGAGGTTGTAGATGAAACTGACGAAATATATATGGCAAGGCAACGTTGACGCGGTTTGAAGAGATTTTCGAAGAGTATAAGTCAAAGCCCATCAAAAAATCTCACTATTCATTAGGATAAAAGAAACCTAATCATAGTGAGATTGTGAAATTATAGTAGGGTTTGTATGGCCTCTTCAATTTGTTTGGGGTCTGTTTTTGAAGCGAAGCGTTCAAAGACCTGTCCATCACGACCGATGAGAAACTTAGCGAAATTCCATTCGATTCGTTTTCCTAGTGGGCCAGATTTCTGGTCTTTCAACCAAACATAGAGGGGATCTGCCTCCTTACCGTTGACCTTGATCTTGGCAAAACGTGGGAAAGTGGTTTGATAATGTAGGCTACAGAAGGCGTTGATTTCCTCTGCGCTACCTGGTGCTTGTCCCATAAACTGATTGCAAGGGAAGTCTAAAATCTCAAAACCTTGTTCTTGATAACGGTCATAGAGTTCTTGGAGAGCTTGATACTGGGGTGTTAAACCACATCCAGTAGCAGTGTTGACAATCAAGAGAACTTTCCCACGATAGGTATTTAGTGGAGTTTCTTGATTGTCTTGGTTCAAGACTGAAAAATCGTATAGTGAAGTCATTGCTTGCTTTTCTCCTTCTGTTTGGTATTTTTAGGAGTTTTTTCCTCCTGTAGGGATAGAAATCCGTAGGTCAGAGTTCCAAAAATGCTACCGATAATCAGGCCATACATTAGGAAAGGACCACTTTTATCGAATTGCATGAGCAACTTCCCGAAATCTGAAAGAGACATCTGCTGAACGAAGACTTTATGAAAGATGAGTAAGGTAAAGAGGCCAATCTGAAGACCGATAAACACAATCCAGCTTCGGAATTTGATTTGGGCTTTGCTGTAGGTTTTGAGGATGATTTCTGACTTGTCATCTTTTTCCAAGTGGAGTTCTTTGACGGCTCTTTGAGTTTTTAAAGTAATGAAAAAAATGAGTCCAGAGTAAACATAGGGCATGGCATAGCGAACGACCTCTATGAAGCGTCCAAATAATAGATAAAACAAGAAGAGAAAGAAGGAAGAATAAACGATTTGGACCATGGAACGGGCACAAGCCTTGTAGATAATTTCTTGTCTGCATTCATCAAAAGGGCCCTGAATGTGAAAGAGATTTCGAAGTAGGCGAGTGGTTAAGTCTTCTTTTTTCATGCTAGTAACCTCCTAAATGAGTGGTTTTACTGACTTTCTTTTACGAATTGATAGAGATAATAAAGATAAGTGATAGAAGAAAGGATAGCGATAGTGAGCAGTAAATAATATTTCCAATTGCTTGAGATGACCATCAATTGTGGTAAAGATAGAATCATAAAGCACAGTGCTAAGTTGAGTATGCGCGTTTTTTGGGAGTCGATCTTTAGATAAGTCAATCCTTTGTTGAGGGCTGGAACAAAGACTGGAAGGAGGACTATATCTCTGATTAAGTTCCCTGAAACGATGATGAAGATGAGCAGAGAACTGAACAAAAGATGATAGGTAAGTAAAGTTAGTAGTGATTTCATAGATACCTCCTAATCCTGGTCTTTTTTAGCTCTTGCGATACGAAGTGAGTCGACAATATGCATCATCACTCCGAAAAAGAAAGCTCCCAGTATAGTTTTAAAAATATGTTTTGTATTTAGAAGAGAAGTGATAAAATTTGGATTTTCACTTGTTAGGGTATCAATGAGTGGAATTATAAAAAATATCACTGTTCCATAAATCGAACCTGCTTTCAGACCAGGATAACGTAACTGTTTCTTTTCTTTTTTCATGAATTTCCTCCTAATCCTCATCTTGATTTTTCTTAGTTTTTGCAATGCGACGGGAGATGAGGAACTGTATGCTCGCTCCGAAGAAGATAGAACCGAGAATGCTTGATACACCATTTCTTATAGTGAGAAGAGACTGAAAATAGTCCTGACCTTCACCTATGAGTATATCGAGAAGAGGAGTTATAAAAAATATCCATAGACCAAAGAACAAACCTGCTTTCAGACCTGGGTAGCGAAGTTGCTTACTTTCTTTCTCACTCAGCATATCTGGATCAATAGCTGTAATCCCTGTTTTCTTCATTTGGTAGGTGACATAGCCAGCAGCGATGAGGGCAATCACTAAAATCAGAGGAGGATAGATTAGAGCCACTTCTTGAGGGTATTTATAGGCCAGAAGGAGTGGAATAAGATTTCCGAAAATCATCAGATAAAAGAGGACGATAAAGACTTGGTTCCCAATACTATCGGCCTCACGCCGTTTGTATTCGTCAAGGGGACCAGAAATACCGTATGTGCGTTTGATCAGTTTTTCAGTGAAGGTTTCTTTTTTCATGAGTTGGCTCCTTTTTTAAAAATCTTCCTCCCAAAAGAGACTGTTGAGGTCAGTTTGGAGGCTACGGGCGAGATTGAGACAGAGTTCCAGAGTTGGGTTGTACTTGTCGTTCTCAATCATATTGATGGTTTGTCTCGAGACACCGATATCCTTGGCTAGTTCGAGCTGGGAAATACCTAGTTCCTTGCGAAATTCTTTCACACGATTCATCTGTTCTCCTTTCTGATTTATGTCGTATATATTTGATTATATTATAGTCTTTTAAACATAAAGTGTCAAGCATATTTGACATATTTCTTAAAGAAATCTTACTTGTTTTTGGCCTATTTGTCTGACTAGTGCAAGCTAGTCAGATTTGTGGTAAAATAGATAAGATATGACAAAAGAATTTCATCATGTAACGGTCTTACTCCACGAAACGATTGATATGCTCGACGTAAAGCCTGACGGTATCTACGTTGATGCGACTTTGGGCGGAGCAGGACATAGCGAATATTTATTAAGTAAATTAAGTGAAAAAGGCCATCTCTATGCCTTTGACCAGGACCAGAATGCCATTGACAACGCGCAAAAACGCTTGGCTCCTTACATTGAAAAGGGAATGGTGACTTTTATCAAGGATAACTTCCGTCATTTACAGGCACGTTTGCGCGAAGCTGGTGTTCAGAAAATTGATGGAATTTGTTATGACTTGGGAGTGTCTAGTCCTCAGCTGGACCAGCGTGAGCGTGGTTTTTCTTATAAAAAGGATGCGCCACTGGATATGCGGATGAATCAGGAAGCTAGTCTGACAGCCTATGAGGTGGTGAACCACTATGACTATCATGACTTGGTTCGTATTTTCTTCAAGTATGGCG
Organism: Streptococcus mitis; assembly: GCF_001579045.1. GTDB lineage: Bacteria > Bacillota > Bacilli > Lactobacillales > Streptococcaceae > Streptococcus > Streptococcus mitis_D. Next base: position 556,423 of record NZ_KQ970261.1, on the reverse strand, counting down.
AGGATAAATTCTCTAAACAGATCGCGCGTAAGATTGAACAAGCACGTGAAGTGAAGCCAATTGAGACAACAACTGAGTTGGCAGAGATTATCAAGTCTGCTAAGCCTGCCAAGGAACTCAAGAAGAAGGGTCATCCTGCTAAGCAGATTTTCCAAGCTATTCGAATTGAAGTCAATGATGAACTGGGAGCAGCAGATGAATCTATCCAGCAGGCTATGGAGATGTTGGCTCTAGATGGTAGAATTTCAGTGATTACCTTTCATTCCTTAGAAGACCGCTTGACCAAGCAATTGTTCAAGGAAGCTTCAACAGTTGAAGTTCCAAAAGGCTTACCTTTCATCCCGGATGATCTCAAGCCCAAGATGGAATTGGTATCCCGTAAGCCAATCTTGCCAAGTGCAGAAGAATTAGAAGCCAATAACCGCTCGCACTCAGCCAAGTTGCGCGTGGCCAGAAAAATTCACAAGTAAGAGGAAAAAAGATGGCAGAAAGAATGGAAAAAACAGGTCAAATACTACAGATGCAACTTAAACGGTTTTCGCGTGTGGAAAAAGCTTTTTACTTTTCCATTGCTGTAACCACTCTTATTGTAGCAATTAGTATTATTTTTATGCAGACCAAGCTTTTGCAAGTACAGAATGATTTGACAAAAATCAATGCGCAGATAGAGGAAAAGAAGACCGAATTGGACGATGCCAAGCAAGAGGTCAATGAACTATTACGTGCAGAACGTTTGAAAGAAATTGCCAATTCACACGATTTGCAATTAAACAATGAAAATATTCGAATAGCGGAGTAAGATATGAAGTGGACAAAAAGAATAACCCGATTTGCGATTAGAAACCGTAAATCTCCAGCAGAAAACCGTAAAATAGTGGGGAAGTACATCAGCTTGTTAGCTGTCGTACTTTTCGCTGTCTTTTTGGTCAATTTTGCTGTTATTATCGGAAGTGGTAGTAAATTTGGAACGGATCTAGTAAAAGAGGCTAAGAAGGTTCACCAAATAACCCGTACAGTCCCTGCCAAACGTGGGACTATTTATGACCGAAATGGAGTCCCGATTGCTGAGGACGCAACCTCCTATAATGTCTATGCTGTTATTGATAAAAAATACAAATCAGCAACGGGTAAAATTCTTTATGTAGAAGATGCTCAGTTTAATAAGGTAGCAGAGGTCTTCCATAAGTATTTGGATATGGACGAGGCTTATGTTAAAGAACAATTGTCTCAACCGAATCTGACTCAAGTTTCCTTTGGTTCGAAGGGCAATGGGATTACCTATGCCAATATGATGTCTATCAAAAAAGAATTGGAAACTGCAGAGGTCAAGGGGATTGATTTCACAACCAGTCCCAATCGTAGTTACCCAAACGGACAATTTGCTTCTAGCTTTATTGGCTTAGCCCAACTTCATGAAAATGAGGATGGTAGTAAGAGTTTGTTAGGGACTTCTGGTTTGGAGAGTTCTTTAAATACCATTCTTGCTGGGACAGATGGTATTATTACATACGAAAAAGACCGTCTAGGTAATATTGTTCCTGGTACAGAACAAGTCACCCAACAGACCGTAAACGGGAAAGACGTCTATACGACCCTATCTAGTCCTTTGCAGTCCTTTATGGAAAGTCAAATGGATGCCTTCCAAGAAAAACTAAAAGGTAAGTATATGACCGCGACCTTGGTCAGTGCAAAGACCGGTGAAATCCTCGCTACCACCCAACGACCTACCTTTAATGCAGATACTAAAGAAGGAATCACTGAGGACTTTGTTTGGCGTGATATTCTTTATCAAAGTAACTATGAACCAGGATCAGCCATGAAGGTTATGACGTTAGCTTCTTCTATTGATAATAATACCTTCCCAAGTGGAGAATACTTCAATAGCAGTGAATTCAAAATGGCGGATGCGACGACTCGAGATTGGGATGTTAATGAGGGTTTGACTACTGGTGGGATGATGACTTTCTTACAAGGTTTCGCTCACTCCAGTAATGTTGGAATGAGTCTACTTGAACAAAAAATGGGAGATGCTACTTGGTTGGATTATCTAAAACGCTTTAAATTTGGGGTTCCAACTCGCTTTGGCTTGACAGATGAATACGCTGGTCAACTTCCAGCTGATAATATTGTTAGTATTGCTCAAAGCTCATTTGGGCAAGGAATTTCAGTGACACAAACACAAATGCTTCGTGCCTTTACAGCTATTGCTAATGATGGAGTTATGCTGGAGCCAAAATTTATAAGTGCTATTTATGATACTAACAATCAGTCTGTACGTAAGTCACAAAAAGAAATAGTAGGAAATCCTGTTTCCAAAGAGGTAGCAAGCACAACTCGAAATCACATGATCTTAGTTGGGACGGACCCTCTATATGGAACTATGTATAATCACTACACAGGAAAGCCAATTATAACAGTTCCTGGACAAAATGTAGCAGTTAAATCCGGTACGGCTCAAATCGCTGATGAGAAAAATGGAGGATACTTGGTTGGTTCTACCAATTATATTTTCTCAGCTGTGACTATGAATCCTGCTGAAAATCCTGATTTTATCTTGTATGTAACGGTTCAACAGCCTGAGCATTATTCAGGTATCCAGTTGGGAGAATTTGCCACCCCAATCTTGGAGCGGGCTTCAGCTATGAAAGAATCTCTCAATCTTCAATCTCCAGCCAAAAATTTAGATAAAGTTACGACAGAATCTTCTTATGCAATGCCTAGCATCAAGGATATTTCACCTGGTGAGTTGGCGGAAGCCTTACGCCGAAATATTGTGCAACCAATCGTTGTAGGTACTGGAACAAAGATTAAAGAGACTTCTGTAGAAGAAGGGACCAATCTTGCACCAAACCAACAAGTTCTCCTTTTATCGGATAAGGTAGAAGAAATTCCAGACATGTATGGCTGGAAAAAAGAGACTGCTGAGGCCTTTGCTAAATGGTTGGATATTGAACTGGAATTTGAAGGTTCAGGTTCCGTTGTTCAGAAGCAAGATGTTCGGACCAATACAGCTATCAAAAACATTAAAAAAATTAAATTAACTTTAGGAGACTAATATGTTTATTTCTATTAGTGCTGGAATTGTGACATTTTTACTAACTTTAGTAGGAATTCCGGCCTTTATCCAATTTTATAGAAAGGCGCAAATTACAGGCCAGCAGATGCATGAGGATGTTAAACAGCACCAGGCAAAAGCTGGGACTCCTACAATGGGGGGACTTGTTTTCCTCATTGCTGCAGTTGTGGTGAGTTTCCTCGTCGCTCTTTTTTCGAAACAATTGACCAATAATGTTGGTATGATTTTGTTTATTTTGGTCTTGTATGGCTTGGTTGGTTTTTTAGATGACTTTCTCAAGGTCTTCCGAAAGATCAATGAGGGGCTAAACCCCAAACAGAAATTGGCTCTTCAGCTGCTAGGTGGCGTCATTTTCTACCTTTTTTATGAGCGTGGGGGCGATATGCTCTCTGTCTTTGGCTACCAAGTGCATTTAGGGATTTTCTATATTATCTTCGCTCTTTTCTGGCTAGTTGGTTTTTCAAACGCAGTCAACTTGACAGATGGTATTGACGGTCTAGCTAGTATTTCCGTTGTGATTAGCTTGTCTGCCTATGGAGTTATTGCCTATGTGCAAGGTCAGATGGATATCCTTCTAGTGATTCTTGCCATGATTGGTGGTTTGCTTGGTTTCTTCGTCTTTAACCATAAGCCTGCTAAAGTCTTTATGGGGGATGTGGGAAGTTTGGCCCTAGGTGGAATGTTGGCAGCTATCTCTATGGCCCTCCACCAAGAATGGACTCTCTTGATTATCGGAATTGTTTATGTCTTTGAAACAACTTCGGTCATGATGCAAGTCAGTTATTTTAAACTGACAGGTGGTAAACGTATTTTCCGTATGACGCCTGTGCATCATCATTTTGAGCTTGGAGGACTGTCTGGTAAAGGAAATCCTTGGAGTGAGTGGAAGGTTGACTTCTTCTTTTGGGGAGTGGGACTTCTAGCAAGTCTCTTGACACTAGCAATTTTATATTTGATGTAAGAATGGCACCCTGATGTTTCAGGGTGTTTTTGCTGTTTAAAAAATATTGGTCAATTAAAGTCAAATTCCTTGACCTTTTCTGACTAATGTAGTATATTATGAACGTAAGGTAAATGAAAGCCTTACTAGAACATTTATTTAAAGTAAAATAGAAAGAGGTAGGGTCTATGTTTAATCTAGAAATCTTTAGAAGTAAAGATAGTCTACTCCTGCTTGAAAAAGAAAAACCAGAAATAGTACGTAGAGTAGCGATTTAGCTAGTCTAAATTTTTTAAAACAAAGGTCAAAGATAGTCAATATCAGAGGACGCAAATAATTAACAATAAACGAGGTAAAGAATATGAACAACAACTTTAATAATTTTAACAACATGGATGATCTATTTAACCAATTGATGGGTGGTATGCGAGGATACAGTTCTGAAAACCGTCGCTACTTAATTAATGGACGTGAAGTCACACCTGAGGAATTTGCTCATTATCGTGCAACGGGTCAATTTCCAGGAAATGCAGAAACTGATGGACAAATGCAACAACAGGCTTCAAGTATGAAACAAGACGGTGTCCTTGCTAAACTAGGTCGAAACTTGACTGCAGAAGCGCGTGAGGGCAAGTTGGATCCTGTTATCGGACGAAACAAGGAAATTCAAGAAACGTCTGAAATTCTCTCACGCCGTACCAAGAATAATCCTGTTTTGGTCGGGGATGCAGGTGTTGGTAAGACAGCCGTTGTCGAAGGCTTGGCACAAGCCATTGTGAACGGCGATGTTCCAGCTGCTATTAAGAATAAGGAAATTATTTCCATTGATATCTCAGGTCTTGAGGCTGGTACTCAATACCGTGGTAGTTTTGAAGAAAACGTTCAAAACCTAGTCAATGAAGTGAAAGAAGCAGGGAATATTATTCTCTTCTTTGATGAAATTCACCAAATCCTCGGTGCAGGTAGCACTGGTGGAGACAGTGGTTCTAAAGGGCTTGCAGACATTCTTAAGCCAGCTCTCTCTCGTGGAGAATTGACAGTGATTGGGGCAACGACTCAAGATGAATACCGTAACACCATCTTGAAGAATGCAGCTCTTGCTCGTCGTTTCAACGAAGTCAAGGTCAATGCTCCTTCAGCAGAGGATACATATAAAATTCTTCAAGGAATTCGTGACCTCTATCAGCAACACCACAATGTCATCTTGCCAGACGAAGTTTTGAAAGCAGCGGTGGATTATTCTGTTCAGTATATTCCTCAACGTAGCTTGCCAGATAAGGCTATCGACCTTGTAGATGTAACGGCAGCTCACTTGGCAGCTCAGCATCCAGTAACAGATGTTCATGCTGTTGAACGTGAAATTGAGGTAGAAAAAGACAAGCAAGAAAAAGCTGTTGAGTCAGAAGATTTTGAAGCAGCTCTAAACTATAAAACACGCATCGCAGAATTGGAAAAGAAAATCGAAAACCATACAGAAGATATGAAGGTAACTGCAAGTATCAACGATGTGGCTGAATCTGTAGAACGAATGACCGGTATTCCAGTGTCACAAATGGGAGCGTCAGACATCGAACGTTTGAAAGATATGGCTCATCGTCTGCAAGATAAGGTAATCGGTCAAGATAAGGCAGTTGAAGCTGTAGCCCGTGCCATCCGTCGTAACCGTGCTGGTTTTGATGAAGGTAATCGCCCAATCGGTAGCTTCCTCTTTGTAGGTCCAACTGGGGTTGGTAAGACAGAACTTGCTAAGCAATTGGCGCTAGATATGTTTGGAACCAAGGAAGCCATTATCCGTTTGGATATGTCTGAATACAGTGACCGCACAGCCGTATCTAAATTGATTGGTACAACTGCAGGTTATGTTGGTTACGATGACAACAACAATACCTTGACAGAACGCGTTCGCCGCAATCCATACTCTATCATTCTCTTGGATGAAATTGAAAAGGCTGATCCTCAAGTCATTACCCTTCTCCTCCAAGTTCTAGATGATGGTCGTTTGACAGATGGTCAAGGAAACACAGTAAACTTCAAAAATACTGTCATTATTGCGACCTCAAATGCTGGATTTGGCTATGAAGCCAACTTGACAGAAGATGCGGACAAACCAGAATTGATGGATCGTTTGAAACCCTTCTTCCGTCCAGAATTCCTTAACCGCTTTAACGCAGTTATCGAGTTCTCACACTTGACTAAGGAAGATCTTTCTAAGATTGTGGACTTGATGTTGGCCGAAGTCAACCAAACCTTGGCTAAGAAAGACATTGATTTGGTAGTCAGTCAAGCGGCTAAAGATTATATCACAGAAGAAGGTTATGACGAAGTCATGGGTGTTCGTCCTCTCCGTCGCGTGGTTGAACAAGAAATTCGTGATAAGGTGACAGACTTCCATTTGGATCACCTAGATGCCAAACACCTGGAAGCAGATATGGAAGATGGCATTTTAGTCATTCGTGAAAAAGCTTAATACTCTTCGAAAATCAAATTCAAACCACGTCAGCTTCGCCTTGCCGTACTCAAGTACTGTCTGTGGCTAGCTTCCTAGTTTGCTTTTTGATTTTCATTGAGTATAAGCCAAGATTTTGAGAATAAAAAGAAGGAGCCAGCTGAAAAAAACTGGTTCCTTTTGTATTTAAATCACATGACGCTCAAAGGCATCATCTGAAATCCCTTGTTCCAAGATGAGTTTCGCCCATTCTTTAGCAGAGAAGAGGCTGTGGTCCTTATAGTTTCCGCAAGATTCGATGGTTGTTCCAGGGACGTCTTCCCAAGTAGTAGTCTCAGCGATTTCCTTGAGCGAATCCTTGATAACAGCTGCAATCTCGGCGCTGGTATGGCGCCCCCACATAATCATGTGGAAGCCTGTGCGACAACCAAATGGTGAGCAGTCAATCATGCCGTCAATGCGGGTACGGATGAGTTTGGCTAAGAGGTGCTCAATAGTGTGCAGGCCAGCGGTAGGGATAGAGTCTTCGTTTGGTTGCACCAAGCGAATATCATAATTGGAGATGATGTCTCCCTTTGGTCCAGTTTCTTCCCCAATCAAGCGAACATAGGGGGCTTTAACAATGGTGTGGTCAAGTTCAAAACTTTCAACAATAACTTCTTTTGACATGGTAAATCCTTTCAGTTTTCTAATTTCATTATAACATAAAGCTGGCTCCTGAGACAGAGAGAAAACCTCTCCGAGAGTGGAGAGGTTGAAATCTTTATTTACGATACAAGCGGTCGTATTGGTAGTAAGGATCAAAGGTTACGTTGATACCTAGTTTACGAAGGACATTCTTGTCTTCATCGGTTAAGATGATGGTTGAGTGGGCTTCGCTTCCTTTGAGGTTGCCAAGTTCTTCCATAGCACGAGCAGCATCAGGATTTTCTGTAGCTGTGATAGCAAGTGCAATCAGGATTTCATTTGAATGAAGGCGTGGATTGCGGCTACCGAGATGATCGATTTTAAGACCTTGGATTGGTTTAACAACTTCAGGTTCGATTAGTTTTACTTCTTTAGCGATGTCAGCTGATTTCTTGATGGCGTTGATAAGAGCAGCTGCTGTAGGACCAAAGAGTTCTGAGTTCTTACCAGTGACAATTTCTCCGCTTGGCAATTCAAGGGCTAGGGCTGGTCCGCCAGTTTCTTCTGCTTTTTGACGCGCAACGACAGCAACCTTACGGTCTGCAGGTGTGATGCCGAGGTCGTTCATGAGCAACTCAATTTTCTTGACAGCTGCTTCGCCAACTTTTTCGGCTTTAAAATCAAGAACAGTTTGATAGTAACGGCGGATGATTTCTTGTTTAGAAGCTTCGACAGCAGCTTCATCATCTGTAACAGCGAAACCAACCATGTTGACACCCATATCTGTCGGAGAAGCGTATGGAGATTTACCAAGGATACGTTCTAACATGCGCTTGAGCACTGGGAAAATCTCGATATCACGGTTATAGTTGACAGTAGTTTCTCCATAGGTTTGGAGATGGAAGGGGTCAATCATGTTGACATCATCAAGGTCTGCTGTAGCAGCCTCGTAGGCCAAATTGACTGGGTGATGAAGGGGAAGATTCCAAACTGGGAAGGTTTCAAATTTAGCGTAGCCAGACTTGATGCCATTGATCTGGTCGTGGTACATATTGGACATACAAGTTGCTAATTTTCCAGAACCAGGTCCAGGAGCGGTTACGACGATCAAGTTGCGACTAGTTTTGATGTAGTCATTTTTCCCCATGCCTTCTGGAGAAATGATGTGATCCATATCTGTTGGATATCCTTTGATTGGATAATGAAGATAAGAATCAATTCCGTTTTTCTCTAACTGATTGCGGAAAGCATCTGCAGCTGGTTGACCAGCGTACTGTGTGATGACTACCGAGCCAACAAAAATCCCTAATTCATTGAATTTATCAATCAAACGAAGAACTTCTTGGTCATAAGAAATGCCCAAGTCACCACGTGCTTTGGAATGTTCGATGTTGCTAGCGTTAATGGCAATCACAACCTCGACTTGCTCTTTTAATTCTTGCAAGAGCTTGATTTTGTTGTCAGGCTCATAACCAGGAAGAACACGAGCGGCGTGGAAATCTTCTAACATTTTGCCACCAAACTCCAAGTAGAGCTTGCCGTCAAATTGGTTAATGCGCTCCAAAATGTGGTCGCGCTGTAGATTCAAATATTGTTCAGAACTAAAAGCTTGTTTTTTCATTTTTTTACCTCTGACCTCTATTATAATAAAAAATTGGAAGTTAGGAAACTATGGAGTCAAAAAAGAAATCAAAAAGATTAGGCAAACGCTTGCACAAAATTCTGAAAAGCGCTATCATAGATTGTAGATTATTAAAATAATGAGGTAAGAAGATGCAAGAAAAATGGTGGCACAATGCCGTAGTCTATCAAGTTTATCCTAAGAGCTTTATGGATAGCAACGGAGATGGAATTGGCGACTTGCCAGGTATTACCAATAAGTTAGACTATCTCGCCAAGTTAGGGATTACAGCGATTTGGCTTTCTCCCGTTTATGATAGTCCTATGGATGATAATGGATATGATATTGCTGATTATCAAGCGATTGCAGCTATTTTCGGAACCATGGAGGACATGGACCAACTAATTGCGGAAGCTAAGAAGCGTGATATTCGTATCATCATGGACTTGGTGGTCAATCATACCTCAGATGAACATGCTTGGTTTGTCGAGGCCTGTGAAAATCCCGACAGCCCTGAACGTGACTACTATATTTGGCGGGATGAACCCAATGATTTGGATTCTATCTTTAGTGGTTCTGCTTGGGAATACGATGAAAAGTCGGGTCAGTACTATCTCCACTTTTTCAGCAAGAAACAGCCTGATCTCAACTGGGAAAATGAAAAACTTCGCCAGAAAGTTTATGAGATGATGAACTTCTGGATTGATAAAGGTATTGGTGGTTTCCGCATGGATGTTATTGACATGATTGGGAAAATTCCTTACGAGAAAGTAGTTAATAATGGTCCTATGCTCCATCCCTATCTCAAGGAGATGAATCAGGCGACCTTTGGAGATAAGAATCTCTTAACAGTAGGGGAAACATGGGGAGCAACGCCAGCGATTGCCAAGCTCTACTCAGATCCAAAGGGACAAGAATTGTCTATGGTCTTCCAGTTTGAACATATCGGTCTTCAGTATCAGGAAGGTCAGCCTAAATGGCACTATCAAAAAGAACTGAATATTGCTAAGTTAAAAGAGATTTTCGATAAATGGCAGACAGAGTTAGGAGTTGAAGATGGCTGGAATTCGCTCTTCTGGAACAATCATGACCTTCCTCGTATCGTCTCAATCTGGGGAAATGACCAAGAATACCGCGAAAAATCTGCCAAAGCCTTTGCAATCTTACTTCATCTCATGAGAGGAACACCTTATATCTACCAAGGTGAGGAGATTGGGATGACCAACTATCCCTTTGAAACGCTGGATCAAGTAGAAGATATTGAATCTCTTAACTATGCGCGTGAAGCTCTTGAAAAAGGTGTTCCGATGGAAGAAATCATGGACAGTATCCGTGTCATTGGACGTGACAATGCCCGTACCCCTATGCAATGGGATGAGAGCAAAAACGCTGGTTTCTCAACAGGTCAACCTTGGTTAGCAGTGAATCCAAACTATCAAGCAATCAACGTTCAAGAAGCACTGGCAAATCCAGATTCTATTTTCTATACTTATCAGAAACTGGTTCAAATCCGTAAGGAGAATAGCTGGCTGATTCGAGCTGACTTTGAACTCTTGGAAACAACTGACAAGGTCTTCGCCTATATCCGTAAAGATGGCGACCGTCGTTTCCTAGTTGTGGCTAACTTGTCCAATGAAGAGCAAGACTTGACAGTAGAAGGAAATGTCAAATCTGTCTTGATTGAAAACACCCTAGCTCAAGAAGTCTTTGAAAAACAAATCTTAGCTCCATGGGATGCTTTCTGTGTGGAATTGACTGACTAAAATGAGAGAGATTGGGCAAAAACTCGACTTCAGGAGAAAATGAAGTAAATCTTCCCACAATAAAACGCATAGTACCAAGGTTTTCATTGTACTGACTTGATATTATGCGTTTTTTGTTTTAAAGACTTTTTTCCCAGCCTCTTTTTGCTAAAAGTTGTGTAAAAACTCTTTTAAAAACATTTGTTAGAATTTTCTAACAAATTCTACAAGAAGTCTTGCATTTATAAAAAAATAGGGTATAATAGTGAAAATACTATTTTGAAGGAGATTATTTATGCAATCGAAAAAGTGGCTCATAGGAGCAGGAGTGACCTTGAGCACAGCCATTCTTTTAACAGCTTGTGGGAAAAGTGAAAAGAATGCAGATGCTCCCAAAACATTCTCTTATGTTTATGCAGTTGATCCATCATCCTTGGATTATAGCCTTACAAGTAAAAGTTCAACTTCTGACGTAATAGGTAATGTCGTCGACGGTCTTTTAGAGAATGATAAATATGGGAATCTCATTCCTTCTCTAGCAGAGGATTGGTCAGTTTCTAAAGATGGCTTGACTTATACCTACAAACTTCGTAAAGGTGTGAAGTGGTATACTTCTGAAGGAGAGGAGTATGCGGAAGTTAAGGCTCAGGATTTTGTTACCGGTCTGAAACATGCAGCAGATGGTAAGTCAGATGGTCTTTCTTTGATTGAGAAATCCATCAAAGGATTGGAGGCTTATGTTAGTGGTGAGACAAACGACTTCTCAACTGTAGGTGTGAAGGCTCTTGATGATTATACGGTAGAATATACCCTTAATAACCCGGAAAGTTTTTGGAACTCTAAAGTAACCACAGCAACCATGCTTCCTGTAAATGAAGAATTTTTGAATGCAACAGGTAAGGATTACGGAGCGCCAACTCCATCAAGTATTCTTTACAATGGCCCATATTTTTTGAAATCTTTGATTTCTAAATCTGTGATTGAATATGAAAAAAATCCTAACTATTGGGATAAGGAAAATGTCAAAATTGATAATGTTAAATTGACATTCTATGATGGTTCAGATCAAGAATCCTTAATTCGTAGCTTTACACAAGGTGCCTATACCACTGCACGTCTTTTTCCAGCAAGCTCAAACTTTGAGTCAACTAAGAAAGAGTACGGAGATAAGATTGTCTATAGTCCACAAGAGGCAACAAGCTACTACCTCACTGTGAACGTAAACCGCCAGTCTTACAATAAAACAGCTAAAACAGATGAGTCACAAAAGACATCAACAAAAGAAGCTCTTCTCAATAAGAACTTCCGTCAGGCTCTTAATTTTGCATTTAATCGCCACGCCTATACAGCTCAATTAAACGGTGAAGAGGGTGCGGATAAGATTATTCGTAATAGTCTAGTGCCAGATAATTATGTTCAAGTAGCTGGGAAGACCTTCGGACAGTTGGCACAGGATGAACTACTGAAATATGGAGAACAGTGGAAAGATGTGACTCTCACAGATGGTAAGGATACAATTTACAATCCAACAAAGGCTAAATCTGCATTTGAAAAAGCGAAGTCAGAATTGCAAGCTAAGGGAGTGAGTTTCCCGATTCATTTGGATGTGCCTGTTGAGCAAACTGATGTAGTTGCGGTTCAACAAACCAATTCGCTAAAACAATCAATTGAAGAAACGCTTGGAACGGAGAATGTCATTATAGATGTTCTTCAAATGACAGATAATGAGAAGGAAAGTATTACTTCTCAAGCTAAAGTTCCAACCCAAAAAGATTATGATTTGAACGGAACAGGTTGGGGACCAGATTACCAAGATCCAGCAACTTATCTCAATATTTTAGATGCTAAGAAGGGTTCTGCCTTGAAACATCTAGGTATAACAAAGGGCAAGGATCCTGAAGTTGTGGCGAAAGTTGGCTTGGATGAATACAAGAAGCTCTTGGATGATGCGGCTTCTGAGACAAGTAATCTTGATAAACGATACGAAAAGTATGCCAAAGCACAGGCTTGGGTTACTGATAGTTCACTTCTTATTCCAGTTGCTTCTTCAGGGGGCTCTCCTATGGTTAGTCGTACTGTTCCATTTACCAAAGCTTATTCACAGGTCGGTATTAAGGGGGATCCATTTATTTTTAAAGGAATGGAACTTCAAAATGATATTGTGACAACTAAAGAGTATGATGCGGCCTTCAAAAAGTGGCAAAAGGAAAAACTGGAATCGAATGCTCAGTATCAAAAGGATTTAGAAAAGCACATAAAATAATGTGAATGAGAATCTTGCTTTCGTTAGGTTATCAGTTAATTCATTGATATTTAAATGATAAATCGCATAAAAACAAGGGAAGACTGTATGAAAGGCAGAAATCCTTTGTTTTTTTATAACCAAGATTTATAAACTTTCATTCTAGAAATTCAATTAACTTTACAAATTCCCACTATTTTGGTAAAATAAATATATGTTATAAAAACTAACATAAAGGAGAAAGAAGATGAATACAAAAAAGCGTGTCCTTAGTGCAGGCCTGACTTTTGCGGCTGCTTTGCTTTTAGCTGCTTGCGGACAATCAGGTTCAGATACAAAAACTTACTCATCAACCTTTAGTGGAAATCCAACTACTTTTAACTACCTATTAGACTACTACGCTGATAATACAGCTATTATTACTAACCTAGTTGATGGTTTGCTTGAAAATGACAATCATGGGAATCTAGTTCCGTCTTTGGCAGAAGACTGGTCTGTTTCAAGCGACGGTCTGACTTATACCTACAAATTGAGAAAAGATGCCAAATGGTTCACGGCTGACGGTGAAGAGTACGCCCCAGTCAAGGCACAAGATTTTGTGACAGGTATCAAGTATGCAGTGGACAATAAATCACAGGCTATTGACTTGATTCAAAACTCGATCAAGGGCTTGAATGATTATATTACAGGAGCGGATTCTGATTTCTCTAAGGTTGGGGTGAAGGCCATTGACGACCAGACGGTTGAGTATACTTTGGCACGCCCAGAACCTTACTGGAATTCAAAAACAACCAATAGTATTCTTTTCCCGGTAAATGAAGAGTTTTTAAATTCAAAAGGGAAAGATTTTGGTACCCTATCTCCAGATAGTATTCTCTACAGCGGACCTTATTTGTTAAAAGATTTCACATCAAAATCATCGATCGAGTATGTGAAAAATCCGCATTACTATGATCATGATAAAGTATCAATTGAACATGTGAAATTGGCTTATTTTGATGGCTCAGACCAAGAATTGACCATCCGTAACTTTGAAAGTGGCGCTTATTCAATCGCTGGGGTTTATCCAAATAGTTCTAACTTCGCCAAGACCAAGGAGAAATATAAGGATAATATCGTCTATAGCTTGCAGGACAAGACTTCTTGGTATTTCAATTTCAACGTCAACCGTAAGGCTTACAATCACACTGCTAAAACGACAGATGAGCAGAAGAAGTCGACTGAGACAGCTGTTTTGAACAAGAACTTCCGCCAAGCAGTGAACTTTGCCTTGGACCGCACAGCCTATTCTGCCCAGTCAAATGGGGAAGAAGCAGCTAGCAAGACCCTTCGTAACACCCTAGTGCCTCCTACATTTGTCCAAGTAGGAGACAAGATCTTTGGAGAAGTAGTCGCTTCTAAATTGGTCAACTATGGCACAGAATGGTCAGGTATTAACCTGGCAGATGCTCAGGATGCCTATTTTAACAAAGAAAAAGCCCAAGCAAAATTTGCGGAAGCTAAAAAAGAATTGGCAAGTCAAGGTGTGACCTTCCCAATTCACTTGGATGTGGCAGTTGATCAGACAAGTAAAAATGCTGTGACAGGCATGAACTCAGCTAAGCAGACCCTTGAGTCAGTTTTAGGTGCTGATAACATTGTCATTGATGTTCAGCAACTTTCAACGGACGATTTTAATAACGTAGCTTTCTTGGCACCGACACCAGCTGATCGAGACTACGATTTGAACTTTGATGGTTGGGTAGGTGACTACCAAGATCCGTCAACTTATCTCAATCCTTTCAATGCAGAGGATGGCTTCTATCTCAAGATTTTTGGACTAGATGCCAAGGAAGACAAGGAAAAAATCACTAGCCTAGGTCTGGATACCTACACCAAGATGCTCAAAGATGCAGATAGTGAGAATAAAGATGTAGCCAAACGCTATGAAAAATATGCTGAAGCACAGGCTTGGATGATTGACAATTCTCTAATCATGTCAGCTATGTCAAGTGGTGGTACAGCATCTGTAACTAAAGTAACGCCATTTACAAGAGGCTATTCATTGGTTGGTATCAAGGGTGATGGCAATAACTACAAGTACATGAAACTGCAAAAAGATACTGTGACAACCAAACAGTTTGAAGAAGCTAAGATCAAATGGGAGCAAGAAAGTAAAAAAGCAATCGAAAAAGCTCAAAAAGAAGCAGAAAAACATGTTAAATAGTTAGAAATAGCCTTTTCAAGCAAAATCATAAAGACAAACATCAGTTTTGGTGCTTGTCTTTTTAAATCACTCGGCTATTGAAAACTGAGAAATGATTTGTTTTGTGCTAAAATAGATTGAAACTAAGATTCTCTCTTTTACTATAGTTAAGGAGATGCAAAGATAAATGATAAGGGAGAGACTATGTACGACTATCTAATCGTTGGTGCTGGTTTGTCGGGAGCAATTTTTGCTTATGAAGCAACCAAGCGTGGAAAAAAAGTAAAAGTTATTGATAAACGTGACCACATTGGTGGGAATATCTACTGTGAGAATGTAGAAGGAGTTAATGTTCATAAATACGGTGCCCATATCTTTCATACTTCTAATAAAAAAGTTTGGGATTATGTGAATCAATTTGCTGAGTTTAACAACTACATCAACTCGCCTCTAGCTAATTACAAGGGTAGCCTTTATAATCTACCTTTCAATATGAATACTTTCTATGCTATGTGGGGGACAAAAACTCCTCAAGAGGTGAAAGATAAGATTGCTGAGCAAACGGCACATATGAAGGCTGTTGAACCTAAAAACTTGGAAGAACAGGCTATCAAGTTGATCGGTCCAGATATTTATGAAAAATTGATTAAAGGATATACTGAAAAGCAATGGGGACGTTCTGCGACTGACCTTCCACCCTTTATCATCAAACGCTTACCAGTTCGTTTAACCTTTGATAATAACTACTTCAATGACCGTTACCAGGGTATTCCAATCGGTGGCTATAATGTCATTATCGAAAATATGCTCAAGGATGTGGAAGTAGAACTTGGCCTTGACTTTTTTGCCAATCGTCAGGAATTAGAAGCTTCTGCTGAAAAAGTTGTCTTTACAGGGATGATTGATCAATACTTTGATTATAAACATGGTGAGTTAGAATACCGTAGTCTTTGTTTTGAGCATGAAGTTCTTGATGAAGAAAACTATCAAGGAAATGCTGTTGTCAACTATACAGAGCGAGAAATTCCTTATACTCGTATTATTGAGCATAAACACTTTGAGTATGGTACTCAGGACAAAACGGTTATTACTCGTGAATATCCAGCAGATTGGAAACGTGGTGATGAGCCTTATTATCCAATCAATGATGAGAGAAACAATGCCCTGTTTGCTAAATATCAAGAAGAAGCAGCACGGAATGATAAGGTCATTTTCTGTGGACGTTTGGCTGATTATAAATACTACGACATGCATGTGGTCATCGAACGGGCTTTGGAAGTGGTCGCGGAAGAGTTGGGACAATAATGCAAGGATTCTGTCATTTTAGAATCTTTGCTACTTAAGATTTTTAGAAGTAAGGTCAACAAGATTCTTTTCTGCTTATCAGAAGAGAACCTATGTTGGCTTTTTTGGCATAAATGAACAATTTTATTTTTCAGAATATAGCAAATATAACAAATAACTCTTAAAATTCAGAAAATTCTATTGACAGGACTTGAAAAAGAGTCTATAATGAATAAAAAAACAAAGGAGAATACTATGAAAACAAGAAAAGTATTGGCTCTTGCGGGAGTAACCTTATTAGCAGCTGGTGTTTTAGCTGCTTGTTCTGGGGGTTCAGGCGCTCAAGGTGAAAAAACCTTTGCATTTACCTACGAGACACATCCAGATAATCTTAACTATTTGACAACTGGTAAGGCAGCAACTTCTGAGATTACTAGTAATGTGATTGATGGATTGCTTGAAAATGATAAATACGGGAACCTTGTTCCTTCATTGGCAGAAGACTGGTCGGTCTCTAAGGATGGCTTGACTTATACTTATAAGATTCGTCAGGATGCCAAGTGGTATACATCTGAGGGAGAAGAGTACGCTCCTGTTAAGGCTCAGGACTTTGTAACAGGACTTAAATATGCAACAGATAAGAAAGCAGAAGCCCTTTACTTGGTACAGGATTCAATCAAAGGTCTGGATGCCTATGCCAAAGGTGAAATCACAGACTTCGCTCAAGTCGGGATTAAAGCGCTTGACGACCAAACAATCCAATACACCTTGAACAAACCTGAAACTTTTTGGAATTCTAAAACAACCATGGGTGTGCTTGCGCCAGTCAATGAAGAGTTTTTGAATTCAAAAGGGGACGATTTTGCCAAAGCGACGGATCCAAGTAGTCTCTTGTATAACGGCCCTTATTTGCTGAAATCCATTGTGACCAAATCCTCTGTTGAATTTGCGAAAAATCCGAACTACTGGGATAAGGACAATGTGCATATTGACAAAGTTAAATTGTCATTCTGGGATGGGCAAGATACCAGCAAACCAGCAGAAAACTTTAAAGATGGTAGCCTTACAGCAGCTCGTCTTTATCCAACAAGTGCAAGTTTCGCAGAGCTTGAGAAGAGTATGAAAGACAATATCGTCTATACTCAACAAGACTCTACGACTTATCTAGTCGGAACAAATATTGATCGTCAATCTTATAAACACACATCTAAGACTAGTGAAGAACAAAAGACATCTACTAAAAAGGCGCTCTTAAACAAGGATTTCCGTCAGGCTATTGCCTTTGGTTTTGACCGTACAGCTTATGCCTCTCAGTTGAATGGAGAAACTGGAGCAAGCAAAATCTTGCGTAATCTCTTTGTGCCACCAACATTTGTTCAAGCAGATGGGAAAAACTTTGGCGATATAGTCAAAGAGAAATTGGTGAATTACGGGGATGAATGGAAGGATGTTAATCTGGCCGATTCACAAGATGGTCTTTACAATCCAGAAAAAGCCAAGGCTGAATTTGCCAAAGCTAAATCAGCTTTACAAGCAGAAGGTGTGACTTTCCCAATTCATTTGGATATGCCAGTTGACCAGACAGCAACTACAAAAGTTCAACGTGTCCAATCTATGAAACAATCCTTGGAAGCAACTTTAGGAACTGATAATGTTGTTATTGATATCCAACAATTGCAAAAAGATGAATTGCTTAATGTAACTTTATTTGCTGAAAATGCTGCTGGCGAAGACTGGGATTTATCAGATAATGTCGGTTGGGGTCCAGACTTTGCCGATCCATCAACCTACCTTGATATTATCAAACCTTCTGTAGGAGAAAGTACTAAAACATATTTAGGATTTGACTCAGGGGAAGATAATGTAGCTGCTAAAAAAGTAGGTCTATATGACTACGAAAAATTGGTTACTGAAGCTGGTGATGAGACTACAGATGTTGCTAAACGATATGATAAATACGCAGCAGCCCAAGCTTGGTTGACAGATAGTGCCTTGATCATCCCAACAACTTCTAAAACTGGTCGTCCAATCTTGTCTAAGATGGTACCATTTACAATACCATTTGCATTGTCAGGAAATAAAGGTACAAGTGACCCAGTCTTGTATAAATACCTTGAACTTCAAGACAAGGCAGTTACTGCAGATGAATATCAAAAAGCTCAAGAAAAATGGATGAAAGAAAAAGCAGAATCCAATAAAAAAGCGCAAGAAGAACTTGCAAATCATGTCAAATAAGAAAAAAGAGGCCGGACAAAAAGTCTGGCCTTTTGATATCATTCCTGAGACATCAGTTTGACATTTTGGTTATTGGTTCAAGCACTGCATTGAAGTAGTAGAACAGGCTTTTTAAGTCACGTCCCAGTTCATAGATAAACTACATAAACACAAGGTATCTTTTAAACAGTTTTCCCGACTATTTAACTTGTGTTTGGGATAAGGTTGCGATTGAGATAGCTTTGACAGTTTTTTAGTCTGTTAAGTTGTTTCTCTTCCTAATTTTAAAAGTTTGGCTTTATAAAAATTAAGATTCCACCATAAAAAACTGCATATAAAAAACTGAGAATAAATCCTCAGTTTTTTATATATTTTATTGTTGTCTTCGTGGATTTTGTTGGGGTTGATTTTGTTGTTGAGAATTTGCAGATGAGTTTGGTTGCGTTGCATTTGGATTGGTAGTGCCATTTGTATTTTCATTTGAAGAGCTTTCGCTTTCAGTTGTTGAAGTTGAACTTGAGCTAGAGCTCTCTGTAGTCGAACTTTCTTGAGTTGACTGTGGAATCCAGTTGCTACGTGCCCCATTCTTGAAGATGTAATCACCACTTCTATGAAGTCCTTCAGGCATTGTCCAATCACCTGGGTTATCATCCTCTGAGAGATATGCCATCATTGAGCGGTAGATATTTGCAGCGACTCTAAATCCATCTCCTACGATTGGAGTGAGACGGTTTGAATAACCGGTCCAAACGGCCATTGAATATTTACGGGTATATCCTACAAACATTTCATCAGGTGTAACATAATCGTATCTCTTAATGTAATTTTCAATTTCATCATCTGTATAGTTTGATGTACCAGTCTTACCTGCTTGTGGAAGCCATGATATATAGGCGTCTGTACCAGAGTATAATACAGTTTTCATCATTTCGGTCATCATGTAGGCAGTTGTTTCTTTCATAGCGCGTGAACCTGGGTCAGAGAATTCTTTCGAAGTTCCGTCACTAAAGACAACTTTATTGATATACATTGGTTTGTGGTAGATACCACCATTAGCAAAGGCAGCATAAGCAGCAGCCATTTTCTCACTACTTGCTCCGTACTTTTTGTTTGACTCAGTCGTGTTACTTGAAATTGCATTTGCGTATACCATAGTTGGATAATCAATGCCTAATCCATTTAGGAAACCTTTTGCTTTATCGAGTCCAACTCTATCGAGAGTTTCAACGGCTGGGACATTACGCGATTGTTGGATAGCAGTTTGAAGGGTGATGTTACCATAATACCCCCTATCCCAGTTGTAGAGTGGAGTGCTAGTACCTGGGAAGTTATATGGTACATCCTTAAGCATATAAGCAGTTGAGTCATAGATATCGTACTCAAGTGCAGGTGCATAGTCCGTAATTGGTTTCATAGTTGAACCCCAGTCACGGTTTGTTTCCACTGCTTGGTTAGTACCAAAGGATACATTGCTAGCTTGGTGACGAGACCCGAGTTGGGCAATAACTTTACCATTTGATACATCAATGATAGTAGAGGCTGCTTGGATATCATCATCAGGATAGTTTACGTATTGATCAGTATTATAGACGTCCCAAAGGCGTTTTTGTACCTCTTGGTCAACGTTTGTATAGACTTCCATACCTGTTGTTAATAGATTATAACCTGTCTCTTGCTCTACTTGGTCAATAACTTCTTTAAGATAGTTATCCATGTACGGTGGATAGCTATTAACAGATTTTAGACTTTGAAGTCCATCTGTGATTGGGGTATTGATTGCTGTTTCATATTTCTCGGCTGTAAGGTAGCCTTGCTTTTGCATTTCTGACAAAACGAGGTTCCGTCTTTCAAGGGCTGCTTCAGGGTTAGAATAAGGATCATATTGATTTGGAGCCTGTGGCATACCTGCTAAAAGTGCTAGCTGAGGAATGGATAAGTCTTTGAGGTCCTTACCATAATAGTTTTCCGCAGCTGTCTGCATACCATAGTTACCATTTGACATGTAAACCTTATTGACGTAATAGGTCAATATTTCTTGCTTAGTTGCAGTTCGCTCTAGTTGGATAGCTAACCAAGCTTCTTGAACTTTACGGGATAGGGTTTGATCAGCTGTCGATGTTGAAAAGTAAGTTAATTTAATTAACTGCTGAGTCAAAGTTGATCCACCTTGAAGACCACTATTGCTTCGAAGGTTACGAAGGAATGCTCCTGCTATACGAATGCTATCAATTCCTCTGTGGTTAAAGAAACGGTGATCTTCGATAGAGACAATCGCATTGACAAGATCAGTAGGAATGTCACTACTTTGAGCATTGACACGACGTTCAGCACCCAAATCTGCGATTAGTTCATTTTTGCTATCATAAATTTTACTTGATGTAGTTGCAACAAGTTTACTCTCGGAAAGTTCAGGAGCCTTGTTTGCATAGTAAAGAAAGACACCGCCACCAAGCAGGAAAGCTGCGATAAATAAGCTAATCACACCAATGCCGAGGTATTTAGCTATTCGCAGGATAGTTTGTTTGTTCATCTTGTTTTACCACCTAATAAATGTTCTTTGATAACATTGAGATAGGGAATTTGAGGGAAGGCACCAGCCTTGATTTCATATCCATATTCTCGAATATATCCAAGTGGCATTGATTTTTGTCCCTTATCATGATGATAGAAGCGAATCAAATCGAATGCCGGCAATAAGTAGGTTTCTTGCAGAGAAGAAAAGTGAAGAAGGACAAAGCAGATTCCTTGTTGGGCAAGGACTTGTTCCATATGCTGAATCTGATGTGGATGAAAATTTTTCATCGGAATCGCACGTTTTTGTTTTGTTTCCTTGGCTTCAAAGTCGATGTAATATCCATTATAAACGCCAGAATAGTCCGTCGTTGAAGCTTGTCGAAAATAGGCCTCAACAATCTTGGCACGACTTCGTTGTGGATAGTCCACTCGTACAATTTGAATAGGAGTTGGTTTCTTGTGTATAACAGCCAAGCCTTGAGACAAATAGTAGTCGTTGGTAGCATTGATCATCTTTTCAAAAGACATTCCTCGATTTGCGAAATTTTTGGGTTGAGAAAGAGATGTTTGTCTTTTTTGTGATGAAAGTTTATGTGGATAGTTGACCATAATTCTCCTTATTGGTACAATAACATCACTCTATTATACCATAAATTTGCACAGAAAGGGTTAAAAATGGCTACAGCTTTGGTTTTAGGCTATTCTGCTTTTGATTTGGGTTTGTTTTCTGACAAGGATCCTCGTCTTAAATTGATTAAAAAAGCGATACGTAAAGATTTAGAGGCTATGGCAGCAGATGGGGTGTCTTGGCTTGTATTTACAGGGACTTTGGGTTTTGAATATTGGGTTTTAGAGGTTGCTCAGGAGATGAAAACCGAGTACGGTTTCCAGTTGGCCACCATTTTTGCTTTTGAAACCCATGGGGAAAATTGGAATGAAGGCAATCAGATGAAACTGAGTCGCTTTAAGCAGGTAGACTTTGTCAAATATGCCTATCCTCGTTATGAACATAAGGGGCAGTTAAGAGATTACCAGCAGTTTTTACTGGAAAACACGAACAGTTCCTATCTTTTTTATGATGAAGACAATGAAACGAAACTAGCTTATTTTTACCAAAAGATGAAAAATCAAGAGGACTATTTTATAAAGAGATTAACATTTGATCAATTAAATGAACTTGCTGAAAATTTTTCCGAAAATTGAAGCTTTGACCTTGATTTTTGTTTGCCTTTTTTTATATAATAATACTAGCAAGCGAGAATGGAGAGAGACATGGCAAGTATTATTTTTTCAGCAAAAGATATTTTTGAACAAGAGTTTGGACGTGAAGTCCGTGGGTATAGCAAGGTAGAAGTTGATGAGTTTTTAGACGATGTCATCAAGGACTATGAAACCTATGCTGCCTTGGTCAAGTCACTTCGTCAGGAGATTGCGGATTTGAAGGAAGAATTAACTCGTAAACCGCAAGTGAGTTCGGCTCCAAGTCCTAGTCACCCAGATCCAATTGATGTGGCAGCTTCATCTTCTATGACGAATTTTGATATTTTAAAACGCTTGAATCGTCTTGAAAAAGAAGTATTCGGTAAACAAATTTTAGACAATACTGATTTGTAATTCAGGTCTTGTTACATGCAATTTTTGGATAATCGCGTGAGGAGAATTGCTTCTCATGAGGAAAGTCCATGCTAGCACAGGCTGTGATGCCTGTAGTGTTTGTGCTAGGCGAAACCATAAGCCTAGGGACGAGAAATCGTTACGGCAGTTGAAATGGCTAAGTCTTTGGATAGGTCAGAGTAGACTTGAAAGTGCCACAGTGACGGAGTCTTTCTGGAAACAGAGAGAGTGGAACGCGGTAAACCCCTCAAGCTAGCAACCCAAATTTTGGTCGGGGCATGGAGTACGCGGAAACGAACGTAGTATTCTGACTGCTATCAGCTAGAGCTGTTAGTGGTAGACAGATGATTATCGAAGGAAGTGGTCCTAGTCACTTCTGGAACAAAACATGGCTTATAGAAAATTGCATATAGGTTGGGGCTGAGAAATTTTCTCAACCTC
The DNA here is from genome assembly GCF_001579045.1 of Streptococcus mitis. Lineage (GTDB taxonomy): Bacteria > Bacillota > Bacilli > Lactobacillales > Streptococcaceae > Streptococcus > Streptococcus mitis_D. The sequence continues at coordinate 533,477 of NZ_KQ970261.1, read as the reverse complement.
ATTTTTTAAAGTGGACATATAGAAAGGTCTTGCAAGACTGTAACATGAAAAAAGAATTTAATTTAATTGCAACTGTGGCAGCAGGGCTTGAAGCTGTTGTAGGACGTGAAGTGCGAGAGTTGGGCTACGATTGTCAGGTTGAAAATGGACGTGTTCGTTTTCAAGGAGACGTGAGAGCTATTATCGAAACCAACGTCTGGCTTCGGGCAGCAGATCGTATCAAGATCATCGTAGGAACTTTCCCAGCTAAGACTTTTGAAGAGCTGTTTCAGGGAGTTTTTGCTTTAGATTGGGAAAATTATTTACCACTCGGAGCTCGGTTCCCGATTTCAAAAGCCAAATGTGTTAAGTCCAAACTTCACAATGAGCCCAGTGTACAGGCTATTTCTAAGAAAGCTGTTGTCAAGAAATTGCAGAAACACTATGCTCGACCAGAAGGTGTTCCTCTGATGGAGAATGGCCCAGAGTTTAAGATTGAGGTCTCTATTCTCAAAAATGTGGCAACTGTCATGATTGATACGACCGGGTCTAGCCTCTTTAAACGTGGTTATCGTACGGAAAAGGGTGGCGCTCCTATCAAGGAAAACATGGCGGCAGCCATTTTACAACTCTCTAACTGGTATCCAGATAAGCCTTTGATTGATCCGACCTGTGGTTCAGGAACTTTCTGTATCGAGGCAGTTATGATTGCTCGAAAGATGGCACCAGGACTTCGTCGCTCTTTTGCATTTGAGGAGTGGAACTGGGTCAGCGATCGCTTGATTCAGGAAGTGCGTACAGAAGCGGCTAAAAAAGTAGACCGTGAGCTGGAACTGGATATTATGGGCTGTGATATCGATGCACGTATGGTGGAAATTGCTAAAGCTAATGCTCAGGCAGCTGGTGTTGCAGAAGACATTACTTTTAAGCAGATGCGCGTGCAGGATTTACGTTCTGATAAAATCAATGGCGTGATTATCTCCAATCCGCCTTATGGAGAACGTTTATCAGATGATGCAGGAGTTACCAAGCTCTATGCTGAGATGGGGCAAGTATTTGCACCGCTGAAAACGTGGAGTAAGTTTATCCTAACTAGTGATGAAGCCTTTGAGACCAAGTACGGTAGTCAGGCGGATAAGAAACGTAAGTTATACAACGGAACCTTGAAAGTGGATCTGTATCAATATTTTGGTCAGCGTGTTAAACGCCAAGAGGTAAAATAGAAAGGGATACTCATGAGTAAGAAAAGACGGAATCGTCATAAAAAAGAAAACCAAGAACCGCAATTTGATTTTGATGAAGCAAAAGAGCTAACAGTTGGTCAAGCGATTCGTAAAAATGAAGAAGTGGAAGCAGGAGTCTTGCCTGAGGATTCCATTTTGGACAAGTATGTTAAGCAACACAAAGATGAAATCGAAGCAGATAAGTTTGCGACTCGTCAATACAAAAAAGAGGAGTTAGTTGAAACTCAGAGTCTGGATGATTTAATTCAAGAGATGCGTGAGGCTGTAGAGGAGTCAGAAGCTTCTTCGGAGGAAGTTCCATCTTCTGAAGACATCTTACCACCCTTGCCTCTGGATGATGAGGAGCAAGGCTTGGATCCTCTATTGCTAGAGGATGAAAATCCAACAGAAATGACTGAAGAAGTGGAAGAGGAGCAAAACCTTTCTCGTCTGGAACAAGAAGACTCAGAAAAGAAAAGTAAAAAAGGCTTTGTTTTGACCGCTTTGGCGCTTGTATCAGTGATTATCTGTGTCAGTGCTTACTATGTTTACCGTCAAGTGAATCGCTCGACCAAGGAAATTCAAACTTCTCAATCAGCTACAGCCAATCAATCAGATGTGGATGATTTTAATACACTTTATGACGCCTTCTACACAGACAGCAATAAAACGGCTTTGAAAAATAGCCAGTTTGATAAACTGAGTCAACTCAAGAACTTACTTGATAAGCTGGAAGGTAGTCGTGAACATACGCTTGCCAAATCGAAGTATGATAGTCTAGCAACGCAAATCAAGGCTATTCAAGATGTCAATGCTCAATTTGAAAAACCAGCTATTGTGGATGGTGTGTTGGATACCAATGCCAAAGCTAAATCTGATGCTAAATTTACAGATATTAAAACTGGAAATACGGAGCTTGATAAAGTGCTAGATAAGGCAATCAGCCTTGGTAAGAGCCAGCAAACAAGTACTTCTAGCTCAAGTTCAAGTCAAACCAGCAGTTCAAACTCTAGTCAAGCCAGTTCAAATACTACTAGTGAGACAAGCCCAAGTAGCTCAAATACTGCCTCAAATGAAACTAGGAGTACTCGCAGTGAAGTCAATATGGGTCTATCAAGTGCAGGAGTTGCTGTTCAAAGAAGTGCCAGTCGTGTTGCCTATAATCAGTCTGCTATTGATGATAGTAACAACTCTGCCTGGGATTTCGCGGATGGCGTTTTGGAACAAATTTTAGCGACTTCACGTTCACGTGGATATATCACTGGCAACCAATATATCCTTGAACGTGTCAATATCGTTAATGGTAATGGTTATTACAACCTCTACAAGCCAGATGGAACCTATCTCTTTACCCTTAACTGTAAGACAGGCTACTTTGTCGGAAATGGCGCTGGTCATGCGGATGACTTGGACTACTAAGCAGTCGTTACAAAATTCTTTCTTTTCAAAAGTAAAAATGATAAAATAAAACAAATCAAACAAGAGGAGTGTCAAATGACAAAAGCTAACTTTGGTGTCGTAGGTATGGCCGTAATGGGTCGTAACCTTGCCCTTAATATTGAATCTCGTGGTTACACAGTTGCTATCTACAACCGTAGTAAAGAAAAAACTGAAGATGTAATTGCTTGCCATCCTGAAAAGAACTTTGTGCCAAGCTATGATGTTGAAAGTTTTGTAAACTCAATCGAAAAACCTCGTCGTATCATGCTGATGGTTCAAGCTGGACCTGGTACAGATGCTACTATCCAAGCCCTTCTTCCACACCTTGACAAAGGTGATATCTTGATTGATGGCGGAAACACTTTCTACAAAGATACAATCCGTCGTAGTGAAGAATTGGCAAACTCAGGTATCAACTTTATCGGTACTGGAGTTTCTGGTGGTGAAAAAGGTGCCCTTGAAGGTCCTTCTATCATGCCTGGTGGACAAAAAGAAGCCTACGAATTGGTTGCGGATGTTCTCGAAGAAATCTCAGCTAAAGCACCAGAAGATGGCAAACCATGCGTGACTTACATCGGTCCTGATGGGGCTGGTCACTATGTGAAAATGGTTCACAACGGTATCGAGTATGGGGATATGCAATTGATCGCAGAAAGCTATGACTTGATGCAACACTTGCTAGGCCTTTCTGCAGAAGACATGGCTGAAATCTTTACTGAGTGGAACAAGGGTGAGTTGGACAGCTACTTGATCGAAATCACAGCTGATATCTTGAGTCGTAAAGACGATGAAGGCCAAGATGGACCAATCGTAGACTACATCCTTGATGCTGCAGGTAACAAGGGAACTGGTAAATGGACTAGCCAATCATCACTTGACCTTGGTGTTCCATTGTCACTCATCACTGAGTCAGTATTTGCACGTTACATCTCTACTTATAAAGAAGAACGTGTCCATGCTAGCAAGGTTCTTCCAAAACCAGCTGCCTTCAAGTTTGAAGGAGACAAGGCTGAGTTGATTGAAAAGATCCGTCAAGCCCTTTACTTCTCAAAAATCATTTCATACGCACAAGGTTTTGCACAATTGCGTGTAGCTTCTAAAGAAAACAACTGGAACTTGCCATTTGCAGATATCGCATCTATCTGGCGTGATGGCTGTATCATCCGTTCTCGTTTCTTGCAAAAGATTACAGATGCTTACAACCGTGATGCAGACCTTGCAAACCTTCTTTTGGATGAGTACTTCTTGGATGTTACTGCTAAGTACCAACAAGCAGTGCGTGATATCGTAGCTCTTGCAGTTCAAGCTGGTGTGCCAGTACCAACCTTCTCAGCAGCTATTACTTACTTTGATAGCTACCGTTCAGCTGACCTTCCAGCTAACTTGATCCAAGCGCAACGTGACTACTTTGGTGCCCACACTTACCAACGTAAAGACAAAGAAGGAATCTTCCACTACTCTTGGTATGACGAAAAATAAGTAGGTCTGCCATGGGGAAACGGATTTTATTACTTGAGAAAGAACGAAATCTAGCTCACTTTTTAAGTTTGGAACTCCAAAAAGAGCAATACCGAGTTGATCAGGTGGAGGAGGGGCAAAAAGCCCTCTCCATGGCTCTTCAGACAGACTATGACTTGATTTTATTGAATGCTCGTCTGGGGGATATGACAGCCCAGGATTTTGCAGACAAGCTGAGTCGGACTAAGCCAGCTTCAGTCATCATGGTCTTGGACCATCGAGAAGAATTGCAAGACCAGCTCGAGACAATCCAACGCTTTGCCGTTTCTTACATCTATAAGCCAGTTATTATTGAGAATCTGGTAGCTCGTATTTCAGCGATTTTCCGAGGTCGGGACTTTATCGACCAACACTGTAGTCAGATGAAGGTTCCAACGTCTTACCGCAATCTGCGTATGGATGTAGAGCATCATACCGTTTATCGTGGCGAGGAAATGATTGCTCTGACGCGTCGTGAGTATGACCTTCTGGCTACTCTCATGGGAAGCAAGAAAGTTCTGACTCGTGAGCAGTTGTTGGAAAGTGTTTGGAAGTACGAAAGTGCAACCGAAACCAATATCGTGGATGTCTATATTCGTTATCTACGTAGCAAGCTGGATGTAAAAGGTCAAAAAAGCTACATTAAAACCGTTCGTGGTGTCGGTTACACCATGCAAGAATAGAAAAGCAGTTGCAGTTTTGTAACTGCTTTTTTTGAGGAATTTTTGTATATTGACATGCAGTCGGGTCTTTGCTACAATCAGTTATGGAGGATAGGTCTAATGAAAATAATAAAAAAATTGATGCAAATCGCATTAGCAGTCTTTTTCTTTGGTTTGCTAGCGACAAATGCAGTATTGGCGGATACTACAGGTGGACAGTTTGTTGATAAGGATAATAGAAAATATTATATAAAAGATGACCATAAAGCAATCTATTGGCATAAAATAGACGGTAAAACCTACTATTTTGGTGATAGTGGAGAAATGGTAGTCGGTTGGCAATACTTAGAAATCCCTGGGACAGGTTATCGTGATGATTTATTTGATAATCGACCAGTTTTCGAAATTGCCCTTCAACCGAAGTGGTACTACTTTGGACAAGATGGGGTGCTACAAGAATTTGTTGGATGGAAACAATTAGAAGTTAAGGATTCGTTAAATGTTGGTACAAAATATGGTGAGGGCTTTGAAGGCCCAGAAGTTCTTAAATTAGCAAATTATTACTTTGATCAAGATCATTCTTTAAAAACAGGTTGGCTTTATGATCAGTCTAACTGGTATTACTTAGCAAAAATAGGTTATTCAGGGAAAGACTACCTTGGGGGTGAAAGACGTGCGGGTTGGATCAATGATAATTCAACTTGGTACTATCTAGATCCAACAAGTGCTGCAATGCAAACAGGTTGGAAATACCTTGGTAATAAGTGGTACTACCTCCGTTCATCAGGAGCCATGGCAATTGGCTGGTATCAGGAAGGTTCGACTTGGTATTATTTAGACGAGTCAAATGGTGATATGAAAACAGGTTGGCAAAACCTGGGTAACAAGTGGTACTATCTCCGTTCATCAGGAGCTATGGCAACAGGCTGGTTCCAGGTCAATGGAAAATGGTACTATGCTTACAGCTCAGGTGCTTTGGCAGTGAATACGACTGTAGATGGTTATTCTGTTAATTATAATGGCGAATGGGTTCGATAATGAAAGAGGCGATTGTGAAGGAAACAATCGCTTTTTTTGTGAAAATATAATAAAATAGATAGGAAAGAAGCAATACTTGTATGAAAAAATGAGACGACTTTTTCGTCTAGTAAAAGGAAAAAATGACAAAAAAAAATGGTGTCGGTCAGGCACATAGTAAGATTATTTTAATAGGGGAGCATGCGGTCGTTTACGGTTATCCTGCCATTTCCCTGCCTCTTTTGGAGGTGGAGGTGACTTGTAAGGTAGTTCCTGCAGCGAGTCCTTGGCGTCTCTATGAGGAGGATACCTTGTCTATGGCGGTTTATGCCTCGCTTGAGTATTTGGCTATCGAAGAGGCTTGCATTCGCTGTGAGATTGACTCGGCTATCCCTGAAAAACGGGGAATGGGTTCGTCAGCAGCTATCAGCATAGCAGCCATTCGTGCAGTATTTGACTACTATAAAGCAGAACTACCTCATGATGTACTAGAAATCTTGGTCAATCGGGCGGAGATGATTGCCCATATGAATCCTAGTGGTTTGGATGCCAAGACCTGTCTTAGTGACCAACCTATTCGCTTTATCAAGAATGTAGGATTTACAGAGCTTGAGATGGATTTATCAGCCTATTTGGTGATTGCCGATACGGGCGTTTATGGTCACACTCGTGAAGCCATCCAAGTGGTTCAAAGTAAGGGAAAAGATGCCCTGCCATTTTTGCATGCCTTGGGAGAATTGACCCAGCAGGCAGAAGAAGCAATTACAAGAAAAGATGTTGAAGGACTGGGACAAATCCTCAGTCAAGCGCATTTACATTTAAGAGAAATTGGTGTCAGTAGCCCTGAGGCGGATTCTCTAGTTGAAACGGCTCTTAGCCATGGTGCTCTGGGGGCCAAGATGAGCGGTGGTGGGCTTGGAGGCTGTATCATAGCCTTGGCAGATAATTTGACACAAGCACAAGAACTAGCAGAAAGATTAGAAGAGAAAGGAGCTGTTCAGACATGGATAGAGAGCCTGTAACAGTACGTTCTTACGCAAATATTGCTATTATCAAATATTGGGGAAAGAAAAAAGAAAAAGAGATGGTGCCTGCTACTAGCAGTATTTCTCTGACTTTGGAAAATATGTATACGGAGACGACTTTGTCATCTCTACCGACGGATGCGACTTCTGATGAATTTTATATCAATGGTCAGTTACAAAATGAGGCGGAGCATATCAAGATGAGCAAGATAATCGACCGCTACCGGCCAGTTGGAGAAGGCTTTGTCCGTATCGATACTCAAAACAATATGCCTACCGCAGCGGGATTGTCTTCAAGCTCTAGTGGTTTGTCCGCCCTGGTCAAGGCTTGCAATGCTTATTTCAAGCTTGGTTTGAATCGGAGTCAGTTGGCACAGGAGGCTAAGTTTGCCTCAGGTTCTTCTTCTCGGAGTTTTTATGGACCACTAGGTGCCTGGGACAAGGATAGTGGGGAAATTTACCCTGTAGAGACAGACTTGAAGCTAGCTATGATGATGTTGGTGCTAGAGGACAAGAAAAAACCAATCTCTAGCCGTGACGGGATGAAACTTTGTGTGGAAACTTCGACGACCTTTGATGACTGGGTCCGTCAGTCTGAGAAAGACTATCAGGATATGCTGGTTTATCTCAAGGAAAATGATTTTGCCAAGGTTGGGGAGTTAACGGAGAAAAATGCTCTTGCTATGCACGCTACGACCAAAACAGCATCACCAGCCTTTTCTTATCTGACAGATGCAAGCTATGAAGCCATGGACTTTGTTCGCCAGCTACGTGAGCAAGGAGAGGCTTGTTATTTTACTATGGATGCTGGTCCCAATGTCAAGGTCCTCTGTCAGGAGAAAGACATGGAGCATTTGTCAGAAATTTTCGGTCAGCGTTATCGTTTGATTGTGTCAAAAACAAAGGATTTTAGCCAAGATGATTGCTGTTAAAACTTGCGGGAAACTCTATTGGGCAGGTGAATATGCTATTTTAGAGCCCGGACAGTTGGCCTTGATAAAGGCCATTCCCATCTATATGAAGGGCGAGATTGCTTTTTCTGATAGTTACCGTATCTATTCGGATATGTTTGATTACGCAGTAGATTTGACACCAAGTCCTGACTACAGTTTGATTCAAGAAACGATTGCTTTGATGAATGACTTCCTCGCCGATCGTGGGCAGACCTTGCAACCTTTTTCTTTGGAAATCCGAGGAAAAATGGAAAGAGAAGGGAAAAAGTTTGGTTTAGGCTCTAGTGGCAGCGTCGTTGTCTTGGTTGTCAAGGCTTTACTGGCTCTGTATGATGTTTCAGTTGATCAGGAGCTCTTGTTCAAGTTGGCTAGCGCTGTCTTGCTCAAGCGAGGAGACAATGGTTCTATGGGAGACCTTGCCTGTATTGTGGCTGAGGATTTGGTTCTTTACCAGTCATTTGATCGTCAGAAGGTGGCTGCTTGGCTAAAAGAAGAAAACTTGGCGAAAGTTTTAGAGCGTGATTGGGGCTTTTCAATTTCACAAGTGAAACCAACTTTAGAATGTGATTTCTTAGTGGGATGGACCAAGGAAGTGGCTGTATCGAGTCACATGGTCCAGCAAATCAAGCAAAACATAGACCAGAATTTTTTAAGTTCCTCAAAAGCAACGGTATCTGCTTTGGTAGAAGCCTTGGAGCAGGGGAATGCAGAAGAAATCATCAAGCAGGTAGAAACAGCCAGTCAGCTCTTAGAAGGCTTGAGTTTAGATATTTATACGCCTTTGCTCAGACAGCTAAAAGAAGCCAGCCAAGGTTTGCAAGCCGTTGCCAAGAGTAGCGGTGCTGGTGGTGGTGACTGTGGGATTGCCTTGAGTTTTGATGAGCAATCAACTGAAACCTTAAAAAATCGTTGGGCCGATCTGGGGATTGAGCTCTTATACCAAGAAAGGATAGGACATGACGACAAATCGTAAGGACGAGCATATCCGCTATGCTCTTGAGCAGAAAAGTTCCTATAATAGCTTTGATGAGGTGGAGCTGATTCATTCTTCCTTGCCTCTTTACGATCTGGATGAAATCGATCTGTCGACAGAATTTGCTGGTCAAAAGTGGGATTTTCCTTTTTATATCAATGCCATGACAGGTGGGAGTGATAAAGGTCGAGAAATCAATCAAAAGCTGGCTCAGGTGGCGGAGGCCTGTGGGATTTTGTTTGTAACGGGGTCTTATAGCGCAGCCCTAAAAGATCCAACAGACGACTCTTTTTCTGTCAAAACCAGCCATCCAAATCTCCTCCTTGGAACCAATATTGGATTGGACAAGTCTGTCGAGTTAGGTCTTCAGACTGTAGAAGAGATGCATCCTGTTCTATTGCAAGTGCATGTCAATGTCATGCAGGAATTACTCATGCCTGAGGGAGAAAGGAAGTTCAGAAGCTGGCAATCGCATCTGGCAGACTATAGCCAGCAAATCCCTGTTCCGATTGTCCTCAAGGAAGTGGGTTTTGGAATGGATGCCAAAACCATCGAGAGAGCCTATGAATTGGGCGTTCGAACCTTTGACCTGTCAGGTCGTGGTGGTACCAGCTTTGCCTATATTGAAAATCGTCGCAGTGGCCAACGTGATTATCTCAATCAATGGGGCCAGTCTACCATGCAAGCCCTTCTCAATGCCCAAGACTGGAAAGACAAGGTCGAACTCTTGGTCAGTGGTGGCGTTCGGAATCCGCTGGATATGATTAAGTGTTTGGTCTTTGGTGCCAAGGCTGTAGGACTGTCTCGAACAGTTCTGGAATTGATTGAAAGCTACACCGTCGAAGAAGTGATTGACATTGTCCAAGGCTGGAAAGACGATCTGCGTTTGCTTATGTGTGCTCTTAATTGTGCCACCATAGCAGATCTGCAAAAAGTAGACTATCTTCTTTATGGAAAATTAAAAGAAGCAAAAGATCAGATGAAAAAGGCGTAACCACCGCCTTTTTTCCATCTTCAGACCGAGGTGACTTTTTTGAATTGTGATAAAATAGAAAGCAGAGGATGAACCTATGAGAAAATTTAAAATCTTTTTATTTATCGAAGCCTGTCTTTTGACAGGAGCTCTGATTTTGATGGTTTCAGAGCATTTTTCGCGTTTTCTGCTGATTTTATTCCTCTTTTTGCTTTTGATTCGTTATTACACTGGTAAAGAGGGCAATAACCTTCTATTAGTGGTGGCAAGCATTCTCTTCTTTTTCATCGTCATGCTCAATCCCTTTGTGATTCTAGCTATTTTTGCTGCGGTTATCTATAGCCTCTTTCTTCTTTATCCGATGATGAATCAGGAAAAAGAGCAGACCAATTTGGTTTTTGAAGAGGTTGTGACGGTTAAGAAGGAGAAAAATCGTTGGTTTGGAAATCTCCATCATTTTTCAAGCTACCAGACTTGCCAGTTTGATGATATCAATCTCTTTCGTTTCATGGGCAAGGACACCATTCATCTGGAGAGGGTGATTCTAACCAATCATGACAATGTCATTATCCTCAGAAAGATGGTAGGAACGACTAAAATCATTGTACCTGTAGATGTAGAAGTCAGTCTCAGTGTTAACTGTCTCTATGGGGATTTGACTTTTTTCAACCAGCCCAAGCGAGCCCTCCGCAATGAACACTATCATCAGGAAACGAGAGATTATCTCAAGAGTAACAAGAGTGTCAAGATTTTCTTGACTACTATGATTGGCGATGTGGAGGTGGTCAGAGGATGAAAAAACAAGCCTATGTAATCATTGCTCTCACCTCCTTTCTGTTTGTCTTATTTTTCTCTCACAGCTTATTGGAAATTCTTGATTTTGACTGGTCTATTTTCCTGCACGATGTCGAAAAAACAGAAAAATTTGTCTTTTTGTTGTTAGTATTCAGCATGTCCATGACCTGTCTCTTAGCCCTATTTTGGCGAGGTATTGAAGAGTTTTCTCTAAGAAAAATGCAGGCTAATCTCAAGCGTTTATTGGCAGGGCAAGAAGTAGTTCAGGTTGCAGATCCAGATTTGGATGCCAGTTTCAAGTCCTTATCTGGCAAACTTAACCTCTTGACAGAAGCTCTTCAAAAAGCTGAAAATCAGAGTCTTGATCAGGAAGAGGAAATCATCGAGAAAGAACGAAAGCGGATTGCTCGGGATTTGCACGATACAGTCAGTCAGGAGTTGTTTGCGGCTCACATGATTTTGTCAGGTGTCAGTCAACAGGCTTTGAAATTGGATAGAGAAAAGATGCAGATCCAGTTGCAGAGTGTCACAGCTATTGTAGAAACTGCCCAGAAGGATTTACGGGTCTTGCTCTTGCATTTGCGACCAGTTGAGCTGGAGCAGAAGAGTCTGGTTGAGGGAATCCAAATCCTCTTAAAAGAGCTTGAGGACAAGAGTGATCTCAGAGTTAGTCTTAAGCAAAATGTGACGAAATTGCCTAAGAAAATCGAGGAGCATATCTTCCGTATCCTGCAAGAGTTGATTAGCAATACCCTTCGCCATGCCCAGGCCTCTTGTTTGGATGTCTATCTCTATCAGACGGATCTTGAATTGCAGCTGAAGGTGGTGGACAATGGGATTGGTTTCCAGTTAGGGAACTTAGACGACTTGAGTTATGGACTGCGAAATATCAAAGAGCGGGTTGAAGATATGGCAGGTACGGTTCAGTTATTAACAGCTCCCAAGCAAGGGCTGGCAGTTGATATTCGTATTCCCTTGCTCGATAAGGAATGATAAAGGAGTAAAGATGAGAATTTTACTAGTAGATGACCATGAAATGGTCCGATTGGGCTTGAAAAGCTACTTTGACCTCCAAGATGATGTAGAAGTTGTGGGTGAGGCGTCCAATGGGTCTCAAGGTATTGACTTGGCCTTGGAAGTGCGTCCAGATGTCATTGTCATGGATATTGTCATGCCTGAGATGAATGGGATTGATGCGACCTTGACTATCCTCAAAGAATGGCCTGAAGCCAAGATTTTGATTGTGAGCTCTTACTTGGACAATGAAAAAATAATGCCGGTTTTGAATGCTGGTGCTAAAGGCTATATGCTCAAGACTTCTAGTGCAGACGAACTACTCCATGCCGTTCGTAAGGTGGCTGATGGCGAGTTGGCCATTGAGCAAGAGGTCAGCAAGAAGGTCGAATACCACCGTAATCACATAGAATTACATGAGGATCTGACTGCGCGTGAGCGAGATGTGCTTCAACTCATTGCCAAGGGCTACGAAAATCAGCGCATTGCTGATGAACTTTTTATCTCTCTCAAGACGGTCAAGACCCACGTGTCAAATATCCTAGCCAAGCTTGAGGTCAGCGATCGTACCCAGGCAGCGGTCTATGCCTTTCAGCACCACTTGGTGGGGCATGAGGATTTTTAGTAGTTATATAAAATAATATCGGAGAAATGACTTAATTTAGTACCAAGAAGTGAGTAAGTAGTTCTAGTACGGTAAAATATTTTTTTCACAATGTTTTTATGTTATTTGTTGACATTCATTTTATAGGGGAGTAAAATAGAGTTAGAAATATTTAGATTAACATATATATTATAAAATATAAAAAATCCAAAAGGAGGTTAAAATCATACAGCAACTTTAAATTTTCATGACAGGAGGAAAGAGTTATGAAAAAATCTAAACTACTCACATTTGGTCTGCTTGCAGGTGCTGGTCTGCTTTTGTCTATCAATCAAGCACAGGCTGCAGATACTTGGGTTAAAAATGGTTCTGACTGGAATCTTTCTCAAGATGGCAGTCTTGCTAAAAATAAATGGGTACAAAATGCTGGTTCTTGGTACCACTTTGACGGTTCTGGAAAAATGCAGACAGGCTGGCTCAAAGACGGTAACACTTGGTATTCGCTCGCAGATAGTGGCGCCATGCGTACTGGCTGGTACAAGGAAGGTAACACATGGTACTCACTCGCAAATAGTGGTGCTATGCGTACAGGTTGGTATAAAGAAGGGGCTACTTGGTACTACCTCAAAGGCAGTGGCGCTATGGCAACAGGATGGGCAACTGCAAATGGTCAATGGTCTTACTTTGAAAAATCAGGTGCAATGATCGCAGATAGAGCTGTTCCAGCAAGCGATGGGGAAAGTTATGTCATTGGTAAGGATGGTTATATGTTGACCAAACTCCCTAGTCAGGTTGAACAATCTCAAGCGGATGATACAATTATCACAAATATTGTTACTTTGTCTGATGGGTATGATTATCATCTTATTTATAGAAAAGATGGGGTCGTTGTGGAAAAGAATGCCTGGTATATCAAACCAGAGTTTAAAAAGTTTTCTAATAAATATGGGGATTACGTTTCCAATACGATGTTGGCTTTAATAGATAATAAAGATCAAGGACAGGAAATTGATCCTAAAGCTGTTATAAAGAATTTCCAAAACTTACCGAACAGGTATTACTTTGGGGCAGATGGTCGTCGTGTCACAAATTTACCAGAAATGACCACCTATTCAGAGATTAAAAAAGTTGGCAATGATGTCTATTTAGAAAATCCAGGTGCACGACTTCGTCTTGGAGCTACCAGCTTTACAATCAATAATAATAAACTATACTATTTAGAGGGTGCTAATGGCAAACTAAAAACAGGCTATCTCGCATTGATTGATGATAGACCAAGCTATCATCACTATCATATTCTTGTTTATGCAGACCAATCTGGTGAAATTCTTAAAATGAAACGATTGCCAACAGGAATTTCAGATTATCTTAATAAAGAAATTGACGGTTTCTACGGTCAAGCTGTTAAAATTGATAGTAAGACAGGAAATGTTTCTGTTGTGAAATAAGACGTCTGACAGAGTAAAATAAAAAGCGAACAGCTTCGTTTTCTAGGAAATCATGTTCATTTCACTATAGAACAGGAGGAAATAGCTATGAAAAAATCTAAACTACTTACACTTGGTTTACTTGCAGGTGCTGGTCTACTTTTGTCTATCAATCAAGCACAGGCTGCAGATACTTGGGTTAAAAATGGTGCTGACTGGAATCTTTCTCAAGATGGAAGCTTAGCTAAAAATAAATGGGTACAAAATGCTGGTTCTTGGTATCACTTCGACAGCACTGGTAACATGCAGACAGGCTGGCTCAAAGACGGAAATACATGGTATTCGCTCGCAGATAGTGGCGCCATGCGTACAGGTTGGTACAAAGAAGGGTCTACATGGTACTATCTTCATTTTAGTGGTTCTATGATGACAGGTTGGGTGTTCATAGATGGTAATTGGTATTATTTTGAACAATCAGGTGCAATGGCCTCTGATAGAGTTGTAAATTCTAGTGATGGGACAGGCTATATTCTCAGTAAGGATGGCCATATGTTCACTTTACAAAATAGCCCTTATAAAAATGGTGACATTGTTCGTTTAGGTGATGGATATGAATATCTGATTACAGCAAAATTTGACGGAAATAACTTTACTGATGTTATCGTGGATAAAAACACTTGGTATATCAAACCTGAGTTCAAGAAGTTTTCCGACAAATACGGGGATGAGGTTGCAAATACAACCTTAGCTTTAGTAGATAATAAAGAAGAAGGACAAGAAATTGATCCTAAAGCTGTCATTCGTAATTTCCAAAATCTACCAGGTCGATATTACTTTGGAGCAGATGGTCGTAGAGTATTACCACTTCCAGAGATGACAACTAGATCAGAAATCAAAAAAGTTGGAAATGATTTTTATCTAGAAGACCCAGGCGTACGACTTAGACTTCCATCTACTAACTTCACAATCAATAACAATAAATTATACTATTTAGATAATGGACAAGGTAAGCTCAAAACAGGTTATTTTGTATTGATCGATGATGGTATGTCTACAACCCACTATCATTTCCTTGTATATGCGGACCAATCTGGTGAAATTCTTAAAATGAAACGCTTGCCAACAGGATTTTCAGATTATTTTGACAAAGAAATCGATGGTTTCTATGGTCAAAAAATTAAGATTACACAGCCAAATAAGTATGAATATTACAAGGTTCTTGTGATAAAATAAGACAAAACGAATCGCCTAACGAGGGATGTACAGGCGATTCGTTTTTTACTGTAATCAGCCATTACTAAACATCTTTTATAAAATTATATTCGAAACCTAAAGAAAACCAAGAAGAAACCATACTTCCAGCATCATTGAAAAGCGCAGTCATTACTTGAAAAAAGTCGTCCATTTATGTTATAATAGACTGTATTTAAAAAATTTTAAGGAGAAATGACAGAATGTCTGTATCATTTGAAAACAAAGAAACAAACCGTGGTGTCTTGACTTTCACTATCTCTCAAGACCAAATCAAACCAGAATTGGACCGTGTCTTCAACTCAGTGAAGAAATCTCTTAATGTTCCAGGTTTCCGTAAAGGTCACCTTCCACGCCCTATCTTCGACAAAAAATTTGGTGAAGAGTCACTTTATCAAGACGTTATGAACGCTCTTTTGCCAAACGCTTATGAAACAGCTGTAAAAGAAGCTGGTCTTGAAGTCGTTGCACAACCAAAAATTGACGTGACTTCAATGGAAAAAGGTCAAGACTGGGTTATCACAGCTGAAGTCGTGACAAAACCTGAAGTAAAATTGGGTGACTACAAAAACCTTGAAGTATCAGTAGATGTAGAAAAAGAAGTAACTGACGCTGACGTTGAAGAGCGTATCGAACGCGAACGCAACAACTTGGCTGAATTGGTTATCAAAGAAGCTGCTGCTGAAAACGGCGACACTGTTGTCATCGACTTCGTTGGTTCTATTGATGGTGTTGAATTTGATGGCGGAAAAGGTGAAAACTTCTCACTTGGACTTGGTTCAGGTCAATTCATCCCTGGTTTTGAAGACCAATTGGTAGGTCACTCAGCTGGTGAAACTGTTGACGTTATCGTAACATTCCCAGAAGACTACCAAGCAGAAGACCTTGCAGGTAAAGAAGCTAAATTCGTGACAACTATCCACGAAGTAAAAGCGAAAGAAGTTCCAGCTCTTGACGATGAGCTTGCAAAAGACATCGATGAAGAAGTTGAAACACTTGCTGAATTGAAAGAAAAATATCGCAAAGAATTGGCTGCTGCTAAAGAAGAAGCTTACAAAGATGCAGTTGAAGGTGCAGCAATTGATAAAGCTGTAGAAAACGCTGAAATCGTAGAACTTCCAGAAGAAATGATTCACGAAGAAGTTCATCGTTCAGTAAACGAATTCCTTGGAAACTTGCAACGTCAAGGTATCAACCCTGACATGTACTTCCAAATCACTGGAACTACTCAAGAAGACCTTCACAAACAATACGAGGGAGAAGCTGAGTCACGTACTAAGACTAACCTTGTTATCGAAGCAGTTGCCAAAGCTGAAGGATTTGACGCTACTGACGAAGAAATCCAAAAAGAAATCGAGCAATTGGCAGCAGACTACAACATGGAAGTTGCTCAAGTACAAAGCTTGCTTTCAGCTGATATGTTGAAACACGATATCACAATCAAAAAAGCTGTTGAATTGATTACAAGCACAGCAACAGTTAAATAATCTTAATAGACAAAAATCCCACCTGAATTGGTGGGTTTTCTAATGCACTATTTTCCAAAAATCTCTTTGAGGTCTGCTTCTGTAATCCCAATCATGGCTGGGATGCTGTCCCAGTTTTCTTCGGTTAGAATGTAGGATTGTTCAGAGTCACTTGATGTGGCAGTTTCAGAGATAGCTTGTTGCTTTTCTTCAACATTTTCAATTAAATCACTGAAGCGTTCAATCAGATAGGTTTTTCGGGCAGTTCCGATGTGCTGTGTAGCATAGTCGAAGGCCTGTAATTCGCCTAGTAAGATGAGTTTGCTTTTGGCACGTGTAATGGCTGTGTAGATGAGATTGCGCTCCAGCATACGCCTACTAGCACTAGTGATAGGTAGGATGACAACAGGGAACTCACTTCCCTGAGACTTATGGATACTCATGGCATAGGCTAGGCGAATCTTGTACCATTCGTTACGTGGGTAGGAGACCTCGTTGCCATCAAAATCAATGACAATCTCATCTTGTTTCGATTCGGTATATTTTCCAGGAATCAGGTCTGTGATAGCTCCCAAATCTCCATTAAAGACATTGATTTCAGCATCGTTGACCAGGTGAATGACCTTGTCTCCCTTACGATAGTGACACTGGGGAGCTTCAAAACTGAGTTGGTCTTTTTGTGGTGGATTGAGCAGGTCTTGCATGAGCTGATTGATAGCGTCAATCCCTGCAGTTCCTCGATACATGGGAGCCAGAACTTGGATATCACGGGCAGGGATACCACTTCTTAGGGCAGCGCCTAAGATTTTTTCAATCGTAGCTGGAATATGGCCGCTAGCAATTTCAAAGTAGGAACGGTCTACTTTTTTCTGGGTGAAATCAGCTGGCAAGATGCCCTGTCGAATCTGACTAGCTAGGGTGACGATGGTTGATTCTTCGCTTTGCCGGTAAATTTTTTCCAAGCGAGTCTGAGGAATCAAGGGAATATGAAGCAGGTCCGCTAGAACCTGTCCAGGGCTGACAGACGGTAGCTGATCGCTATCTCCCACGATGAGTATTTTACTGTTAGAAGAGATGTTGGAGAAGAGTTGATTGGCCAGCCAAGTATCCACCATGGAAAATTCATCCACAATGATAAAGTCGGCATCCAGATAATCTTCCAGATGACTAGTATCATCATCACCTGTCATTCCTAAATGGCGGTGTATGGTCGCGCTAGGCAAACCTGTCAATTCATTCATGCGCCGAGCTGCTCGTCCAGTTGGAGCAGCAAGAAGAATCGGCAGGTTGCTTTTCTTCCTGAGGTCGAGTCCTTCTAAAAGGGCATAAACAGCGATGATACCATTGATAACAGTTGTCTTACCAGTACCAGGTCCACCTGTCAGGATAAAGATCTTATTTTGGATAGCGTCACAAATAGCCTGTTTTTGAATGCTATCGTACTCAATTCCCAGTTCTTCCTCGACAGTAGCGATATGTTTTTGAATGGTTTCTAAATCATGACTCTTCTGTTTTCCTTTTTCAAGGATACGAACCAAGTGACTGCGGATGCCTTCCTCAGCGAAAAAGAGGCTGTTGTCAAAAATCTTGGTATCAACCTGCTGAACCTTGTCTTCTTCAATCAGGTAGGAGAGCTCTTGGGCTACTTGGCTGGGGTCCAGTTCCACGGGGCGGGAAGACTCAAGGAGAGTAAGGGTTTGTTCTAGCAAATCCCGTGCTTCAACATAGGTGTCCCCTGTTTCCATACAGGCCTGAAAAAGACTGTGAACTAGACCGGCGCGGAAGCGTTCAGGAGCCTGACTTTCGATGCCTAGTTCTTCTGCTAATTGGTCAGCAATGGTAAAGCCCAAACCCTTGATATCCTCAACCAGTTGGTAGGGATAATTTTCAACTACATCAAGGGTTTCTTCCTTGTAAAAGTCTTGAATCTGGAAGGCTAGTTTATTGGGAATGCCGTAGTTGGCTAGTTTGGCCAAAACCATCTCCGTTCCGTAGTTGAGACGGAGAGTGGAGACGAAAGCCTCGCGATTTTTGGCAGATAGTCCTGCGATACTTTCTAGCTTTTCTGGGTGTTGCAAAATTTCGTCAATGGTATTGTCGCCATAGGTATCCACGATTTTCTGAGCTGTCTTGAGACCAATTCCCTTGAAATGGCTACTTGAAAAGTACTTAACCAAGCCCTTGCTAGTTGGTTTTGCGCGTTCATAACGACTGATTTGCAGTTGCTCCCCATACTTGGAGTGCTGGACAATTTGTCCCCAAAAAGTATAGTCTTCTCCCTCAATCACATCAGCCATGGTGCCCGTAACAATGATTTCAAAATCATCAAAATCCTCTGCGTCCGTATCGTCGATTTCTAGGAGAAGGATGCGATAAAAATTGCTGGGATTTTCAAAAATAATCCGTTCAATGGTTCCAGAAAAATAAACTTCCATAAAATTCCTTTGCATGAATAGGTGAGAGCTGGGGTTGTTTCTATCCTAGTTAGACTAGGTAGTGAATAATCATCGTCTCACGATAGAAGAAGAGGCTGAGATTTTTGATTCTCGGCCTCTTAGGTTTCTTAAAATGTTCCGATACGGGTGATTGGCCAGAAGCGGAATTTAGCTTCCCCTGTGATATCTTTTGCTTTAAATGTACCTACGTGGCGGCTGTCGCTCGAAACCAGGCGGTCATCTCCGAGGAGAAGGTATTCTCCTTCTGGAACAGTAAAGCTAAAATTGGTATTGTAGTTGACATCAACTGTGAAGGCTTGAGCTTTTTGAGCGATACTTCTAAAGAAAGTGCCTTTATTTCCTTCAAATCCCTTGCCTGAGTAAGTGCTTTGGAGTTTGTCATCCTTGAAGCGTTTGATATAGTCAGCTAGATAAGGTTCATCTGTCTCTTTGTCATTGATGTAAAGTTTATCATTTTCGTAACGGATAGTGTCGCCAGGCATTCCGATCACGCGCTTGACGATGTCCTTATTGCCATCTTCCTCATGGGCCACCACGATATCAAAACGGTCAATAGGGAGGTGCTTAACGACAAAGAGAATTTCGCCATCTGCTAGGGTCGGATCCATGGAGTGGCCTTCTACGCGGACATTGCTCCAAAAAAAGATACGGCTCAAAGCTAGTAATGACAGAATCAGGAGGAATAATCCCCACTCTTTTAGGAAATTTTTAAATGAATTCATAATTTACCTTTCTAAGCGTTTTTTCGCTTTTTCAGTATTTTTAAAGTGCAGTTTGGCGCAGAAGTTGAGTCCCTGCATACCATAGGATTGTAAAATCTGACTAGCCACCTTGTCAGAAGCCGTTCCAGCTCCACTTGGAAGTTGATAGCCCAGCTCTCGTCCTAGATTTTCTAGATTTTCCAGAAAGAGATCACGCGCAATGACAGAAGAAACTGCGACAGCCAAGTATTTTCCCTCAGCCTTTTCTTCCAAGCTGATAGGATTGCTGAAACGATTGGCCTCTTGTGCCAAGTACTTGTCATAATTTTTAGCACTGGTAAAGGCATCAATCACAATTTTCTCAGGCTGAATGCCTTTTTGAAGGAGGAGATAGATAGCCTGGTTATGGAGGGCTACCTTAACCGAAACAGCATTGTAGCGATCTCCGATGACCTCGTTGTACTTGCTGGGTGAGAGAAGCAATTCCTGGTGCTGGATTTTTTCCTTGAGGATAGGGGCAATCTGACGGATCTTTTGGTCGGTCAGAGTCTTAGAATCTCCCACACCTAGTTTTCTCAAGAAGGCATGCTGGTCAGGTGTGACAAAAGAAGCCACGACTGCAAGTCCACCAAAGTAGGAACCATTCCCTACCTCATCTGTCCCAATCAAAGGGAAATTTTGTCCGCTGGTTTCCTCTATAATTTGATAGCCAAAGAAACTGGAGTATTTCTCAGCTCCTTCACCCTGAAGCAAGACCTTTCCAGAAGTATAGATAGAAACCGTTGCTTGAGGTAGTCTCAAAAAGTAGCGGATATAGGGATTCTTGCTGGGAGCCAGACTGGTTTGATAGTGTTCAAGAAAAGCCTGAATCTCCTTTTCGCTTGGTGTGAGTGTGATACTTGCCATAGTTTCTATTGTACCATAAAAGCAGACAAATTTGTAAAAACTGACAAAATTAGCGAATTTTGGTATAATATCGTGAGGTGAATTTTATGGCAAATCTAAATCGATTCAAATTTACATTCGGGAAAAAATCATTAACCTTGACAAGCGAACATGACAATCTCTTTATGGAGGAAATCGCCAAGGTTGCGACAGAAAAATACCAAGCAATTAAAGAACAAATGCCAAGCGCAGATGATGAAACAATCGCTCTTTTGTTGGCAGTCAACTGTTTGTCAACTCAGCTCAGCCGTGAGATTGAATTTGACGATAAGGAGCAAGAGCTAGAAGAACTCCGTCACAAGCTTGTGACTTGCAAGCAAGAACAGAGCAAGATTGAGGATTCCTTATGATTTCACTCCTTCTTCTATTGGTCTTGGCTTGGGGATTTTATATCGGCTATCGGAGAGGCCTGCTCTTACAGGTTTATTACCTGATTTCAGCCATGGCATCGGCTTTTATGGCTGGCCAGTTTTATAAGGGGCTTGGAGAGCAATTCCATTTATTACTCCCTTATGCAAATCCACAGGAAGGTCAGGGGACTTTCTTTTTCCCATCGGATCAACTCTTTCAGTTAGATAAGGTCTTTTATGCAGGTATCGGCTACTTGCTTGTATTTGGGATTGTCTATAGCATCGGTCGTTTACTTGGTCTCTTGTTACACTTGATTCCTAGTAAAAAACTGGGTGGTAAGTTGTTCCAAGTTTCAGCAGGTATCTTGTCCATGTTGGTGACCTTATTTGTCTTACAAATGGCCTTGACCATACTAGCAACCATTCCCATGGCAGCTATACAAAATCCTCTTGAAAAGAGTATCGTCGCAAAACATATCATCCAGAGCATACCAGTAACAACCAGTTGGCTCAAACAAATCTGGGTGACAAATTTAATCGGATAAAAAGGGCAGGAATTTTCCTAGCCCTTTGTTTACAGATTTGACTGAATGTAAAAAGTTACTACACATAATACTCAATGAAAATCAAAGAGCAAACTAGGAAGCTAGCCGCAGGCTGTACTTGAGTACGGTAAGGCGACGCTGACGTGGTTTGAATTTGATTTTCGAAGAGTATAGACATTCAAAGACAAGGAAATAACGATGAATAAGAAAATATTAGAAACATTAGAGTTCAATAAGGTCAAGGCCTTGTTTGAACCCCATCTGTTGACCGAGCAGGGCTTGGAGCAATTGAGACAGCTGGCTCCGACTGCCAAAGCAGATAAAATCAAACAGGCTTTTGCTGAGATGAAGGAAATGCAGGCTCTTTTTGTTGAGCAACCGCATTTCACTATTCTCTCAACTAAGGAAATTGCAGGAGTCTGCAAGCGATTGGAGATGGGGGCGGACCTCAATATCGAGGAGTTCCTGCTCTTGAAGCGCGTGCTTCTTTCTAGCAGAGAACTGCAAAGTTTTTACGCCAATCTGGAAAATGTCAGCTTGACAGAATTAGCCCTCTGGTTTGAAAAATTACACGATTTTCCGCAATTACAAGGAAATCTACAAGCCTTTAATGATGCAGGTTTCATTGAAAATTTTGCCAGTGAAGAATTGGCGCGCATCCGTCGAAAAATCCATGATAGCGAGAGTCAGGTACGCGATGTTTTACAGGACCTGCTCAAGCAAAAAGCGCAGATGTTGACAGAAGGAATCGTTGCCAGCAGAAATGGCCGTCAGGTTCTACCAGTCAAAAACACCTACCGTAATAAGATTGCAGGTGTCGTTCATGATATTTCTGCTAGTGGAAATACCGTCTATATCGAACCCCGTGAGGTGGTCAAACTGAGCGAAGAAATTGCCAGTTTGCGAGCAGATGAGCGCTATGAAATGCTTCGCATTCTCCAAGAAATCTCGGAGCGTGTTCGTCCTCATGCGACTGAAATTGCCAATGATGCTTGGATTATCGGTCATCTGGACTTGATTCGTGCCAAGGTCCGCTTTATCCAAGAAAGACAAGCAGTCGTTCCTCAGCTATCAGAAAATCAAGAGATTCAACTGCTCCATGTATGTCATCCTCTGGTCAAAAATGCCGTTGCAAATGATGTCCATTTTGGTCAAGATTTAACAGCGATTGTCATTACAGGTCCCAATACAGGTGGGAAGACCATCATGCTTAAGACTCTGGGCTTGACACAGGTGATGGCTCAGTCAGGATTACCGATTTTAGCAGACAAGGGAAGTCGTGTTGGTATTTTTGAAGAAATCTTTGCTGACATTGGAGATGAGCAGTCTATTGAGCAGAGCTTATCTACCTTCTCTAGCCACATGACCAATATTGTGGATATTCTTGGCAAGGTCAACCAACATTCACTCTTGCTCTTGGATGAGTTGGGGGCTGGTACGGATCCCCAAGAGGGAGCCGCCCTTGCTATGGCTATTCTGGAGGACCTTCGCCTGCGTCAAGTCAAGACCATGGCGACGACCCACTATCCAGAACTCAAGGCTTACGGTATTGAGACAGTCTTTGTGCAGAATGCCAGCATGGAGTTTGATACTGCAACTCTACGCCCGACCTATCGCTTTATGCAGGGTGTTCCTGGCCGAAGCAATGCCTTTGAAATTGCCAAACGTCTGGGCCTATCTGAAGTTATCGTAGGGGATGCAAGCCAGCAGGTTGATCAGGACAATGACGTCAACCGAATCATTGAACAACTGGAAGAGCAGACGCTAGAGAGTCGCAAACGCTTGGACAATATCCGTGAGGTGGAGCAAGAAAATCTCAAGATGAACCGTGCTCTAAAAAAACTTTACAACGAGCTCAATCGTGAAAAGGAAACTGAGCTTAACAAGGCGCGTGAACAGGCTGCTGAGATTGTAGACATGGCCCTAAGTGAGAGTGACCAGATTCTCAAAAACCTCCACAGTAAGTCCCAGCTCAAACCTCATGAAATCATTGAAGCCAAGGCCAAGCTGAAAAAATTGGCTCCTGAAAAAGTGGACTTGTCTAAAAACAAGGTTCTTCAAAAGGCTAAGAAAAAACGAGCTCCAAAGGTGGGAGATGATATCGTGGTTCTCAGTTATGGACAGCGTGGTACCTTGACTAGTCAACTCAAGGACGGCCGCTGGGAAGCCCAAGTTGGCTTGATCAAGATGTCCTTGGAAGAAAAAGAATTTGACCTTGTTCAAGCCCAGCAAGAAAAGCAAGTCAAGAAGAAACAAGTCAATGTTGTGAAACGAACTTCTGGTCGAGGACCTCAAGCCAGACTGGATCTTCGAGGTAAACGCTATGAAGAGGCTATGAATGAGCTAGATGCCTTTATCGACCAAGCCTTGCTTAACAATATGGCCCAAGTCGACATCATCCATGGTATCGGAACTGGTGTTATCCGTGAAGGTGTCACCAAATACCTACAAAGAAATAAACATGTCAAGAGTTTCGGTTATGCCCCACAAAATGCTGGAGGCAGTGGTGCGACTATTGTGACATTTAAAGGATAAGAAAAGCCTGAGGAAATATGTGGTTCCTCAAGCTTTTTTCTTTTTTCCATAAAAA
This sequence comes from Streptococcus mitis, assembly GCF_001579045.1. GTDB lineage: Bacteria > Bacillota > Bacilli > Lactobacillales > Streptococcaceae > Streptococcus > Streptococcus mitis_D. The sequence goes on along the minus strand of NZ_KQ970261.1, from coordinate 509,591 downwards.
TCTCCTTTCAAGTTAAGTTGATTCTCTCAGAGAGATAACTTTCTTGAGCAAAAGATTCAAGAGTTTTTTGTTTAATTTTATTTTAGGAAATACTTATGTAGTGTGCTATAATTAATTAAAGACAACCTTTAAGAAAGTAAATGTTAATACTATGGCAATAACCTACAATAAACTTTGGAAATTACTGATAGATAAAAGTATGACAAAGACTGATTTGAAAAATATAACAGGAATGAATTCAGCTACTCTTGCTAATATGGGAAAAAATAAGTTTATTAGCTTGAGGATGGTTGATAAAATTTGTAAAGAGTTAGATTGTCAAATTGAAGACGTCGTTGAGTTTGTACGAGAGGAAAAATAATGATAAAAAATAAACCAACCTATATTAGCCTATTTTCATCTGCTGGAGTTGGGTGCTATGGCTTTAAGTTAGAAAATTTTGAATGTATTGCTACCAATGAAATTGTGGAGCGTCGATTAGCTATTCAGAAAAATAATCAAAAATGCCATTTTGAGACAGGTTATATTTCTGGTGATATCAAAGAAAACGATATAAAACAAAAAATTTACAATGAAATTAAAAGATGGAAAAAAATGGGCAATGACCGAGTTGATGTTGTTGTTGCTACTCCTCCTTGTCAGGGAATGAGTGTTGCGAACCATAAGAAGAAATCTGATGAAATCAATCGAAATAGTCTCGTAAATGAGAGCGTTGAAATTGTAAAGACTATTAAACCAAGATTTTTTATTTTTGAGAATGTTGCAGCATTTTGGAAAACAGGATGTTTTTCGAAAAATGGAGAAGTTATTGCAATTGGAGATATGATTGCTGAAGAGTTAGGGGAGACTTATATCTTCGAGCATCGCATCCTTAATTTTAAAAATTACGGTTCCAACTCTTCACGACCACGGACATTGGTGATTGGTGTTGATAAGCAATTAGTTAACCAAATTGTCCCAAGTGAGCTGTTTCCAGAGTATGTAGAAGAAAAATCACTATTCGATATTATTGGTGATATGGAAGAATTAGATTGGGGACAATATAGTCAGCAGGATTTTTACCATAGTTTTAGGACATACCCTGAACATATGCGTTCTTGGATTCATGATGTTGAGCAGGGGAAGAGTGCTTTTGATAATGAGGACGATACTAAGAAACCTCACAAAATAGTTGATGGGAAGTTAGTTATTAATCAGTCCAAGAATTCAGATAAATATACTCGCCAAGTTTACGATAAAGTTGCTGCCTGTATCCATACTCGAAACGACCAAATGGCTAGTCAAAATACGGTACACCCAACTCAAGACCGTGTATTTTCTATTAGAGAGTTGATGAAACTAATGACAATTCCTGACCAATTTAGATGGATTGACAAGGAATTGGAGGAGCTAAATAGTCTGACTTATGACGAGAAACGGAAGTTATCTAAAAAAGAAGAAATGAATATTCGTCAAAGTATAGGCGAAGCGGTTCCTACAGTGATTTTTCAAAATATAGCTAAAAAGATAAATGACTTTCTGAGTAAAGTTTCTCTTTCGGAAGCTGATGTAAAAAAGTTGATTAATGATAAGGGGTTGGATAGTTTTGAAGCTTTAAAGTCATTCGTATTGAAAAGTAGAAATAAATTCTCGCTCTCAACACTGTCTTCAATTATTGAATTGGCTAACTCTAAGCGTCAAAACAATTCAGCCTACTTTACTAATAAATTCATCATTCAAGAGATTTTAGAAGACCTCCCTGATTTTGAAAAAAGTAACATTTCGATTATCGAACCATCGGTAGGTTCAGGTAATTTTTTACCTTTTATCTTTCACAAATATGCAGATAAACAAATTAATTTGACTATTGTTGATGTTGATAAGGATGTGCTTGAATTGTTAAAATTACTTTATGATAATACGCCATCAAACGTTCATATTAACTATGTTCATTCGGACTATATGGTTTTTGAGCACGATAAGGTTGATTTAATTATCGGCAATCCTCCTTTTACAAAACTTAATGCTAAAGAATCTGCATCCTATAAAAAAAATAATTTCAATGATGAAGCAACTAATCTTGCGGAATTCTTCCTTGAAAAAGCTGTTCGTTCTGCTGATTATATTTCTATGATTATGCCTAAGAATATACTAAACACCCCTGAATATTATAAAACTCGACTGTTTTTAGAGGAATACGACGTTTATGGCATTGTAGATTTTGGAGAAAAGGGATTTAAAGGTGTTTTGGTTGAGACGATAAATTTAGCGATTAAGACTATTAAAGATAAAGCTGATAGTGTAAAAGTTAGATCTCTTACTAGAAATATAACCTACCATCAGAGTAAGAAGTATATTTTTTCAAAAGACCTTCCATACTGGGTAATTTATCGAAATGCTCAATTTGACGATGTTTTTGCTAAGATGGATTTTGGAATTTTCGATGTCTTTAGAGATAGGCAAATTACAAATTCAAATTCCGAATTACAGTTAAATAATAACGATGATATAAGAGTTTTGAAATCTCGAAATATTAGTGATGATGGGAAAGAAATTGTTGATATTCCGAACTATGATGCTTATATTTCTCAAGAAAAAGTCAGTCAAATGACTACATTTAAATATATCAATGATAATTCGGTTTATTTGGCACCTAATATGAGCTATAAACCAAGAGTTATGAAAAAGCCAACTGGTGTTGTAACAAACGGCTCGTTGGCAATTCTTATTCCTAAGAAAAATATTTCATTAACGGAGCAACAGCGGTCATATTTTTCGACAAATGAGTATAGAGAATTTTATCAAATTGCCAGAAATTATCAGACTCGCTCATTGAATATTGATAAAACCAGTAGCTATTGGTTCGGAGCTTTAAAAAATAAAAGGAGAAATTAAAATGAGAATTGATTTTAGGACAAATAATCCACGGTGGGGAGTTTCTGGGATTTCTTTTGAGACACTAGAAGAGTATGTTTATGTATTAGGTTTTTTGACTAATAATCGTCATTATCAAAGTTATAATGGATTGCCTTATTCTAATTATGATCGATCTATAGAAATACAAATAGAAGGTAATTATGTTGATGGTGCATGGGCCAGAGAATGTCGAATTCATTATCTCAGAGATGAATCAAGCTTAAGAAATTTATCTCAATCTTTAAGCGCTGCCAAATCAGCAGGTCGTTCTACTCATGGAGTGGTGTCAAGGATTAATTCAAATGAATTTATTAACCACTTGATTTCGGATTATAATTTTAGCGTTTCACAAACAGGTAGGTATAGTGAATTTGTCCTCCCTCCGTCGATAGAGACCGTCTGTGGAATTTTAGAAAATTTGCTACGGAATGAGAGATTGGAGGTTGATGGCTTTATTAGGATATTTGAAGAGGGATTTAATCTATGACTATTGAACAATTTTTATCACAATTTGATTATGATATTAGAAAAACTAATGATGCTCGATGGATAGACCAAAAATGTACCTATGACGTACTTTCAATTATCGCAGATTGTATTTTAGAGTATGTCAGAGAGGATACAATTAAAGAATTTACCGTTTCTGATATTTGGCACAACGATTATACTCGAGATAATGTTTTAGAAATTTTCACTAAACCTGACACTGAGTCCAAAAAGGCAGGTAATGAATATGATAAATATTTTGGTCAGCCGATTAAGTTATTGGGATATAGCCATGTTTTAAGTGTGCGAAAAGCAGGAACTCACTATTTTTATCAGGTTAATAATTTTAAGTTGTTAGAGTATATTGCGCTTCGACCAACTAATGCTTTAAACTTCCTTTTCTTATATATCCAGAAAGTCTTATTGGATAGTGGACTTTACTCTGAATTTGAGAGATTTTTTGAGGAGCAGACTAAGGATGTTTACAAGCGGCTTCGTGACGCCTTTATTCAGTTTACTATTGCTAATACGCCCATAAATGGCGATGTAGAGTGCGGACGAATTTTCACTAAAATCTTAAACCCACTGGCTTTCAAATTAAAGAAGCAGGGAACTATTAGAGGGATGATTTCTAAAAATATAATCACTCTAAATGATTTGCAGTATAACCGAGTAAATTGGCGAGATGAACTATCTGGTAAAGAAAAAAACGAAACGAGAGCAGAATATAGTTTGACTGCTGAGCAGCATCAAGCCAAGGCTCTTGCGAAATATGCGGTCAATAAGGCGAAACGCCAAGTTAGACGATTTAACGATAAATGGCGTAATGGTGTTTCCGAAATTCATCAGGTCACAGAACAAGTTAAAGCAACCCAAGCGCATCATATCTTTCCGCAATCAGAATTTCCTGAAATTGCTGATTACTTGGAAAATCTTATCATGATTACACCGAATCAACACTTTAGCATGGCTCATCCAAACAACCAAACCATCTATATTGATAGGGATTTTCAGTATATTTGTTTATTAGCGAAAGCATCTCGAATTATGGTGAATTTAACATCTTCGTCAGAACCTGATTTTTATGACTTTAATGATTATCGATTTGTTTTAAATACTGGCTTGGAGACAGACGAATTTGACTCGGTTAGTGATTTAGATTTTGCCTCTATTGTTGATAAAATAGACATTCATTATAGTGATTGTTCTAGGTATACTGATTTAGTGATTGATAATAGACTTCCTGCGAAACTAAAATCCTAGTTCACGATTGATAATTCCAGCAATCAAATTCATTCGTAATCCAAAGCGTTTACGTAGATTTCGATAGGTTGTTGAAAACATTTTAAACGTTTTTACTTTGGCAAAAATATTCTCAATCTTGATTCTCTCTTTAGATAGCACATGATTATAGGATTTATCTTCAAGAGTTAGTGGCTTAAGTTTACTTGATTTT
>NZ_KQ970261.1:466158-504361 GCF_001579045.1 Streptococcus mitis | reverse complement strand
TTTCTAGGCTTAACTTAGGGGTTCGTCCACCTTTTGCGTGTTTACGTTGATAAGCTGTTTTTAACACAGCTAACATCTCTTCAAAAGTAGTACGCTGAACACCAACAAGGCGCTTAAATCGTGCATCACTTAATACTTTACTTGATTCATAATTCATAGTTTTATTGTATCATATTTTTGTTTCCCAGGAAGTCTAATATAAAATTTATTACTACGGATTATAATCTGGTGAATCAGAATATTACTCACATTGAATACTCAGGGGACGATTCTGATAAGAAAGATAGACTATTTGATTTATTGAAAACAATTTCAGAACAAACTATTGTTTATGTGCGCTCTCCGAAACGAGCAGAGGAGCTTGCTCTAGAATATATATAAAATACTGCTAAAACTGAAGATAGACTCCCAATAATACGGTGGATCGATGAGAATGTTTCAAAAGAGTGGAACTTGAAAGCAATATTAAATCATGGCGTAGGAATACATAGTGGACAATTTCCTAGACATATCGTCAATTCTCAATTAGATTACTTCAACCAAGGAAAACTTAATGTTATTTTTGCGACAACTTCCTTAATTGAAGGAGTTAATACTGCTGCTAAGAACATAGTTATATTTGATATGAAAAAATCGAATAAGAAGTTGTCATATTTTGATTTCAATAATATCAAAGGTCTTGCAGGACGCATGATGCAGCATTATTCTGGAAATATTTTTTATTTTGATCCCCCTCCTATAAAGACTTCAGAAAAGGTGGATGTTCCGCTAATTGAACAGAGAGATGATTTACAGAGCGAGGTATTAATTAATCTAGAAAGAGAAGATGTAAAGGATAATCTTAAAGAAAAATATAATACAATAAAATCGAGTATCTCGGAAGAATTATGGACTATTTTTAGGGAAAATTATTATGATGTGGAATCGCAAAAACGCTTGTATAATTATCTTATTCAAAAACCTAATTTATTAAATGAATTATCGTGGAACAGTTCCTCTCTATCTTATGATACGCTACTGCAAACGATGAAAGCTATTTCGCACGGTTTAGATAACGCTAGCAATAAAAGCTATAAACATGTAACATTTATAGCTTACAAAATCTCTAAAGGTAATATTAAAAATGTAATTGATAGTGAAGTACAATATCGATCAGAGAAAGTTAGAGATAAGGGCTTGCACGAAGTATATAATGAAGTAATCTTTGATATATTTAAGTTCATGAGAACTGAAGCGAAATTCAAAATCCCTAAAAAAATGTCTGTTTTACAGAGTATTGTAAATTATATTTTGAAAGATAAGATAGCTGACTATTCGTTATTTATAGCCAAGTTGGAGAATGAGGGGGTTGGTGGATTGAAAAGTATTCTACTAGATTACGGAGTTCCATCTACTGTAATCAAAAAATTCGTACAAATTTAGATTCGGTTGAAATAATTGATTATATAAAAAGTAATTTAGATAGCTTAAATTTTACCGATTACGAAAGGGAAATAATTGAGAGATTATAAAAACGCAGTTCAATTCATACCATTTGGAAATTGAATAGTAGTGGGGACAAATTAGAGAAGGTTAAAGAAGCTAAGACAGAGGATGAAGTCAGTCCTGGTGCTCGAATGAATCTATCTAATCTGACTTGGAAATCTGTAACAGAAAAATTTGCTGCAACAGCATCTTCATCAAATCAAAATACTTCTGGGAAAATGGATATTAACGCCATAAAAAATGGAGATTTCTCTAGTATTGAAGGAAGATGGAGTAATGGTCACGGAGGAGAAGACTTAGTCTTTAGTAAAGATGGCTTGATAGCGCCAGAGAAATTTAAAGTTGACCTTGCAGAATCAGAAATAGTAAATGATTTTCTACGAGCTCGCTATTCAGGTCCAGCTTTTGGAGTCTTTATTCAATTCATACCAGCAGGAGTTAGAATACCTGATGAGACATCAATGGATGGATTAATATCAGACGCTTCGGATATTAGTAAAGATAGAATCATCTATCGCGCTTCATTTCCAGTACATAATAAACCAGAACAATTCTTATATCGTGTAGAATAAGAGTGAAACAGATTGATTTAATAATTAATAGCACCTCACGCACATGGGAATGCTCAATCTTTTTCTACAGAGTCAAATAAGATTTTCCCAAAATTCATTGACAAAATCCAACATTTTTTGTAAAATAAGAATCAATTAAATACCAACACCGAATGAAGTTTAATAGAAGTGGCAAATCGTTTGATTTTTCATGACTGTAAATGGACGGAACTCTGGAGAGACCGTAAAGGCACCGAAGGGGCAAGGCAGGCAACTGCTCAAACTCTCAGGTAAAAGGACAGAGCTAGGATAGATCGCTTTTTAGCATTTATCTAAGCATTCCAGAGTACATGTATCTTGCATGTGCTCTTTCTTTTGGGGTTGAAAAGATAGGAGAATAGAATGTTAGAATTGCTTAAATCAATTGATGCTTTTGCTTGGGGTCCACCCCTCTTGATTTTATTGGTCGGAACAGGGATTTACCTAACTGCCCGTTTAGGACTTTTGCAGGTTTTGCGTCTCTCTAAGGCCTTTCAGCTTATTTTTATCAAGGATAAGGGGCATGGGGATGTATCCAGTTTTGCGGCCTTGTGTACAGCCCTAGCAGCGACAGTTGGTACGGGAAATATTATCGGAGTGGCGACAGCTATCAAGGTCGGTGGACCAGGAGCTCTCTTTTGGATGTGGATGGCGGCTTTCTTTGGGATGGCAACCAAGTATGCGGAAGGTTTATTAGCTATTAAATACCGCACCAAGGACGACCATGGTGCAGTAGCGGGAGGCCCAATGCACTATATCCTTCTAGGGATGGGCGAAAAGTGGCGACCACTTGCTATCTTCTTTGCTATCGCAGGTGTCTTAGTAGCCCTATTGGGAATCGGAACCTTCACCCAAGTGAACTCGATTACAGAATCTATCCAAAATACGACGACTATTTCGCCAGCTATTACGGCTCTCGTTTTATCTGTCTTAGTAGCGATTGCCGTTTTTGGCGGACTCAAGTCTATTTCAAAGGTTTCGACAGCTGTTGTTCCTTTTATGGCCATCATCTATATTTTAGGGACACTTACAGTTATTTTCTTCAATATTGGCAAACTCCCTGCCACAATCGCTTTAATATTGACATCAGCTTTTAGTCCTGTTGCTGCGGTAGGTGGATTTGCTGGCGCTAGCATTCGGATGGCTATTCAAAATGGTGTGGCGCGTGGTGTGTTCTCAAACGAATCTGGCCTGGGTTCTGCTCCCATTGCAGCTGCTGCAGCTAAGACAAACGAACCAGTAGAGCAAGGTTTGATTTCCATGACAGGAACCTTTATAGACACACTCATTATCTGTACGCTGACTGGTTTGACCATCTTGGTAACTGGGGTTTGGAGTGGTGACTTAAATGGGGTTGCCTTGACTCAGTCTGCTTTCTCAACAGTCTTTTCACACTTTGGACCTGCCCTCTTGACCATCTTCCTTGTGCTCTTTGCATTTACAACGATTCTAGGTTGGAACTATTACGGGGAACGTTGCTTTGAGTTTCTCTTTGGGGTTCGCTTTATCTGGCTCTACCGTGTGGTTTTTGTGCTCATGGTCTTGCTGGGAGGATTTATCGAGTTGGATATGGTCTGGATTATCGCAGATATTGTCAATGCCTTGATGGCACTACCAAACTTGATTGCTCTCTTAGTTTTATCGCCAGTCGTTATTGCTGAGACTAAAAAGTATTTTAATAAATAATGGAATCACACATCGCGTGTGATTTTTTACTTTCATAAGAAATTTCTATCGGTGCAATTTAAAATATATATTATACATGGTATAGAATCTGTGATAGACTAGGTTTCAACAACATGAAAAGAGGTTTTATAATGACAACATTTACAATCCATACAGTCGAATCAGCACCAGCAGAAGTGAAAGAAGTTCTTGAAACAGTGCAAAAAGATAACAATGGCTATATTCCCAACCTAATTGGTCTCTTGGCTAATGCACCAACTGCTTTAGAAGCCTACAGAACTGTCGGAGCCATCAATCGTCGTAACAGCTTGACGCCTGTTGAGCGTGAAGTGGTGCAAATCACGGCAGCTGTGACCAATGGTTGTGCCTTCTGCGTCGCAGGTCACACAGCTTTTTCCATCAAACAAATCCAGATGAATGATGACCTTCTTCAAGCCCTTCGCAATCGTACTCCAATTGAAACAGATCCTAAATTGGACACCCTAGCTAAGTTTACCTTGGCAGTTATCAATACCAAGGGTCGTGTAGGAGATGAAGCCTTGTCTGAGTTTTTAGAAGTCGGCTACACTCAACAAAATGCCTTGGATGTGGTTCTTGGTGTCAGCCTAGCAAGCCTCTGTAACTATGCCAACAACCTAGCCAATACACCAATTAATCCAGAATTGCAACCTTATGCTTAATCCTTATCTGAGTAAAATGAAGTCTGATACTCAATGAAAATCAAAGAGCAAACTAGGAAACTAGCCGCAGGCTGTACTTGAGTACGGCAAGGCGACGTTGACGTGGTTTGAATTTGATTTTCGAAGAGTATGAAATAATCGGACTTCGTTTTTTAATCCCTCATTTAAGCGCTTTTATGATATACTGAAACTAACATGATTATTGGAGGTTAGGATGAAAAAACTCCCCTTGGTATTTTCTGGTTGTTTGCTAGGTTTGGCAGGAGCTGGGAATCTCGTTTTAGATACAGTGCCAGTTCTATCACATCTACTGAGTCTATCAGGTTTGATTTTGTGGCTATTCTTTCTGATTCTTCGTCTGCTCAATTGGAAAGAAAGTAAGCAAGAATTGACCAAGCCCCCTCTTTTGTCTGGAATGGCTACCTTCCCCATGGCTGGGATGATTTTATCTACCTATGTTTTTCGCGTCTTCCCTCATCTTCCTTTGGTAGCGCAAGGACTCTGGTGGTTTTCATTTCTCTTGGATTTGTCCTTGATTGCTGGTTTTACCATCAAGTTTGCCTGTCCGGGTCGTAGGGTTCCTGCGACCCCAAGCTGGACGGTTCTCTATGTAGGGATAGCAGTGGCAACCTTGACCTATCCTCTCGTAGGCATCATCGAAATTGCCTATGCAACCTTGAGTTTTGGTTTTCTTCTTACCTTCTATCTCTATCCCCTTATTTATAGCGATTTAAAGAAACAACCGCTCCCACTAGCCTTGCTTGGACAAGAAGGAATCTACTGTGCTCCCTTCTCTCTACTCTTGGCTTCTCTGGTTCGAGTAGGAGGATCCAACCTGCCGACTTGGCTCTTGATTGTCATGATTTTGGCTTCTCAATCCTTCTTTTTCTTTGTATTGAGTCGCTTGCCCAATATTTTAAAACAAGGTTTTCAACCAGCCTTCTCAGCCCTCACCTTCCCGACTATTATCACAGCTACTTCGCTCAAGATGGCTCAGGGACTCTTGAAACTTCCATTTCTGGATTATCTGGTATTGGCTGAAACTGTTATTTGCCTAATCATTTTGCTCTTTGTATTAGGCGCTTATCTGATTTGGTTACGAAAAAAGGTCTAGCTAGAAATAGCTAAACCTTATTTTTTTATGGTTTGATAACTTCAGCGCCACCCATGTATGGACGAAGAACTTCTGGGATGGTTACAGAACCATCTTCATTTTGGTAGTTTTCAAGAATAGCAGCCACTGTACGTCCAACTGCAAGTCCAGAACCGTTCAAGGTGTGGAGCAATTTAACCTTGCCATCTGCTTCATCACGGTAACGGATTTGGGCACGACGGGCTTGGAAATCTTCTGTGTTTGAACAGCTTGAGATTTCACGGTAAGTATTTTGTGCTGGAATCCACACTTCCAAGTCGTAAGTCTTAGCAGCTGAGAAGCCCATATCTCCAGTAGAGAGAGCAACGACACGGTATGGAAGGTTGAGTTTTTGAAGAATGTTTTCAGCGTTGGCTGTCATTTTTTCCAATTCTTCGTAAGATTCTTCTGGCTTGGCAAATTTGACCATTTCAACCTTGTGAAATTGGTGCAAACGAATCAAGCCACGAGTATCACGGCCAGCTGAACCAGCCTCAGAACGGAATGATGGGCTCATAGCAGTGAAGTAGATTGGCAGGTCTTTACCGTCAAGGATTTCATCACGGTAGTAGTTTGTCAGAGGAACTTCAGCGGTTGGAATCAAGACAAAGTTGGTATCGCTGAGTTCAAAAGTATCTTCCTTAAATTTTGGATATTGACCAGTACCAAACATTGAATCATGGTTAACCATGTAAGGTGTGATGACTTCAGTGTAGCCTTCTTTGCCGTGCTCATCCAACATAAAGTTGTAGATAGCACGTTCCAAACGAGCACCGAGACCTTTATAGAAGAGGAAGCGAGCGCCTGTTACCTTACCGCCGCGTTCCCAGTCAAGGATACCAAGGTCTTCACCGAGATCCCAGTGAGCTTTAGGTTCGAAGTCAAACTCGCGTGGAGTCCCCCAACGGCGAACTTCCACATTGTCATCTTCATCAGCCCCAACAGGAACACTGTCAGCAGGGATGTTTGGAAGAGTAGTGGTAAATTCTGTCAATTTAGCATCGATGTCTGCCAATTCAGTATCCAAGGCTTTGACCTCAGCAGATAGAGTTTGCATGGCAGCAATCTTGTCATCTGCATTTTCCTTGTTGCGTTTGGCTTGGGCAATCTCAGCAGAAACTGTGTTACGTTCTGCTTTGAGAGTTTCAACCTTGACTAAAATGTCACGACGTTTAGCATCGATTTCTTTCATCTCATTCAAGATAGCAGCATCTACACCACGTGTAGCCAATTTTTCTGCGACAGCATCAAAGTCTGTACGAATACGTTTGATATCTAACATAAGAACTCCTTTATGAAAAAAGCACACCTGACAAAGCGTTGGAGTGGCAGGGCCACGGTTCCATCCAACTTCACAGGTGTGCACTTGATTGTGTATGCAATTGTTACTAACGGTAGAATTTCACCTATCCCTCCTATCTGCTCGCAGCATCCGCAGACTTTCTGAAAGAAGAAGATAACCTACTTATCCGTTGCTATGATTATACTAAAGTTTCTACTTTTTTGCAAATAGATTTTTAAATTTTTGGCTAATTGTCTGAATCAGGGTCGGAAGTTTGACGACCTTGTCATTTCCCAGTTTTTCGCGTGCAATTTTGAGAATGGCACCTGAGTCTTTTGAAGCAAAGAGGAATTTTCCTCTATCTGTAAAGACTTCGAAGTGGCGACTGATTTTCCGCCCAGTGACATTGGCTCCAATCTGATTGATATGGCTCCAAGGAATCTGGATAAATTGTTCGACATTGACATCTGGGTAAAATTCCAAGGCCTGATCTCCGACAAGGAATTTCCCAACTTTCCCAGCTATAGAGAGGTAGGAAGTGCCTGTCGTGCTGAGAAGCACTGTTTTATTAAGAGATTGGGCCATGCTTAGTCTTCCTTACTTTCGCCGAAAAAGGCATTGTAGAGGGCTTTAATTGCTGCTTTCTCTTGGTCTTTATTGACAACAAACATGATAGAAACTTCACTAGAACCTTGAGACATCATCTGGATGTTGATCTTATTTTCAGATAGAGCACGTGTCGCAGTAGCAGTTACTCCGATATGGCTCTTCATTTTTTCTCCAACAATCATAATGATTGAAAGGTCGTGTTCGATTTCTGCATGGTCTACTTCAGCCTTTTGAACCAACTGACGAAGGATTTCTTCTTCCTTGATAGGAGTTAGTTCGCGAGAACGGAGAATGACTGAAAGATCGTCGATACCTGTTGGCATATGTTCCCAACCGATGTTAAGGTCTTCAAGGATTTGCAGAACCTTACGACCAAATCCAACCTCACGGTTCATGAGGTATTTCGACATGTTGATGCTGACAAAGCCAGAGTCACCAGCAATTCCCACAACTGGGAACTTGTCACTACTGTGTTTTAGAACGATACGAGTACCTGGATGGTCAGGGTTGTTGGTATTCTTGATAACGAGAGGAATTTTTCCTCGGTAGGCAGGAAGAAGCGCTTCGTCATGAAGGACTGAGAATCCTGCATAGGCCAACTCACGCATTTCACGGTAGGTCAACTCAGGGATTGAGTGTGGTTGGTGGATAATACCAGGGTGGGCTGCAAAGATACCATCAACGTCCGTAAAGTTTTCATAGAGGTCTGCCTTAACACCGGCAGCAATGATAGAACCTGTAATGTCTGAGCCTCCACGAGAGAAGGTACAGATTTGATTTTCCTTAGTAACCCCAAAGAAACCTGGAATGACAAGGACTTCATTGGCGTTTGTCAATTCTTCAATCTTGTCATAACTTGATGGAATGATGCGAGCGTGACCAGGTTCACTTGTGACTACAATACCAGCTTCTCGAGGGTGAACATAGCGTGCATCGATACCGTTTTGGTTAAAATAGGCAGCAATCAATTTAGCATTGTTATTTTCACCGGCTGCTAGGAAAGTATCGTAGAGAAATTCATTTTCTTCGATAGGAAGAGTGGCTAAGGCGCGAATGCTTTTAGAAATTTTTTCTAAAACAGCTGGTTTTAGTCCTAGTTCACTAACCATAGCAGCATAGCGGTCGATAATCCAGTTTTGGCTCTTGCTAATATCGTTACCAGCAACATAGTCGCGGTAGTATTTAATCAAGGCATCCGTAACCTTAGTATCTTCAGCATTGCGTTTACCAGGCGCAGAAACGACCACAAAACGACGCTCTGAATTGCTTTTGACGATGTTTAAAACTTTTTCTAATTGACTAGCAGAGGCAAGAGAGCTACCTCCAAATTTAACAACTTTCATAAGAACTCCTAAAGTAAGTATTTTATACGATTATAGCAGAAAGAAAGCCTTTTTTCAATGAAGAAAATAAGATGTTTTCTAACCTAAAGCGAGCCTTTCCAATCGGCTGAGACACTTTTAGTCGATTTTTTCTTGCTTTCTGCTCCTAAAAAAGATATACTTTGAAAACAAAATAATTTAAACTGCTTATAAAATAAAAAGGAGTCCTGATGGAACACATTATTTATCAGCTTGAAGAGGATTTGGCAATCCTTACCTTGAACCGTCCTGAGGTTGCAAATGGCTTTCATATTCCTATGTGTGAAGAAATTTTAGAAGCCTTGACTCTGGCGGAAGAGGATCCAGCTGTGCATTTTATCTTAATTAATGCCAATGGAAAGGTCTTCTCCGTTGGAGGAGATTTGGTAGAGATGAAGCGAGCAGTCGATGAGGATGATATTCCATCATTGACAAAAATCGCAGAGTTGGTCAATGCTATTTCTTATAAAATCAAGCAAATAGCCAAACCTGTTTTAATGGAAGTTGACGGTGCTGTTGCAGGTGCTGCAGCTAATATGGCTGTTGCGGCAGATTTCTGTCTTGCAACGGATAAGGCTAAGTTTATCCAAGCCTTTGTTGGCGTCGGCTTGGCTCCAGATGCAGGAGGAATTCATCTCTTGAGCCGAAGTATTGGTGTGACGCGTGCTGCTCAATTAGCCATGACAGGAGAGGCTTTAACAGCAGATAAAGCTCTGGAGTGGGGGCTTGTTTACCGCGTCTGTGAAGCAGAGAAACTTGAAAAGACGAGAGAACAGCTTCTTAAAAAATTGAGCCGCGGGTCAGCTAATTCTTATGCTGCCATCAAGAAGTTGGTTTGGGAGAGCCAATTTAAAGATTGGCAAGATTATGCTGCTTTAGAGCTGCATCTACAGGAATCACTGGCCAAAACAGAGGATTTCAAAGAGGGAGTTCGAGCTCATTCGGAGAGAAGAAGACCTAAATTTATAGGAAAATAAAAAAATACTTGCGCTATTCTTTGAAGTTTGATATAATTCTTTTGTCAAATGTTTTGATTGTAAAAGTTTTTTGAGAAGGAGGGAAAGAAAGATTGGACTACCAACGAATTAATGAATATTTAACATCTATATTTAACAATGTCCTCGTCATTGAGGAAGTTAGCTTGAGAGGTAGTCGTTTCAAGGATATCTCCATCAAAGAAATGCATACGATTGATGTGATTGGGAAATTCCCAGACGTGACACCAAGTCAAGTGTCAAAAGAGTTGATGGTGACTCTTGGGACAGTTACGACTAGTTTGAATAATCTCGAACGCAAGGGTTACATTGAACGCATTCGTTCAGAACATGATCGTCGTGTGGTGCATCTGCATTTGACAAAGAAGGGTCGCTTGGTTCATAGGTTACATAAACGCTTCCACAAGGCCATGGTTGAAAAAATCATTGATGGTATGAGTAAGGAAGAAATTGATGTTATGAGCAAAGGTTTGACCAATCTTTATCAATTTTTGGAGGATTTGAAATAATGGCTTTTGCAAAAATAAGCCAGGTTGCTCATTATGTGCCAGAGCAAGTGGTTACAAATCACGACTTGGCTCAGATTATGGATACCAATGATGAGTGGATTTCAAGTCGGACGGGAATACGACAAAGGCATATTTCAAGAACAGAATCTACTAGTGATTTGGCTACAGAGGTGGCTAAGAAACTGATGGAAAAAGCTAGAATCACAGGAGAGGATTTGGATTTTATCATCCTAGCTACTATCACTCCAGATTCGATGATGCCCTCTACAGCTGCTCGTGTCCAAGCTAATATTGGTGCTAATAAGACCTTTGCTTTTGATCTAACAGCAGCTTGCAGTGGATTTGTATTTGCCTTATCAACTGCTGAAAAGTTTATCGCTTCTGGTCGCTTTCAAAAAGGCTTGGTGATTGGTAGTGAGACCCTCTCTAAAGCAGTCGATTGGTCAGACCGATCAACAGCTGTGTTGTTTGGAGATGGTGCTGGTGGCGTCTTGTTAGAAGCTAGCGAGCAAGAGCATTTCCTAGCTGAGAGTCTCAATAGCGATGGTTCACGAAGCGAGTGTCTAACTTATGGGTATTCAGGTTTGCATTCTCCATTTTCAGATCAAGAAAATGCAGATTCATTTTTGAAGATGGATGGGCGCGCAGTCTTTGATTTTGCCATTCGGGATGTAGCCAAGTCTATCAAGCAGACTATTGATGAATCTCCTATAGAGGTGACAGACTTGGATTATCTGCTACTTCATCAAGCTAATATCCGTATTTTGGATAAGATGGCTAGAAAAATTGGTGTTGACCGAGATAAACTTCCAGCCAATATGATGGAATATGGTAATACCAGTGCAGCAAGTATCCCGATTTTACTTTCAGAGTGTGTAGAACAAGGTCTCATCCATTTAGATGGTAGCCAGACTGTTCTGCTATCAGGCTTCGGTGGAGGCTTGACCTGGGGCACGCTCATTCTTACAATTTAGGTAATCATGTGGTGAACACATTGTTATAAAAAACTATTTATTTTAAAGGAGTCCTATCATGGCAGTATTTGAAAAAGTACAAGAAATTATCGTTGAAGAACTTGGGAAAGACGCATCAGAAGTAACACTTGAATCAACTTTTGATGATTTGGACGCAGATTCATTGGACTTGTTCCAAGTAATCTCAGAAATCGAAGATGCTTTTGATATCCAGATCGAAGCAGAAGATGACTTGAAAACAGTTGGTGACTTGGTTGCCTACGTTGAAGAGCAAACAAAATAAACAGAATATAGATAGAAGGAGTAGGGAAACCCGCTCCCTCTTGTTTAGGCAATAGTTTGATTGTCAAATTATGACGGTATCGAACTATTACGTAAGCAAGAAACGATGGAGGCACTATGAAAACACGTATTACAGAATTATTGAACATTGATTATCCTATTTTTCAAGGAGGAATGGCCTGGGTCGCTGATGGTGATTTGGCAGGGGCTGTTTCTAAGGCTGGAGGACTAGGGATTATCGGTGGTGGGAATGCCCCGAAAGAAGTCGTCAAGGCCAATATTGACAAGATCAAATCGTTGACTGATAAACCCTTCGGTGTCAACATCATGCTCTTGTCTCCCTTTGTGGAAGATATTGTAGACCTCGTTATCGAGGAAGGTGTTAAGGTAGTGACAACAGGCGCAGGAAATCCTGGTAAATACATGGAACGTTTCCATGAAGCAGGGATTACAGTTATTCCTGTTGTACCAAGTGTTGCCCTAGCTAAACGCATGGAAAAAATTGGTGCGGACGCTGTTATCGCAGAAGGAATGGAAGCTGGGGGGCATATCGGTAAATTAACAACCATGACCTTGGTGCGTCAAGTGGCGACAGCTGTATCTATTCCTGTTATTGCTGCAGGAGGAATTGCAGATGGTGAAGGTGCTGCGGCTGGCTTTATGCTAGGGGCAGAGGCTGTTCAGGTTGGAACTCGTTTTGTCGTTGCAAAAGAGTCTAATGCCCATCCAAATTATAAGGCGAAAATTTTAAAAGCTAGAGATATTGATACTACGATTTCAGCTCAACACTTTGGACATGCTGTTCGTGCGATTAAAAATCAGTTGACTCGTGATTTTGAACAAGCTGAGAAAGATGCCTTTAAACAAGAAAATCCAGATTTAGAAATTTTTGAACAAATGGGAGCAGGTGCACTAGCCAAAGCAGTTGTTCACGGTGATGTGGATGGCGGATCTGTTATGGCAGGTCAGATTGCAGGGCTTGTTTCCAAAGAAGAAACCGTTGAAGAAATCCTAAAAGATTTGTATTACGGAGCAGCTAAGAAAATTCAAGAAGAAGCCTCTCGTTGGGCAGGAGTTGTAAGAAATGACTAAAACAGCCTTTTTATTTGCTGGCCAAGGTGCCCAGTATCTAGGTATGGGACGGGATCTCTATGATCAGTATCCGATTGTCCAAGAAACGATTGATCAAGCGAGTCAGGTACTTGGTTATGATTTGCGTCATCTCATCGATACGGAAGAAGACAAACTCAATAAGACCCGCTATACCCAACCAGCCATTCTAGCGACTTCGGTTTCTATCTACCGTTTATTGCAAGAAAAGGGCTATCAGCCTGATATGGTTGCTGGTTTGTCTCTTGGAGAATACTCTGCCTTGGTGGCCAGCGGTGCCTTGGATTTTGAAGATGCGGTTGCCTTGGTTGCTAAGCGTGGAGCCTATATGGAAGAAGCGGCTCCTGCTGGCTCTGGCAAGATGGTGGCAGTTCTCAATACGCCAGTAGAGGTCATTGAGGAAGCCTGTCAAAAAGCTTCTGAACTTGGAGTGGTTACCCCAGCCAACTATAATACACCTGCACAAATCGTGATTGGTGGAGAAGTGGTTGCAGTTGATCGAGCTGTCGAATTCTTGCAGGAAGCCGGTGCCAAACGCTTGATTCCTCTCAAGGTATCAGGTCCCTTTCATACTGCTCTCCTTGAGCCTGCTAGTCAGAAACTAGCTGAAACACTAGCTCAGGTAAGTTTTTCAGATTTTACTTGTCCCCTAGTCGGCAATACAGAAGCTGCAGTTATGCAAAAAGAAGACATTACTCAACTTTTGACGCGTCAGGTCAAGGAACCAGTTCGTTTCTATGAAAGTATTGCAGTTATGCAAGAAGCAGGCGTAACCAACTTTATCGAGATTGGACCGGGGAAAGTTTTGTCAGGCTTTGTCAAAAAGATTGATAAAACGGCTAAACTAGCCAATGTCGAAGATCAGGCTAGCTTGGAAGCTATGCTAGGAAACTAGAAATCCCTTCTCCCATAAATACAAGAGGAAACAGGAGAAAAGAATGCAACTAAAAAATAAAAATATCTTTATTACAGGTTCGAGTCGTGGTATTGGTCTTGCCATTGCCCACAAGTTTGCTCAAGCAGGAGCCAACATCACCTTAAACAGCCGTGGGGCAATCTCAGAGGACTTGCTTGCCGAGTTTGCAGACTATGGTGTCAAGGTAGTTCCCATTTCAGGAGACGTGTCGGATTTTGCAGACGCTAAGCGTATGGTTGAGCAAGCTATTGCTGAGCTGGGTTCAGTAGATGTTTTGGTCAACAATGCAGGGATTACCCAAGATACCCTGATGCTCAAGATGACAGAAGCAGATTTTGAAAAAGTGCTCAAGGTTAACCTGACTGGCGCTTTTAACATGACACAATCAGTCTTGAAACCGATGATGAAAGCCAGAGAAGGTGCTATCATTAACATGTCTAGTGTTGTTGGTCTGATGGGAAATATTGGCCAAGCTAACTATGCAGCTTCTAAGGCTGGTTTGATTGGTTTTACCAAGTCTGTGGCGCGTGAAGTGGCCAATCGCAATATCAGGGTTAATGCTATCGCACCTGGAATGATTGAGTCCGATATGACAGCTGTCCTATCAGACAAGGTAAAAGATGCCATGCTGGCGCAAATTCCTATGAAAGAATTTGGGCAGGCAGAGCAGGTTGCAGATTTGACAGTATTTTTAGCAGGCCAAGATTATCTAACTGGTCAAGTGGTTGCCATTGATGGCGGCCTCAGTATGTAGCAGAAGCTAGAGGTAAAAAAGATGAAACTAAATCGCGTAGTAGTAACAGGTTATGGAGTAACATCTCCAATCGGAAATACACCAGAAGAATTTTGGAATAGTTTGACAAGTGGAAAAATCGGAATTGGTCCAATTACAAAATTTGATCATAGTGACTTTGATGTGCATAATGCGGCAGAAATCCAAGATTTTCCTTTTGATAAATACTTTGTAAAAAAAGATACCAATCGTTTTGATAACTATTCTTTATATGCCTTGTATGCGGCCCAAGAAGCCGTTAATCATGCAGGTCTAGATGTAGAGACTCTTGACAAGGATCGTTTTGGTGTTATTGTGGCCTCTGGTATTGGTGGTATCAAGGAAATTGAAGATCAAGTGCTTCGCCTAAATGACAAAGGACCAAAACGTGTGAAACCATTGACCCTTCCAAAAGCCTTGCCAAATATGGCTTCAGGAAATGTTGCTATGCGTTTTGGAGCAAACGGTGTTTGTAAATCCATCAATACTGCCTGCGCTTCATCAAATGACGCGATTGGGGATGCCTTCCGCTCGATTAAATTTGGTTTCCAAGATGTTATGTTGGTAGGTGGTTCAGAAGCCTCTATCACACCTTTTGCTATCGCAGGTTTCCAAGCCCTGACGGCTCTCTCAACTACAGAGGACCCAACTCGTGCTTCCATTCCATTTGATAAGGACCGTAATGGTTTTGTCATGGGTGAAGGTTCTGGGATGTTGGTTCTTGAAAGCCTTGAACACGCTGAAAAACGTGGGGCTACTATCCTTGCTGAAGTGGTTGGTTACGGAAATACTTGTGATGCCTACCACATGACTTCACCACATCCAGAAGGTCAGGGAGCTATCAAGGCCATCAAACTAGCCTTGGAAGAAGCTGAGATTTCTCCAGAGCAAGTAGCCTATGTCAATGCTCACGGAACGTCAACTCCTGCTAATGAAAAAGGGGAAAGTGGTGCCATCGTGGCTGTTCTTGGTAAGGAAGTACCTGTATCATCAACCAAATCATTCACAGGACATTTGCTGGGTGCTGCAGGCGCGGTAGAAGCTATCGTCACCATCGAAGCTATGCGTCATAACTTTGTACCAATGACAGCTGGAACAAGTGAAGTATCAGATTATATCGAAGCCAATGTCGTTTATGGACAAGGCTTGGAGCAAGAAATTCCATACGCTATTTCAAACACTTTTGGTTTTGGTGGCCACAATGCAGTTCTTGCTTTCAAACGTTGGGAGAATAAATAAGTATGAATTTAAACGATATTAAAGACTTGATGGCTCAATTTGACCAATCAAGTTTGAGAGAATTTTCTTATAAGAATGGGACGGATGAGTTGGAGTTTAGCAAGAATGAAGCTAGACTTGTATCTGAAGTTGCACCTCAAGTTGCTCCAGCACCCGTTCTAGCAACACCGAGTCCAGTAGCTCCTACATCTGCTCCAGCAGAAACTGTAGCAGAAGAAGTTTCAGCTCCAGCTGAAACAAGTGTGGCTGCTGAGGGAGATCTTGTAGAGAGCCCACTTGTTGGAGTGGCTTACTTGGCTGCTGGCCCAGATAAACCTGCCTTCGTTTCAGTTGGTGATAGTGTTAAAAAAGGTCAAACATTGGTAATTATCGAAGCCATGAAAGTCATGAATGAAATCCCAGCTCCTAGGGATGGTGTGGTAACGGAAATTCTCGTTTCTAACGAAGAAATGGTTGAATTTGGTAAAGGATTGGTACGTATCAAATGATCGATATTCAAGGAATCAAAGAAGCCCTTCCCCACCGTTATCCTATGCTCCTAGTAGACCGTGTGTTGGAAGTGAGCGAGGACACCATTGTTGCCATCAAGAATGTGACCATCAATGAGCCCTTTTTCAACGGTCATTTTCCTCAATACCCTGTCATGCCAGGTGTTCTGATCATGGAAGCATTGGCGCAAACAGCTGGTGTGTTGGAGTTGTCAAAGCCTGAAAATAAAGGAAAACTGGTCTTTTACGCTGGTATGGACAAGGTTAAATTTAAGAAGCAAGTTGTACCTGGCGACCAATTGGTTATGACAGCGACTTTTGTAAAACGTCGTGGCACAATCGCTGTGGTTGAAGCAAAGGCTGAAGTGGATGGCAAGCTTGCAGCTAGTGGTACTCTTACCTTTGCAATAGGGAACTAAGGAGGCTCTCCATGTTTCGAAAAATTTTAATTGCCAATCGTGGTGAAATTGCGGTTCGTATTATCCGTGCGGCGCGTGAATTGGGCATTTCGACGGTGGCGGTTTATTCAACTGCTGATAAGGAAGCCCTTCATACGCTTTTGGCAGATGAAGCAGTTTGTATTGGCCCTGGTAAGCCAACAGAGTCTTATCTCAATATTAATGCGGTTCTATCAGCTGCAGTCTTGACTGAGGCAGAAGCCATTCACCCAGGTTTTGGATTTCTCAGTGAAAATTCCAAATTTGCGACCATGTGTGAAGAAGTTGGTATCAAGTTTATCGGCCCATCTGGTCATGTCATGGATATGATGGGGGATAAGATCAATGCGCGCGCTCAGATGATTAAAGCAGGCGTGCCTGTCATTCCAGGTTCGGATGGAGAAGTTCATGACTCTGAGGAAGCCTTGATTGTTGCTGAAAAAATTGGCTATCCTGTTATGCTCAAGGCTTCAGCAGGTGGAGGTGGTAAAGGGATTCGTAAGGTTGAAAAACCAGAAGATCTCGTTTCAGCCTTTGAAACTGCTTCAAGTGAAGCCAAGGCCAATTATGGCAATGGTGCTATGTATATAGAACGGGTCATCTATCCAGCTCGTCACATCGAGGTTCAAATCCTAGGAGATGAGCATGGACATGTGATTCATTTAGGTGAACGGGATTGTTCTCTTCAACGGAATAATCAAAAGGTTTTAGAAGAAAGTCCTTCGATTGCAATCGGAAAAACGTTGCGCCATGAAATTGGTTCTGCGGCTGTTCGAGCTGCGGAGTCTGTTGGCTATGAGAATGCAGGGACTATTGAGTTTCTTCTTGATGAAGCCAGCGGTAAATTCTATTTTATGGAGATGAATACTCGTGTACAAGTAGAACATCCAGTAACAGAATTTGTCTCAGGTGTGGATATCGTTAAGGAACAGATTCGCATTGCGGCAGGTCAACCTCTGTCTGTTAAGCAAGAAGATATTGTTCTACGAGGTCATGCCATCGAGTGTCGTATCAATGCAGAAAATCCAGCCTTTAACTTCGCTCCAAGTCCAGGTAAGATTACCAATCTCTATCTGCCAAGTGGTGGAGTTGGCTTGCGCGTGGATTCAGCAGTTTATCCAGGCTATACTATTCCGCCTTATTATGATAGTATGATTGCCAAAATCATCGTTCACGGAGAAAATCGTTTTGATGCCTTGATGAAAATGCAACGTGCCCTCTATGAACTAGAGATAGAGGGGGTACAGACCAATGCTGATTTCCAGCTTGACCTTATTTCAGATCGCAATGTCATTGCTGGAGATTATGATACTTCCTTCTTGATGGAAACCTTCTTACCTAAATATCAAGAAAAAGAATAAAATGACTTTAAGAGTTTAAACCAAAAAGGGGAATCAATGGCTCTATTTAGTAAAAAAGATAAGTATATTCGAATCAATCCCAATCGTTCGGTTAGGGAAAAACCTCAAGCCAAGCCAGAGGTTCCAGATGAATTATTTTCTAAGTGTCCAGGTTGTAAGCATACCATCTATCAGAAGGATCTGGGAAGTGAGCGTATCTGTCCACACTGTAGCTATACCTTTCGTATTTCTGCCCAAGAACGCTTGGCTTTGACGATTGATATGGGAACCTTCAAGGAATTGTTTACGGGGATTGAAAGTAAGGATCCCTTGCATTTCCCTGGTTATCAAAAGAAACTAGCAACCATGCGTGAAAAAACAGGGCTGGATGAAGCTGTTGTGACAGGAACTGCTCTTATTAAAGGTCAGACTGTGGCTCTTGGGATAATGGATTCCAACTTTATCATGGCTTCTATGGGTACAGTTGTAGGGGAAAAAATCACTCGTTTGTTTGAGTATGCGACTGTTGAACAGTTACCAGTTGTTCTCTTCACAGCCTCTGGTGGAGCCCGTATGCAGGAAGGAATCATGAGTCTCATGCAGATGGCCAAGATTTCTGCAGCAGTTAAACGCCATTCAAATGCTGGTCTCTTTTACCTGACCATTTTGACAGATCCAACGACAGGTGGTGTAACAGCTTCTTTCGCTATGGAAGGAGATATCATTCTGGCTGAACCACAGAGCTTGGTCGGTTTTGCTGGACGTCGTGTGATTGAAAATACGGTTCGTGAAAGCTTGCCTGAGGGGTTCCAAAAGGCAGAATTCCTATTGGAACATGGCTTTGTGGATGCTATTGTTAAAAGAAGAGACTTGCCAGATACGATTGCAAGCCTAGTCAGATTGCATGGAGGGAGTCCTAGATGAATATTGCAAAAATAGTCAGAGAAGCGCGTGAGCAGAGTCGCTTGACAACCTTGGACTTTGCGACAGGCATTTTTGATGACTTTATCCAATTACACGGTGACCGTTCTTTTCGTGACGATGGTGCAGTTGTTGGTGGTATTGGCTGGCTTGGTGGCCAAGCTGTAACAGTGGTTGGTATACAAAAAGGCAAGAGCTTGCAAGACAATCTAAAACGGAATTTTGGCCAACCGCATCCAGAAGGCTACCGCAAGGCTCTGCGATTGATGAAACAGGCTGAAAAGTTTGGTCGTCCAGTTGTGACCTTTATCAATACAGCAGGTGCTTATCCTGGTGTCGGAGCGGAAGAACGTGGACAGGGAGAAGCTATCGCTCGCAATCTCATGGAAATGAGTGACCTGAAAGTTCCGATTATTGCTATTATTATCGGTGAAGGTGGTTCAGGTGGGGCTCTGGCTCTAGCGGTCGCAGACCGTGTTTGGATGCTGGAAAATTCTATCTATGCTATTCTCAGTCCAGAAGGCTTTGCTTCCATTCTATGGAAGGACGGCAGTCGTGCCATGGAAGCGGCAGAACTGATGAAAATTACTTCGCATGAACTGTTAGAAATGGACGTGGTAGATAAGGTGATTTCTGAAGCAGGACTTTCTAGTAAAGAACTGATTAAGAATGTCAAAAAAGAACTTCAAGCTGAGCTAGCTAGACTTTCACAAAAACCGCTAGAAGAGCTGTTGGAAGAACGCTATCAACGATTTAGAAAATACTAATACAAAAACTAGAACTGGCAGTCAGTTCTAGTTTTTATGTGCTTCTTATACTCAATGAAAATCAAAGAGCAAACTAGGAAACTAGCTGCAGGCTGCTCAAAACACTGCTTTGAGGTTGTAGATAGAACTGACGAAGTCAGCTCAAAATACCGTTTTGAGGTTGTAGATAAGACTGACGAAGTCAGCTCAAAACACCGTTTTGAGGTTGTAGATAAGACTGACGAAGTCAGCTCAAAACACCGTTTTGAGGTTGTAGATAAGACTGACGAAGTCAGTAACATCTATACGACAAGCCGACGTTGACGCGGTTTGAAGAGATTTTCGAAGAGTATTACTCTGTGCAGAGGGGAAAGTCAAAAGGTGCTTGGAAGACCAAACACCTTTTCGATTATTCATTTTCTTCAGTTACAAATTGACTAAGCAGTCCGTTGATAAAGCGGGCTGATTTTTGATCTGAAAAATTCTTAGCAAGTTCAATAGCTTCATTGACTGCTACCAGCTGAGGTGTATCAAATGATGTGATTTCAAAGATTCCTAAGCGTAGTAAGTTTTTTTCGACTAAGGTCAAGCGTTCAACTGTCCAGCCTGATTTGAGGTGCTGGTTGATTTGTTTATCCAACTCGTCTTTTTGAGCTTGAACACCAGAAACCAAGTTCAGAAGAAAGTCAGGGATTTGCATATCTGCATCTTCACGGTCATGCGTGTAGGCAAAGTGACAAGCTGTTTCTATATCTGTGCCGAATTCAAGGCTCATAAGAGCTTGAAAAGCGCATTTACGAAGTTCGCGTCTAGATTCTAATAATGGACTAGTCATTGAGGAAGTCCTCGTTAAATAGATCTTTCAACTCAGGTTTTGGTGTTTTATCTGGAACGATTCCTGCAACATGGATGTTGACAGCAGCAAGTTCCACATCAGCCATATCACGGACAGCATCTTTTACTGCTTTTTGAATAGCAAGAGCAACTTTTGGTACCTTCACACCGTACTCAAGATAGAGATAAATGTCGGCAGTTAGTTCTTCGTTGCTTTCTTTTAAGTAGACACCACGACCAAGAGAGAGTTTTGATAGGGTATCAGATACGGATTTATTTGAAAATGAGTGGACACCATCAACTTTAGCAGTTGCGATGGCAATGATTTTTTCAAGTACACGTGGAGCGATAACGATTTCGCCAAATTGTTCTTCAATTCCCATAGAATGACCTCTTTCTAGAGATTAGGCACGAGAAACGTAAGTTCCTTCTGCAGTGTTGATGATCAATTTTTGTCCAGCTTCGATGAAGTCAGGAACGTTGACAACAAGTCCAGTTTCCATAGTTGCTGGTTTACCAGAACCTGTAACAGTAGCACCTTTGATAGATGGTTGTGTTTCAGCGACTGTTAATTCAACAGTAGTTGGTACAGTGACACCGATTACTTCAGTTCCGTAGAATTGGATTTTCACATCAGAGTTTTCAAGGATGTAAAGCAATTCATTTTCAACGTTTACGACTGGGATTTCGTATTGGTCGTAAGTTTCAGTATTCATGAAGTAGGCAGTTTCATCCATTTTGTACAAGTATTGAGCTGGCACAGTTTCGATAATAGCTTGTTCGAATTTTTCTTCTGGACGGTAGCTTGTGTCAAATGTAGAACCAGTACGGACATCACGCAATTTCATACGCATGATCGTGTTCCCTTTACCTGGTTTGTGGTGGCTAGCTTCCAAAACGCGGATCAATTTTCCGTCTGCAGTTTCAAATGTCATACCAGCTTTCAATTTGCTTGCTTCAATCATGTTTTTACCTCTTTAATAAATATTATTACTCTTCATTCTACCATAAAATCTTCTGGAAATAAAGCCTAAATAGTTATTGGGAGATGGTAGGAGCGAAAAAACCAACCTCAGGGCTGGTTTCTTTTACATATTAATCTTCTTTCAACTTCGCCAATTCCTGGGCAAGGAGTTTAAGGGCGACTTGTGGGTTGGCTTGGCCTTTGGTTGCTTTCATAAGGAATCCTGTAAAGGCCTTATCTGCGTTACGTTTGCCTGACTTGAAGTCGGCAACGGCAGCTTCGTTATCTGCAAAGACTTGGTGGATGATTGGAATCAAGACATCTGGATCTGAGATTTGAACCATGCCAGCTTTTTCCACGTATTCACGCGCGCCTCCGCCATTTTTAGCTAGGTGGACAAAGACTTTCTTGGCAATCTTAGAAGAGATAGTGCCGTCTTCGATGATGGCAATCATCTCAACCAAGTTTTCTGGTGTTAGTTCGATTTGTTCCAGTGTCTTGCCTTCAGCGTTCAAGAACTGAGCAACCTCACCTTGGAGCCAGTTAGAGACTTGCTTGGCATCACCACCAAGAGCAACAGCTTTTTCAAAGAAATCAGAAGTGACTTTGTTTGCAGTCAACTGGCTAGCGTCATAGTCTGACAAGCCAAGGTCAGAGACGTAACGCGCACGGCGTTCTTTAGGAAACTCTGGCAACTCTGTACGCATTTCCTCAATCCACTCGTCTGAAATTTCAAAGAGGGGTAGGTCTGGTTCTGGGAAGTAGCGGTAGTCTGCAGCGCCTTCCTTGACACGCATGAGGATGGTTGCTTTGTTCGCTTCATCGTAACGGCGTGTTTCTTGACGGATTTGACCACCTGAGCGAAGAATTTCAGCCTGGCGTTGAACTTCGTATTCAAGACCCTTACGAACGTTTGAGAAGGAGTTGAGGTTTTTCAACTCAGTCTTGGTACCGAATTTTTCTTGACCATAAGGACGAAGAGAAATATTAGCATCCACACGCATAGAACCTTCTTCCATCTTGACGTCAGAAATGCCAGCGTACTGGATAACTTCCTTGAGGGCTGTTAGGTAAGCATAGGCTTCTTCAGGAGAACGCATGTCTGCTTCAGATACAATCTCAATCAAAGGCACCCCTTGGCGGTTGAGGTCAACATAAGAGTAGCCATCTGTACCGTGGGTGTTTTTACCAGCGTCTTCTTCTAGGTGGGCACGTTCGATACCGATTTTCTTAGTTGTACCATCTTCTAGCTCGACTTCAATCCAGCCGTTATAACCGATTGGCTCATCAAACTGAGAAATTTGGTAGGCTTTGGGATTATCAGGATAGAAGTAGTTCTTGCGGTCAAAGTGCATCTTTTTGTGGATGTCCATGTTGAGGGCAAGAGCAGCCTTGATACCGGCATCAACAACACCTTTGTTGAGAACTGGTAGAACTCCTGGGAAAGACCAGTCAATGACGTTAGTGTTGGCATTTTGGTCATTTCCAAAGTGGGCAGAAGTAGGTGAGAAGATTTTTGAATTGGTGTTGAGCTCTACGTGGACTTCAAGTCCGATGACTGTTTCAAAGTTCATTAGTTGTCACCTCCAAAAATCATGGGTTGTTGTTTGTGGTAGTCTGTTGTTGCTTCAAAGGCAGCAGCAGCTTGGTAAATGGTTTCCTCAGAATACTTAGGACCAATCAATTGCAGACCGACAGGTAGACCTTGAGAGAAACCAGCAGGAATCGAAATTCCTGGGAGACCAGCCAAGTTGACTGGAATGGTTAAAAGGTCAGCCAAGTACATGGCAACTGGGTCGTGGTTGAGAGAATCCAGGTCATAGGCAACGCTTGGTGCAGTTGGGCCCAAAATCAAGTCGTAATCCGCGAAGACTTTTTCGAAATCTTGAATGATGAGGGTGCGAACTTGACCAGCCTTCTTGTAGTAAGCATCGTAGTAACCTGATGAAAGGCTGAAAGTACCTAGCATGATACGGCGCTTCACTTCTTCACCAAAACCTTGGCTACGGCTGTTTACATAGATTTCATCAAGGTTGGTTGCATCTTCTGCGCGGTAGCCATAACGGATACCGTCAAAACGTTGCAAGTTTGATGAAGCTTCTGATGAAGCGATGATGTAGTAAACGGCAACACCGTATTTAGAGTGAGGCAGGCTGACTTCTTCGACGATAGCGCCAAGTTTTTCAAAGTGTTTAGCTGCATTTAGAATGGCTTCCTTAACTTCTGGGTCAATCCCTTCGCCAAGATATTCCTTAGGCAAAGCGATTTTCATTCCCTTGATGTCTTGACCGATTTTTGAAGTAAAGTCGGCAATGCGGACAGGGGCAGAGGTAGAATCTTTGGCATCTTCGCTGGCAATAGCGTTGAGCAAGAGAGCATTTTCTTTAACAGTAGGAGCAAAAGGTCCAATCTGGTCTAATGAGCTACCAAAGGCAATGAGGCCGAAACGAGAAACAGTTCCGTAGGTTGGTTTGAGACCAACGATTCCGTTGAAGGCAGCAGGTTGGCGGATAGAACCACCAGTATCAGAACCAAGTGACAAGCGGACTTGCCCAGAAGCTACGGCTGCGGCAGAACCACTTGATGATCCACCAGGAACTTTGCCTTGATCCCAAGCATTTTTAGTGGCACCATAGTGAGAAGTCTCACCTGATCCACCCATGGCAAACTCGTCCATGTTAGTTTTTCCTACGACAATCATGCCCTTAGCCTTTGCATTGGCAACGGCTGTCGCGTCAAAGATAGGCTCATAGTTGTAGAGCATTTTTGAGGCAGCAGTTGTGAGGATACCGTCTGTAGAGATGTTATCCTTAACAGCAAGTGGAATTCCTGAAAGGACATTATCAGCATCAATTCCAGCTTCATCAATGGCTTTGGCTTTAGCAAGAGCCTGCTCCTCAGCGATGGTGACAAAAGCGTTGATAGCTGTCTCGCGAGACTTGATATCTTCAAGCGTTGCTTGTGTCAATTCAGTTGCTGAAATTTCCTTAGAGACAAGGAGGTTGTGCAAGTCTTCAATGGTTTTATTGTTGAAAGTCATTAGGCATCTCCTCCATCGTCTAGGATAGCTGGTACCTTGATATAGTAGTTGTCTTTTTCAGGTACGTTTTTAAACAAGCGATCACGGTCTGTTCCTTCTTCGGCCACATCAGGGCGGAGTACGGTCTTACGGTCAGCCATGGTCGTGGTAGGTGCGACACCAGTTGTGTCAACTTCGCCCAGCAATTCAACCATGTCAACAATCTTGGACAAGGTAGTCGCAAAGGCAGCAGTTTCTTCTTCAGAGAATCTTAATTTTGAAAGATTGGCAACGTGTGTTACCTCTTCTTGCGTAATTTTCATCTTGCATCCTTTCGTGAAATGATGATTTTTAGTCTGTTCTATTTTACCATATTTTCCTATAAATAAGGGAGGGAAAGGTGAAAAAAGACAGGTATAGGATAGAGAATGGGGTTTTGAAAGAGATAAAAAAATAGCCGTCCTAACTTCGGCGAGTGAACGAGCTATTTTTTTAGTTATGTAATTACAGCCACTGTCTTAAACGGCTCTGTGGGGTGTTGTTAGCGCAACACCTTTTTCTATGTTTATTGTAACATTTATTTTAAAAATTGCAAGGAGAATTAGGCTCCCTAGTATCTGGATAAGTTGAGTAGAAACCGAGTAGCAGGTATTAAAATTGCTAGCTAGTTTTTGTTTATCATTGATTAGCAAACTAAGATTCCTTGATTTTAATATGCACTTTTTTGGTATTCATTCCATAAAGCCTGAAGTTCATCTGCATTTTCTAAAACATATTGCCTTATTATTTTTAGGTCTTTTGCTTTTGCTTTACCATCTCTCAGTTCACCGTTCAGAAACATTGAACCCACTTCTTCTCCGTGGATATAAAAGTGAATATGCGCTTTTTGACCTTTATGGTTATGTTCGTTAGGACGAATTTCAATACCATACTTTAAGAAAGAATATTTAGGCATGTAGTAGTCCCACGTAGTCCTTCCATGTTTCAAGGTAGTTATCGCGATTTAACTCAATTTGCTTTTGAGCAAAACGAATATCATAGTCTGCCAAGTCCAAATTTTCCAATACTTCTCCAGTTAGAATACTAAAGGTTCCGATTAATTCATCGTCATCATACATGCGCAAAATAGGGTTGCTTGGATTCTTGTAAATATCATCTTTTGTCACTTCTAAATTGGTTACACCAAATTCCTTGAACATGATTACTTCTCCTTTTTCTTTTATTATATCATTTTTGCTAGAATTGTCACGGTTTTCGATCTATTTGACTACAAGGAATAGCTTTTATTCAAGTATAGTTTAACATAAAATAGAAATTGAAAAAAATGCTAAAATCCGATATAATGAAGTGTTGAAAGGAATGGTAAAATCCAATGTAAAAATCATTCTTAGCTATCGAAACAAGAAAAATAGAGAATCTAAAGAAAGAGAACTTATGAATATTCAAGAAGAAATTAAGAAACGTCGTACCTTTGCCATCATCTCCCACCCAGACGCGGGGAAAACTACTATTACTGAGCAGTTGCTCTACTTTGGGGGCGAGATTCGTGAGGCTGGTACGGTTAAAGGAAAGAAAACAGGGACTTTTGCCAAGTCTGACTGGATGGATATCGAGAAGCAACGTGGGATTTCGGTGACATCATCTGTTATGCAATTTGACTATGACGGAAAACGCGTGAATATCCTCGACACCCCAGGGCATGAGGACTTCTCCGAAGATACCTATCGGACCTTGATGGCGGTGGATGCTGCGGTCATGGTTGTGGACTCTGCCAAGGGTATCGAGGCCCAAACTAAGAAATTGTTTGAGGTTGTCAAACACCGTGGTATTCCAGTCTTTACCTTTATGAATAAGCTAGACCGTGACGGACGTGAGCCACTGGACCTCTTGCAAGAGCTAGAAGAAGTTCTAGGTATTGCGAGCTATCCGATGAACTGGCCAATCGGGATGGGGAAAGCCTTTGAAGGCTTGTATGACCTCTATAACCAACGCTTGGAACTCTATAGAGGGGATGAACGTTTTGCTAGCCTAGAAGATGGGGACAAGCTTTTTGGTAGCAATCCTTTCTACGAGCAAGTCAAAGATGATATTGAACTTTTAAATGAAGCTGGGAATGAGTTTTCAGAGGAAGCGATTCTGGCTGGAGAATTGACGCCTGTCTTCTTCGGTTCAGCCCTTACTAACTTTGGTGTGCAGACCTTCCTTGAGACTTTTCTTAAGTTTGCTCCAGAACCACATGGACACAAGAAAACAGATGGTGAAATTGTGGATCCTTACGACAAGGATTTCTCAGGATTTGTCTTTAAAATCCAAGCCAACATGGACCCTCGTCACCGTGACCGTATAGCCTTTGTCCGTATCGTATCAGGTGAATTTGAGCGTGGCATGAGTGTCAACCTGCCTCGTACTGGTAAGGGTGCCAAGCTGTCGAATGTGACTCAGTTTATGGCTGAAACTCGTGAGAATGTGACCAATGCCGTGGCTGGAGATATCATTGGTGTTTACGATACCGGTACTTATCAGGTTGGGGATACCTTGACAGTTGGGAAAAATAAATTTGAATTTGAACCCCTACCAACCTTTACCCCTGAAATTTTCATGAAAGTTTCTGCTAAGAATGTCATGAAGCAAAAATCCTTCCACAAGGGGATCGAGCAATTGGTGCAAGAGGGGGCTATTCAGCTTTATAAGAATTACCAAACAGGCGAGTACATGCTGGGCGCTGTCGGCCAACTCCAGTTTGAAGTCTTTAAGCACCGTATGGAGGGCGAGTACAATGCGGAAGTCGTCATGAGCCCAATGGGTAAAAAGACCGTTCGTTGGATCAAGCCTGAGGACTTGGATGAACGGATGTCATCAAGCCGAAATATCTTGGCCAAAGACCGTTTTGACCAACCAGTCTTCCTCTTTGAAAATGACTTTGCCCTTCGCTGGTTTGCGGACAAGTATCCAGACGTAGAGTTGGAAGAAAAAATGTGACTCAGTACCAACAATTGAAACTAAAGTTCCAAATTGTTGGACGCTAGCCGCTATTTTGCGGTCTAGCTAACTGCCTTACTAACTCATCGGCGAAAAATAATCGTTTTCGCCTCTTCGTGTCGTAATGTAAAAATTGTAAACCGCTATGGCGGTTTACCTAAACGCTTCACTAGGAAAAATCCAAGAATATTATCGAACCGTGGATTTTTCAGTCGTAATGGGAAGTAAGCGAACTAGCTAACTGCCTCACTAACTACGTTTGGCAAATGGAATCGATTTGCCAAACTCAGTGTCGTAGTGTAAAAATCGTCTTATCTAAATGCTTTGCCGTCATAATGGGAAGTAAGCTCCCCAAATATATGATGGGAATAAAAAAGAAATGAGATAGAGAATGAGAGAAGAGAAAAAAGCGATTGTCTTAGGTGCAGATAATGCTTATATGAATAAAGTTGAGACTACGATAAAATCCCTTTGTGTTCATCATGATAATCTTAAGTTTTATGTTTTCAATGATGACTTTCCGAGAGAATGGTTCCAATTGATGGAAAAAAGACTAGAGACTTTGAACAGTGAGATTGTGAACGTTCAGATTGACAGTAGTATTCTGAAAGATTATCGTTTACCCTTTGAGGGACTTTCTTACGCTACCTTCTTTAGGTATTTTATTCCAAAGTATGTAAGTGAGTCTCGTGCACTGTATTTAGACTCGGATATTATCGTAAGAAAACCGATAGATGAGCTGTGGGACTTGGACTTGACAGATATCCCCTTAGCAGCAGTTAGAGATGATTTTTATACACATATTTTTAATGCTGGTTTTTTGTTAATCAACAATGACATGTGGAGAGCAGAGAATGTCACGCAAGACCTGATTGAGTTAACCAATCAATATCATCAAACAGATTTTGGGGATCAGGGAATTTTGAATCGTCTCTTTGAGAATCGTTGGAAAGAACTAGAGCCTATCTACAATTTCATGGTAGGAATGGATACTATTGCCTACTTTCAAAATAAAAATGATTGGTACCCACACGCTGAGTTACTGGAAGCTTCTGCAAAAATGATTCATTATACAGGAAAGAAACCTTGGCAACAAATTACAATCAACCGTCTAAGAGAAGAATGGTGGTTTTACTATGGTCTAGAGTGGTCGGATGTCTTATTAAGGAAATTTTCCCTAGAGTCAGGCTATAGAGGACTGGTGAAAAAGGTACGAGCTCGTACAGCGGTTGTGACTATAACATTAGAGATGCCCCATCTAGAATTTCTTGTGAAGAATTGTCCAGACGTAGAGTTTCATCTTTTGGCGCCTACCAATTTTGCGGGATCTATTATGGCTCTTCAGGGATACACCAACGTAAGACTATATCCAAATTGCACGCTTTACAATGTAGATAGTGTTCTTTCCCAATTGGACTTCTATTTGGATATCAATGCTGATCGTGAGATGTTTGATGTGATAAGTAAAGCTAAAGCAAGACAACTTCCTATTTTAGCATGGGATACAACGAATCGTGATACAGAATCATACAGCCAAATCGTCTCTGAAGAGAATCCTCAAGAAATGCTTGAACTCATTGAAAAGCTGCTATCGAAGTGATTGTTTTCAAGTTTAAGAGTAGACAAAATCCATACGGTATTAGTCACTATGATAGATTGACCTAAAAATGTTACTTCTTATCGGGTGTAAAAAGTATAGAAAGGGAATTGATGAATCAATTACAGGAAAATCAACTGGCTAAAAAAGCTATTATTTTATGCTTTGATAGGCCGTATTGTGAACAAGCTATTGTAACCATTAAATCTTTATGCGCGCATCAACGTGGATTACGAATTTATGTGTTTAATAAGGGGGATATTCCACAAGAGTGGTTTTCTGCACTTCAAGGATGGCTGAAGCCCTTTGATTCGGAGATTGTCAATATTCGTTTACCAGAGGAAGAGTTAGCGATGAGGCACTTTAATCTTCAGAATAGCGCCCATATATCTGCTACGAAATTTTTGATTTATTATATCGCAGATTATGTTAAGGAGGATATAGCGCTTTACCTAGACTGTGATCTTATCGTAACAGGAGATGTGGTTCATCTTTTGGACTGTGATTTAGATGGTTATTATATAGCGGCGGTTAATGATAGTGAACTGGATCCTAGAACAAATAAGGATGTTGAATGGGAACTAAACTCGGGTGTGATGCTTGTTAATATCAAACGCTGGAAACGAGAAAATGTTCGCGATTGGTTGTTAAACTTATCTGAGGAACACTATAAAGAAATAAGAAATGGTGAACAGTCTATTATGATTATGGCCTTTGGTCAAGAATGGTTACCGCTTGATGACACCTATAATTTTTTTGTAGGCTATGATGTTTATGATAAAAGTAAATATAGACTTTCTCGTACAAGGTTAGTGGATAATCAATTACCATTAGTGCTACATTATATAGGTAGCGAAAAGCCGTGGGGAACGATGAGCCGTAACCGATTTACTAGTCTATGGTGGTTTTACTATGGCTTGGACTGGTCAACGATTTTAAATACTTATCTATTTAACCTAGCCTTGTCAGAATATAATCACTCAATACTTCGTCCGAGATTAGTGGTCTTTACTACTGTTGAGGAGTTAGAGCGTCTAGAAGAGCTTGTTCAAAGTTTGCCTGAGTGTGATTTTGATATCTTTGCCCCAACTATGATGAGTAATGTTTTACTAGCTTATGGTCAATATCCAAATGTTCACTTTTATCAAAGCGCTTTTAATCCGATAAAGTATGACAATGTATTAGAGACTGCGGTAGCAGTGCTAGATATTAGCCAAGGAATGGCTTGGCAAGACCCTATGGATACTGCATTGAGACTGAAGGTGCCAGTTCTTGCTTTCCCTCAGACCAATCATGTTGGAGATCAGGCACAAGTTTGTGACACATCGCAACTAATGGCAGATCAAGTAAAACAGTTGATAGCAGATAAGAAGCATTTAAATATACTTTAGTCTATGGGCAATCAGAGTCTAGCTATAAAACTTGGTGAGTTCAAAAAATCCTTGTGTTTATAGAACAAAAAAATTGCTCTTAATTATAAATATGAAAAAAGGACTGTTCTGCTAATCAGAATGTCCTTTTTTGTTTACAGTAGATTTGAATGATATTGTCAAGTGTAGTAGATTGAAATAAGACACGAACAAATCGATTAGGAAAGTCACATCAATTTCTAGCAATGTTTAGAATTCATAGAGTATTATTCCAGCTTCAATGTATTATGGTATTTTAGTCTGAAGCTACATTCTCGTCAGCACTTGATGAAGGATTTGCTTTACATCTAACAAAATTTGGTGACTCTCTACATAAATTTATATCATATCAACTACCTAATTGATTAACTTCTAAAGTCACCCTTTGATTTCTGGTTATCCTTAGATTGTGTCGTTTGATAGGGTTCTATGAGAATTTTTATCATTTATTTCATTTCTTTTAATCATTCCAACTAGACATTGGAAACGGTTATCAGAGTAAGTTTTGCTGGAATTTCCATTTGCTCACATTTTGTTTTACAGGAGATACAATGCTTGAATTGCAGGTAATCTTCTTGTGTTTCTTAAGAGGAGTGTGAAGTGGATTGTGACCGGAAATTTGAGAATGAAATGAAGAAGAATAGAATTGTTTTAAATTTGCTACCAATTTCCTTTCTTTTTCCGAATAAATAGATAG
This sequence comes from Streptococcus mitis, assembly GCF_001579045.1. GTDB lineage: Bacteria > Bacillota > Bacilli > Lactobacillales > Streptococcaceae > Streptococcus > Streptococcus mitis_D. The sequence continues at coordinate 473,308 of NZ_KQ970261.1, read as the reverse complement.
TAGCAGAGAATCTAGTGAACCTAGATTTAAAAATGTGCTATAATGAAAGGAGAAGAAATATGACTGTACGTCATCCGGGCATCAGCCCGACCAACGATTTGGTTGCTAAGAAAATCTTTAGCAATCCAGAAATCACTTGTCAATTTATTCGCGATATGCTGGATTTACCAGCCAAAAATGTAACTATTTTAGAGGGAAGCAATATTCATGTACTACCTTCTCTGCCTTATTCAGCCCAAGATTTCTATACCAGTATAGATGTTTTAGCGGAGTTGGATAATGGAACTCAGGTAATTATTGAGATTCAAGTGCATCATCAGAATTTTTTCATCAATCGCTTGTGGGCTTATCTATGTAGTCAGGTCAATCAAAACCTAGAAAAAATTCGCCAACGTGAAGGCGATACCCACCAGAGCTATAAACACATCGCACCAGTTTACGCAATCGCTATTGTAGATAGTAATTACTTCTCAGATGAGCAAGCTTTTCATAGTTTTAGTATGCGCGAGGACACGACAGGTGAGGTTTTAACAATTACAAACAATGGACAGGAAAACCATCTGGTTAAGATGGCATTCTTGGAATTAAGAAAATACAGAGAAACCAGCAAAGACGAGGTTCGCAAACCGTGGTTGGAGTTTTTTGGGAACAAACCCTTTACCCAGGAACCCGAGCGAGCCATCAGCCAAGCAGACCAACTGCTAGACTATAAAAGCTGGTCCGAGGAGGACAGGAAAATGTTTAGTCAATTACGTATGCGAGAAGAACAAGCCTTGTTAGCACAGGACTATGCCTTGGAAACTGCTAGGGCGGAAGGGGTTGAACAGGGACTGGAGCGTGGTCTTGAACGTGGTCGTGCAGAAGGTATTGAACAAGGCTTAGAACGTGGTCTTGCAGAGGGTCTTGAACAAGGACGAGCAGAAGGCGTTGAACAGGGACTGGAGAGTGGGAAAATATTTACCTTTCTTGATTTAGTGCGCCAACATGTTTTAACTTCCGAATTTGCTAGCGAGCAATTAGGCATGACGGTCGCTGAATTTGAGTCACTATTGAAAGACCATTATAAATAAGACCTAAAAAATACAGAGAAACCAGCAAAGATAAGGTTCGTAAACCATGGTTGGAGTTTTTCGGGAATAAACCCTTTACCCAAGAACCCGAGCGAGCCATCAGCCAAGCAGACCAACTGCTGGACTATAAGAGCTGGTCTGAGGAGGACAGAAAGATGTTTAGCCAACTACGTATGCGAGAAGAACAAGCCTTACTCGCTCATGACTATGCCTTGGAACAAGCTGAAGAAAAAGGTTTAGAGCGTGGTATTGAACAGGGACTGGAGCGTGGAAAACTTTTTGCTTTTCTGGATATGGTTCGTCAAGGTCTGCTGCCATCTGAGGTTGCCAGCCAGCAATTAGGCATGACTGTAGCTGAGTTTAAGGAATTTTTATAAATCAGTAGAACAATGACAGATTTTTCCGCATCAGATGGAATAATCTGTTTTTTTCTAGTGGATTGAATCTGAGATAGTACAATATATTTTCTGAAACAGTGTTAGAAATTGCCTTAAATCTCCCATCTCCCAATCGATTTGTTTTAACTTGATGTGATTTTTTAATTGGAAGATATAGTTTATTGAAGATAGAAGAGTACACCAAGGTTTTAAAGTATTGTTTCTATAAGTATGTTAACATAGATGGAATAAACGAAATTTCATACCAAACAAAAAGTAAATCACAAGACGTGTCTCCGATAGTTTTAAATATTGATTTGAAACTGAAGGCAAGATTGTATGTTATACTCAATGAAAATCAAAAAGCAAACTAGGAAGCTAGCCGCAAGCTGTACTTGAGTACGGTAAGGCTACGCTGACGTGGTTTGAATTTGATTTTCGAAGAGTATTAATTAATGGGCTCACCGTAAATTGCCGATGGTTTATATTGTTTTCTGATTGATGGAGAGTATCAAAGTAGTGCAGTGACTTACCTGTGCTTAGCTTTCTAACCCGCTCATAGATTTTCATTGCGTATAAAACAGAGTATTCAAATGACGAAACAAATATATAACATATTAACAAACGAATACCAAAATCAAATCAAACTTTTATAAAAAATTTTAGGAATTTGCTGTCGAATTTCTGTAATAAAAATTTAATATTTCTAAATTTAATAACATAAAAACTCAAATTTAAAGCCAAAAATGGCTCTGAATAATAATTTAAAGTATCTTTATAAAAAATAGAACAAAAAGCAATAATATGCATGTAAAATACTTTTTTTTTTAGGTAAAAATGTTTTGTATAGTATTGAAAAACTTGGATTCAAAGTGTATAATATAGTTTGGTATTTCATTGCTAAATACACATAAAAACAAATGGAAAGGAATCTAAAAATATGTTTTTTAGGCGCCAAAACGGTGAATATAGAGAGACGGATCGTGTGACCCGTTTCAAATTGATCAAGTCAGGTAAACATTGGCTGCGTGCCTCAACTTCTCAATTTGGACTCTTTAAAGTCTTACGCGGCGGTGTAGATGCTGCTCAAGTCGTGACAGAGGTTGTGGAAGAACACAACTCAAGTACTTTGACAGGCTTGGATATCCTGAGAGGGATAGCAGCAGCTGGGACGGTGCTTGGGGGAGCGATGGCTACTCAAGGTCCTGTATATGCAAATGAGAATGTAACGGTTGAAAAAGAAGTAGGAGGAGAAAAACCTCTTGCCTTGAAAGATTCAGCAGTCCTAGGGACAGTAAAAAACAAGACAGAAGAAGGAGCAGCAACTGCTAGTCAGCCAGAGTCAGGGTCTACGACTCAGTCTCAAAGTCTGTCAGAAAACGATAGTCAATCTCAAAGCCTATCAGAAAGCGCAAGTAAATCTCTCAGTGAGTCAGCTTCTCTTAGCGAGTCAGCTTCTCTTAGCGAATCAGCTTCTCTAAGTGAATCAGCTAGTCAATCAGCAACAAGTTCAGAATCAAGCAAACCTGCAACTGCAGAGTCTGTGACAACTGCTTCTTCAGAGACGGTTACAGATCGTGCAGCTTCTACTCGTAAGGAAGAACCAGTACCAACTACAGCTCTTACTGATACTATCAATCGTAACTTGACTGCGATTGCGCACATCGGTCAAAGCCTGGACGCCCCTACGTCTGTAGCAAATAGCTTGACGACAGCAACAACAGATGCAGCGGTTGCAGCATCTGCAGATGCGACAGCAACGAAAAAGGCTGAAGAAGACCGCAAACGTCTTTCTAAGATTTCAGCCTCTATGGGTGAATCCCTCGCTAAGTCTATCGGTTTACCTAATATGGATTCAGCAGTTACTAAAGTTAACGCAGCCGTAACAGCTATCGAAGAAGCGCTGAAAACTCCAAATGCTGACCTTACAGCAGTTATCAAGCAAGCAAAAGCTGCAGAAGCTTCAATCGCCAATGCCGTTCAACGTGCTAATAACGGTAAACGTAGTCATTTCAATGGTATGCTAATGGAGCGAGGGGTAAGTTTCAGACAGGCGCCAGGAGGTGCAGCTGAAAACGATCCTAACAGTGCAACTTATAATTTCTCCACAGCTACAGTTGGATATGTAGTAACGGAAGCTGATGCAACCGCCCACAACTCTCTGGCAAGAGGAATCTATAAAGAAGGAACCTTCCTTTATGCGACTCAGGGACGACAGGCAAATGGTAGACCGCCAGGGAAAACCAATGTTGCCACTCGTGTTCAAGTATCAGATATTAAAAGCCAAGTCTATATGACGGCCACTCGTTCGGGGCAAACAACTCAGTGGGAAGTTATCTTTAACGATGGTGGAGAACCACACGATAACCCATACTTCTACTTTACTGTACCAAAAGGCCACACCATCACCCAGATGAGCTTCTATCAAAAAGATAATCAAAGTGGTGGATGGAACCTTTTGGGTAGCGGAAATGGCGACACGGCCTTCCGTACTAACCGCAAGCAAGGTGATATGCGTTGGGCTGTCGGGAATGCCAATAACAACGGTGGCTCTTTCTACTATAACGATGCCAGTGGTGTTGGACCAGGCGGTGTCGGAAAAGGAAATTTAACATCTTTGGATGACTTTGCTCATAGAGATCCATCTGCATTTTATCAGACAGATAAAATTACTGATAAAGTGAAAAAAGCAGGTGACTTTGCTTTTAAAACAATTGAAGATGCAACCGCAAACGTCTATGCCTTCCACCCTAAGGGTTCTGCCCGTTTCGAAGGATACCGTATCACTTATACAACGACAAGTCCTACAGATACCAAGGACTACTATATGGCTGGTTTCCGTTCTTTGGAAAACTCACGTCATAGAAACTATATGCAGATGAACGGTTCTCAGGAACGTTACTACTTGCAATTGAAGGACGGTGTGCCGAATACCTTCCTGAAATGGGGAACATTAAACGACCTTGTCGTCCCAGATTCTCTTAACCGGATTGCAGATATTTATGATCGACTGAATGGAACTAAAACATCAGCACCTGGTGGAACAGTGACATATGCAATTGATGGAGTTTCAAATGACAGTGCTTCAATCAGGTATACAGCAAATACACGTCCAAATGGAGCTGTTAGACTGGCCAAAGGGCACTATAATCTGACAGCGAAAGTTAAAGGAGCAGGTACTTATAATATTCCTTTCCGTATTGTCACCCAGTCAGATATCTATGAACCTGTCATTAATGAAGGACGTACTGCAAATCAAATCGCCAAAGGGACGCCTATCCCTTCTGCGGCATCCGTAATCCAAGGCTTTAAAGATGTATCGTCAACTGTTGATAGATTTGCGATGCCGAATAATCCGAACGATTATAAAACACAAGTAAACCAAAACGGTAGTGGGGCAGCAGTTCTACCAAATACGAACCTTGTTGCTTCTGGAAAAAGCAATGACCTTGCGAACTTGCATGTCGCTTCTGTAAACTGGGTAGGAAATGCTACAGAGTTTGGTTCAGGTGACCATGAAGATATGGCTGTAAAAGCGACTTATAATGGGAAAACAGTCTACCTAACCTTGCCTGCGACAATAGACAAGAGCAGATTGGGCACAAGCCTAACAGAAGCTGAAAAACAAGAAGTTTTGAACAGTCATGGTTTGACCGGTGCAACCATTACAAGTGGTAAAGTTGGATTGACAAAAGAAGTCCAAGTTGTCTATAAAGATAATGAAGGACAAGACTCTATCGATACCAAAGAAGTCTTCTTTGAAAATGTCGCAAGAGAAAATCCACCTGCAGCTCCTCAAATTAGCACACCAAACGATGGTAGTGTCACAATTACTCCACAGGCAAATACGGATCGACTTAAGGTCGCTTACACACCTACAGATAGTACTACTGCTACTAATATCAGCGTAAACAAAGTTGGAAATCAGTGGCAAACGCCAGATACACTTCCATCAGGAGTAACGCTTAATTCAAGTACTGGTATGGTCTCTATTGCAGAACCAACAGTTAAAGACCTTAGCCCAGTTACAGCAACAGGTTACAACTTCAACTCTGATGGGGCGCCAGCTACTGGAACAGCACAAGCTCCAGATACAGTAGCACCACAAATTACTAGTTTAACACCGATTAGTAATGCGGTAATCGACAACACTAATCCACGTAAGATTATCGTTTATCGTGAAGAAGACTTTAGTGTTGATGTCAACTTGACAGATAACAGCGGTCGCTTGGATAAGATTAAGGTAAGAAGTGATTCCCAAACTGGACTTCCACAATCTGATTTTGAGGTTAATGGTGCTAACATTTCTGGTAATGGAACAAGTATCAATTTTACCAATAAATCTAATAATTTGGGACAAGATGGAAATGCGACAGCTACTAATCCGTATAAGGTAAATATTTCAGGTCATGTAGGTAAAAATCAGTCAGTTGCTAATGACGCTGCTAGTAACACCTGGAGTCGTTATATTTCTGGATATGATCGATCGAACTTAACGAATAACAATGGAGCCAGTACCGCTGCTAATAACGCCAATATCCAGATTGAGTTCCGTAAGCAGTCTGATAAGTATGCTCCAGAAGCTGCGACAAATGCTAGAGTATACTTAACTGCTGATGGATCAACAGTATATGATTCAGATTCACCAGAGTTTTATATTGCGAACAGAACTGCTTTACCAACTACAGGTACAACAGCAGGAACAGCAACGACTTACGCATGGAAAGCCGGAGAAACTCCAACTGTTAACAATAATCAAGTAAGACGTACAGTAGTAGTAACATATCCAGATGGCTCAACAGATGAAGTACCTGTAACCTTCACGGTTCGTGACACAGTTAAACCTGTTGCTACGACAACTGTGCAAGTAAAAAATCCTACAACTGGTCAATGGGAAGACGTTCCATTCGAAATTGAAGATGGTGTTAGGAAGAAATATATTTTCTATTCAGGTGATCAACTGCGCTTTATTACTAAATTTAGTGATAACAGTGGAAAGATTGACAAAACTGAAGTGAAAATAGGTGACAGCAATGGTAGCACTACTATTGCCAGCGGGAATATACTTGAAGATGGTTGGGGAAGGGCAACTCTAACCAATCTCAATTATACTCCTACGGTAGCTACAGAGGCTAGTCCTTACATCATTGACACTGGTGAGAATCAAGGTAACATTAGATTAGATTTGCCATATAATAGTGGAAATCGGATTAAACGATCGGTTATAGTTAGAGATCTTTCAAACAATTGGTCTCAAGGAAATAATCTTAGATTGGCGCAAGGTCAATTGAAAGATAAATTCCCAGCTGTTACACCTCCGACAGTGCAAGTAACCAATGCAACTACCTTGACTGAAGACGATAAGAGAGCTGTTATTGCTGCGGTGAGAGCTTCAAACCCTGAAGTTGCAAATCGTATTAAAGCGGGAGATGCTGGATATAGCATGCTTTCAAATGGAAAAGTAAGAATTACTTATAAAGATAATACGTATACTGATGTGACACCAACTGTATCAGACTCGATTTACAAATCAACGTCTGCAAGTACTTCAACTAGCCGATCAGCTTCTCTTGCTTACTCACAATCGGCTTCAACCAGCAAGTCAGTAAGTGAATCAGCAGCTAAGAAAGCCTCAGAGTCAGCCTCAGCAAGCAACTCAGTGAGCTTGTCAGCATCTAAGCTTTCGTCACAATCTGCCTCAAC
>NZ_KQ970261.1:464083-465947 GCF_001579045.1 Streptococcus mitis | reverse complement strand
GAATCAGCATCTAAGGTAGCGTCACAATCTGCTTCAACCAGCAAGTCAGCAAGTGAGTCTGCATCTAAGGTTGCTTCACAATCTGCTTCAACCAGCAAGTCAGTAAGTGAATCAGCATCTAAGGTTGCTTCACAATCGGCCTCAACCAGCAAGTCAGCAAGTGAGTCTGCATCTAAGGTTGCTTCACAATCGGCCTCAACCAGCAAGTCAGCAAGTGAGTCTGCATCTAAGGTTGCTTCACAATCGGCTTCAACCAGCAAGTCAGCAAGTGAGTCAGCATCTAAGGTAGCGTCACAATCTGCTTCAACCAGCAAGTCAGCAAGTGAATCAGCATCTAAGGTAGCGTCACAATCTGCCTCAACCAGCAAGTCAGCAAGTGAGTCAGCATCTAAAGTAGCGTCACAATCAGCTTCAACAAGCAACTCAACAAGTGAGTCAGCATCTAAGGTAGCGTCACAATCTGCCTCAACTAGCAAGTCAGCAAGTGAGTCAGCATCTAAGGTAGCGTCACAATCGGCTTCAACCAGCAACTCAGCAAGTGAGTCAGCATCTAAGGTAGCGTCACAATCTGCCTCAACCAGCAAGTCAGCAAGTGAATCAGCATCTAAGGTAGCGTCACAATCTGCTTCAACAAGTAACTCAGCAAGTGAGTCAGCATCTAAGGTAGCGTCACAATCTGCTTCAACCAGCAAGTCAACAAGTGAGTCAGCATCTAAGGTAGCGTCACAATCGGCTTCAACAAGTAACTCAGCAAGTGAGTCAGCATCTAAGGTAGCGTCACAATCTGCCTCAACTAGCAAGTCAGCAAGTGAATCAGCAGCTTCAACAAGCAACTCAGTGAGCGAGTCAGCATCTAAGGTAGCTTCAGAGTCAGCTTCAACAAGCAACTCAGCAAGTGAGTCAGCATCTAAGGTAGCGTCACAATCTGCTTCAACCAGCAAGTCAGCAAGTGAGTCAGCATCTAAGGTAGCGTCACAATCAGCTTCAACAAGCAACTCAGTGAGCGAGTCTGCATCTAAGGTAGTTTCAGAATCAGCATCAACAAGCAACTCAGCAAGCGAGTCAGCATCTAAGGTAGCGTCACAATCTGCCTCAACTAGCAAGTCAGCAAGTGAGTCAGCAGCTTCAACAAGCAACTCAGTGAGCGAGTCTGCATCTAAAGTTGCCTCAGAGTCAGCTTCAACAAGCAACTCAGTAAGTGAGTCAGCATCTAAGGTAGTTTCAGAATCAGCTTCAACAAGCAACTCAGTGAGCGAGTCTGCATCTAAACGTACATCAGAAGTAGAATCACAATCAGTTTCAACAAGCAACTCAGCAAGTGAATCAGCTTCTAAAGTAGCTTCAGAATCAGCTTCAACAAGCAACTCAGTGAGCGAGTCAGCATCTAAGGTAGTTTCAGAGTCCGCTTCAACAAGCAACTCAGTGAGCGAGTCTGCATCTAAACGTACATCAGAAGTAGCTTCAGAATCAGCTTCAACAAGCAACTCAGTGAGCGAGTCAGCATCTAAGGTAGTTTCAGAATCAGCTTCAACAAGCAACTCAGTGAGTGAGTCAGCCTCTAAGGTTGCCTCAGAATCAGCCTCAACAAGCAACTCAGTGAGCGAATCAGCATCTAAGGTAGTTTCAGAATCAGCTTCAACAAGCAACTCAGTGAGTGAGTCAGCCTCTAAGGTTGCCTCAGAATCAGCCTCAACAAGCAACTCAGTGAGCGAATCAGCCTCTAAGGTTGCCTCAGAATCAGCCTCAACAAGCAACTCAGTGAGCGAGTCTGCATCTAAGGTAGCTTCAGAAGTAGCTTCACAATCAGCATCAACAAGCAACTCAGTAAGCGAATCTGCATCTAAGGTAACTTCAGAATCAGCTT
>NZ_KQ970261.1:462004-463229 GCF_001579045.1 Streptococcus mitis | reverse complement strand
TCAGCGTCTAAGGTAGCTTCAGAGTCAGCTTCAACAAGCAACTCAGCGAGCGAGTCAGCATCTAAGGTAGCTTCAGAGTCAGCATCAACAAGCAACTCAGCGAGCGAGTCAGCATCTAAGGTTGCCTCAGAATCAGCCTCAACAAGCAACTCAGTGAGCGAATCAGCATCTAAGGTAACTTCAGAATCAGCATCAACAAGCAACTCAGTGAGCGAGTCTGCATCTAAGGTAGCTTCAGAAGTAGCTTCACAATCAGCATCAACAAGCAACTCAGTAAGCGAATCTGCATCTAAGGTAACTTCAGAATCAGCTTCAACAAGCAACTCAGTGAGCGAATCTGCATCTAAACGTACATCAGAAGTAGAATCACAATCAGCTTCAACAAGCAACTCAGTGAGTGAATCTGCATCTAAGGTAGCTTCAGAATCAGCTTCAACAAGCAACTCAGTGAGCGAGTCAGCCTCTAAGGTAGCTTCAGAATCAGCTTCAACAAGCAACTCAGTGAGCGAGTCTGCATCTAAGGTAGTTTCAGAGTCAGCATCAACAAGCAACTCAGCGAGCGAATCAGCATCTAAGGTAGCTTCAGAATCAGCCTCAACAAGCAACTCAGTGAGCGAGTCAGCGTCTAAGGTAGTTTCAGAATCAGCTTCAACAAGCAACTCAGCGAGCGAATCAGCATCTAAGGTTGCCTCAGAGTCAGCATCAACAAGCAACTCAGTAAGCGAATCTGCATCTAAACGTACATCAGAAGTAGCTTCAGAATCAGCATCAACAAGCAACTCAGCGAGCGAGTCAGCATCTAAGGTTGCCTCAGAATCAGCTTCAACAAGTAACTCAGTGAGCGAATCTGCATCTAAACGTACATCAGAAGTAGAATCACAATCAGCTTCAACAAGCAACTCAGTGAGCGAATCTGCATCTAAACGTACATCAGAAGTAGCTTCAGAATCAGCATCAACAAGCAACTCAGTGAGCGAGTCAGCATCTAAGGTAGCTTCAGAGTCAGCCTCAACAAGCAACTCAGTGAGCGAGTCAGCATCTAAGGTAGCTTCAGAATCAGCATCAACAAGCAACTCAGTGAGCGAGTCAGCATCTAAGGTAGCTTCAGAGTCAGCCTCAACAAGCAACTCAGTGAGCGAGTCAGCATCTAAGGTAGCTTCAGAATCAGCATCAACAAGCAACTCAGCGAGCGAGTCAGCATCTAAGGTTGCCTCAGAATCAGCAT
>NZ_KQ970261.1:459495-460294 GCF_001579045.1 Streptococcus mitis | reverse complement strand
GTCTGCATCTAAGGTAGCTTCAGAGTCAGCTTCAACAAGCAACTCAGTGAGCGAATCAGCATCTAAGGTAACTTCAGAAGTAGCTTCACAATCAGCATCAACAAGCAACTCAGTGAGCGAGTCTGCATCTAAGGTAGCTTCAGAGTCCGCTTCAACAAGCAACTCAGCGAGCGAGTCAGCATCTAAGGTAGCTTCAGAGTCAGCATCAACAAGCAACTCAGCGAGCGAGTCAGCATCTAAGGTTGCCTCAGAATCAGCATCAACAAGCAACTCAGTGAGCGAGTCTGCATCTAAGGTAGCTTCAGAATCAGCTTCAACAAGCAACTCAGCGAGCGAGTCAGCATCTAAACGTACATCAGAAGTAGAATCACAATCAGCTTCAACAAGCAACTCAGCAAGCGAGTCTGCATCTAAAGTTGCCTCAGAGTCAGCATCAACAAGCAACTCAGTAAGCGAATCTGCAGCTTCAGTAAGTGAGTCAGTGTCAGAATCAGTTTCTAAATTGATATCAGAAGGAAATTCTGTAAGTACATCGGTATCAGAATCAGTTTCTAGATTATTCTCAGAATCACTATCTACAAGTAAATTACAATCAGAATCTGTATCTAAGTTCTTCTCAGAATCGTTATCAGGAAGCACTTCACATTCAACTTCTGTATCTAAATTCTTCTCAGAATCAGCCTCACTGTCTACTTCAATTAGTGCAAGTATTTCTGCTTCACCGAAATGTTCTTGTGCCGATGATTCAACAAGTACATCTGTATCTAAGTCAGCCTCTAAGGTAGCTTCAGAATCAGCC
>NZ_KQ970261.1:310217-459211 GCF_001579045.1 Streptococcus mitis | reverse complement strand
GCAAGCGAATCAGCGTCTAAGGTAGCTTCAGAATCAGCTTCAACAAGCAACTCAGTGAGTGAGTCTGCATCTAAGGTAGCTTCAGAGTCGGCTTCAACAAGCAACTCAGTGAGTGAGTCAGCGTCTAAGGTAGCCTCAGAGTCAGCCTCAACAAGCAACTCAGTGAGTGAGTCGACATCTAGGGTGGAAAGTGCATCTATTATCACAAGTAAAGGTAACCCTGAAATCCACTCTAAGAAAATGATAGATATAGATAGTGTGCTAGAATCAGTATCTACAAGCAATGTGGCAAGTGAATCAGCCTCTAAGGTTGCCTCAGAGTCAGCTTCAGCAAATAACTCAGTGAGCGAATCAATTTCTAAAGCAACGTCAGAGTCAACAAGTGCGTCAGCTTCAGTAAGTACATCTGTTTCTGAATCTGTATCTACCTCAACAAGCGGATCAGCTTCAGCAAGTGATTCAGTATCAACATCAGCAAATACGCCAGCTTCAGCAAGCGTATCGACATCAGCGGACGTATTATCTTCTGAGACACCATCAGCATCAGAAGGTAAGTCAAGAAAACAATTACCAAATACTGGTACAGAAGCTTCTAAATCATCTGTACTTTTAGGAGCTTTAGCAGCTATTACTGGTTTAGGTTTGTTTGCGAAACGTCGTAAAAATGATCAGGAAGATTAATAAGAATACTAATAAAAAGTTTCCTTATTAAGCAAAAAATACTGAAAGAAAACCCTTGAAAAGTTAAACTTTTCAAGGGTTTTTGGTTGTCTTGTAAGGGAAAATGATGATATAATTTTAGAATGGGAATGCTTTTCAATATTTTATAAATTTATTTGATATTATCAAGACAAAGTTAATTCATTTAGTATAAAGGAAGGCCGAGATTTGAATTGAATCTATACTCTTTCACAATCTTTTTAAGCGTTTTTATACTCAATGAAAATCAAAGAGCAAACTAGGAAGCTAGCCGCAGGTTGCTCAAAACACTGTTTGGAGGTTGCAGATAGAGCTGACGTGGTTTGAATTTGATTTTCGAAGAGTATTAACATTCTTCTACTATAGGCATGTAGTGCTCTTTGATGTTTGATGAGTATGAAAATAGATTATAAATTATCTGGAAAATAAATAGAAATAGGAAATAGGTAAATACAATGGAAAAATTAACATTTGTTTTAGCTGGTGATTATGGCTATATTCGATATATAGAAGCAACATTAAAGTCAATTTGCTATCATCATGACAATTGCAAAGTGTATATTTTGAATCAAGATATTCCTCAGGAATGGTTTATCAGTGTTCGTGAAAAAATGAGTCAGAAACAGAGTGAATTAGTTGATGTGAAGTTGACAAGTGGATTAGTTTCAGAAACATGGAAGTTACCTCCGTTTGGAGCTCATATGAACCACATGTCCTTTGCGAGATACTTTATCCCACAATTTGTGGAAGAAGATAAGGTGCTGTATTTGGATAGTGATACAATTGTAACAAGATCACTAGATGAGTTATTTGAAATCGAACTTGGTGATAAACTTTTGGCAGCAGCCAAAGTTATTTATGGATTAGAAGATAGATTTAATTCGGGTGTCTTGCTAGTTAATAATAAGTTGTGGAAAGAAGAAAATATTCAAACGACTTTAATCGAAATCACTGATAGGGATCATGAAACATTGCCAGAGTCAGATCAAACTGTCTTTAATCGAGTGGCAGGGGAACGCTATATCGTCTTAGATGATACTTACAATTTCCAAGTTGGTTATGACCGCATTGCAGAGGAGAGACAGCAGTATTTTGTTTTAGAAATGTCGACAGATCCATTGCCAGCGATTATTCATTATCTTTCAGGAGATAAGCCTTGGAATTTAAGATCTTACTCTCGTTTAAGAGAAGTATGGTGGAGATATTCAATGATGGACTGGTCAGAGATTACGAATCATAAAACACCTAGAAAAAAACGTGACATATTTATTATGACAGATAGTCAGTCATTGGAACAGATTGATTATCTAGTGACTCATTTACCAAATTTCATGTTTCATATAGCAGCTAATACATTAATGGGTGACGTTCTGAATTGTTTACGAAAATATGAAAATGTGAGATTATATCCAGCTATTTTAGATTGGAATCGCAAGCGGTTGGTTGATGAGTGTGATATTTATTTAGACATTAACTATGAGGAAAAAAATCAACAAGTAATTGAAACTGCAAAACAAAAAGGAAAACCAATCCTAACATTTGATACGGTAGTGAATCCCTATCATGTAGATCAGGTATTCTCTAGTTCAGAACCGCAAAAGATGTGTGATTACATTCTATCTTTATAGGATTTGTCGTTTTAATCAGCTTATGATTATGGAGGAATTAAAGGAGATATAGATGCTTTATCTAACAAAGCAGTATAGTCCAGCCGAGCAGCAATTTGTAGAAGATGTACTTTCTTCTGGTACTGAGGTTCATGTTTTAACCCTGGATTATGTAGAAAGACCTCAAGATTACATTCATTTTTTACCGATGCTACTTGCGAAGAAATCAGTATTAAATCAATATAAAAGTGAATCATTGATAGCTTTGAAAGTGGTAGTTCCTAAATATTGGGAAATTTGTATGGAAGAAAATTACGCAACCATATGGGATAAAGATATTCAACGAGGTCAGATTTTCTACCGTCATAAAGAATCATATACAGTAGATAGGGTTGAATGGTGGGATAATCAGGGAAGAGTTATAAGTTGTGATTACTATTTAGAAAATGGTTGGCGTTATAAACAGGAAATAATGGATGAATCAGAAAAGAGTATCTCGGTTCATTATTATGATGCTCAAAATACTCTACTAATGATTAAAAATGTAGAGCGAGGCTTATATACTTTATTTAAAGATGAAATCACCCATATTTATACTGAAGATGAACTATGGCAGGCTTGTTTAGAGCTCTTTGATTTAGAAAATGAAGTGCTAGTTGTTGGAAATTTAGAAATAGCAGATTATTTAGGTAGTCAAAAAGTTTCTGCAGTTTATTCTTCTAAAGAACCGATTCAAATCCAAGAAGTAGAAGACTATCTATCAAGAGTAGATAGACTCTATATTTATCATTATTCGGTGTTTGAGTCCCTTACTCCAAATGATAAGATTCATCATATCAGTCCCTTGTATCCTTCAAAAATGAATGGAAATCACCATCGAGCGCTTATCATGACTCACACACAAGAAATTGAAAAAATCGAGGAAGTTATTGAGAAGTTGCCGATGGTTGAGTTTCATATCGGTGCTCTTACGAATATGGGACCTAGACTATTGGATCTTGAACGATGTGAAAATGTCTATTTACATCCAGGAATTAGCCAGGCAGAGTATGAAAGTTTGCTAGAACAGTGTAGTTTGTATTTAGATATTAACCATAGTATAGAAATATTGAATGCTGTGGAAGAATCCTTGGAAAAAGGCTTGCTTTTATTTGCTTTTAAGGAGACTCAGCATAGGAGAGGTTTTATCTGTCCTGAGCATCTAGCTGCAAGTCAAGATGCGGTTGATTTGATTGATGCTATCAAAAAGGTTGTCGTTTCAGAGGAAATGTATCATTTGGCTTTGCAAAAGCAATGGAAATGGATTCAATCTTCTACTAAAGAAGATTACAATAGAGCTTTTCGAAAGGTGGAAAATTAAGTGACAGTTTATCTATTCGACTTATTAGTAGGGTACGAACCAAATGGTGTAGATCGTTCTCAGGCCAATCGTGCTCGGATCTTTAAAAAGACGAATCTAGATGTTCGTTACATATTTTCTGTCATTCCTCCAAGAGAAGATTTTCTTTATTTTCAACATATAGGGATTCCTCTAGATAAGATGATGATTGCTCCCTTTTATTTAGCTGGAGAAAAAGGTGTACAATCCACTATCACTAGTGAAGAGATGATTAGTAGACTGCACCTAGAGAATAGTATGATAGTTGAGAGAGACCAGCATCAAATCGTTTATCAAATATCTGAAAATCATAGGCTATTTCTGAAATGTGAGGATGGAATAGTTTATCAGGTTGATCATTTTTATCAGGATACACTTTATCAGAGAGACCATTATACTTCTCATTTGATATGTAGAGAGTGGTTTGACCAAGGGACTTATCAGTGGAGCAAAAGGTGTTTCTATAATTCCGAAAGTGAAGTGGTCTATGAAGGTTTCCAATCGTCAGGAAGAACAAGGTATCGATTTGGTTCAGAATGGCTTGAAGGCGAATATGACTTGATGCAATATTTTATCAAATCCTTGTCCCTTTCTTCTGCTGATGTCGTCCTTATGGACAGGGTCTCTAGATTTTCTTTTTCACAGGCAATTTTAGA
Organism: Streptococcus mitis; assembly: GCF_001579045.1. Taxonomy (GTDB): domain Bacteria; phylum Bacillota; class Bacilli; order Lactobacillales; family Streptococcaceae; genus Streptococcus; species Streptococcus mitis_D. The sequence continues at coordinate 454,871 of NZ_KQ970261.1, read as the reverse complement.
ATATGGCAATCATGCAAAAATAGGAGTTTTTCTTCACTCTCTCCATCAATATAAAACGGGAGCGATGAATAATGAATATCATTATTTATTCCAACATGCGACCTCCTTTGATTTTATGCTTGTTTCAACAGAAGCACAAAAAACAGACTTGGAGAACTATCTAAGAGAGATGGGCTTGCCTAGCTGTCCGATTTGTGTGATACCAGCTGCTAGTATCGAAAGTATCGAGAGTAATGTAGAGACGATGGTTCCTTATTCGGCTATGCTTGCTGCTCGCTTAAACTATCGTAAACAAGTCGATATAGCGATTAAGGTAGGAGCAAAGGTCAAAGAGAAAATACCAGGATTTACTTTGGATATCTATGGTCAAGGGGAAGATTATCATAAATTGAACCAACTGATTGCAGAGCTAAATGCGGAAGAATATATAAGGTTACGTGGCTATCAAAATTTAAAAGAAGAGTATAAAAAGCACCAGCTCTATCTATCAACTTCTTCTTGGGAAACCTTGGGGCTAACCTTACTTGAAGGGGTGGCTTCTGGTATGGGATTAGTAGGTTTAGATGTCCCTTACGGAGCACCTACCTTTATTCAAAATGGGAAGAATGGTTATTTAGTTCCCTATTCTGAAGGTCAAGATAAAGAAGAAAGTGTTGAAAGAATGACGAAGGCAGTATTGGAGTTTTTTGATTTGAATCAAAATGAAGTATCGCAACATTCATATCGCATTGCAGCCTCTTATTTGGATGAGGTCATTGCAGAAAAATGGTTAAGCCTATTGAAGTAATCTATTTTTCTAATTATTTTCATTTCAGATATCATTTTTGTTACTGCTAAATCAGATGTAAAAGTGAGTAAGACAGAATGCTGAGTATCAGAACATTAGTTTTGTTTTTTAAATTTAAGAAAAGTAGTAGAAGAAATTGATTTTTATTTGGATATTAATTATGAAGCAGAAGTTGATCATATTATAGAAAAAGTCAACAATCTTGGGAAACCAATAGTGACATTTGATAGTACAGATCATACTGCAGGAAAAGCAAGCTATATTTGCAAAAAGGACGAACCTGAAAAGATGGTTGAAAAAATAAGAAGCTTATTTAGTTGATAAATATTAGGAAGATAACATGAAGAAATATCCTTTAATTAGTGTAATTGTACCTGTATACAATGTGGAACAGTATTTACGACAATGTCTAGATAGTATTTTGAATCAGACTTACCAAGAGATTGAAGTTTTATTGATAAATGATGGTTCGACAGATGCTTCTGATGAGATTTGTCGGGAGTATGCGGAACGTGACAGTCGGATTCGTTATTTTGTGAAGGAAAATGGAGGATTGTCAGATGCGCGAAATTATGCTTTAGACAGAGCTGAGGGAGAGTATGTAACCTTTGTTGATTCAGATGATTTTTTGATGGAGCAAGCTCTGGAAAAGCTGTATGCAACTAGCCTGCTTGGGGAATCAGACTTAGTAGTAGGCTTCTTTTGCTACTTCGAAAAACCTTATTTTCAATTCTTTACGAATCACTATATCCCTAAACTACCTATCACTTTTATTGATAATATTGATGCCGTTCAACAACTGGATGATATGCTAGATGTAAATTTCTTGCGTTTTTCCACTGCTTGGGGGAAATTATATAAGCGCAGTTTATTTGAGGGTATTCGTTATCCTTATGGAAAATACGCAGAAGATCAATTTACAACCTGGAAACTTTATTTAAAAGCAGAAAAGATAGCGGTAAGTAATCAGACTGTTTATGTGTATCGATACAATCCCAAAGGTTTATCTAAAAGTTTTAATTTATCACATATGGATTATATTGATGCTTTGGAAGAAAGAATTCGTGAAACCAAAGATATAGACGGGATTGATATTGTAAAAACATATAGAATGTATGACTATGTGTTGAAAAGAAGATTATCAGAGTTGGAATTCTATGGATATGAAGAAGAAAGGGAAAAGTTGAAAAATAAGATTGATCATCTTGATTTAGAAAGCATTATCAATCAGATAGAACTGGAGAAACAAGATGAATAATGAATTGATTAGTATTATCGTTCCAATTTATAATACAGAGAAGTATTTAGGTCAGTGTTTAGATAGTATTCTGAATCAAACTTATACTAATTTTGAAGTGTTACTTGTCAATGATGGCTCGACTGATTCATCTGGAATGATTTGTCAAGAATATGTAGAGAATGATAGTCGTTTTCGTTATTTTGAAAAGGATAATGGTGGTGTAGCTTCTGCTCGTAACCTAGGACTCGAACGTTCGGGGGGGGATACATTACTTTTATTGATTCAGATGATTGGGTTGAGCCGAACTATTTAGATGTTCTTTATACTGCTCTTAAAGAGAATGATACAGATGTAGCAATTTCTACTTATAAACGATTTGCTCAAGATGGTGTATTTTATTTGAGAAGTTATTCAAGGGAGGATGATGAATTTCTTAATATTGGGACAAGAAGTAGAGATTCTTTTTTAGAAATCCTTCCAAGATTGGGAGAGCTTGATCATAGTTTTTACTCTATTTCATCTAAATTAATAAAAAGAGAAATCATTGGAAATCTTTTGTTTGATGAACAAATAAGTTATGCAGAAGTCTTGAATTTCTTCTTTTATTTATATCTTGGAGTTGAGTCAGTTGTTTTTGTGAGAGACTATACTTATGTTTACAGAACACATGATGCTAGTACATCACAAAATGTTAATGAACTTCAAGCATTACAAGAATTGGAAATCTATAAAAAGATGTTCCAACAAATTGACAGGATGGGACTACCAACTTTCCATTATTTTAAAAGAATGGGAAATGTAGTGACATATAGAATATCCGGTTTTCCAACATCGAAAGCAATTAGAGAATATGAATCATTTGTGTCAGAAGTTCGAGAAATGGTTACTTATCAGCAACCATTAATTAGTCTAATCGTTCCAATTTATAATGTTGAGAAATATCTATGGAGCTGTTTGGACAGCATTGCTAAACAGACTTATTCAAATATAGAGGTTCTGTTGGTTAACGATGGTTCACCAGATGGTTCTGGTGTGATATGTCAGGAATTTGTTGCGAGGGACAGTCGTTTTCGTTATATTGAAAAGGAAAATGGTGGCTTATCAGATGCTCGAAATGTTGGTATTGCGAGAGCACAAGGGGAATTTTTATCATTTGTTGATTCAGATGATTGGATAGAACAGACTTATGTAGAGGATATGTACCGAGCAGCCTTGTTCAATGATGCTGAAGTAGTTGTATCCAATTATAAGAAATTTGATGTGAAGGATAACTGTTACTGGATTCACGTCTTTGATGATTATTATGAAACTCATTATAGTGGGGAGGAGCTTATCCAGCAACTACCCGCATTAGAACGTAAGGATTTCTCTTTCACAACAAGTTGGGGAATTTTATTTGCGCATAGATTGTTTGATGCTATTTCCTTCCCTAAAGGGAAAACGATAGAAGACACTCGTACAAATTATCGCCTTTTTGCAGAATCTCGCCGTTTGACATATATTCATAAGGCTCTCTATAATTATAGAGTGGGAGTAGACAGTATTAGCAGTAGGATAACCGAAAAGTTGCTAGTAGATGTTTTAGAATGTTTGATGGAACGAATGGCAGTTTATGCTGTTAAAGGATGGAATGTAGCGGATGAAAGAGAGAATGTGCTAATGAATTTAAAAATGCGTTATAATCAAGCAAAAGAAGCAGGACTTCAAAATACGGAAATTTTTAAACGCTATGCAGAATTTATAAGTTTATTAGAATAGTGAGAAATGAAATAAAGATGAATAATGAATTAATCAGTATTATTGTTCCAATTTATAATACAGAGAAGTATTTGCGTCAGTGTTTGGATAGTATTATCAATCAGACTTATACTAATTTTGAAGTGTTACTCGTAAATGATGGTTCAACAGATTCATCTGGAATGATTTGTCAGGAGTACGTAGAGAATGATAGTCGTTTCCGTTATTTTGAAAAAGAAAATGGCGGAGTATCTTCTGCCCGTAACCTAGGACTCGAACGTTCGGGGGGGGCATACATTACTTTTATTGATTCAGACGATTGGGTGGAGTCAAATCATCTAGAAGCCCTTTTAAAAGGCATAAAGGAAAATAACACTGATATAGCTGTTTCAAAACATAAATCTTTTAATACAGAAGATGGTTTGTTTTATTTTCCTGCATATTCTAATCAAAACCAAAATGATCTTTGTATTAAAAAGAAGCAAATACGTCCATTTTTAGAGCTATTTCCGAAATTAAATTACTTAACTCATGATTTTGCTTGTATTGCTTCAAAGTTATTTAAAAAATCATTAACCCAAAATTTATTCTTAGATGAAAAACTGTCACAGAGTGAAGATTTAGATTATTTCTTTAAATTATATTTGCGAGCGGAAAGTATTGTTTATATAGATGAAGTAACGTATATATATGTACAACATGGTCAGAATGCGAGTCATCATCCTTCGGAAACATCTGCTCTTTGCGACATAAAAGTACATTGGAATATGGTAGATTTTATAAATGAATTAAAGATTCCTAATTATTATTATTTGGAAAGGATAAAGCATCTACTATCCTATTGGAAAGACAGTTTTCCAGATTCAAAAGGCATTAAGATGTATGAAACTATGGTAACCAATTTAGAAAATGATATTACTTATCCTCAGCCATTAATTAGTTTAATTGTTCCAATTTATAATGCTGAGACTTATCTACGGATGTGTTTGGATAGTATTGCCAATCAAACTTATTCAAATATAGAGGTTCTGTTGGTTAATGATGGTTCATCAGATGGATCGGGTGCTATCTGTCAGGAGTTTGTTGCGAGAGATAGTCGTTTTCATTATATTGAAAAGGGAAATGGTGGCGTGTCGGATGCTCGAAATGTTGGTATTGCGAGGGCGCAAGGGGAGTTTCTATCATTTGTTGATTCAGATGATTGGATAGAGCCGACTTATGTAGAGGATTTGTACCGAACAGCCTTGTTCAATGATGCTGAAGTAGTTGTATCCAATTATCAAGAATTTCATCAAGAACGCAATGTTTATTTGATTCACATCTTTGATGATTATTATGAGACTCACTATAGCGATGAGGAACTCATCCAGCAACTACCCTTATTAGAACGTAGAGATAAGTCTTTTACAACAAGTTGGGGAATTTTGTTTGCGCGTAGATTATTTGATAACATTTCCTTCCCTAAAGGGAAAATGATTGAAGATACTCGTACGAATTATCGCTTTTTTGCAGAGTCTTGTCGTTCGACTTATATTCATAAGGCACTCTATAATTATAGAGTGGGAATAGACAGTATCAGCAGTAGGATAACTGAAAAGTTATTAGAGGATGTTTTAGATTGTTTGATGGAACGGATGGCTGTTTATGCTATTAAAGGTTGGAATGTAGCAGATGAAAGAGAGAATATAGTAGATAATTTAAAATCGCGTTACAATCAAGCAAAAGAAGCGGGACTTCAAAACACGGATATCTTTAAACGCTATGCAGAACTTTTGTATTTATTAAGCGATTAAAGCTCCCTCTTATCCTACTAAATGATAGCACTTGACTAGGATAAAACGATACTAATGTAGTCTGCAGGGATTATCTAAGAGTATCAAGACATCTCGTTTAAGCAACTGTGATATTTTGTAAATATAAAACATGCGTGGAAGTATTGGTATTGAATAAAGAAGCTAGAGCATGAATGGAGATATCCCTATCTTGTAGACACTTGAAAGCAGATTTATTCTGCTTTTTTTGATATAATAGAAAGACTGGAATTGTATATAGAGTTAAAATTTTTTAGTATAAAATTAACTTCTATTTATATTTTGACAACAAATAGTGTTGACATTTAACTTAGTTCTGCCTCAGTAAGTGCGAGCCAAGTATATTTTTAACAGAAATTTCCTGTCAAAGTGTTATCTTGGATAAACACTTTGACATTGTTTGTCTAAGGGACTTTGATAATAAAATAGTATTTTAGTTTTAACTTTGAAATGATAAGAGCTAGCGCTCAAAAATAAAGCGGAAAATGACTAAGGTTTCTAACATGATTTACTGGGTTATTTTCTATTCCTTTTCTACTGTGTAGTGGAAAGAATAAAAAATGCTATATTAATTTTTATGTAAGGATTCGTTATGAAAAATATTTTTTCGTCTATAATAGTGAAAAAAGGTCTTGTGACCCTGTTTTTGATTTTTATTTATGTCTTGGGAAGTAGGTTATCTCTTCCTTTTGTTAATGTGAATAGTAGAGATTTTTTAGGTGGTTCAACTGCCTATTTAGCTTTTTCTACAGCTCTTACAGGTGGAAATCTTAGGAGTCTTTCTTTGCTTTCGGTAGGTCTTTCTCCTTGGATGTCTGCGACACTTTTATGGCAAATGTTCTCCTTTTCTAAACGTTTAGGGATTTCATCTCTCTCAATAGAGGTGCAAGATAGAAGGAAAATGTACCTAACCTTATTTATTTCGATTATCCAGTCGTTGGCTATTTCCCTAAACCTCCCCATTCAGGAATCCTTTTCTCCAATTGTTATTACCTTTATGAATACTCTGTTACTGATTGCGGGCACCTTCTTCTTAGTTTGGTTGTCAGATATAAATGCCAGCAATGGTTTGGGAGGTCCTATGGTTATTTTGCTATCTAGTATGGTATTGACTATTCCACAGGATATGATTGAAACGTTTAAAGTTATCCATATATCTTATATCAGTATTCTATTATTAGTTCTGATGGGCCTCCTTTTCACCTATATTGTTTCCATTTTGTATCGAGCGCGCTATCGTTTACCTGTACATAAAGTTGGTTTGCATAGCCGATTTAAGAGATATTCTTATTTTGAGATAATGCTAAATCCGGCTGGGGGAATGCCGTATATGTATGTTATGACTTTTATGAGTTTACCTACTTATGTATTGCTTCTTCTACATGCTATATTTCCAGAAAACCCCATCTATATGGAATTATCTGGTCAATATAAGATGGGTGAGCCATTATGGATTTATTTATATATAGTCATTTTATTTATTTTTAGTATTGCATTTGCATTTGTAAATATAAGTGGAGATCAGATTGCTGATCGAATGAAAAAGTCAGGTGAATATATCTATGGAGTATATCCAGGTGAGGAGACCAGTCGTTTTATCAACGGTCTAGTTTTCCGCTTTTCTATTGTAGGAGGAATCATTAATGTAGTTATGGCAGGCTTGCCAATGCTCCTTGTTTTGTCTGATGAAAAACTGTTGCGAGTGGCCATGATTCCTGGTTTGTTTTTAATGCTGAATGGAATGATTTTTAATGTAAAAGATGAAGTAAAGGCTTTAAGAATGAACGAAACTTATAAACCACTTATCTAGGAGGTTGCGATGTATTATTTTATTCCAGCATGGTATGGGACTGATAGACCATGGCATTTTGATTTAATTCCTTGGTATCGTACTTTTTTTAAACTTGAATTTGATGATACCTTTAATCAAATCAGATTATTACAGGATCAGGGCTTTCGTTCTCAACTGTTGATTTTGTCCTACCAACCTCATCTTCGATATTTTTTACATCGTCATAGTGTTTTGGAGACAGAAGCTTATTCTGTATTTGATGATATGCAAGATTTTTCTGTGGAACACTCACAGATTTTAAGCCTTAAAGATATTGAATGGGATAGTGAGTGTGAATTTATTTATAGTCCTTTTGCTATATTGGTGCAGAGGAAAGGTAGACCGTATGCACAGGTAGAACATGGTGTAGAAGGTTTTATTAGTCATATCCAATACTTCAATAGTGAAGGTCAACGTTCTGAACAGTTTATTATGGATGATAGGGGGCTAGTATCTAGTGTTATTTATTTTAAGGATGATGTAGCTTACTATCAAGATTATCTGAATACTAAAGGAATTTGGCAGTTTAGAGAGCACTTGCAGGATGGTGGACGTATTGAGATTAATCCAATATTTGGTTATCGATTTAAATCATTGACTTATCATAATATAGGCGAGGTAATAGAGGAATTTTTTGAAAAACGACTAAGTAAAATCTATAAAAAGAATCATTTATTTATTATCCCAGCCCATCAAGTTCACAATGATTTAATGATGAGAACTTTACCGGAAGAAAGTCATAAGATTTTGAGTCTCTTTATTGATCGAAATCCTCAAGATACATTTCCCACTTTATTGCCAGTATTCAATAAGGTAGATTTTACCTTGGTAGATAGGGAAGATAGTCTTCATATTTTGAAAGAATTGTATCCAGAGAATGAACAATATTTTAAACATTTGTCTCCTTTTGATACTCGCCTACGTTTGGGGCGTAGCCAGACAAGAAAAACCTCTTTTATTTACTATCAATTGAATTTTAAAGAGGGTATTGATGAAGAGGGGATATATCAAATATTAGATTTTGTTTCGAAAACAAAAGATGTGGAATTGATATTTGGCACCTTTGCGACGGATGAAGAACTACTAGAGCAGTTTGAAGATTTAATTCAGAAGATTATACAAGAGAGAATCGATAGTCAATCGTTGGAAAAAGATGCGGGTTATGGCGATTCAGAAAACCCTTTAGAGGATAATAAAGTAGAGGAACTGAGATATCAAATCGTTAATATGAATGACGAACTGGATTTAATTAAAACCTTGGAATTTGTACGTTTAATTGTAGACTTAAGTAAACTTCCTCATCTTTATACTCAAATTGCTGGAATTAGTGCAGGGATTCCTCAAATTAATCGAGTGAAAACAGTTTATGTGGATCATTTAAAGAACGGATATCTTATTTCTGACTTATCAGAACTTCAAACGGCAATCCATTATTATTTGGATACACTTAAGGAGTGGAATCAAGCCTTAATTTACTCTGTAGAAAAAATCAAGGAACATACGGGACAGATGTTTTTAGAAAAACTCCAAATTTGGATAGGAGAAATCACAGATGTCAAAGAATCTTAAAATCTTACAAATTGGAATTGATAACTGGAAACATTGTTTTGAAATTCCTGATAATATGGACTGGTATTATTTTTGTCCTGATTCTTCTCTTGCTTTGAGAAAAATGATGGAAATGGATGGAATTACTAGTTTTCATGTTGTTTTAATAGAGGACGGTCAGTATCTGAAAGATTTACTTCCGTTTATGAATAACATAGAACCTCATACTCTTTTTTATAACAAAAATTTTGAAACTACAGACTTGACCATCTTATCATTTTTGAAAAAATCTTGTGCTCAGGCTGTTGATTTTTCAGACCCTCAAACATTACTGGAAGATTTGTCGACTTCGCTGTTTGGTGGCGGATATGGCGATAAGTTGAAGCCGTTTATGTTGCAAGTCAATCCTGCTTTTAAGGGTTCGATTTCTTATCAAGGCTTTGAGCACTTAACATTGGAGGGATATTTTGGAGAAGAATTTTCTCAGTTAGCTTTTTGGAGTTATAACGTAATCCTAGAAGAGGAACTCCCTATTGAATTGTGGTTGGAGTATGAAAAAAGTGATGGGGTAGAATTTCAAGTTAGTATAAAAAAAATAAAACAAGGTTCGGTGTCAGAAATTATAGAAGAGATAATCCTAAATGAACCTGATTTGGAAAAGGCATTCGTCATTCCGGGTGAATCCAAAGGTTATTTAGCAATCTCAATTTTAGCACGTGGTCAGGGAGTGCTTCGATTAGGAAGTCTACACAGACGTTGGACTCGTAAGCAATTTGGAAAGTTTTTCTTGGGAGGGAATATCTTACACGATAGTAAGCGTGAAGAAATTAACTATTTCTTCCATCCTGGAGATTTTAAGCCTCCTTTGAATGTGTACTTTGCAGGATATCGTTCTGCGGAAGGTTTTGAAGGATACTACATGATGAAAAATCTTGGATGTCCCTTTATCTTGTTTTCTGATCCACGTCTTGAAGGTGGCGCCTTTTATTTGGGAAGTGAGGAGCTAGAAAATAAGGTAAAGGAAACGATTCTTCACTATCTAGATTATCTAGGATTTGATAAAAAGGATTTGATTTTGTCAGGTCTTTCTATGGGAACATTTCCCTCTCTTTATTATGGTGCCTCCTTTGAACCTCATGCGATCATTGTCGGTAAACCTCTTGCCAATATTGGAACAATCGCTAGTCGTGGACGGTTAGAAGCTCCAGGCGTATTTAATACAGCTTTTGATATTTTGCACCATCAAACTGGAGGAGTTAGCTCTAAACATATGTTGGAATTGGATCAACGTTTTTGGAAAGTTTTTAAACAAGCAGATTTTTCAAATACAACCTTTGGTCTATCTTATATGAAAGACGAGGATATGGATAGCCATGCTTATGAACAATTAGTTGGTCACTTATGTAATACAGGAGCGAAAATACTTTCTAAAGGAACAGCTGGACGACACAATGATGATACGAATACCAATGTTGCTTGGTTTTTGCACTTTTATCATATGGTGTTAGAGGCAGATTTTGGGAGAGGTGATGAATGATTATCAAACAAAGACAAGGAATAGAGTGGGGAGAAGTCGGGGGAACATTTATGTACGGCACTCGGGTGACTTATCATAGCTACCAGCATGTCAGTCTCTATAATCCTTTGTTAACATCTGGAGAAATTCTGAGGAGCTGGTTTTCTAGTTTGAACTATCAAGGAGCTAGAACTCAAGTTAGTCTGCCTTTATTAAAACGAGGACAGGATTATCAAATGTGTATGAATTTCGATTGTCAACCAGAACAAGGTTTATACATAAAAATTAGATTTTTTGATCGCTATGAAACTATAATTGAGGAAAAGGTAGAAAAAGTTAAACAATTTATGTTTACTTACCCCAAAGAAGCTTACACCTATGAAGTGTCTCTTTTGAGTGCAGGTTTTGAGTCGTTAGACTTTTATGATTTTTATATCGAGGAGATGAATCGTGATTAAAAATTTTAGTCAAGATTTTCAGTTGAGGAAAGTCAAAAGGATCTTAAAAAAGATTAATGCCCTAAAAGGGGAAATGGAGTCTCTCTCAGATCAAAAATTAGCGGCAAAAACACTAGAATTCCGACAACGTCTTGCTAAAGGAGAAATGGTGGATGATCTTTTGGTTGAGGCATTTGCAGTAGTACGTGAAGCAGATAAACGAGTGTTAGGAATGTTCCCCTATGATGTCCAGGTCATGGGAGGAATTGTTATTCATCAAGGTAATGTAGCGGAGATGAACACAGGTGAGGGGAAAACCTTGACAGCTACTATGCCCGTTTATCTCAATGCGCTGACGGGCAAGGGAACGATGGTTATTACAACGAATGAATATCTTGCCAAGCGTGATGCGGAGGAAATGGGCCAGGTTTACCGTTTTTTAGGCTTGTCTGTTGGAATTCCCTTTACAGGTGATCCTAATGAAGAATACACACCTGAGGAAAAAAGACTTATTTATGGATCAGATATTATATACACAACCAATAGTGTATTGGGATTTGATTATCTGAATGATAATTTAGCTTCTGATGAGTCATCTAAATTTTTACGTCCTTTTGATTATGTAATCATTGATGAAATTGATGATATTTTACTTGATAGTGCTCAAACTCCTTTGATTGTTGCCGGTGCTCCGCGTGTTCAATCTAATCACTACGGTATTATTGATACGCTGGTAACGACCTTGGTTGAAGGTGAGGATTACATTTTTAAAGAGGAGAAAGATGAAGTTTGGTTGACCACTAAAGGTGCTAAGGCTGCTGAAAGTTTTTTAGGGATAGATCATTTTTATAAGGAAGAACATGCGGTTTTTGCTCGTCATCTAGTCTATGCAATAAGAGCCCATAAACTTTATACAAGAGATAAGGACTATATCGTTCGAGGGGATGAAATGGTACTGGTTGATAAGGGGACAGGACGTCTTATGGAAATGACCAAATTGCAAGGGGGGCTTCATCAGGCGATTGAGGCGAAGGAACATGTCAAATTATCTCCAGAAACGAGAGCCATGGCTTCTATCACTTATCAAAGTCTATTTAAGATGTTTAATAAGGTATCCGGAATGACGGGTACAGGTAAAGTTGCAGAAAAAGAGTTTCTTGAAACTTATAATATGGCAGTTATTCGTATTCCAACCAATCGTCCGAAACAACGGATTGACTATCCAGACAATTTGTATGTAACGTTACCTGAAAAAGTGTATGCTTCTTTGGAGTATATCAAAGAATACCATGCTAAGGGAAATCCTTTATTGGTTTTTGTTGGTTCTGTGGAGATGTCCCATCTTTACTCATCTCTTTTATTACGTGAAGGGATTGCCCATAATGTTCTAAATGCTAATAATGCAGCGCGTGAGGCTCAGATTATCTCCGAGTCAGGTCAGATGGGGGCTGTGACAGTAGCTACCTCTATGGCAGGACGTGGTACGGATATTAAACTTGGTAAGGGAGTTGCAGAACTTGGAGGATTGATTGTAATCGGAACAGAGCGGATGGAAAGTCAACGGATTGACCTGCAAATTCGTGGACGTTCTGGTCGTCAAGGGGATCCTGGGATGAGTAAGTTTTTTGTATCTCTTGAAGACGATGTTATAAAGAAGTTTGGGCCGAATTGGGTTCATAAACGTTATCAGGATTATCAAGTTAAAGATATGACCAAACCAGAGGTTTTAAAGGGACATAAATATCGTAGGCTTGTTGAAAAAGCACAGCATGCAAGTGATAGTGCAGGACGTTCTGCACGACGTCAGACTCTGGAGTATGCTGAAAGCATGAATATCCAAAGAGATATGGTCTATAAGGAGCGAGATCGTCTAATAGATGGTTCCCGTGACTTAGAGGATGTTGTTGAGGGAATCATTGCTAGTTATATAGATCAAGTGACCTCTTCAAATTATGAAAGCCGAGACTTGCTCTTCCACTTTATCGTGACCAATATTAGTTTCCATGTTAAAGAGATTCCAGATCATATAGATGTGACTGACAAGACTGCAGTTCGTAGTTTTATAAAGCAGGTGATTGATAAAGAACTTTCAGAAAAGAAAGAATTACTTGATCAACATGACTTGTATGAACAGTTTTTACGACTTTCTTTGCTCAAGGCTATTGATGATAACTGGGTCGAGCAGGTAGATTACTTACAACAATTGACTATGGCGATAGGGAATCAGCCGGCTGCTCAGAAAAATCCTATAGTAGAGTATTATCAGGAGGCTTATGATGGTTTTGAAACCATGAAAGAACAGATTCGGGCTGATATGATACGTAATCTTTTGATGGGACTTGTTGAAGTTACTTCTAAAGGTGAAATTATGACTCATTTCCCATAAGAGGAGAATATATGACAATTTATAATATAAATTTAGGCATTGGCTGGGCTAGTAGCGGTGTTGAATACGCTCAAGCCTATCGCGCGGGTATTTTTCGTAGTTTAAATCTACCCTCTAAGTTTATCTTTACAGATATGATTTTAGCCGATAATATTCAGCACTTAACCGCCAATATTGGTTTTGATGATGATCAAGTGATCTGGCTTTATAATCATTTTACAGATATCAAAATTGCACCGACAAGTGTGACAGTGGATGATGTCTTGACTTATTTTGGTGGTGTCGAAAGTCGTAGAGAAAAGAATGGGAAGGTCTTGCGTGTCTTCTTTTCTGACCAAGATAAGTTTGTAACCTGTTATTTGGTAGATGAGAATAAGGACTTGGTTCAACACGCTGAGTATGTTTTTAAAGGAAAACTGATTCGCAAGGATTACTTTTCTTATACTCGTTACTGCACTGAATACTTTGCTCCCAAGGACAATGTTGCAGTATTATATCAGCGAACCTTTTACAATGAAGACGGGACTCCAGTCTATGATATCTTGATGAATCAAGGGAAGGAAGAAGTTTACCGTTTCAAGGATAAGATTTTCTATGGAAAGCAAGCCTTCATGCGTTCCTTTATGAAATCCTTGAATTTGAACAAGTCTGATTTGGTCATTCTTGATAGGGAGACAGGTATTGGACAGGTTGTTTTTGAGGAAGCACAGCTAGCGCATTTAGCAGTAGTTGTCCATGCGGAGCATTATAGTGAAAATGTTACAAATGAGGATTACATTCTTTGGAATAACTATTATGATTACCAGTTTACCAATGCAGATAAGGTTGATTTCTTTATCGTATCAACTGACAGACAGAAGGAAGTGTTGCAAGAGCAATTTGCCAAATACACCCAGCACCAACCAAAGGTTGTTACCATTCCAGTAGGAAGTATTGATTCCTTGACTGAGTCAAGTCAAGGACGTAAGCCCTTTTCATTGATTACGGCTTCACGTCTTGCCAAAGAAAAACACATTGACTGGTTGGTCAAGGCAGTCATTGAGGCTCATAAGGAAATGCCTGAATTAACCTTTGATATTTATGGTAGTGGTGGAGAGGATTCTCTACTAAGAGAAATTATTTCAACTCATAAGGCAGAGGATTATATCCAACTCAAGGGGCATGCGGATCTTGCGCAGATTTATAGTCAGTATGAGGTCTACTTGACGGCTTCTACCAGCGAAGGCTTTGGTTTGACCTTGATGGAAGCTGTTGGATCGGGTCTCCCCCTAATCGGTTTTGATGTACCTTATGGTAATCAGACCTTTATAGAAGATGGGCAAAATGGTTATTTGATTCCAAGTTCATCTGACCATGTAGAAGACCAAATCAAGCAAGCTTTTTCAACTAAGATTTGTCAATTGTATCAAGAAAATCGCTTGGAAGCTATGCGTGCCCATTCTTATCAAATTGCGGAAGGCTTCTTAACCAAAGAAATGTTAGGAAAGTGGAAGAAAACAGTAGAGGAGGTGCTCCATGATTGAACTTTATGATCGATATAGTCAGGAAAGTCGAGATTTACACGAAAGTCTAGTCTCTACTGGACTTTCTCAACTTGGAGTAGTCATCGATGCAGATGGTTTTCTGCCTGATGGTCTGGTTTCTCCTTTTACCTATTATCTAGGTTACGAGGATGGAAAACCTCTCTATTTTAATCAAGTTCCCGTTCCAGATTTTTGGGAAATTATGGGGAATAATAGTTCGGCCACTATTAACGATTTACTACAGGAGAGGGCTGTAATTCACTTTGCAGATGGAATGCAGGCTCGATTGGTTAAACAGGTAGATTGGAAAGACTTGGAAGGAAGAGTACGCCAGGTTGATCACTATAATCGCTTCGGAGCTTGTTTTGCTACAACGACCTATAGCGCAGATAGCGAGCCGATTATGACAGTTTACCAAGATGTCAATGATCAACAAGTTTTACTTGAAAACCATGTGACGGGTGATATCTTATTGACTTTGCCTGGTCAGTCCATGCGTTACTTTGCAAATAAGGTTGAATTTATCACCTTCTTTTTGCAAGATTTGGAAATAGATACCAGTCAGCTTATCTTTAATACCTTAGCGACTCCTTTCTTGGTTTCCTTCCATCATCCAGATAAATCTGGCTCAGATATCCTAGTTTGGCAGGAACCTCTTTATGATGCTATTCCGGGCAATATGCAGTTGATTTTGGAAAGCGATGATGTGCGTACTAAAAAGATTATCATTCCAAACAAGGCGACTTATGAGCGCGCTTTGGAGTTAACTGACGAGAAATACCATGATCAGTTTGTGCACTTGGGTTACCATTACCAGTTTAAACGCGATAATTTCCTAAGACGAGATGCCTTAATCTTGACTAATTCAGATCAGATTGAGCAAGTAGAAGCAATCGTAGAAGCCTTGCCTGATGTTACTTTCCGCATTGCAGCGGTGACAGAGATGTCTTCTAAGCTCTTAGACATGCTTCGCTATCCTAATGTGGTCCTTTACCAGAATGCTAGTCCGCAGAAGATTCAGGAGTTGTATCAACTGTCGGATATTTACTTGGATATCAACTATAGCAATGAGTTATTGCAGGCAGTTCGTCAGGCCTTTGAGCATAATGTGTTGATTCTTGGTTTTAATCAGACGGTACACAATAGACTTTATATCGCTCCAGAACATCTATTTGAAAGTAGTGACGTTTCTCCTTTGGTTGAGACCATTAAACTGGCTCTTTCAGATGTTGAACAAATGCGTCAGGCACTTGGCAAACAAGGCCAACATGCAAATTATGTTGACTTGGTGAGATATCAGGAAACCATGCAAACTGTTTTAGGAGGCTAACATGTCAGAGGAAGATTTATTTTACAAAGACGTTGAAGGTCGCATGGAAGAGTTGAAACAAAAACCTATCAAGAAGGAAAAAGAAACCCGAGGGGAAAAGATTAGTAAGACTTTTTCACTCTTACTGGGTTTGATGATTCTGATTGGTTTGCTCTTTACTTTGCTGGGAATTTTGAGGTAGGCATATGATTGAAATACTGATTGTTTTAGCTATTGTCCTATCTCTTGCTTTGATTGTACTGGTAACCATACAACCCCGTCAAAATCAACTATTTTCCATGGATGCCACTAGTAATATTGGTAAACCAAGTTACTGGCAGAGTAACACCTTGGTCAAGGTGCTCACTTTATTGGTGAGTTTGGCCTTATTCGTCCTATTACTAACCTTTATGGTGATGACTTATAAATAGAAGGAAGCTTCGGAGGTTTTAGGAGTTTCTCAAAGTAGTCAATGAAATAATAAGTGATCATGCAACAAGCTTGTTTTCCCTTTAAGAGTTACAAACTTGTCGTTGTCTTCCTGAAACTACCCTTTATTGTAAGTGATTAATAAGGACTGATATTCAAAAATCTCCAGATTAGTGAACTCAAAAGTAGTTCCTAAACTGGAGATTTTATTTTTTGTACTCATTCTGTATAACTTCATAGCTCTACAAAATATTTTTATTGTCTTTGTAAAGATAGGTTAGAAGATTCGTTTTATAATTATTATACTCAATGAAAATCAAAGAGCAAACTAGGAAACTAGCTGCAGGTTGCTCAAAACACTGTTTTGAGGTTGTGGATAGAACTGACGAAGTCAGCTCAAAACACCGTTTTGAGGTTGTAGATAAGACTGACGAAGTCAGTAACCATACCTACGGTAAGGCGACGTTGACGTGGTTTGAAGAGATTTTCGAAGAGTATTAGCTTTTAATAAACTGATAACAATAATGGTTGCTGGAGTTCCTTGGCAATTCTGGAAGATATTACTCCAATATTTTCTATCTATCTGTATCTTATAAACTGTAGATTTATGAAGCTTTTTACTAGTTTCATTTTGTTATTTACTAACTGATTTGGCAACATATTTCAAACAATAAAAAAAGTAATAAATGTTAATGTTTTTATTAAGAACGTGATATAATGTATAAAGGAATATATGTCTACTTACAGTGCATATATATATATATAAGGTGGAAAGCTATGTTTAAATTATCTAGACAGCAAAAAGATCATCGTTATTTTTGTGGGAATAAATATGAAAAATATTCTATCAAAAAGTTAAAAGTTGGTGCGGCAAGTGTATTGGTTGGTACAGGGTTTTTATTTGGTTACAATTTGGATCAGGTAAATGCTGATGAGCAAAAGACTGAAACGGCTACGGTAATGTCAAAGGTTGGAGATACTCCTCAATCTGCGAATAAGGTAGAGGTTGCGACTGACCCAAAACAAGAAAAGGCTCCAGAAGTAGGTACGGAAACACTAAAACCTGGGACGAAAGAAGAAGTAGTTCCAGCAACAAGTCCACAAGTGGCCGAAACGAAGGAAACTCCTGAAACTAAGGAAGTATCAAAAAATAAAGTAAACAGTGTAGATAAAGAAACTGTCAACTCATCTACGTTGAGAGCTAACTTAGCAGATTTGGAAGCTCAAATTGAACGTATCCGAGGAAATAAAAAACAAGCTTCTCAAATCCAAAATGCTGAAAAACTTGTTGCTGACGCTAGACAATATCTAGAAGCTTTGAGTACTACTCAAAAAGAAGTAGATGCTAAAGCAAAACAAATTAGCTCATTAACTTCTATCTTGAAATCAATTAAGGCTGAAGAAACAGTAAAGGAAAATAAAAACACTGATAGCCGTAATGGTAAAAAGATGCAAGAAGGAACTGGTTTCAGAGAAGGTGGAGTAGCTGGTACAGGTGTTGGCGCAGATGTAGTAGATGCAACAGCGAAACCGTATAATCCTAATGCTGTTAGATCAGATTTTTCAAATAAGGAAGCTTCAGCAGGGATGCTAAATCAAGTCAGTTGGTTAGATTTCAGCAATCTAGCAGATTGGCAAAATGTTAAAATGCTACCAGATGGGAATATGGCACTACAAGAAGGCTCAGTTTATACAAAAGAAATCATGAAAGATTATATTGTTAAAATTACTGTAAAATCTTTGAAACCATTCCAAGCAACAGAAATCTATAGAAAACGTCTGGAAGCAGCTGGGGCTACTGAAGAGGAAAAAGCTACTTATGATCCAACTGCCCGAAATTGGTATATGAAAAATCGTGGTTCAGGTGCTGGAGACGCAAATCAAGAAGTAAATATTATCGCAAAACCAATGGATCGATGGACAGAAATTAAAAAAGCTGGCCTCGATACTGGTACAAGGAAAACGACGATTAAAGCAGAAAAAGTTGCTACTAGTATAGGAGTACAATTTGATATATCAGGAACTTATAGAGGAAAACCAGTACGTCCAGCTGTTGTAATGACAGATGGTGAATCAGCTAACCCAGGGGAGTCAGTAATCTTTACAACAAATGGAACGGGTTGGCAATTAATTTCTGAAGTTAAACAAGATCGTCAAGATGCAAGACATTATACTCCAGTAGATATAGGAAGTATTCAACGCAATACTTTTAATGAACGTTATGGAAATGGTATTGATTACAATAACTATGAAGAAATAGAAAACCATGGAATGAGACAAGGGAAAGGATACGGACCAGATAATAAAAAAATTGCCTACAAATATTTATCAAGTCCAGACCTAGAAACAGGTGGATTAGGTTCAGGTGTATTTGGACCAGTGACTAATGCTGGATCAAATTCAACTCCGGTTGTAATGACAAAAGATGCAACAGAAGTTGGTTTTTATATTGTAACAGATGGACATCAAGCTGCTATGATTGGGTTTGTACCAGTTGATTCAGGAGATGCGCCAGCAACATATGGAGAGGCAACTCATACCTTAACTACGATTAGTAGTGTTGATGGAAGCGAAGTGAAGCAACCATATTTAGGAAGCGTGCGCCCAGATATGGATACAGGAAATGAAAAAAATTGGCTTGGGGATGATACAAAAGAAGAAGCTGATGAAGGTATCGATCAAATTTTACCGGATAATTTAAAAGGTCAAACAAATCAAGTCATTAAGATGAATAGAGAACGTCAAGGTTCTTATACATTACAAGTTCAAGCTCATACTGGAGGAGCTCCTGAAGCTCATATTTACGGTTGGATTGACTTTAACCACAATGGTACATTCGAAGAAAATGAACGTTCTGATTTAGCAACAATTACTAAAGATGGTCCTGTAACATTACAATTTAATAATAATATTGCAGTAGATGATCCTTCTCTAGTGGAATTAGGAACAAGAGTTCGTATTGCTACTACTTCAAAAGCGATTGAACAACCAACTGGAATTGCTGGAACAGGGGAAGTTGAAGACTTTAAAACTCAAATCACACACCCACCTGTTGGAGAAAAGAAAACAACTGAAGGTCTTGTAAAAGAAACACAAAGAGAATCGATTCATTTTACAGCACGTGGTAAAACTTCATATGACATGAATACTGATACATCAATCGATACGAATACACCACCGGTATATATTGATAATAAGACAGGTCAAGCGATTACATTATCAGCTGATGGTACTTATACTGTAGCAGGTCAAGGAACTTATAAATTTATTGTCGCTGACAATAAAATAGATGTAAATGTAGAATTTACTCCAGCTGATGGATTTGTAGGTGAAGCTCATGGTATTACACTTCGTAGACAAGATACTAATGGAGCTACAACAGACTGGATTTCTAAAGATACAGCTGCAACACCAGTTGTTAATGATGTAAGACAATCGATGGATGGACTATATATTCCTAAAGTTACAGTTCCAACTTCAGTAAACGCAACTCCAGTTAATGCTGATAGTCAAAATTTACAGGGTCTACCACAAAAAGGTAAACCAACATTTAATGTAGAATCTGCCAAAGAACCAGTGACAGCTTCTGCTAAATATCCAGCAAAATTAGTAGATCCAAGAACAAATACAGTTACAGAATTAACAACAGTAGATGCATTTGAACAAGGGACAACTAATAAGATTGGTACGTATACAATTGTACCTGAAACAGGAGAAATTACATTTACACCAAATAAAGATTTCAAAGGAATTCCAGCACCAGCAACTATTTCTGCTGATGTAGAATTAACTCATGACAAAGATGGCAATGTAACAACTAAAACGTTAACAGCTACTTATACACCAACAATCACTCCTGTAACCCCAACAGCTGAAAAATCTGAAACAAGTGATGTACAAGGAAAAGTACAAACATCACCAATCAAGCTAGATACAGAAGAAACTGGAGACGATAAAGGTAAGACAGTTAACTTTGATAAAGGAACTCAAACAGGACCAAAAGGAGAACGTGTTGAGTTAAACCCTGAAACTCTAACATTATTGGATTCAACAGGGGAAGAAGTAACTAGTGTAACAACACCTCAAGGTAAGTATGAGTTAGATAAAGCTAACAAAACAATTTCGTTCACACCAAATAAAGACTTTGTAGGAACAGCAACACCAGTTAAAGTTCAAATCAAAGACGTGAATGGAACAAAAGTTGAAACAACTTATACTCCAACAGTTACAGATGTCACAATGGAAAGTGTTGATAAGACATCAGAAGCACCACAAGGACAAACACAAACTGGAAAACCAGAATTTACAATTTCAAGTCCAAATGTGCAAATTACAGGATACAAACTAGTAGATCCAGTAAGCAAAACACCTGTAGATAGTACTGAAATCGAAGTTCCAGAACAAGGAACATATAAGATTGACAAGACAACTGGTCAAGTAACATTCATTCCAAAACCAGGATACACAGGAACAGCTGACGGAATCACAGTACAAGCAACAGATGAAAACGGAGAAACAAAAGATGCGAAGTACACACCAAAAGTAACTCCATTAACAGTAACTCCAGAAAATAAAACATCTAAAAATATCCAAGGTGTACCACAAGAAGGAACACCAACCTTTACAATTCCAGAAGGTGTAACAAATGCTTCAATCACAAGTCGTAAACTAGTTGATCCAACATACAACACCCCAAAAGACTCTGTAATAGTAGAAGGAAAAGGAACATTTGTCATTGACGAAACTGGAAAAGTAACCTTCACACCAGTACCAAGCTACACAGGTGAAGTACCAGCAATTGAAGTAGAAGCAACAGTGACTGTAACAAATGAGAAAAATGAGCCAGCTACAATTACTTCAAAAGCAACATACAAACCAGAAATTGTACCTGTAAAACCAACAGCTGAAAGCTCAACAACAAGCGATGTACAAGGTAAAGTACAAACGTCATCAATCGTGCTAGATACTGAGGAAACTGGAGACGATAAAGGGAAAACTGTTAACTTCAATAAGGGAATTGAACAAGGTCCTAAAGGTGAAAGAACAGAATTAAATCCAGATACATTAACATTATTAAATGAAGCTGGAGAAGAGGTAACTAGCGTAACAACTCCTCAAGGTAAGTATGAATTGGATAAAGCTAATAAAACTATTACCTTTACACCAAATAAAGACTTCGCAGGAGAAGCTACACCAGTTAAAGTTCAAATCAAAGATGCAAATGGAACTAAAGTAGAAACTACTTACACTCCAACTGTTATCGAAGTAACGCCAACAGGTAAAGATTCAGCAACGACTGGACCACAAGGAATTGCTCAAACATCACCAATCGTATTCAATCAAAAAGATGAAGCTGATAATACAACAGTAAACTTTGAAACAGGTCATGAGAGAGTTGAATTAAAACAAGATACATTAACATTAGTTAATGGAAATGGTGAAAAAGTTACAACAATTACTGTTCCAGAAGTTGGAACATACGAATTGAAAGATGGTGCAATTACATTCACACCAGTTAAGACATTCACAGGAACAGCTGAAGGAGTAACAGTTCAAGTTGAAGATGAAAATGGTAAAGTTGTTACGAAGAAATATGTCCCAATAGTTACACCAGTAACACCAGAAGGAACACCTGTAGAAACTACAGGAATTCAAGGAGCAACACAAGAGGGAACCCCAACATTTAAACCAGGAAACCCTAATGTGCCAATCAATGAAGAAGTAGCCCCAACATTAGAAGGAGCAAATCCTGAAGGAAAAGTTGTAGTACCAGGAGAAGGAACATACACAGTTGACAAAGATGGTAAAGTAACCTTCACTCCAGAACCACAGTTCACAGGAACAGCAAAAGGAGTAACAGTAAAACGTGTAGATAAGAACGGAACACCAGTAACGGCTAAATACACACCAACAGTTACCCCAGTAACACCAGAAGGAACCCCTGCAGAAACTACAGGAATTCAAGGAACAACACAAGAGGGAACCCCAACATTTAAACCAGGAAACCCTAATGTGCCAATGGATGAAGAAGTAGCTCCAACATTAGAAGGAGCAAATCCTGAAGGAAAAGTTGTGGTACTAGGAGAAGGAACATACACAGTTGACAAAGACGGTAAAGTAACCTTCACCCCAGAACCACAGTTCACAGGAACAGCAAAAGGAGTAACAGTAAAACGTGTAGATAAGAACGGAACACCAGTAACGGCTAAATACACACCAACAGTTACCCCAGTAACGCCAACAGGTGAAAATGCTGAAACTGAAGGACCAAAAGCAAAACCTCAAACATCAACAATCGTGTTTGATAAGAAAGATCAAGACAACACTACAGTAAACTTCGACAAAGGTCATGAAAATGTAGCATTAGATCCAACAACTACTACACTAGTAGGAAAAGATGGAAAACCGACTACAGAAGTGAAAATTCCAGGTGAAGGAACGTACACATTAGCGAATAATGTTATTACATTCACACCAGAACCAGACTTCGTAGGAAAAGCTACAGGAGTTACTGTTCAAGTAAAAGATGCGAACGGAACAAAAGTTGAAAAAACATACACACCAACAGTTCGCCCAGTTACAACATTTGTAGATGAAGCTGGAAATCCAATTACTGTAGATAAGAATAATACACCAGTTGTACCTGAAGAGGATGGAACACAACCTAAGAAAGACATTCCAGGTTACCGCTTCGTAGAAACTAAGAAACTTCCAAATGGAGATACAGAGCACGTCTACGAAAAAGTTAAGACATCATTCAAGGATAAAGAAGGAAACGAGATTTCAGGTAATCCAAGTGAAGATGGCGAACAACCTAAGAAAGCTATCCCAGGTTACCGCTTCGTAGAGACTAAGAAACTTCCAAATGGAGATACAGAGCACGTCTATGAAAAAGTAACAACACCAACTCCATCAGTTGAAAAACCAAGAATTATTGCACGTGACACAGAAGGAAATATCATTCCAGGATTTGAATTCGATATGCTGTCACCAATCTTGGATATTCCTGAGTATGAGTATGTAGGTGAAGAGCCTCTTTCTGATGGTACAATCAAACGTATCTATAAGAAAGTGAAGAAATCGACAACACCAGCAAAACCATACAGTCCAACACCAACACAAATTACAGAAAAAGTATTAACAACGTTTGTGGATGAAAACGGTAATGTGATTATCCAGGAAGAAAATGGTTCACATCCAGGTAGAGAAATCGAAGGATATGAGTTGATTGGTATCAAACGAGATTCTATAGGCAATGTTCGCAATATTTATCGCAAGATTCACTCGACAATTCCAGTTGAATCAGTTCAACCAACTACTCCAACTATGCCTGAACAGTCAGCGCAGCCAGTTCAGACAGTAGCAGTGAAAGAAGCTGAAGCTAAACGTGAATTGCCTAATACAGGGACAGAAGATCACGCTAACCTTGCAGCACTTGGACTTCTTGGAGTATTGAGCGGATTTGGTCTTGTAGCTCGGAAGAAGAAGGAAGACTAATCTTTCGAAATGCTGTTTATAGTTCTGAATGAACAGATAATCCCCTAAACTGATGAATCAAATGATTCATCAGTTTTTTGGGAAATTAGAGAAATGCATAGTAAGAGAGTCATAACAAGGTATATTGAAAAATCTCCAAACTAGTGAACTAAATTTATAGTTTCTAGTTTGGAGATTTTATATTTAATACTCTTCGAAAATCTCTTCAAACCGCGTCAACGTCGCCTTGCCGTACTCAAGTACAGCTTGCGGCTAGCTTCCTAGTTTGCTTTTTGATTTTCATTGAGTATAAAATGTTTTTATTTTTCTATCTGGTTTAGTATGATTGATTTTTCTTTACTGTCTATATTTTTGGTAAAAATCAACTTTTACTTGGATGAAGGTTTTTGCTTCACGTAGGAGTTGAAGAAGGGTGGCACGGGTTTCAAATTCTTCTCTTGTCTTGGGCAGCCTGCGGTTGCGGAAGACTTCTAGATAGCGTTCAATTTCATCTAGTAAATCAGAAGCAGGGTTGGTCTGGCTCAGTTGACCTGCAATTTTTGAAAAGAGTTGCGCTAAAATCAGACTTTCACTGGCAGCTAGGTGACAGGTGTTGATTTGCTGGGCCATATTTCGCAGGATACGACTTTGACGCTGTCTCATCTCAAAGTAGTGAATATGGTAATCAGTCTGGTGAAAGAGGTGATCAGAGTGATCTAGATAGACAAGTCTGAGGGCTTCTTCCAAAAGTGTGTCTAATTCTTCCACCAGCTGTGCTCGGTTGCGTCCATCCCCTCTGGATAAATAATATTTGAAGCGTTGGAGGATATCTTTTAACTTTTCTTCTACCAATGTGTGATAGTGATGAATTTCCTCTTCTCGTGAAGGCATGTAGAGATTGACTAGTAAAGCAAATCCTGTACCAATTGCAAAGAGAAGGAATTCGTTGACTAGGAGGTCTGGAGAGGTTGACTCTTGAATCAAGAGATGGCTAACCAAAACAGTGCTTGGTGTGATGCCAATTTCCCAGCCCATCTTGTAGGCTAGGGGAACATAAAGAGCAAGATAGAGGCCAAGGCTCCAGATATGAAATCCGCTCAAGTGAAAAGCCAAAACCCCGATAACTAGAGCCAGAAGCATGGAAAAGAGCCGATTGCGGGCCAGTTTTAAGGTACTTCTACGCGTATCAGATAGGCTCAAGAGGGCGATGATTCCAGCCGAGACTGCTGAGGAAAGATTGAGAAAATAAGCAAGAAAACAGGCAAGACAGGTAGCTAAGATGAGCTTGGTCGTACGTTGGCTAATAGACATAAGAATTTCCTGATAAGTTAGAATAAAAGCGTAAAAGACAAGACCTGAGTAATCTTGTCTTTATGCCTTATTTTTTACGGGCTGCTGCGTATTCGGCAACGGCGGTAAAGAGGACATCTGTAGAAGAGTTAAGGGCTGTTTCACATGAGTCTTGGATGACACCAATCACAAATCCAACCCCAACAACTTGCATGGCAATATCGTTAGAAATACCGAAAAGGCTACAAGCAACTGGGATAAGAAGGAGGGAACCTCCCGCAATACCAGAAGCACCGCAGGCTGAGATAGCTGCTACCACACTGAGGACAAAGGCTGTGGCAAAGTCAACAGGGATTCCAAGAGTATTTACTGCAGCAAGAGTCAAAACGTTAATAGTAATCGCTGCCCCGGCCATGTTGATAGTAGAACCAAGTGGGATAGAAACAGAGTAGGTATCTGGGTTGAGTCCAAGGTCGTGGCAAAGTTTCATGTTGACAGGGATGTTGGCCGCAGAACTACGAGTGAAGAAGGCTGTTACACCGCTGACACGCAAACATTTCCAAACGAGGGGATAAGGATTTCTCTTCATAAAGAGAAAGGCAATCAATGGATTAATAACCAGGGCGACAAAGAACATGGTTGTAACCAATAGTCCTAATAAAATACCGTAGTTTGCGAGACTGCCGATTCCCTTATCAGAAATAGTTTTAAAGACAAGGCCTAGGATTCCAAATGGAGCTAGGTTGATGATCCATTCGACAATCTTAGAAGTCACATCAGCTATGGTGTTCAACAATTCTTTACTATTTTTGCTGGCCTCTCTCATGGCAATTCCGAAAACAACTGCCCATGATAGGATACCAATGTAGTTGGCTGTGACAAGGGCATTGACTGGATTGTCAACTAATTTGAGCAGGAGATTGCTGAGGACTTGTCCAATCCCATCAGGTGGAGCAATATCGGTATTAGCACTATTTAGGGTAATTTCAACAGGTACGATGAAACTTGCTAGTACAGCGATAAGGGCAGCGGCAAAGGTTCCCACCAAGTAAAGGAAGATAACGGTTTTCATATTGCTATCTTGCCCCTTTTGATGTTGGGAAAGGGCATTGGCAACGAGGGCAAAGACTAGAATCGGTGCGATGGCTTTGAGGCCACCAACAAAGAGATCTCCGAGTAGACCAATTCCTGAAATGTTAGGAAGTGTCAGTCCTAGGGTTCCTCCAATAAGCATGCCAATCAAAATCCGTTTGATGAGGCTTGTCTTATTCCAAGCATGAATGCATTTTTTCATAACAATCTCCTTTGTTGTGTAATGTTTATGATTATAGTATAAATATGAACTAAAATCAAGAATTTTCTGTCTATTTTTGAAATTATTTTTGAATATTTATGGAGAATGATACTTTATGAAAGTATGGTATAATAAATGAAAGGAGTTTTCTATGCAAGAATTTATTCAAACCTATCTCAATAAGCTTGATATTACAGCTATTATCGAGAATATCTTAACCAAGTTACTTTCTCTTTTATTCTTATTTTTACTCTTTTATATAGCTAAGAAACTGCTCCATACCATGGTGCAGAGAATTGTTAAACCTTCTCTAAAAATGTCTCGTCATGATGTCGGGCGTCAGAAAACCATCTCACGTCTGTTAGAAAATGTGTTTAATTATACCCTTTATTTCTTTTTGCTTTACTGCATTTTGTCGATTTTAGGTTTGCCAGTTTCTAGTTTGCTGGCAGGTGCTGGAATCGCTGGGGTGGCTATTGGGATGGGAGCCCAAGGCTTTCTGTCTGATGTCATCAATGGCTTTTTCATCCTCTTCGAACGTCAACTGGATGTGGGGGATGAGGTCGTTCTGACAAATGGTCCTATTACTGTATCGGGCAAGGTCGTTAGCGTTGGCATTCGAACAACGCAACTCAGAGGAGAAGACCAGGTTCTGCACTTCGTTCCCAATCGGAATATCACCGTTGTCAGCAATTTCTCTCGTACAGACCAGGCCTGAAATTTTAGCAGATTTATGGTACAATAGAAAGAGTTTGGTAAAGGAGAGAAGATGTTTTTAGAAAAACAGTTGGGCAATGGTTGTACCTGGATTAACCTAGATTTGGACAAGTTGAAAAAACTAGAGGACCTTTCTGAAATCTATGGTTTGGACAAGGAAACCATTGAATACGCACTGGATAGAAATGAGCGCGCCCACATGGATTATCACCGCGAAAATTGGACTGTGACCTTTATCTACAATGTCTTGAACTTGAAAAAGGATAAGGCCTACTACGAAGCCTTTCCCATGACCTTTATCGTGGAACATCGTCGCCTGATTACCATTAGTAATACCAAGAACGCCTATGTCATTGAACAGATGACCCGTTATCTGGACAGTCATGACACGCTTTCGATTTACAAGTTTCTCTTTGCCAGTCTGGAAATCATCAGTAATGCCTACTATCCCGTCATCGAGCAGATGGACAAGAGTAAGGATGAGGTCAATGGGCTCTTGCGCCAACGGACGACCAAGAAAAACCTCTTTGCCCTTTCCGACTTGGAAACTGGTATGGTTTATCTAACGGCGGTTGCCAAGCAAAATCGCATGTTGCTGGAACATATTCAAGGGCATGCCCTCTATCGCAGTTTTAACGAAGTTGAGAGAGCAGTTTGATGATGCCATGATTGAGGCTCATCAGCTGGTGTCCATGACTGATTTGATTTCTCAAGTTCTCCAGCAACTATCAGCATCTTACAACAACATCCTAAACAATAATCTGAATGATAATTTGACAACCTTGACCATCATTTCAGTCTTGCTGGCTGTTTTGGCAGTCGTGACAGGCTTTTTCGGAATGAATGTTCCCCTACCTTTAACAGATGAACCCCATGCTTGGCTCTACATTAGTTTAGCTAGTGCTGGGTTGTGGATTGTTTTGTCATTGTTACTAAGGAAAATTGCGAAAAAAAGTTAAGAAAAGGAGCCAGAATGGCGATTGAAAATTATATGCCAGATTTTGCTGTGCAAGCAGTTTATGATCTGACAGTCCCAAGCCTGCAGGCGCAGGGAATCAAGGCTGTTTTGGTCGATTTGGATAATACCCTCATTGCTTGGAACAACCCTGATGGGACGCCAGAGATGAAGCAATGGTTACATGATCTCCGTGACGCGGGCATTCGCATCATCGTGGTCTCAAATAACACTAAAAAACGTGTCCAACGAGCAGTTGAGAAATTTGGGATTGAATACGTTTATTGGGCTCTGAAGCCTTTTACATTTGGGATCGACCGTGCTATGAAGGAATTTCACTATGAGAAAAAGGAAGTGGTCATGGTTGGCGACCAGCTCATGACAGATATTCGAGCAGCCCACCGTGCTGGCATTCGCTCGATTTTAGTCAAACCTTTGCTCCAACACGACTCTATCAAGACGCAGATTAACCGAGCTCGTGAGCGTCGTGTCATGCGAAAAATTACTGAAAAGTACGGACCAATTACATATAAAAAAGGAATTTAACTATGGAAGAAATTCTCTGTATTGGTTGTGGAGCAACCATTCAGACGACAGACAAGGCTGGTCTTGGTTTTACCCCCCAGTCAGCACTTGAAAAAGGTTTGGAGACTGGCGAAGTCTATTGCAAACGCTGTTTCCGTCTCCGCCACTATAATGAGATCACGGATGTCCAGTTGACAGACGATGATTTCCTCAAGCTCTTACACGAGGTGGGAGATAGTGATGCCTTAGTGGTCAATGTCATTGATATTTTTGATTTTAATGGCTCTGTCATCCCAGGCTTGCCACGTTTTGTATCGGGCAATGATGTCCTCTTGGTCGGGAATAAAAAAGATATCCTGCCTAAGTCAGTTAAACCGGGCAAGATTAGCCAGTGGCTCATGGAACGTGCCCACGAAGAAGGTCTTCGTCCAGTCGATGTCGTCTTAACTTCGGCCCAAAACAAACATGCTATTAAGGAAGTCATTGACAAGATTGAACACTACCGTAAGGGACGCGATGTCTATGTGGTCGGTGTGACCAACGTTGGAAAATCAACTCTAATCAATGCCATTATCCAAGAAATCACGGGTGATCAGAATGTCATTACGACTTCGCGTTTCCCAGGGACAACCTTGGATAAGATTGAGATTCCGCTTGACGACGGATCTTATATTTACGATACGCCGGGGATTATCCACCGCCACCAGATGGCCCACTACTTGACGGCCAAAAACCTCAAGTATGTCAGCCCTAAAAAGGAAATCAAGCCTAAGACCTATCAGCTCAATCCTGAACAAACCCTGTTTCTAGGCGGTCTAGGACGCTTTGACTTCATTGCGGGTGAGAAGCAAGGTTTCACAGCCTTCTTTGACAATGAACTCAAACTCCACCGTACCAAGTTAGAAGGCGCTAGTGCCTTTTACGACAAGCATGTCGGAACCCTTTTGACACCACCAAATAGCAAGGAAAAAGAAGATTTTCCAAAATTAGTCCAGCATGTATTTAACATCAAGGACAAGACAGACCTAGTCATCTCAGGCCTAGGCTGGATCCGCGTAACAGGCACCGCAAAAGTCGCCGTCTGGGCACCCGAAGGCGTCGCCGTCGTCACACGAAAAGCAATAATTTAAAATAAAATCGCTGAGCGAACAAAGTGAGCTCATAAAAAGATAGTTATTGCCGTGGTGTGATTGCCAATCGATAGATTGGCAAGGGGCACAATTGAGACCAAGGCTCAATTGTGAGGTCAGGAAATCCATTTTTCAAAGATGAAATCTTTGGAAAATTAGTTCCGACCGTCCCTCACCACCTAAAATAACTATCGAAAAAACAAGGAAGAAAATTATGTCATTAACATCAAAACAACGTGCCTTCCTCAACAGCCAGGCACACACCCTCAAACCCATCATCCAAATCGGGAAAAATGGTCTCAACGACCAAATCAAAACTAGCGTCCGCCAAGCTCTTGACGCTCGAGAATTGATTAAGGTAACGCTCTTGCAAAACACAGATGAAAATATCCACGAAGTAGCTGAAATTTTGAAAGAAGAAATCGGTGTGGATACGGTCCAAAAAATCGGACGCATCTTAATCTTGTTTAAACAATCCAGCAAGAAAGAAAATCGCAAGATTTCTAAGAAAGTCAAAGAAATCTAAGACTGAAACTCCAAACAACTGTTTTTACAGAGAAATAAAGGAGACTAGCCTATGGCAATCGAATTATTGACTCCCTTTACCAAGGTAAAGTTGGAGCCAGAAATCAAGGAGAAAAAACGCAAACAAGTTGGGATTTTAGGGGGGAATTTTAACCCTGTTCATAATGCCCATCTCATCGTTGCGGATCAAGTACGGCAACAGTTGGGACTGGATCAAGTTCTGCTCATGCCTGAATACCAACCTCCTCATGTAGATAAAAAGGAAACAATCCCTGAACACCATCGTCTCAAGATGCTTGAGTTGGCGATTGAGGAGATTGAAGGTCTGGACATTGAAACTATTGAGTTGGAGCGCAAGGGCATTTCCTATACCTACGACACCATGAAGCTTCTAACTGAGAAGAATCCAGATACGGATTATTACTTTATCATCGGTGCCGACATGGTGGACTATCTGCCTAAGTGGTATCGAATTGATGAGCTGGTTGACATGGTCCAGTTTGTGGGAGTTCAGCGCCCGCGCTACAAGGCTGGAACTTCCTATCCCGTTATCTGGGTGGATGTGCCTCTCATGGATATCTCATCCAGCATGGTGCGTGACTTCATTGCTCAAGGTCGGAAACCCAACTTTCTCCTACCTCAGCCTGTGCTAGATTACATCGAGAAGGAGGGGCTCTACTGATGGCCTATCAAGACTATATCAACTGCTCCCGTGAGGCTTTGTTGGAAAAAATGGCAGAGCTTCTACCTGAAAAACGTTTAACCCATTGCTTGGGTGTGGAGCGTGCAGCCATAGAACTAGCCCAGCGATTCGGTGTGGATACTGAGAAAGCTGGTCTAGCAGGCCTTCTTCATGACTATGCTAAAAAGTTGTCAGATCAGGAATTTCTGAATTTGATTGACCGTTATCAGCTAGACCCTAACCTCAAAAACTGGGGCAATAATGTCTGGCATGGGATGGTTGGGATTTACAAAATTCAGGAAGATTTGGATTTGCATGATCCAGAAATCCTGCGAGCCATTGAAATCCATACAGTCGGAGCTGGTCATATGACGGACTTAGATAAGGTTGTCTATGTAGCAGACTATATCGAGCACAATCGAGCCTTTCCAGGAGTGGATGAGGCGCGTGAGATTGCAAGTTTGTCGCTTAATAAGGCTGTAGCCTACGAAACAGCTCGTACCGTGGAGCATCTAGCTCATCAGGGATTTCCCATCTATCCCCAAACTCTTGAAACCTATAACGCCTTTGTGCACTATTTGAAAGAGGACTAAATGAAGACGGCTTTTATCATCATTGATGTACAAAATATTTTAGTGGAAACAGGTTTTAAGACAGAGAGACTATTGGAAAAAATTTCTTATTTACAAAACCAAGCTAGAAGCAAGAATATCGAAATTATTTATGTTCAACATATTGAGAACGCTGAAGCTCAAACATCAGAAGATTGGCAGTTATCTGAGCTTTTAAGTCGAAAACCTGATGAAAAGGTCTTTCAGAAGAAGTATAACAGTATTTTCAAAGAAACTGGCTTAAAAGAATACTTGGATAAACAGGGGATTGAAAAATTAGTTTTATGTGGTATGCAGACAGAATATTGTGTGGATACCTCTGTCAAGGTTGCCTTTGAATATGGCTATCAGCTTATTATTCCAGAAGGTGCTGTCACAACCTTTGATGGGGATGACATTCCAGCAGAAACGATAAATGAATTTTATGAGGACATTTGGGAGGATCGCTTTGCAGATGTCCTAGATTATAAAAATATTTTTTAAAAGAGGACTAAATGAACGAAAAAGAATTACTAGAACTAGTCGTGAAAGCGGCTGATGAGAAACGTGCGGAGGATATCCTCGCACTTGACGTACAAGATTTGACTAGTGTGACGGATTACTTTGTTATTACTAGTTCAATGAATAGCCGTCAGTTGGACGCTATCGCTGATAACATCCGTGAAAAAGTAGCTGATGCAGGCTTTAAAGGTAGCCATGTCGAAGGCGATGCAGCTGGAGGCTGGGTCTTGCTGGACCTCGGTGCTGTCGTTGTGCATGTCTTTTCAGAAGAAATGCGTGCTCACTATAACCTAGAAAAACTATGGCATGAGGCGGATTCTGTAGATATTTCAGAAGCCTTAGCATAGGAGATAAACTCAGTTGTAGTCAACTGGGTTTCTTTGCTTATTTTAGAAAAAAAGGATAGAAAGGTATAGGGCGTCGTGTCTGGTTGATGTTGAAACTGAACACGAGCTAAAAGCTGAGGGAAAAAGAGTAACTTAATTTGTATCTGATGATAGGGCAGAAAGTTTCCTATGTTCTCTTTGCTTTTAAGGCTCTTTGTATCTTAGAAAGGATTTGAACCCGTCCTGTAATTCTCGGAAAATAGACAGCCTTCCTTGGAGCTCGGCTCCATCGTCAGGCTCCTAATTTTCTATCGAATTACGGGCGGACTTGGTATCATGATTATGGCAACTTATGAAACCTTTGCGGCGGTCTATGATGCAGTCATGGACGATAGTTTATACGACAAATGGACGGATTTTTCTCTGCGTCACTTGCCTAAGACCAAGGAGAGAAAGAAACTCTTGGAATTGGCTTGCGGGACAGGAATTCAATCAGTGCGCTTCTCTCAGGCTGGTTTTGATGTGACTGGACTGGACTTGAGCGCAGATATGTTGAAAATTGCCGAAAAGAGGGCTGCTTCCGCCAAGCAAAAAATTGCTTTTATAGAAGGCAATATGCTGGATCTGTCCAAGGCAGGTCAATATGACTTTGTTACTTGTTATTCGGACTCAATCTGCTACATGCAGGATGAGGTGGAAGTCGGGGACGTCTTTAAGGAAGTCTATAATGTCCTCAACGAAGACGGAGTTTTCATCTTTGACGTGCATTCGACTTACCAGACGGATGAAATTTTTCCAGGCTATTCCTACCATGAAAATGCGGAAGATTTCGCCATGCTATGGGATACCTATGAGGATGCGGCGCCTCACTCCATCGTTCATGAGTTGACTTTCTTTATCAAGGAAGAGGATGGGTCCTTTAGTCGCCACGATGAAGTGCATGAGGAGCGGACTTATGAGGTCTTGACCTATGATATTTTGCTGGAACAGGCCGGTTTTAAGTCCTTCAAACTCTATGCGGACTTTGAGGACAAAGAGCCTACAGAAACTAGCGCTCGTTGGTTTTTTGTCGCGCAGAAGTAGGAGAACATCATGACCATAACAGGTATTATCGCGGAGTTCAATCCTTTTCATAATGGGCATAAATACCTGCTGGAGCAGGCTGAGGGACTGAAAATCGTTGCCATGTCTGGAAATTTCATGCAACGTGGTGAGCCTGCTATTGTGGATAAGTGGACACGGGCCCAGATGGCACTGGAAAATGGCGCAGACTTGGTAGTGGAATTGCCCTTTTTAGTCAGTGTTCAGGCGGCAGATTTCTTTGGACAAGGAGCTGTGGATATCTTGGCTCGCTTGGGCATTGATACTTTAGCTTTTGGGACAGAGGAAGTTTTAGATTACCAGAAAATCGCTGACTTATACACAGAGAAAGGTTCTGAGATGGATAATTTTGTGGATAATCTGCCTGATTCTCTTTCCTATCCACAGAAAACCCAAGCCATGTGGAAGGAATTTGCAGGTCTTGATTTTTCAGGAAATACGCCCAATCATGTCCTTGCTCTGGCCTATGTCAAGGCAGTTGCAGGACGAAACATCAAGCTTGAGCCAATTCAGCGTCAGGGGGCGGATTACCATTCTGTGGACAAGGATGTGGACTTTGCCTCGGCGACAGCCCTTCGTCAACACCAGAAGGACCAAGATTTCCTAGAACGCTTTATGCCTTCTGTTACCCTTTTTGAGCAGGCCAGTAAGGTGAGCTGGGATGACTATTTTCCCTTGCTTCGCTATCAGATTTTGTCCAATCCAGACCTAACCACTATCTATCAGGTCAATCAAGAAATGGCAGTGCGTATTAAGGATACCATTAAGACAGCCCAATCGGTAGAAGAATTGGTCGAAGCGGTTGCGACCAAACGTTACACTAAGGCGCGTGTCAGACGCCTCTTGACCTATATCCTGGTACAGGCTAGAGAAAGTGACTTGCCAGAAGGCATTCATGTCCTTGGCTTTACCGAAAAAGGCAGGCAACATCTTAAATCTCTGAAAGGGCAGGTCAGTCTAGTCAGCCGAATTGGCAAAGAACCTTGGGATGCCATGACTCAAAAGGCAGACCAGATTTATCAATTTGGAAATCCAAGTATAGCAGAGCAGAATTTTGGAAGAGTGCCGATTAGAATAGAAACAAACTAAGTCTACTGCGAAGTAGGCTTTTTCTTAAGTCTCTACTAAACTACTATTTCCAAACAACAAGTTTATTTTAGCAAATGTATTCCAATTTCCTCAAAACATATTCTATTTTAGGTTTGTGAAAATCACTTTTTTATGGTAGAATGTAAAAGAATGTATGTCATTCGGAATAACAATAAAATGAGGTAAAAACATGGAAATCATGTCGCTTGCGATTGCTGTTTTTGCCGTCATCATTGGTTTAGTCATTGGATATGTCAGCATCTCAGCTAAGATGAAATCATCTCAGGAAGCTGCAGAGTTGATGCTTTTAAATGCTGAACAAGAAGCAACTAATTTACGTGGACAAGCTGAACGTGAAGCCGATTTACTTGTTAATGAAGCCAAACGTGAAAGCAAGTCTCTTAAAAAAGAAGCACTATTGGAGGCCAAAGAAGAAGCCAGAAAATACCGTGAAGAAGTGGACGCTGAATTCAAATCAGAACGTCAAGAACTCAAACAAATCGAAAGTCGTTTGACAGAGAGAGCTACTAGCCTCGACCGTAAGGACGACAATTTGACGAGTAAAGAACAAACACTTGAACAAAAAGAACAAAGTATTTCTGATAGAGCGAAAAACCTTGATGCGCGTGAAGAGCAATTAGAGGAAGTCGAAAGACAAAAAGAAGCAGAGTTAGAGCGTATTGGTGCCCTGTCTCAGGCAGAAGCACGAGATATTATCTTGGCACAGACAGAGGAAAACTTGACCAAGGAGATTGCTAGCCGTATTCGTGAAGCTGAGCAAGAGGTCAAGGAACGTTCTGATAAAATGGCCAAAGATATCCTGGTTCAAGCTATGCAACGTATCGCTGGTGAATATGTAGCGGAGTCAACAAACTCAACAGTTCATCTACCAGACGATACTATGAAGGGACGCATTATTGGTCGTGAAGGTCGTAACATTCGTACCTTTGAAAGTTTGACAGGGGTCGATGTGATTATCGACGATACACCAGAAGTGGTGACCTTGTCAGGATTTGACCCGATTCGTCGTGAGATTGCCCGTATGACTATGGAAATGTTGCTCAAAGATGGTCGTATCCACCCAGCTCGTATCGAAGAGTTGGTTGAGAAAAACCGTCAAGAGATCGACAATAAAATCCGTGAATACGGTGAGGCCGCTGCCTATGAGATTGGTGCGCCAAACCTTCATCCAGACTTGATGAAGATTATGGGACGTTTGCAGTTCCGTACTTCATATGGACAAAATGTCTTGCGCCATTCGATTGAAGTTGCTAAGCTGGCTGGTATTATGGCCAGCGAACTTGGTGAAAATGCGGCTCTTGCCCGTCGTGCTGGATTCCTTCACGATATCGGGAAAGCCATTGACCGCGAGGTTGAAGGAAGCCACGTTGAAATCGGTATGGAATTGGCACGTAAGTACAAGGAACATCCAGTTGTGGTCAATACGATTGCTAGTCACCACGGTGATGTCGAAGCTGAAAGCGTGATCGCAGTTATCGTCGCTGCGGCAGATGCCTTGAGCGCAGCCCGTCCAGGTGCTCGTAGTGAGTCTCTTGAAAGCTACATCAAGCGTCTTCATGATTTGGAAGAAATTGCTAACGGCTTTGAGGGAGTGCAAACTAGCTTTGCCCTTCAAGCAGGACGTGAGATCCGTATCATGGTCAATCCAGGACAAATCAAGGACGACAAAGTCACAATCTTGGCTCACAAAGTTCGTGAGAAAATTGAAAATAATCTCGATTACCCAGGAAATATCAAGGTAACCGTGATTCGCGAGCTACGTGCAGTAGATTATGCTAAATAAATAAGAAAGAGCAGTTGAAAAATTACTGCTTTTTTGTTACACTAGATAGAAAGGCTGTAGAAGGATAGTTTGCGCAAACTGCTACTATCTGAAGGGGAATTTTATTTTATTTTCACAGACTGACTAAAAGGAGACACAATGGCAGACCGAGGCTTACTAATCGTTTTTTCTGGTCCTTCAGGGGTTGGAAAAGGAACGGTTAGAAGAGAGATTTTTGAGAGTTCTGAAAACCAATTTCAATACTCTGTATCGATGACGACACGCGCACAACGTCCTGGAGAAGTGGACGGTGTTGACTATTTCTTCCGTACTCGTGAAGAGTTTGAAGAGCTGATTCGTCAAGGACAGATGTTGGAATACGCAGAATATGTCGGCAACTACTATGGGACTCCTCTGACCTATGTCAACGAAACCTTGGACAAGGGAATCGATGTTTTCCTTGAAATTGAGGTTCAAGGTGCTCTTCAGGTCAAGAAAAAGGTTCCAGATGCTGTCTTTATCTTCCTGACACCACCAGATTTGGATGAATTGCAAGATCGTTTGGTAGGTCGTGGAA
The DNA here is from genome assembly GCF_001579045.1 of Streptococcus mitis. Lineage (GTDB taxonomy): Bacteria > Bacillota > Bacilli > Lactobacillales > Streptococcaceae > Streptococcus > Streptococcus mitis_D. The sequence continues at coordinate 417,735 of NZ_KQ970261.1, read as the reverse complement.
CAGACAGCGCAGAAGTGATTGCCCAACGAATCGAAAAAGCCAAGGAAGAAATTGCCCTCATGCGTGAGTATGATTATGCGATTGTCAACGATCAGGTGCCCCTAGCTGCTGAGCGTGTCAAACGTGTGATCGAAGCAGAGCACTTCCGTGTGGATCGTGTCATTGGTCACTATCAGGAGATGTTACCAAAATCTCCAACTACCCGATAAAATTTAGAAAATAGGTACAAGCAAATGATGTTAAAACCCTCTATTGATACCTTGCTCGACAAGGTTCCTTCAAAATATTCACTCGTAATCTTGGAAGCAAAACGTGCCCACGAATTGGAAGCAGGTGCGCCAGCAACTCAAGGTTTCAAGTCTGAAAAATCAACTCTTCGCGCTTTAGAAGAAATCGAATCAGGAAACGTTACAATTCACCCAGATCCAGAAGGAAAACGTGAAGCAGTGCGTCGCCGTATCGAAGAAGAAAAACGCCGCAAAGAAGAAGAAGAAAAGAAAATCAAAGAGCAAATCGCTAAAGAAAAAGAAGATGGTGAAAAAATTTAAGGTTGGGGGGACTCAATCTTATTTTTTCTATTGCAAGAATGTACTGACAAGGAGGAGGTGAGAAGATGGTCATAGCTAAGATTATCGTAGATGTGCCCTTGATGCAGACGGACCAGCCCTATAGTTACAGGATTCCTAAGGAATTCGAGGGAATGCTGGAAGTTGGGATGCGGGTTCATGTGCCTTTTGGTAAGGGAAATCGCCTGATTCAAGGGATTGTTCTTGGTTTGGATTCTCAATCAGATGAGGAAGAGATGGAGCAAGATTTAAAAGATATTGCTGAGGTGCTGGATTTTTCTCCTGTTCTCACGCAAGAACAACTCTGGCTAGCTGAAGAGCTCCGCAAGTCCGTCTTTTCCTATAAAATCTCTATCCTCAAGGCTATGTTACCAGGATTTCTGAACTCCAGCTATGACAAGATTCTCTATCCTCTGGCAGGTCTGAGTCAGGAAGACCGAGAGCGCTTGTTTGGTTCAGAAGATTCGCTTGCCTTTTCTTCTCTAGATTTAGGTAAGCAAGCAGAAATGATGCGTTTGACTAGGAAAGGCCTGCTTGGTCTGGAATATCAGGCAGTCGATCAAAAGAAAGTCAAGACCCAGTCTTGGTATGAGGTAGACCTTGCTCAATTAGAAAGTGTAGAGATTTCTGCACGTGCCAAGAAAAAGTTGGAATTGAGAGACTATTTACTGTCTCATCCAGAGAGTGCTTCCTTGGCTAGTTTGTTAGAGTCCTACTCGCGGGAGCAAGTCAACTTCTTTGTGGAACAAGGTGCTGTTACTATAGTCCAAAAGGAAGTTCAACGCTCGGCTGCTTATTTTGAAGGCATTGAGGCAAGTCGGCCTTTGGAGTTGAATCCAGAGCAAAGACAGGCGCGTGATGCGGTTGTGAGTGCGATTGGTAGTCACCAGCCTCCCTTCCTCCTTCAAGGAATTACAGGGAGTGGGAAGACCGAGGTTTACTTGCAGATTATCCAAGGGGCTTTGGACAAGGGCAAGACAGCTATTTTGCTGGTGCCTGAGATTTCCCTGACGCCGCAAATGACGGAGCGTTTTATAGCACGTTTTGGGGACAAGGTGGCCATTCTTCACTCAGGCTTGTCCAATGGTGAAAAGTATGATGAATGGCGCAAGGTGGAGAGAGGTCATGCTCAAGTTGTGGTTGGAGCCAGATCAGCCATCTTTGCTCCGCTGAAAAATCTAGGTGTCATGATTATCGATGAGGAGCATGAAGCGACTTATAAGCAGGACAGCAATCCCCGTTATCATGCTAGAGAGGTGGCTATTTTACGGGCCCAGTACAATCAAGCTGCCCTGGTACTTGGTTCAGCAACTCCTAGTTTGGAAAGCCGTGCGCGGGCTGGAAAAGGCGTTTATCAACATTTACGTCTGACCCAACGAGCCAATCCTTTAGCTAGGATCCCTGAGGTTCAAGTGATTGACTTTCGAGACTATATCGGACAAAATGAGACGTCAAACTTTACGCCTCCTTTACTAGAGGCTATCCAAGACCGTCTGGCTAAAAAAGAGCAGGTGGTTCTCATGCTCAATCGCCGTGGTTATTCTAGCTTTGTCATGTGTCGGGAGTGTGGGACGGTGGATACTTGTCCCAACTGTGATATTTCTCTAACATTGCACATGGATACCAAGACCATGAACTGCCATTATTGTGCTTTTTCGAAAGACATTCCTCAAGCCTGTCCTAACTGTAAGAGCCGTAGCATTCGTTACTACGGGACGGGAACTCAGAAGGCTTATGACGAGCTAGCAGAACTCTTTCCGCAGGCCCGTATTTTGCGCATGGATGTGGATACGACTCGCAAGAAAGGGAGTCATCAAGCTCTGCTTGACCAGTTTGGGCGAGGAGAAGCGGATATCTTGCTGGGAACTCAGATGATTGCCAAGGGTTTGGATTTTCCAAATGTGACCCTAGTAGGAGTTCTTAATGCAGATACAGCCTTGAATTTGCCTGATTTCCGTTCTTCTGAGAGAACCTTCCAGCTTTTGACTCAGGTGGCAGGTCGTGCAGGACGAGCTGAAAAAGCTGGGCAGGTCTTGATCCAGTCTTACAATCCTCAGCACTACGCTATCCGATTTGCTAAGGATCAGGACTACGAAGGATTTTATGCCTATGAAATGGGCATTAGACGACAACTAGGTTATCCGCCTTACTATTTCACCATTGGCATTACCCTTTCTCACAAGAAAGAAGAAGAGGTAGTCAAACGTGCCTATGAAGTCATGAACATTTTGAGGTCAGGTTTATCAGAGACCAGTCACATCCTTGGGCCAACGCCAAAACCGATTGCCCGTACCCACAACCTCTATCATTACCAGATTTTAATTAAATACCGTTTAGAAGATGAGCTGGGGCCGACTCTAAATCAGGTTCTGGCCTTGACTCAAGAACGGGAAAATAGTGAGCTCCGTCTCAGCATTGACCATGAGCCACAGCAATTTTTATAAGAAGGAGAAGATATGACAAAATTAATCTTTATGGGGACGCCCGACTTTTCAGCAACAGTCTTAAAAGGACTTTTGACAGATGACCGTTACGAAATTCTAGCCGTTGTGACCCAGCCAGACCGTGCTGTCGGACGTAAAAAAGTGATCCAGGAAACCCCAGTTAAACAAGCTGCCAAGGAAGCAGGCCTTCCTATCTACCAACCTGAAAAACTATCTGGAGGTCCAGAGATGGAAGCTATTATGAAGCTAGGAGCAGATGGAATTGTGACTGCTGCTTTTGGCCAGTTTCTCCCAAGTAAACTCCTTGATAGCATGGATTTTGCGGTCAATGTTCACGCTTCTCTTCTTCCTAAACACCGTGGTGGAGCGCCAATCCATTATGCCTTGATTCAAGGGGATGAGGAAGTTGGTGTGACCATTATGGAAATGGTTAAGGAAATGGATGCAGGGGATATGATTTCTCGTCGTAGTATTCCGATTACGGATGAGGACAATGTCGGCACCTTGTTTGAGAAATTGGCGCTAGTTGGTCGTGATTTGCTTTTGGACACTTTGCCTGCCTACATTGCTGGTGACATCAAACCTGAACCGCAGGATCCAAGTCAGGTTACCTTCTCGCCAAACATCAAGCCAGAGGAAGAAAAACTGGACTGGAATAAAAGCAATCGTCAACTCTTTAACCAAATCCGTGGGATGAACCCTTGGCCTGTTGCCCATACTTTCCTTAAGGGTGACCGCTTTAAGATTTATGAAGCCCTACCAGTAGATGGTCAGGGAAATCCAGGTGAGATTCTCTCTATCGGCAAGAAAGAATTGATTGTCGCAACGGCAGAAGGAGCTCTATCCCTCAAGCAAGTGCAGCCAGCAGGTAAGCCTAAGATGGACATTGCTTCCTTCCTCAACGGAGTTGGACGGACATTGACTGTAGGAGAACGATTTGGTGACTAAAGTAGAAACGGCTAGAAGTTTAGCCCTAGCAGTGCTAGAGGATGTTTTTATCAACCAAGCATACTCCAATATTGCCTTAAACAAACACCTCAAGGGGAGTCAACTCTCAGCACCAGACAAGGGCTTGGTGACGGAGATTGTCTATGGAACGGTAGCCCGTAAGCTGACTCTGGAATGGTACCTATCCCACTTTATCGAAGACAGAGATCAGTTAGACAGCTGGCTCTACGTCCTTCTCCTCATGAGTGCCTACCAACTCCGCTATCTGGATAAGATTCCAGACCATGCTGTGGTCAATGAAGCAGTAGAACTAGCCAAAATCCGTAAAAAAGGCAGTGAAAAATTGGTCAACGCTGTCCTTCGCCGTATCTTGCGTGAAGGCTGGCCAGATATTGCTAGCATCAAACGAAAAAACAAGCGTGATTCCATTGCCTATTCTCTCCCAGTTTGGCTAGTTGCCAAGCTCAAGGAAGAATACGGAGAAGAGCGAGCGCTGGCTATTTTTGAAAGCCTCTTGGTGCGCAACAAGGCCAGCATTCGTGTAACAGATCTAGGACGAAAAGAAGAAATCCAAGTCTTGTTGGAGGCCAGTGATTCATCCTTGTCTCCTTCTGGTCTGGTTAAGGAGCAAGGCCACTTTGCAGGCCTTGATTTGTTCGCAGAAGGGGCTATTACCATTCAAGACGAGTCCAGTCAATTGGTTGCGCCAACTTTGAATTTGCAGGGAGATGAGCGAGTGCTTGATGCCTGTGCTGCTCCAGGTGGGAAAACAGCCCATATAGCCTCTTATCTTACGACAGGTCAGGTTACTGCTCTGGACTTGTATGACCACAAGTTGGACTTGATTCAAGAAAATGCCCAACGTCTGGGAGTTGCAGATCGGGTTCAAAGGCAAAAATTGGATGCCAGAAAGGTGCATGAGTTTTTTGGGCAGGATTCATTTGATAAGATTTTGGTGGATGCTCCCTGTTCAGGAATCGGTCTTTTGCGCCGAAAACCAGATATCAAATACAATAAAGAAACGGCAGATTTCGCGTCCTTACAGGAAATTCAACTAGAAATATTAGGTAGTGTTTGTCAAACACTAGGCAAAGGTGGTATAATAACTTATAGTACCTGTACTATTGTCTCAGAGGAGAATTTTCAAGTCGTTGAAGCGTTTTTAGAAAGTCATCCTGAGTTCGAGCAGGTAAAGCTAGAACATGAATGTAAGGATATCATGAAAGACGGCTGTATCCTCATTACACCTGAATTGTATGGAAGTGATGGATTCTTCATCAGTCAATTTCGCAAGATATCGGATTAGGAAGGAACTGACACATGGAAATTTCATTATTAACAGATGTTGGTCAGAAACGGACAAATAACCAAGACTATGTCAACCACTATGTCAATAGAGCTGGACGTACCATGATTATTTTAGCTGATGGGATGGGAGGTCATCGCGCAGGGAATATCGCTAGTGAAATGGCGGTAACAGACCTAGGTATAGCTTGGGTCGATACCCAAATCGATACAGTCAATGAAGTGCGTGAATGGTTCGCCCATTACCTAGAAATTGAAAATCAAAAGATTCACCAGCTTGGTCAGGATGAAGCTTACAGAGGCATGGGAACTACTTTGGAAGTCCTTGCTATTATTGATAATCAGGCTATCTATGCTCATATTGGTGATTCGCGTATCGGCTTGATTCGTGGAGAAGAATACCATCAGTTGACGAGCGATCATTCCTTGGTCAATGAGTTGCTCAAGGCTGGTCAATTGACACCAGAAGAGGCAGAAGCTCACCCGCAAAAAAATATTATCACCCAGTCTATTGGGCAAAAAGATGAAATTCAACCTGATTTTGGGACAGTTATCCTTGAGTCAGGTGACTATCTCTTGCTCAATAGTGACGGCTTGACCAACATGATTTCAGGCAGTGAGATTCGTGATATTGTAACCAGTGATATTCCTTTAGCAGATAAAACGGAGACACTTGTTCGTTTTGCTAACAATGCAGGAGGTTTAGACAACATTACGGTTGCCCTTGTTTCTATGAACGAGGAGGATGCAGAATGATCCAAATCGGCAAGATTTTTGCCGGACGCTATCGGATTGTCAAACAGATTGGTCGAGGAGGCATGGCGGATGTCTACCTAGCCAAAGACTTAATCTTAGATGGGGAAGAAGTGGCAGTGAAGGTTCTGAGAACCAACTACCAGACGGACCCGATAGCTGTAGCTCGTTTTCAGCGTGAAGCGAGAGCTATGGCAGATCTAGACCATCCTCATATCGTTCGGATAACAGATATTGGTGAGGAAGACGGTCAACAGTATCTTGCAATGGAGTATGTTGCTGGACTAGACCTCAAACGCTATATCAAGGAACACTATCCTCTTTCTAATGAAGAAGCAGTCCGTATCATGGGACAAATTCTCTTGGCTATGCGTTTGGCACATACCAGAGGAATTGTTCACAGGGACTTGAAACCTCAAAATATCCTCTTGACCCCAGATGGGACTGCCAAGGTCACAGACTTTGGGATTGCGGTAGCCTTTGCAGAGACGAGTCTGACTCAGACTAACTCGATGCTGGGCTCAGTTCATTACTTGTCACCAGAGCAGGCGCGTGGTTCTAAGGCTACTGTACAGAGTGATATCTATGCCATGGGGATTATTTTCTATGAGATGCTGACAGGTCATATTCCTTACGATGGAGATAGTGCGGTGACCATTGCCCTTCAGCATTTCCAGAAACCACTGCCGTCAGTTATTGATGAAAATCCATCTGTGCCTCAGGCTTTGGAAAATGTTGTTATCAAGGCAACTGCTAAGAAATTGACAGATCGCTACAAATCAGTAGCTGAAATGTATGTGGACTTGTCTAGTAGTTTGTCTTATAATCGTCGTAATGAACCAAAGCTGGTCTTTGACGATGCGACTAAGGCGGACACCAAGACTCTACCAAAAGTATCCCAGAGTACCTTGACTTCGATTCCTAAAGTGCAAACACAAAGTCCGAAGCCACAGACTGCGAAGCCTAGTCAGCAGGTTTCAGAAGACAATTACGTAACCAAGCCTGTTAAGAAAAGGAAATTTAGAGTTCGCTATATGATTTTGTTGGCCAGCATTGTATTGGTGGCAGCTTCTCTTATTTGGATACTATCCAGAACTCCTGCAACCATTGCCATTCCAGATGTGGCAGGTCAGACAGTTGCGGAGGCCAAGGAAACGCTCAAGAAAGCCAATTTTGAGATTGGTGAGGAGAAGACAGAGGCTAGTGAAAAGGTGGAAGAGGGGCGGATTATCCGTACAGATCCTGGCGCTGGAACTGGTCGAAAAGAAGGTTCGAAAATCAATTTGGTTGTCTCATCAGGCAAACAATCCTTCCAATTGAGCAATTATATCGGCCGTAAATCTACAGATGTTATTGCAGAACTCAAGCAGAAGAAGGTTCCTGAAAATCTCATTAAAATTGAGGAAGAGGAATCAAGTGAGAGTGAAGCAGGAACTATTCTCAGACAGAGTCCAGCTGCCGGAACAACCTATGATTTGAGCAAGGCCTCAACGATTACCTTAACTGTTGCTAAGAAAGTAACCAGCGTTGCTATGCCAAGTTATATAGGATCTAGTCTCGAATTTACTAAAAACAATCTCGTTCAAATTGTTGGGATTAAGGAAGCCAATATTGAAGTTGTAGAAGTGTCGACAGCTCCTGATGGAACTGCTGAGGGGACTGTTGTAGAGCAAAGTCCAAAAGCAGGCGAAAAGGTTGATTTGACGAAGACGCGTGTCAAGATTTCAATCTACAAACCAAAAACACCGCCGTCAACGTCATCATCAGCACCATCCCAACGTGGAAACCAAGGTTCTACTACAACACCAAGTCAGGGGAACCAACAAGGAAATCAACGAGGGAATGCATCTGCTACGACTCAATCAAGTAGTGAAGGCAACCGCGAAAATTCACGTGATTAAACGAATCTTTGTCATGATTTCATGACAAAGATTTTTTTTGACTCCAGATTTGTGATAAAATAGAAGGAGTTGATAAAAGGAGGAAAGCATGGAAGAATCAAGAGAATTAAATGCCGTCATCGATGTGATTATGTTAGCTGGAACCATTCTTCTCAAAAGTGGTTCAGAGATTCATCGCGTAGAAGATACCATGATTCGGATTGCGCATTCGCAGGGGATTGTGGATTGCAATGTTCTTGCCATGCCTGCCGCTATCTTTTTCTCCATTGAAAATACCAATATTTCGCGAATGAAGCGTGTAACCTCCTCTTCTTATAACATTGAAAAAGTCTGCGATGTGAATCAGATTTCTCGTCAGCTGGTTGGAGGGCAGATTGATTTAGAGACAGCCTTCAAACAATTGAAGGCCTTGCAAGCTCAACCCCTTCCCTATACTAAGTTGCAGGTAACTCTGGCTGCGACCTTTAGTGCTCCTTTCTTTTCAGTTATGTTTAGTGGAAATATCTACGACGCACTTGGGGCAGGAGTAGCGACCTTATTTGGTTTTGCCTTTTCCCTCTATGTGGAGAAGTTTATCCGAATTCCTTTTGTAACAGCCTTTGCTGGAGCCTTTGTCTTTGGGATGATTGCCCAGTTTTGGGCTCGCTACACAGGCTTTCCTTCAACGGCAGACTTGATTATAGCTGGTGCGGTCATGCCTTTTGTACCAGGGATTGCCTTGACTAATGCGGTTCGTGATATTATGACTAACCACATAAACTCTGGTATGAGCAAGATGTTTGAATCCCTGCTCATTACCCTTGCTTTAGGGGCAGGAACTTCTGTCGCCTTGGTATTGATGAACTAATATGACACTAACAACCTTTTTATTACAAGCAGTGGCAAGTCTTCTTGCCATTATCACTTTTTTAATCGTACTCAATGTGCAACGCTCTATGCTCTTACCTGGAGGGATTTTGGGCATGGCTGTCTGGCTAATTTATCTCTTGCTCAAGGAACCGACCAATGTCATTGTTGCTACCTTCATTGCGGCCATTATCGGTTCTTGTGTCAGCCAGATTTTGAGTATTCTTTATAAGACTCCTGCTGTAGTCTTTATCTTAGCCATCTTGGCACCCTTGGTTCCGGGTTATCTCTCCTATCGGACAACTGCCTTTTTTGTGACAGGGGACTATAATAAAGCGCTGGCAAGTGCGACCTTGGTTGTCATGCTGGCTCTGGTCATTTCCATTGGAATGGCTAGCGGAACAGTGATTCTCAGACTTTATTCTTACTTACGAAAACAGCATAAAAGTTAGATTCATAAGAGGCTTGATTTGGTGAATCAAGTCTTTTTTCTCTCTTTTATTGCCATTTGTGATAAAATAGTACTGAACGATTTTTTACATGAATGATAAAACAGAGGTAAATATGACAATCGGTATTGATAAGATTGGTTTTGCGACCAGTCAATATGTCTTGAAATTACAAGACTTAGCAGAAGCGAGGGGAATTGACCCTGAAAAATTAAGCAAAGGACTCTTACTCAAGGAATTAAGTATTGCGCCTCTAACTGAGGATATCGTGACCTTGGCCGCCAGTGCTAGTGACTCTATTTTAACTGAGCAAGAAAGACAAGAAATCGATATGGTCATTGTGGCTACCGAGTCAGGAATTGACCAGAGTAAGGCTGCGGCGGTCTTTGTGCATGGCTTGCTGGGCATTCAGCCCTTTGCTCGTAGTTTCGAGATTAAAGAAGCTTGCTATGGGGCGACAGCGGCCCTTCATTATGCAAAACTGCATGTGGAAAATTCTCCAGAGTCCAAGGTCTTGGTTATTGCTAGCGATATTGCCAAATACGGTATTGAAACTCCAGGAGAACCCACTCAGGGTGCCGGAAGTGTGGCTATGTTGATTACACAGAATCCACGCATGATGGCCTTTAATAATGACAATGTGGCTCAAACTCGTGACATCATGGATTTCTGGCGTCCAAATTACTCAACAACTCCTTATGTAAATGGTGTCTATTCTACCCAACAATACCTAGATAGTTTGAAAACGACTTGGCTTGAATACCAAAAACGCTACCAGCTTACTTTGGATGATTTTGCAGCTGTTTGCTTCCACTTGCCTTATCCTAAATTAGCGCTAAAAGGCTTGAAAAAAATCATGGATAAGAACTTGCCTCAAGAGAAAAAAGACCTCTTGCAAAAGCATTTTGACCAGTCTATTCTCTACAGTCAGAAGGTGGGGAATATCTATACAGGTTCTCTCTTCCTTGGGCTTCTGTCTCTCTTGGAAAATACAGATAGCTTGAAGGCTGGTGATAAAATTGCCCTTTATAGTTACGGAAGTGGTGCTGTGGCTGAGTTCTTCAGTGGTGAATTGGTTGAAGGATATGAAGCTTATTTGGATAAAGATCGTTTGAATAAGCTCAACCAACGAACTGCCCTATCCGTTGCAGACTATGAAAAAGTCTTCTTTGAGGAAGTAGACTTAGATGAAACAAATTCTGCCCAGTTTGCTGGCTATGAAAATCAAGATTTTGCCTTGGTTGAAATTGTGGACCACCAACGCCGTTATAGCAAGGTTGAAAAATAATGAAGATAAGTTGGAATGGATTTTCTAAAAAATCATACCATGAGCGCCTTGAGTTGTTGCAAGCTCAGGCGCTCCTTAGTCCTGAGAGACAAGCGAGTCTGGAGCAGGATGAACAGATGAGTGTGACTGTTGCAGACCAGCTGAGTGAGAATGTGGTGGGAACTTTTTCTCTGCCTTATTCGCTGGTCCCAGAGGTTCTCGTTAACGGTCAGGAATACACAGTTCCCTATGTGACAGAAGAGCCCTCAGTGGTTGCTGCGGCCAGCTATGCCAGCAAAATCATCAAGCGAGCAGGTGGCTTTACTGCTCAGGTTCATCAGCGCCAGATGATTGGGCAGGTAGCCCTTTATCAAGTTGCTGATCCTGAACAAGCGCTAGAGAAGATTGCCAGCAAGAAGGCAGAACTCTTGGAGCTTGCTAATCAAGCCTATCCTTCCATTGTTAAACGCGGGGGTGGGGCGCGTGATTTACATGTAGAGCAGATCAAAGGCGAAACAGACTTTCTCGTTGTTTATCTCCATGTCGATACCCAGGAAGCCATGGGTGCCAATATGCTCAACACCATGCTGGAAGCCTTGAAACCAGTCTTAGAAGAACTCAGCCAGGGACAGAGTCTTATGGGAATCCTGTCCAACTACGCGACCGATTCTCTGGTGACTGCAAGCTGTCGCATCGCCTTTCGCTACTTGAGTCGCCAAAAGGAGCAAGGACGAGAGATTGCGGAGAAAATAGCTTTGGCTAGCCAGTTTGCGCAGGCTGATCCTTATCGAGCTGCTACTCACAATAAAGGGATTTTTAATGGTATTGATGCCATTTTAATTGCCACTGGTAATGATTGGCGTGCCATAGAAGCCGGGGCCCATGCCTTTGCCAGTCGAGATGGACATTACCAAGGTCTTAGTCAATGGACGCTGGACCTTGAACGAGAAGAATTGGTCGGTGAGATGACCCTGCCCATGCCTGTGGCAACCAAGGGTGGCTCTATCGGCCTCAATCCTCGTGTAGCCCTTAGTCATGAACTACTGGGAAATCCTTCTGCCAAAGAATTAGCCCAGATTATCGTGTCTATCGGGCTTGCCCAAAACTTTGCAGCCCTGAAAGCCTTGGTGAGTACAGGGATTCAGCAAGGTCACATGAAATTGCAGGCTAAATCCTTAGCTCTCCTAGCAGGAGCCAGTGAATCCGAGGTAGCTCCCCTAGTTGAGCACCTCATCGCAGATAAAACCTTTAATCTAGAGACTGCCCAGCGTTATCTAGAAAATTTAAGATCATAAAAAAACTCAGACGAATTGGTCGAGTTTTTTTGTGTTTAAATACTTTTTCCTGGTAATAATGTAACTGGTAAAAAGTAACCAGTTGTTGCGACTTCCTTGCCTTCGATCTTCTGTAAGAGAAGGTCAACAGTGAGTTGGGCAATCTCTTTCAAGGGTTGCTTGATAGTAGCCAATTGAGGGTAGTAATTCTCGATAAAGTAGGTCCCATCATAGCCGATGACCTTGAGCTCTTCAGGGACAGAAATGCCCAATTCTTGAGCGATTTTAATGACCAGAATAGCTGTCAAATCATCTGAAGCAAAGATGGCATCTGGCTCTTGTCGAGTTAAGATATTCTTGATTTCCATTTCTTTTCTGACGGGAGAAAAGTCACTGGAAACATTGATAATAGGAGCTTGGGGGAGTACAGATGCAAAACCAGCGTGGCGTAGTCCAGTTGGTGAATTAGAATTGTCATTCCCTGTAATCATGATGATAGATTGGGCACCTGTCTTAACCAAGGTCTGGGCAGCAAGAACTCCACCAGCATAGTTATCAGAGGAGACGACAGGAATGTCTGGTGACAGATTGCGGTCAAAGGAAATAATTGGCGCGGTCACACGATTGTAGTCTTCGATTCCCAAGTTGTGACTACCAGAAATGATGCCGTCCACCTGATTGGCTTCGAGCATTTCGATGTACTCGCGTTCCTTTTCAGAGTCATGCTCACTGTTGCAGATGATGGTCTTGTAACCATTTTTGAAGAGTTGGTGTTCCAATTTATCAATCAATTCTGCATAGAAAACGTTAGAAATATTGGGGAAAATCAAGCCGATTAACTTAGCTGATTTTCCTTGTAGACTGCGAGCTAGGTTGTTGGGTTTATAGCCCAGTTCTCGCATGGCTTCATTAACCTTTTGAATGGTTTTTTCAGATAGATACCCTTTTTTATTGATAACCCGAGAAACGGTAGTAGGACTGACGCCTGCAAGTTTGGCGACATCAGTTAGTTTTGCGACCATAATCTAATTCATAGTAAGTTCCAGTTGGATTTCCAGATTTGATGAGGATACCATTTTGGTCCGCATGTGGGAAGACACGACCAGAAAATACTTTTTCTCCTTTATTGATGAAAATTTCAAAGACAGAGTTATCGATGAAGATTGTAGCAGTAGTAGCCTGATGATCGATAGGGCAAGAGCGAGTTGTTCCAAATTCTTGGGCATACTGTTCACCAGCCTGGCTACGATCCACTGTCACTTGACCATTTACAAGGTCAAAGTTGATGGAAAGTCCCTTGCCTTCTTTGTCAGCAAGTAAGACAATCTCGCTCTGGCTATTAGCTTCCAAGTTGAGCTCGAGTTCGTAGGTGTTATTGGTTTGAGCACGGTTTGAGAAGACTTCTTCAGAAGCACGAAGGTCCTTGATAGCTGCGACTGGGTATTGGTAGAGTTTGCCGTCTTTGATAGTCAGTTCTTTGACCAATGAGAAGGTTCCTTGGTGGTCAAAACGGTCAGATGGGTAAGAAACATCTGGCAAACCAAGCCAGCTAACTGCTAGAGCACGTCCATCAGGAGCGTTGAAGGCTTGAGTTGCATAGGCTTCGAAACCATAATCCATGTTTTGAAGTTGAGATACATCTACCATTTTGGCGTTTTCAGGGTCAAAGGAAGCCCCAATTTTGTACATATTTGGATAGATATTGTCGTAGTCTAGAACTTTCTTATCCAATCCTTGTGGGCAGTAGAGAAGGACAGGTTGCTCCCCGACAAAGACCAGATTTGGACATTCCATCATGTAGGCTGTACGGTCGTTAGCAAAGTCAAGGTCGCCAACCTCTTGCCAGTTTGTGTAGTCGTTGTCTACAGCCTTATAGAGACGGACGAATCCTTTTTTCTCCAAGTCCTGACCACCGACGATAGCATAATATTGACCCTTAAAGTAAAAAATTTGTGGGTCACGGAAGTGGTCAGTAGAGTCTGCTGGCTGGTCAATCAAAATCTTGTCAATCTTGGTAATCTTGCCATCTTTATCCATCAAAGCCCCAATTTGGTAAGGGTGACGGATCCAGTTTTCATCACGAACATTTCCTGTATAAAATAGGAATAAGTTATCGCCAAACTGCATGGCAGAACCAGAGTAGGCACCGTGGCTATCTAACGGAGTATCAGGCAAGACTTTGACTCCAGTTTCTCTAAAGTGAACCAAATCATCACTTTCAAGCTGAACCCAAGATTTTAAGCCGTGGGCTGCACCAAAAGGGAAGTTCTGATAAAAAACAATCCACTTTCCATCAAAGTAAGAAAAGCCATTCGGGTCGTTGAGAAGTCCTGTTTTTGGCTCAACATGGTAATGAGTATGCCATGGAGATTGTGCCATATTTTCTTTTATATGTTGAATTTCTTCTTGCGTCCAATCTTGATAAAGTCTGTAACGACGCTCAGTTGTCCATTCCATTCATTCATTCCTCCGAAAATCTTATCACTTTTAATAGTAACCGTTTTCGGTAAAAAATGCAAGCCTTTTATGTTAAAAAAGAGAAAAAACTGTCAAACGTTTATCATAAAATAAAAGCAGGAAATCAATCATCTATCTACAGAAAATTGAAAGAAAGTGAAACAAAATCCTTTTTAACTCAGATTTTAAACTATTTTTTTTAAAGAATACTTTCATAAAACTCTCACAATCTATCAAAACAAAAGACCTTACTCTAAGAAACAAATATTTTTTCTGCAAAACGCTTGACATATTTTTGAAACATGATAAAATAAAAGTCGTAGGGCGAATAAAATCGCTTTCAAACAAGAACAAAATTTTATATAAGGAGATTTTTGCAAATGAACAATCAGGAAATTGCAAAAAAAGTCATCGATGCCTTGGGCGGACGTGAAAATGTCAACAGTGTTGCCCACTGTGCGACTCGTCTTCGTGTCATGGTCAAAGATGAAGGAAAAATCAATAAAGAAGTGATTGAGAACTTGGAAAAAGTTCAAGGTGCTTTCTTTAACTCAGGTCAATACCAAATCATCTTTGGTACTGGTACAGTAAACAAAATGTACGATGAAGTTGTTGCACTTGGTTTGCCAACATCATCTAAAGATGACATGAAAGCAGAAGCTGCGAAACAAGGGAACTGGTTCCAACGTGCTATCCGTACTTTCGGTGACGTTTTCGTTCCAATCATCCCAGTTATTGTAGCGACAGGTCTCTTCATGGGTGTGCGTGGCCTTTTCAACGCTCTTGAAATGCCACTTCCAGGTGACTTTGCAATTTACACACAAATCTTGACAGATACAGCCTTCATCATCTTGCCAGGTTTGGTTGTGTGGTCAACCTTCCGTGTATTCGGTGGAAATCCTGCCGTTGGTATCGTTCTTGGTATGATGCTTGTTTCTGGCTCACTTCCAAACGCTTGGGCGGTTGCTTCAGGTGGTGAAGTAACAGCTATGAACTTCTTTGGTTTCATCCCTGTTGTTGGTTTGCAAGGTTCCGTTCTTCCAGCCTTCATCATCGGGGTTGTCGGAGCTAAATTTGAAAAAGCTGTCCGCAAGGTTGTTCCAGATGTCATTGACCTCTTGGTAACGCCATTCGTGACACTTTTGGTCATGTCTATCCTTGGACTCTTTGTCATCGGACCAGTTTTCCACGTCGTTGAAAACTACATCCTTATCGCTACAAAAGCAATCCTTGGCTTGCCATTTGGTCTTGGTGGTTTCTTGATTGGTGGGGTTCACCAATTGATTGTCGTCTCAGGTGTGCACCACATCTTCAACTTGCTTGAAGTGCAATTGCTTGCTGCTGACCATGCTAACCCATTCAACGCTATCATCACTGCAGCTATGACAGCTCAAGGTGCTGCGACTGTTGCGGTTGGTGTCAAAACTAAAAATCCAAAACTGAAAACACTTGCTTTCCCAGCAGCTCTTTCTGCCTTCCTAGGTATTACAGAGCCTGCTATCTTCGGGGTGAACTTGCGCTTCCGTAAACCATTCTTCCTTTCATTGATTGCTGGTGCAATCGGTGGTGGATTGGCTTCAATCCTTGGACTTGCTGGTACTGGTAGTGGTATCACTATCATCCCTGGTACAATGCTTTATGCTGGTAATGGACAACTTCCACTATACCTTCTTATGGTAGCTGTATCATTCGGTCTAGGTTTTGCCCTAACTTACATGTTTGGTTACGAAGATGAAGTAGATGCAACTCCATCTGCAAAACAAGCTGAAGTTGCTGAAGCAAAAGAAGAAGTTGCGCCAGCAGCTCTTCAAAATGAAACACTTGTTACTCCTATCGTTGGTGATGTTGTCGCTCTTGCTGATGTCAATGACCCAGTCTTCTCAAGTGGAGCTATGGGACAAGGTATCGCTGTAAAACCTAGCCAAGGTGTGGTATATGCACCAGCTGATGCTGAAGTTTCAATTGCCTTTCCAACAGGACACGCTTTTGGTTTGAAAACAACTGATGGTACTGAAGTTTTGATCCACGTTGGTATTGACACTGTATCTATGAATGGTGAAGGTTTTGAAGCAAAAGTTGCTCAAGGTGATAAGGTTAAAGCGGGCGATGTTCTTGGAACATTTGACTCAAACAAAATCGCTGCAGCTGGACTTGATGATACAACAATGGTTATCGTTACAAATACAGCTGACTACGCTTCAGTAGCTCCAGTCGCAACAGGTTCAGTTGCGAAGGGGGATGCTGTAATCGAAGTGAAAATCTAATCAATCCTCTCTAATGTGAAAACGAACAAATGACATGTTTGTTCGTTTTTGCTTGAATGGTAAGATTTACAGAGGAAAATCTAAAAAATAGAGAAATTTAGACTTTCGAAATATGCTATAATAAAGAAAATAAAAACAAGAGGTTTATCATGACAAAATTATATGGAAGCTTGGAAGCGGGCGGTACAAAGTTTGTCTGTGCTGTCGGTGATGAAAACTTTAACGTTGTAGAAAAAACACAATTTCCAACAACAACTCCAATCGAAACAATCGATAAAACCATTGAGTTCTTCTCAAAATTCGACAACCTTGCTGGTCTTGCAGTTGGTTCATTTGGGCCGATTGATATTGATAAAAACTCAAAAAATTATGGCTTTATCACAACGACTCCAAAACCAAACTGGGCAAATGTGGACTTGCTTGGTGCCCTTCGTCGCGCCCTAAACGTGCCAATGTACTTCACTACAGACGTAAACAGCTCTGCTTATGGTGAAGTGGTTGCCCGTAACAATGCTGGTGGCCGTATCGAAAACTTGGTTTACTACACAATCGGTACAGGTATCGGCGCAGGTGTCATCCAACGTGGTGAGTTTATCGGTGGTGTGGGTCATCCTGAGATGGGTCATTATTATGTTGCTAGACACCCAATGGATATTGAAAAAGAATTCAACGGTGTTTGTCCATTCCACAAAGGCTGTTTGGAAGGCTATGCAGCTGGTCCAAGTTTGGAAGCTCGTACAGGTGTTCGTGGGGAAAACATTGAACTCAATAACCCTGTTTGGGATGTTCAAGCCTACTATATCGCTCAAGCTGCGGTTAATGCGACAGTGACTTTCCGACCAGATGTGATTGTCTTTGGTGGAGGGGTCATGGCTCAACAACACATGCTGGATCGTGTCCGTGAGAAATTTACATCTCTTCTTAATGGCTACCTACCAGTACCTGATGTGCGTGAATATATCGTGACTCCAGCAGTCGCAGGAAATGGTTCTGCTACTCTTGGAAACTTTGTCCTTGCAAAAGAAGTTTCAAAATAAAGCACAAAATCCGCTTGGGAAACCAAACGGATTTTTTATGTGTCAAAGCATTTGCCAGAAGAAGTCGATAATATAGGTCAGACCGTAGGTATAAACCACGAGGGTAAAGGGTTTGGTCAGAATGATGATGGTCATATAGCGCTTGAAACTCATCTTGGTCAGGGCAGCCAGCATACAGAGAAAGTCAGCTGGACTAATGGGCCAAATCATCATAAAAATAAAGAAACGGTCAAAACGATTGCCCTTATCTAACCAACCGATATACTTGTCATAGGTGCGCTTGCTGACGACAGACTGGACAAAGGCAGCCCCATAGAGGCGCACCAGATAAAAGATAATGGCACAGCCAATCACGATACCAATATAGTTGTAGATAGTCCCGATGATATGGCCGTAGATAAAGACCCCAGCCACCGAGGTCAAGGCCCCAGGAATGATAGGGACGACAGTCTGTAAAATCTGTAAAAAGATAAAGAGAGGTGGCCCCCAGATACCTGCCTGCTGGATAAAGGCAGAGAGGGTTTCCTTAGACTGTAAAATTCCAGCCTGATAAGCCCAAATACAGAAAATCAAACTTCCAACCCCACCGACAATCGATGAGATATTGATAACTTGCTGCAGAAGGGGAGAAACAGCTTTCATTTGTTTATCCTGTGACATGTAAACTCCTCATAGATAGTATATTTCTACTATACCATATTTTGGAGGAGAAAGGGGGAAAGAGTGTTTTTGATGAGGAATGGATAGTGAATAGGCCTTCGAGACTTAGAACAGGTCTCTTTCCTAAAGTTTACATGTATTCTAACTTTAGAACAATCGTCATTCCATAAATTTAAAAGCAATCTACGTTTCGAATAGCTTATCTGAGAGAGTTTTAAGATCTTCTAGCTTTCGAATAGTCGTCTTCCCTAAAGTTTATATGTATTCTAAAGTTAGAAAAGTTAAAATCTAAAAATAGTAAGAGTCTCTATCTGATGGACGGTATGTATGTCTAGTCAGATAGAGATTTTTTAATTTGGAAATGTCTGATTTGTCCTGAAAAGTACATTTTAGATGGAAATAATGACAGTTGAGCGGATGGGAGTCGAAATGGTTTGGAGAACTGTTAGAATGGATGTATCAACTTAAAGGAAAAAATTGATGAAGAAAGTTAGAGATGATGAGGAGAGTATGCTATCGACACTTCCTTTATGGGGGCTTCTATTTTTGGTCTGTGCATTGTTTCAAGTCTTTGTATTTAAGGATAGACCTTTGATTCAACATGGTAGACAAGGAAGCATTGTAAAAACAGATCAAAAACAGGTCTATCTTCCAGAACTAATCCAGTCTTTGTTTGATCAAGAAGATAATAAATGATTCGTTAAATAGAAAGGATATCATCATGACAAAAATATACGCTATTCGCCCACTTAGTTACAGCAACTTTACCAACCGTGAATTTGAAAGCCTGATGATGGATACTCATCAAAGTTTGGCAACTTTTTCTAAGGCAAACAAGGATGAAGCTATGTATGCCAAACATTTGGAACTCTTCAAGACCAAGCTAGATGATTTTCAAGCTCAACTTGCGGCGGTGGAAACGAAAGAATCTAGTAATCTGACAGAAGTTGATCGCAATCGTGATAGTGCCTTGGTCGGTCTCTTTACCCTTCATAGAGGATTTGCTAAGATTAAGGATGCCAAACTCAAAGAAGCTCATGAAACTCTGAAACCAGTCTTTGCCAAGTACAAGGACATCACCAAGCACAGCAATGATGTACAGACGGCAGAAATCAAGAGCTTGCTCAAAACGCTTAGTGAAACTCCCTATCATGAGGCAGTGACCAGCCTAGGACTGACACCTATGCTGACGGCGGTGATCAATGCTCAAGAGGAATATGACCAAGTGGAAAGTAAGGCGCGTGCTTCTAAGTCTGCCAAGGAAGTTGGCAAGACTAGACAACTCCGTACCGAACTTTCAACCAGCTACGACCTCTTTATGCGCTATACCGCAGCCAGTGCAGAAGCTTACCCTGAAAAGGAACACCTGACTCAACTTCTCAAGGAACTCAATAGCATCCGAGATAGCAAGCGACGTCTTATTACTAGTAGCAAGAAAGATAAAAAGACCAAACCAGCAGAACCAGCCCAAGCAGCAGGATAAAGACAACCCCTTAGAAGCGGATTTCTAAGGGGATTTTTGTGGTTTCGTGGTATAATTTTGGTAAACGTTTAAGGTTATAAAATAATTTATTTTTAGAAAGAGATACTATGGATGATAGATTTATTACATTAAAGCACATTGATACCTCTGTAGCAGCTAAAAATGTCGCTAAATTGCTTGAGGAAAATAAAACTTATTTCCTAAATGGGAACTGGGGTTCTGGAAAAACAGAATTTCTAGTTGAAGTTGGTAAGAATACTAATAAAAAATTAGTTACGATAGACTTTTGGAGATTAAGTGATAACCGCTCAACAATTGAAATTATTTTTTCAAAATTACATCCGTGGAAATACAAGTTTTTAAGGTTTTTCATAGTTTTATGTGTTGCATTATCAATCCTAATGACAAATGTAGTTGATTTGGGTTTAAGTTCTTTTTTTGAATTTTTTGGTGTTAAATTAATAGTTGGTAGTATTATCTTACTAGTAGCAATATATCAATTTTTCAAAATCAAATCTGATGGATTTTACAGTTATTTGCTAACATTTAAGTATTTTTCAATAACTCGAAACGTTCTAGTTATTGATGATTTTGATCGAATGTCTAACAACCAACAAGAGGAGAGTTATAAAGTTTTTAGTTTGCTTAATGGCAAACTTCCAATTATTTTTGTTGGAGATATTGAGAAAATGCATCTTAACGACAATAATTTCCTTTCAAAAATTATTGATAGACGGATAGAACTACCATTTGTTCTTCATCCATCAAATATTTGGCAAGATTATTTTGAGTTGTTAAGTAAGAAACTCAATATGAGCTTGTCAGATGATTTTTGGAGAAGGTTTAGCTTTGAAAACAGAAACTTGCGAGATCGCAATCATTTTAATGATTATGTTAATCAAGAATTTTTTTCAAGGGGTAAGTTGGGACATGTCCAAGAGGAACAGCAACTTTGGATTATCTATGCGTATCTTTTTTATCCTGAATTATACCAACAACTATTAAAGAATGAAGAAATAAAAGTTAAGGATGATGAAAAAACTAGTTTTATATGGATGTTCAAGTTTGGGCGAAGCATACAAGAAATATTGTGCGATATTCAGCAGTCAGATTTTAACCAATATCCACCAAGCTATAAGAAGAATAGATTAGCCTATTTCCTCTATGAAGAATCTCTAAATCGTACAAAAGAGGAATTTGATACATTACTTGAAATAAATGGTGATGAGTTATCAAGAGAGTTAAGAGAGGCAAATTACAACACAGATTTTTATCAATATCTCTCAAGTGAATATAAGTCTCTTTCAGATTCTCTAAAAGAACGATTGTTACGTCTTACCATACAAGAGTCTATGAAATCGTTTAATAGCCCAGCGATGAACTATATTGTCGAAGAAAAATTGAGTGAAGAGATTCCTAGTTATGAGAGAAATTCTCCGTTAAGTAAGGAAACGATAGTTAGAATTGTAGATTTTTGGGAAAGTATTCTTAAAAATGAGGGTCTAGATAAATCTGAAATTATTTATTTTATGGAAAAGCATAGAGTACTTAGCTTCTATGATTTGGGACTTCACTATACAAAACTAGAGATTCATAATGAAAATTTTGCTAAGCTAAATAGAAAAGATTTCTTCCTATTGACGTATCTAAGTGCGGTTAATAAATTTGGGAAATTTAAGACTTGGGATAGTAGTATATGGCATGCAATAGATTGTTTTGGAGATAAAGAATTTTTGTCATTTTGGAAATTTCAAAGCATTCTTTCTAGTGATGATAATTATTTTGATTTTGATATTGTTTCATCAAATAAGACCTATATTCTTTGGATTGCTAGATATGAATTTGAACCCCCACATAAATTGGAAAATTATATGGAGGATGTTATTGAAAAGATTCGTCCAAAACTTGAACAGCTGAAATCAAAAGGCTTTACGTTTGTAGAAAAAATAGATGGGGAACATAGACGTAGAGATTAGGATTTTAAAATTTGGGAATTTTTCTAATTCATTGCTTATTTTAACTGTTATACTAAAGTTAATTTTTAGTAGTGAAAATATGATAAAATAAAGAGATAATACATTTATTTAATAAGGAAAGTAAAAATGGCAAGCAAAGAAAATACAGAACGCAAGGAGCTGCATCGTAAAATTTGGGCGATTGCGGACGATGTTCGTGGTGCTGTAGATGGTTGGGATTTTAAGCAATATATCCTAGGTATCCTTTTCTATCGCTTTATTTCAGAGCATATGGCCGATTATTTTGACCGCGCTGAGCATGAAGCTGGCGACTTAGAATTTCGTTATGCTGAATTGAGCGACCAAGAAGCTGAGCAAGATTTCAAACCAGGGACAGTTGAGGATAAGGGATTTTTTATCCTTCCGAGTCAACTATTTGAAAACGTTATTGAGAATGCCTCGCAAAATGAAAACTTAAACGAAGACTTGGCCAACATTTTTCAAGCTATTGAGAAGTCAGCGATTGGGTTCAAATCAGAGGATGATATCAAAGGTTTGTTTGATAACTTGGATACACGAAGTAATATCCTTGGTGGAACTGTTCCAGAAAAAAATAAACGACTTTCTGACATTCTAAATGGTATCAATAGCATTAACTTTGGTAACTTTGAGGAAAATGACATCGATGCCTTTGGCGATGCTTATGAGTTTTTGATTTCCAACTATGCAAGTAATGCAGGAAAAAGTGGGGGTGAATTTTTCACACCTCAGACAGTCTCTAAACTACTAGCTCGCCTAGTGATGGTCGGCAAGGACAAGATTAACAAGGTTTATGACCCGACATGTGGCTCAGGGTCACTCCTTCTTCAAATGAAAAAACAATATGAAGACCATATTCTAGAGGATGGATTCTTTGGTCAAGAAATTAACATGACCAACTATAACTTGGCTCGTATGAATATGTTCTTGCACAATATCAACTACAATAACTTTGATATTAAGCGAGGAGATACCCTTTTAAATCCTCAGCATTTAGAAGAAAAGCCATTTGATGCTATCGTTTCTAACCCTCCGTATTCTGTCAAATGGGTGGGAGATGGAGACCCAACTCTGATAAATGATGACCGTTTTGCGCCAGCTGGTAAGCTAGCTCCTAAGTCAAAAGCTGACTTTGCCTTTATCATGCATAGTCTCAATCACTTGTCCAATAAAGGTCGAGCAGCTATTGTATGTTTTCCAGGTATTTTCTATCGTGGAGGAGCTGAAAAGACCATTCGTCAGTATCTAGTAGATAACAACTTTGTTGAAGCGGTTATTTCCCTTCCAGACAATCTCTTCTTTGGAACTTCTATCGCAACTACAATTTTAGTTCTGGCGAAGAATAAACTTGAAAATAAAACACTCTTTATTGATGCAAGTAAAGAATTCAAAAAAGAGACTAACAACAATGTTTTGACGGATAGCAATATCGAACATATAGTTGAATTATTCTCTAATTATCAAAATGTTGACTATAAATCTGCTCTTGTTGATAATGATGTGATTGGTTCAGAGCAGGATTATAACCTATCTGTTTCAACCTATGTCGAACAAGAAGATACACGTGAGAAGATTGATATAGATGTGCTCAATCAAGAAATTGCAGAAACTGTAGCTAAGATTGACCATTTGCGTGTAGAAATAGACAAGATTGTAGAGGAATTGAGCCATGGCAAATGATGTAATTCTCTATAGAACTGATGACGGGGAGTCT
Organism: Streptococcus mitis; assembly: GCF_001579045.1. Lineage (GTDB taxonomy): Bacteria > Bacillota > Bacilli > Lactobacillales > Streptococcaceae > Streptococcus > Streptococcus mitis_D. The sequence continues at coordinate 394,373 of NZ_KQ970261.1, read as the reverse complement.
GCTATTGAACTCCACTTGGATAATGGAACGGTTTGGCTGACCCAACAAGAACTAGCTGAGCTCTTTCAAACTTCCAAGCAAAATATTAGTAAACATATCAAGGCTATTTTTGAAGATGGAGAATTATCGGAAGAGGCAACTGTCAACTATAAGTTGACAGTTCAAAATGAGGGGAATAGAAGTGTTCAGCGAAATGTCGCCTACTATAATCTCGATATGATTTTGGCGATTGGTTATCGAGTTCGATCTCCTCGTGGCATTCAGTTCAGACTCTACGCTTCGACAGTCTTGAAAGAGTATCTGATTAAGGGCTTTGCCATGGATGATGAGCGTCTGAAAAACTTGGGTGGAGGCTCTTACTTTAAAGAACTTCTTGAAAGAATCCGAGATATCCGCTCAAGTGAAAAAGTCTTTTACCGTCAGGTTTTAGATCTTTTCGCAACATCTAGTGACTACAATGCAAATTCAACAGAGGCAAAGAAATTCTTTGCGACGGTTCAAAACAAGATGCATTATGCCATTCACCACAATACTGCGAGCGAACTCATCTACAATCGTGTTGATAGTGAAAAGGAGTTTATGGGCTTGACTACTTTTAAGGGAGACCTTCCTACTTTATCCGAAGCAAAAGTTGCCAAGAACTATCTGACAGAAAAGGAACTCCGTGGACTTAATCAGCTTGTATCAGGATACCTAGACTTTGCTGAAAGACAGGCAGAGCGAGAAGAAGTCATGACTATGGCTGACTGGGTAACACACGTAGATCGTATCCTTCAGGCTACTGGAGAAGACTTGCTGGACAATAGTGGTTCTATCTCTCGTGAACATATGAAGCAGAAGGTAGATAAGGAATATAAGAGCTATCAAACCAAGACCCTCAGTCAAGTTGAAAAAGATTACCTCAAGGAAATTAAAAACATTGAAAATCTAGCCAAGGAAGGAGGTAACTGATGAATATCCTAGAAGAAATCCAGAACTGTCCCGTTGAGTGGAAAGAGTTGGGGAAAGTGGCACATTCCATAAAAACAGGTTTAAATCCTCGTAAATTTTTTCAATTAAATACTTCTGACGCTTCGAATTATTATATTACTGTACGAGAAATAAGAGGACATAAAATTGTTCCATCTGAAAAAACAGATTTAATAAATAATGATGGATTGATGTTATGTCAGAATCGATCTAATCTTGAAATTGGAGATGTTCTTTTTACGGGTACTGGGACAATAGGAAATGTTGCCATAATTGAAAAAACTCCAACTAATTGGAATATAAAAGAAGGAGTCTATGCTATTAAACCTAAAAAAGAGCAGATATGTTCTAAATTTTTGATGTATTTGTTTGAGTCCGAAAAGATTAGAAAGGATATAGAAGGACGAAAAGCAGGAGGAACAGTTAAAAGTGTTTCAATGGCTGAAATGAAAAAAATCAAAATCCCCATCCCTCCTCTGGAAATTCAAGAAAAAATAGTGCAAACACTTGACAAATTCACGGATTATGTTACAGAATTGACCTCACGTAAAAAGCAATATTCTTTTTATAGAGATAAACTGTTATCATTTGAGGATGAGGTTTATCAGGTTGAGTGGAAGACACTTGATGCAGTTTCTGAAAGAACAAGTAATATTTCTTGGAATAAAATTGGAGATGATGAAAAATTTAAATATATAGATTTATCGTCAGTAGATAGAGTTTCTAATAAGATTACTGAGACTACATCAATAACTAAATCAACTGCTCCAAGTAGAGCTCAAAAGATTGTCAAATCAAATGATATTATCTTAGGTACGACAAGGCCAACTTTGAAACGTTTTACTAAAATTACAGATGACTACAATGACCAGATTTGTAGTACAGGATTTTATGTTTTTAGAACAAATGGTGAGGTTTTACCTAACTACGTATATCATATATTTTCATCAAGTGATTTTTATAAATACTTGGAAGAAAATCAGAGTGGAGCAAGTTATCCAGCAATTTCTGATGCTTTGGTAAAGAAGTATAAAATTCCCGTCCCTTCCCTTGAAATCCAGTCACGTATTGTTCAAGTTTTGGACAACTTTGACAAGGTTTGTAATGACCTCAACATCGGACTTCCCAAGGAGATTGAACTACGCCAAAAACAGTACGAATATTTTCGAGAAAAACTCTTGACATTCGTCGCCGAAGGCGAGTACACTGAGAGTAGAGTAGAGTAGAGGAGTGGGACAACTCCGCTATTATCAAGCTTTTACAGTGGGTATTTGGTTCAATTCGAGTGAAGTTGGGTGCTATGGCACGTTATAGCAAAGCTAGGATAGAGGCTACGAAATTGACTTCGGAGAATTATGTTGGGGTGGATAATTTGTTGCAAGATAGAAATGGGAAAACAGTCGCCACTTATTTACCTGAGCAAGGAAGTTTTACAGGTTATGACCAAGATGATATTTTGATTGGGAATATTAGACCTTACCTTAAGAAAATATGGTATGCTAATCAATCTGGTGGAACCAATGGAGATGTGCTGGTTATTCAAAATTTATTTCCTTCTTGTTTGGAAAGTCAGTATCTTTATTATGTTTTATCAGACGATCGTTTCTTTTCCTATGATATGCAGTATGCAAAAGGTTCAAAGATGCCTCGTGGAGATAAAGCAGCGATTATGCAGTATAGCTTTATTCTCCCATCCCTTTCCGAGCAAGAGAGAATCGTCTCCATTCTTGACAATTTTAACACCCTAACCAACTCTCTTTCTGAAGGTCTTCCAAAAGAAATCGAACTAAGACAGAAACAGTATGAATACTGGAGAGAACAATTATTAAACTTTACTAGATAAATTCTTGAATCATTTTGAGAAAGAATCTCAATTAATACAATAAAAGGAAGCATACTATGGTTGATTATTCAAAAGTACATGAAGTAATTGCGGAAACAAATGAAGGGATTCTCTTGGCTGAGTATCAACCAGAGTATCGCACAGATAGAGAATTTCAGTCTGAGGCAGATTTGGAAAGACAATTGCTTATGGATTTAGTCAATGGTCTCAATTATGAACGATTGGATATCCATACACCTGCGAAGCTTTTAGCGAACGCAAAGGTCCAAATTGAAAAGCTTAATAAGGTTACGTTTACGGATGCTGAATGGCAACGTTTTGTAGTCGAGTATTTAGATTGTCCCAATGAAGGTTTGATTGAAAAAACACGAAAAATCCAAGAAAATCATATCTATGACTTTGTTTTTGATGATGGACGGATTAAAAATATTTTCATCCTTGACAAGAAAAACATTCACAACAACAGTATGCAGGTCATCAACCAAGTGACGCAAGTGGGGAGTCATACAAACCGTTATGATGTGACCATTTTAGTCAATGGACTTCCGCTAGTTCAGATTGAATTGAAGAAGCGTGGAGTTAGTCTACAAGAAGCCTTTAATCAGGTTCACCGTTATAGTAAGGAAAGCTTTAACAGCGAAAATTCTTTGTATAAGTATGTTCAGATTTTTGTGATTTCGAATGGCACTTATACACGCTACTTTGCAAATACAACAGCTCAGAATAAAAATCACTATGAGTTTACCTGTGAGTGGGCAGACCGTAAGAACAAGACTATTCACGAATTGGAAGATTTTACTGTTACTTTCTTAAGCAAGCGTGTCCTCTTGGAAGTTTTGACCAAGTATTGTGTTTTTGATGTGGATAATACCTTGCTCATCATGCGTCCTTATCAGATAGCAGCAACTGAAAGTATATTGCGCAAGATTCATTCTTCCAATGAAATGAAGAATTTTGGAACCATCAATGCTTGTGGTTATATCTGGCATACGACAGGGTCAGGGAAAACCTTGACCAGTTTTAAGACTGCGCGCCTAGCGACAGAGTTGGACTACATTGACAAAGTGATATTCGTTGTAGATAGAAAAGACTTAGACTATCAAACTATGAAGGAATATCAAAAATTCCAACCAAATTCAGTCAATGGTAGTAACAATACAAAAGAACTACAACGCAGTATCGAAGAAAATGATGATCGAATCGTTGTCACAACTATTCAAAAGTTAAATAAGTTTATCACTGCGAATCCTAATCATGAAGTCTATGCTAAGAAATGTGTCTTGATTTTTGACGAGTGTCATCGTTCTCAGTTTGGGAAGGCTCAAAAGCGCATTAAGAAGGCATTTAAACAGTACGCTCTATTTGGTTTTACAGGGACACCGATTTTCCCAGAAAATAGCTTGACGGGTGAAACAACGCAAGAAGTTTTTGGAGAGCAACTTCATAACTACGTTATCACGGATGCTATTCGAGATAAAAAAGTCTTGAAGTTCAAGGTTGATTACAACTATATCAAGCCTGAAATCAATAAGTATAGAGAAGCTGAAAAAGCAGTTGGCCGAGAGATTGATGAGAAGAAACTCAAAAAGATGGAGAAGGAGCTACTTTTACATCCAGAACGGATAGCAACCATCACAGAATACTTACTTCGTGTGTATAATACAAAAACACACCGAAATCAACACTATACTCATAAACAAAAACAATTGTCTGGATTTAATGCTATGCTAGCTGTACAAAGTATTGAAGCAGCAAAATTATACTATGAAGAACTCCAGCGACAGCAAGCAGCTTTACCAGAGGCTAAGCGTTTAAAAGTTGCGACTATCTTTAGCTTTGCACCTAACGAAGAACAGTCAGCTTATGGAGAAATTCAAGATGAAGAGATAGAACCTCAAGATACAGCCATGCCTCTATCTTCTAAAGAGTTTCTTTCTAGAGCGATTGATGATTATAATCACATGTTTAAGACCAACTTCTCAGCTGATGGGAAGGAGTTTCAAAATTACTATCGTGACCTTTCCAAACGCGTTAAATCCAAGGAAGTGGATTTGCTGATTGTGGTCGGTATGTTCTTAACGGGATTTGATGCCCCGACTATGAATACACTCTTTGTCGATAAAAATCTACGTTATCATGGTTTGATTCAGGCCTTCTCGAGAACCAATCGGATTTTTAACAAGGTTAAACCTTTTGGGAATATTGTTTGTTTCCGTGATTTAGAAAAGGCTACGCAAGAAGCTATTAAGACTTTTGGAGACACCAATAAGCTTGAAATCATCTTAGAAAAAAGCTTTAGCGAATATATGGATGGTTTCGTGGATCAAGTAACGGGTATCGAGGTCAAAGGATATACTGCGGTTTGTCAGGAAATTCTGGAAAGATTCCCGAATCCGCAAGAAATTGAAACAGAGCATGATAAGAAGGAGTTTGTTAAGTTATTTGGTGAGTTGTTGAAGCTTGATAATGTTCTTCGAAATTATGACGAATTTCAAGAAATCGACAAACCTATTTCAGAAGGTTATCTTCAGGATTTAAGAAGCACTTATGTGGAAATTCGAGATGAATTTTTGAATCTTAAGAACTATGAAAAGGCCAAGGACTTGGATATTGATCTTTCAGATGTCGAATTTGAGATTGAACTCCTAAAAACAGATGAGATTAACCTGGACTACATTCTTGCATTGATTGTTGAAAAATCGAAGAATTCTGAGTCTAAAGAAGTAATGAAAGCAGAAGTTAGTCGTGTAATTCGTTCTAGTATCGATATTCGTGCCAAAGAAGAGTTGGTTATCGGGTTTATCAATGACACTGATTTGCAAAAATTGAAAGACCATGATGGGATTATCAATGCTTTCTATGAATATGGCAAGGAGCGCAAGAAAATCGCAATCCATGACCTAGCTGATTCTGAGAAACTTGTAGCTGATTACCAATTATTCATAGACAAATCAATTCAACGAGGTTATGCTGAAAACAGTGGGACTGATTTAGATTCTATTATTCCACCCACTTCTCGTAGACAGGGAGCGCGTGAACGGAAAAAGCAAGAAGTTTTACGTAAGATTCAGTTGTTAGTAGAGACTTATTCAGGTATTTAAGGATTGTTGACTAATATTTATTAGAAAAATCAGGCTCTACAAAAAATACTATTTATTCGCTCATAATTCGCTCATTTTTAAGATATAACTTTGATTCCATATTTCCGGGGAACTAGTAGAAAGTAAGGAGAAATATGGAAAATAACAACCAACGTGCCCTTTGTCAGCGACTCTGGGCGGAAAATAAATACCTTGTTTTGAGCCATTCCAGCAATATTTACAATGAGATTCGCCAACACTTGAAGAATGAACAGGTGGAAGTGAGTCAGGTTCAAGAGATGATTGATCGTGCCTGCCAGATTCCAGAACACAGAGGTCAGGTTTGCAATGCCTTTCAGCATATTTGGGGCTATTTTAAAAAGAAAGCGACAGATGCCGAGCGCAAGGACTATATGCTCTTGCTGGATTGCTACCGCTATGGTCATGCTTCCAAGGAAGACTTGGTCGCCAAGACTCGAGATTTGCTTGAACGCTATCCAAATACCTACTTGCAACATTCGACATTACTGAAAGGAGACTCCCGTGAGACTTTGGCATGAGGCTTTGATTTCACAACTTCCCCGTCCTCAACTCTTGGGGCAACATCGAGAGTGTTGCGCCCTGCGTGGCAATGGCTGGGGCAGAAAGCATGCGACGGTTGACTATGTCTTTACCCACTCGCCCTATCGTCTCTATGCCTATCATCGCTTGATAATGGAGGAGATGGCTGAACGTGGCTACAATGTTAGTTCAGAGTGGCTGGACAAGAACTACCGAGGTAAGACTTGCCCTCCTTATCAATATTTAGCAGAGGAAAAGTTGACTAGTCCTATCTATAGCGAACATGACGATGCCTATTATAAGGAGTGTCTGGATAATCTCCGAGATAAGGGGATAGAGCTGGAATAATAGTAAGGATTGTCTTCAAGTTATAACTCTTCCCGTAATTTTTTTCGAATAATAAAGATGAGACCTTTGCAATTTTTCTAAGGTCTTCTTTTTTATAAATGTTAGGATTTACTTCTAATAACTTTTGAGTTATAATCATTGAAAAAGCCAAGCGTGAACTGAAGGACTTAAAAGAAAGAGGGTTAAGTGATGAAGAATAGTGCTATTGGAAGTAACTGGAAGGATGTCCGGTCTGAGATCTTTAGCAAGGAGGAAATCCTTGAAAGTGATATGCGAGTGGCTATTATGAGTGAGCTGATTGAAGCTAGGCATGAACAAGGAATCAGTCAGAAAAAGCTAGAAGAACTCAGTGGAGTAAGCCAGCCTGTCATAGCTAGGATGGAAACAGGAAAGACAAGTCCTCGGTTGGACACAGTCTTAAAAGTCCTAGCCAGTTTAGGAAAGACACTAGCAGTCGTCCCACTTGAACAGAGAAAGAGTTGATAGGGATGAAATTACTTGGTTGGCTAAAATCATCCACTGGATAATTTTACCTCCCGTCCGCACTTTTCAGGGAAATATCAGAATTACAAAAGAAAACTAACCTATAGTCTTTTCTAATAACAAGCCATAGTCACTTATAAGAATTACTAATAACGCGTTTGAACCGTCTAACTGAAATAAAGCTATAAAACAAGCTATACAAAGGATTTGAGGCATTTTTCTCAGGTCTTTTTCTTTTGTTTAAAACAGAGATATAGTTTCAAACTATATCAAAGCCTAATTTTTTACAATTATACAGACGCTTTCTTTTCTGTTAAGATAGTTTCAACAACAAATTTTGGAGGACACATCATGTCAACTACAATCATCGGTTTCCCTCGTTTGGGCGAATTCCGCGAATTAAAATTTACAACTGAAAAATACTTTAGAAAAGAAATCTCAGAAGAAGAACTCCTTGCAGCCGCAAAAGACTTGCGTGCTAAACACTGGAACATTGTCAAAGAAAAAGGCATTACTGAAATTCCATCAAATGACTTTTCTCACTATGACAACTTCCTAGATGCGGCTTTCCTTTTCAACGTGGTACCTGCTTCAGTTCAAAACTTGGACTTGTCTGACCTTGAGCGCTACTTCGCTTTGGGTCGTGGTTACCAAGGAGAAAAAGGGGATGTTCGCGCCCTTCCAATGAAGAAATGGTTCAACACTAATTACCATTACATCGTTCCTAAATTTGAAAAAGATACTCAAGTTAAACTTGCAGGTCACAAAATTTTCGATGAGTTCCAAGAAGCCAAAGAGCTTGGATTGAACACTCGTCCAGTTCTTGTAGGTCCATTCACTTTCCTTCAATTGTCAGATTTTGAAGAAGGCGTGAAAGCAGAAGACTTCGTAGACAGCTTAGTAGCTGCTTACCAAGAAGTTTTTGCAAAATTGGCAGAACTTGGTGCGACTCGTATTCAACTCGACGAAGCTGCTCTTGTTAAAGACTTGACAGCTGAAGAAAAAGCTCTCTTCTTGAACCTCTACAACAAACTTTTGGCTGACAAAAAAGGTCTTGAAGTCTTGCTTCAAACTTACTTCGGAGACGTTCGTGATGTATACTCTGACCTTGTAAACTTGCCTGTTGATGCCATCGGTTTGGATTTCGTTGAAGGTAAGAAAACTCTTGAACTTGTTAAAGGTGGTTTCCCAGCTGACAAGACTCTCTACGCAGGTATTGTCAATGGTAAAAACATCTGGCGTAACAACTACGAAAAGAGCTTGGCTATTCTTGAACAAATCCCAGCCGAAAATATTGTATTGACAAGCTCATGCTCACTTCTTCATGTGCCATTTACAACAGCTAATGAAGAATTTGAACCAGCTATCTTGAACCACTTTGCCTTTGCAGTTGAAAAATTAGATGAGATTCGTGATTTGGATGCTATCCGCAATGGTCAAGGTGAAGAAGCTCTTGCAGCTAACAAAGAACTTTTTGCGACTGAGCGTGTTGGTGAAAATGCGGAACTTCGTGCGCGTATCGCTGGATTGACAGATGCTGACTACACTCGTTTGCCAGCCTTTGCAGAACGTGAAGCCATCCAAGAAGAAGCTTTCAAACTTCCAGCTCTTCCAACAACAACTATCGGTTCATTCCCTCAAACAAAAGAAGTTCGTGCGAAGCGTTTGGCTTACCGTAAAGGTGAATTGTCTCAAGAAGAGTACGACGCTTTCCTTGCTGAAACGATCGATGAATGGATTAAATGGCAAGAAGATATCGACTTTGATGTCCTTGTTCACGGTGAATTTGAGCGTAATGACATGGTTGAGTACTTCGGTCAAAACTTGTCAGGTTACCTCTTCTCTAAAAATGGTTGGGTACAATCATACGGTATGCGTGGAGTTAAACCACCAATCATCTGGGGTGATGTCACTCGTCTTAACCCAATCACTGTTAAATGGTCTAGCTATGCACAAAGTCGTACAAACAAACCTGTTAAAGGTATGTTGACTGGACCTGTTACCATCCTCAACTGGTCATTCCCACGTGAAGACATCTCTATCAAGGATTCTACTCTTCAAATCGCCCTTGCTATCAAGGATGAAGTGCTTGACCTTGAAGCTGCTGGTGTGAAAATCATCCAAATCGACGAGGCAGCTCTTCGTGAGAAATTGCCGCTCCGTCGTAGCGACTGGTACGAAGACTACCTTGACTGGGCAATTCCTGCCTTCCGCTTGGTACACTCAACAGTAGCGCCAGACACACAAATCCACACTCACATGTGTTACTCAGAATTTACAGATATCATCCCAGCTATCGACAACATGGATGCAGATGTTATTTCCTTTGAAGCTAGCCGTTCAAACCTTGAAATCTTGGACGAACTCAAAGCGAAAAACTTCCAAACAGAAGTGGGACCTGGGGTTTACGATATCCACTCACCTCGTGTGCCAAATGAAGGCGAAATCGACAATACAATAGAAGCCATCCTTGCTAAAGTGCCAAGCAAGAAAGTTTGGATCAACCCTGACTGTGGTTTGAAAACACGCGGTATTCCAGAAACAAAAGAAAGCTTGATCCGCCTTGTGGAAGCAGCTAAAGCTGCGCGTGAGAAATTGTAAGATAAGGATTTCTCAAGAAGCGCTGTTTGGTCATTCTGCCTGTTTCACTTGGGTTCTAAGAGTCCAGCTAACGAAAAAAATCAACTAGAAAAGGATAATGACTATGTCACGCCAAACACCGTCACTCTCATTTGAAGTGTTCCCTCCCAACCCAGCCGTGGGTAATGATAAAATTATTTCTGCTCTTCAAGATATGCAGGAGTTGGCTCCCCACTTTATCAGTGTAACTGCCAGCAATAATAAATTTAATATCAAGGAAACGACGGTTCGTTTGGCTGACTTTATTCAAAATGACTTGGCGATTCCTACTATTGCTCACTTGCCAGCCATCTATTTGACCAAGGATAAAGTTGCTGAAACTATTGCAGACTTGGACAAGGTTGGGGTGCAGAAAATCTTGGCTCTTCGTGGGGATATTATTCCTGATGTGGAACCACAAAAGGATTTCCGCTACGCAACTGACTTGATCGAGTTCATCAAGGAACAAGCCCCTCACTTTGATATTGTTGGTGCTTGTTATCCAGAAGGCCATCCAGATTCATCAAATCAGATTTCAGATATTCAAAATCTTAAGAAGAAAGTGGATGCAGGCTGTTCGAGCCTTGTAACTCAGCTTTTCTTTGACAATGAGCGCTTCTATGATTTCCAAGACAAGTGCATCTTGGCTGGGATTGATGTTCCCATTCATGCAGGGATTATGCCAATTCTGAATCGAAATCAGGCTCTTCGCCTCTTGAAGACTTGTGAGAATATTCACCTTCCACGCAAATTTAAAGCCATCTTAGACAAGTATGAGCATGACCCTGAGTCGCTCAGAGCAGCAGGACTTGCCTATGCAGTGGACCAAATTGTGGACTTGGTAACTCAGGATGTTGCCGGTGTGCATCTCTACACCATGAACAATGCTGAAACAGCAAAATACATCCACCAAGCAACACATGCCTTGTTTAATCATCAGTCCTTAGGGTAATAAAAAGCAAACCATTCTTCTCAGGTGAGGGGAATGGTTCCTTTTTAATGGTAAAGACCGTACTTTTTAAGAAAAATATGATAAAATAGACTCTGTACGTACTTGATACAAAGATGAGGGTATTTAAGTTGTAGAAGTTTGGTTAAAGTTGATTATTTTTTAAACAAAATCTGATAATGTGTGTCTCAAAAAACACGAACGGAGTGAGTATTTAAAAGATATTTCACGCTATCGTGGTATCCTAGATGATAACAATATTATTATCTAAGACGGGATTTTTGAGAGTAAAATAGTTCGGGAAACTATTTTAGCCTGAGCATAGAAATGAAAAGGCGAAGTAATTAAAAATTACCATTGAAATTCCATTGGATTTCTAAAATCATCCACTGGATAATTTTACCTCCCGACCGCACTATTTCAGGGAAATATCAAAAAGATACTTAATTGAATTTTGGCCTCATTTTTTAGGAAAAAAGATAAGCTTCCTAGCACTCATCGAGTGTGGCGTCACCTTCCTATTTTTCTACAGAAATGTTCGGCAAGCCGAACCGTCCAAAATATCTTGATTAATTGAACATGCCTACAACTCTGTGGAAAAAGATAAATCTGCCTAGGAGCAGTCGCTCTGTCGTTAGATTTCCTATTTTCCTTTGAGTTGCTTGACGGCTTAGTATCTTGATCTTTGTAGGCAAGGCGTATAATTTCATCAATCCAAAGGGGATTAAAATGACAAAACAAGTGTTTCAAACGACTTTTGCGGGTCGTGAGTTAATTGTAGAGACTGGTCAGGTTGCTAAGCAAGCAAATGGCTCTGTTGTCGTGCGTTACGGTGAGTCAACTGTCTTGACTGCGGCCGTTATGTCTAAGAAAATGGCAACTGGGGATTTCTTCCCTCTTCAAGTCAACTACGAAGAAAAAATGTATGCAGCTGGGAAGTTTCCGGGTGGCTTTATGAAACGTGAAGGACGTCCTTCAACGGATGCGACTTTGACAGCGCGTTTGATTGACCGTCCAATCCGTCCAATGTTTGCGGAAGGTTTCCGTAATGAAGTACAGGTGATTAACACCGTGCTTTCTTATGATGAAAATGCTTCTGCACCGATGGCAGCTATGTTTGGTTCATCCTTGGCACTTTCTATCTCGGATATTCCATTCGACGGACCAATCGCTGGGGTGCAAGTGGGCTATGTAGATGGTCAAATCATCATCAATCCAAGTCAAGAGCAAGCAGAGCAATCGCTCCTTGAATTGACAGTAGCTGGTACCAAGCACGCCATCAACATGGTAGAGTCTGGTGCAAAAGAATTATCAGAAGAAATCATGTTGGAAGCCCTTCTGAAAGGGCACGAAGCTGTCAAAGAATTGATTGCCTTCCAAGAAGAAATCGTTGCGGCTGTCGGTAAGGAAAAGGCTGAAGTAGAATTACTTCACGTAGACGCTGAATTGCAGGCTGAAATCATCGCAGCCTACAACAGCGACCTCCAAAAAGCGGTTCAAGTAGAAGAAAAATTGGCTCGTGAAGCTGCAACTCAAGCAGTCAAAGACCAAGTGACTGCTGTTTACGAAGAAAAATATGCGGATCACGAAGAATTTGACCGCATCATGCGTGATGTGGCTGAAATCTTGGAACAAATGGAACACGCTGAAGTGCGCCGTCTGATCACAGAAGACAAGGTGCGTCCTGACGGTCGTAAGGTTGATGAAATCCGTCCTTTGGATGCGGTTGTTGACTTCCTTCCTCGTGTGCACGGTTCAGGTCTCTTTACTCGTGGGCAAACTCAAGCCCTTTCAGTCTTGACCTTGGCTCCGATGGGCGAAACTCAAATCATTGATGGTTTGGATCCAGAGTACAAGAAACGCTTTATGCACCACTATAACTTCCCTCAATATTCTGTAGGGGAAACAGGTCGTTACGGTGCGCCAGGTCGTCGTGAAATCGGTCACGGTGCCCTTGGTGAGCGTGCTCTTGCTCAAGTCTTGCCAAGCTTGGAAGAATTCCCATACGCTATCCGTCTAGTAGCAGAAGTTTTAGAATCAAATGGTTCTTCATCTCAAGCTTCTATCTGTGCGGGAACGCTTGCCCTTATGGCTGGTGGTGTGCCAATCAAGGCGCCAGTAGCAGGGATTGCCATGGGTCTCATCTCAGATGGAAATAACTACACAGTCTTGACAGATATCCAAGGTTTGGAAGATCACTTTGGAGATATGGACTTTAAGGTTGCTGGTACTCGTGACGGGATTACAGCCCTTCAAATGGATATCAAGATTCAAGGAATCACTGCAGAAATCTTGACAGAAGCCCTTGTCCAAGCCAAGAAAGCCCGTTTTGAAATTCTTGATGTGATTGAAGCAACGATTCCAGAAGTTCGTCCAGAATTGGCTCCAACTGCTCCGAAAATTGATACGATTAAGATTGATGTGGACAAGATTAAGATTGTCATCGGTAAGGGTGGAGAAACCATCGACAAGATTATCGCTGAAACAGGCGTTAAGATTGATATCGACGAAGAAGGAAATGTGTCTATCTACTCTAGCGACCAAGATGCTATTAACCGTGCCAAAGAAATCATTGCAGGTTTGGTTCGTGAAGCCAAAGTGGATGAAGTTTACCGTGCTAAAGTCGTTCGTATCGAGAAATTTGGTGCCTTTGTTAACCTCTTTGATAAGACAGATGCCCTTGTTCATATCTCTGAGATGGCTTGGACGCGTACCAATAATGTCGAAGACTTGGTAGCAATCGGGGATGAAGTTGATGTTAAGGTTATCAAGATTGATGAAAAAGGACGTGTGGATGCTTCTATGAAGGCTCTTCTTCCTCGTCCTCCAAAACCTGAACGTGATGAAAAAGGTGAAAAATCAGAGCGTCCTCACCGCCCACGTCATCACAAGGACCACAAACCTAAGAAAGAATTTACAGAAACACCAAAAGATTCAGAATAAGAAAAGGAGAAATGTATGGGATGGTGGCGCGAAACCATTGATATCGTAAAAGAAAATGATCCAGCGGCCCGCACCACTTTGGAGGTTTTGCTGACTTATCCAGGTGTCAAGGCCTTGGCGGCCCACCGTCTTTCGCATTTTCTCTGGAAGCATGGCTTCAAACTCCTGGCTCGTATGCACAGTCAGTTTTGGCGCTTTTGGACTCAGATTGAGATTCATCCAGGTGCCCAGATTGATTCAGGTGTCTTTATCGACCACGGTTCTGGCTTGGTGATTGGGGAAACAGCAATCGTTGAAAAAGGTGTTCTCCTTTATCATGGAGTGACTCTTGGTGGAACAGGGAAGGATGTTGGTAAACGCCATCCGACCGTGCGAAAGGGAGCTCTCATATCAGCCCATGCCCAAGTTATCGGACCAGTGGAAATCGGCGAAAATGCTAAGGTCGGTGCAGCAGCAGTTGTTGTGGCAGACGTACCAAGTGATGTGACGGTTGTCGGTATTCCAGCTAAGATTGTCCGTGTACATGGTAAAAAGGATGAGCCGGTCATTCACGAAGTCGAAGAAAAACGAGAGTACTACGTCAATAAACTCGAGCAGGCTAAAGATGCCAGTCACAGATCGTCTGGGTTATAATTTATGATGATTCTTTTATCTATTAACATTTTTTAAAAGACGATATTCGACTGAGTAGGTCGTAAAGCAAAAGGGCGACTGTCAGCCCTTTTCTTGCATTTATTTGATTCTTCTTTTACTTTTTAGAAAGGAGCAAGGGATTCCGAAGTGTAGAGATATTCGGACTGAAATTTAATTGAACTCTTAGTGATGAAACTAACAGTTCTGGGATTTTGGATTTCCTGACTATGATTTATGATTAAAATCTATGACACCATGTCTCGTGATTTGCGAGAATTTGTCCCGATTGAGGACGGTAAGGTCAAGATGTATGTTTGTGGGCCAACCGTGTACAACTATATCCACGTGGGGAATGCCCGCTCAACAGTGGCTTTTGATACCATTCGTCGCTATTTTGAGTACCGTGGTTATGAGGTTGCCTATATTTCCAATTTTACGGATGTGGATGATAAGATTATCAACCGTGCCAAGGAAGAAGGTATCACGCCTCAGGAGGTGGCGGACAAGTACATCGCTGCCTTTCGTGAGGATGTGACGGCCTTGGGCGTCAAATCTGCGACCCGCCATCCGCGTGTGGTGGAATTTATGGCTGACATCATCCGCTTTGTGGAAGACTTGATTGGAAAAGGTTTTGCTTATGAGAGCCAAGGAGATGTCTATTTCCGTGTGGAAAAATCTCACAACTATGCTAAGCTGGCTAATAAAACCTTGGAAGACTTGGAGCTAGGTGCTTCAGGTCGTACCGATGAAGAAACGGCTCGTAAGGAAAATCCTGTAGACTTTGCCCTCTGGAAATCTGCCAAACCAGGCGAGATTTCTTGGGATAGTCCTTGGGGACCTGGTCGTCCGGGCTGGCATATTGAGTGTTCGGTCATGTCAACAGAGATTTTGGGTGATACCATTGATATTCACGGTGGTGGAGCCGACCTTGAGTTTCCGCATCACACCAATGAAATTGCCCAGTCAGAAGCAAAAACAGGCAAGATCTTTGCCAACTATTGGATGCATAATGGCTTTGTCAATATCGACAATGTCAAGATGTCCAAGTCCTTGGGCAACTTTATTACTGTACATGATGCCCTTAAAACCCTCGATGGACAAGTGCTTCGTTTCTTCTTTGCGACTCAGCATTACCGCAAGCCTATCAACTTTACGGAAAAGGCAGTGCGAGACGCTGAGACCAATCTCAAGTATCTGAAAAACACTTATGAGCAACCATTTACTGGAACTGTAGATGCTCAAGAGTTACAAACCTTTAAAGATAAGTTTGTAGCAGCTATGGATGAAGATTTTAACGCTGCCAACGGTATTACAGTCGTCTTTGAAATGGCCAAATGGATTAACTCAGGTAACTATGATTCAAGTGTTAAGGAAGCTCTTGCGGCTATGTTAGATGTCTTTGGAATTGTTTTTATTGAGGAAGTTTTGGATGCAGAGATTGAAGACTTGATCCAAAAACGCCAAGAAGCGCGTGCCAATCGTGATTTTGCCACAGCAGACCAAATTCGTGACCAATTGGCTGCTCAGGGAATTAAGCTCCTTGACACCAAGGATGGAGTGAGGTGGACACGTGATTGATGTCAATCTCATTAACGGGATTGCTCTAGCCTTTGAAGGGGATGCGGTATATTCCATGTATATTCGCCGTCACCTCATCCTCAAAGGCATGACTAAGCCCAATAAACTCCACCAAGAAGCGACCAAGTATGTCTCAGCCAAGGCTCAGGCTCGCCTGATTTCCCTTATGTTAGAGGAGCAAGTCCTAACGGAAAAAGAAGAAGAAATCTATAAACGTGGTCGTAATACCAATAGTCACACTAAGGCTAAAAATGCTGATGTGGTAACTTACCGTATGTCCACAGGTTTTGAAGCAGTCATGGGCTATCTCCATATGACTGAAAATATGGAGCGCCTCGAAACCTTAATTTCTTGGTGCATCCAAAAAGTGGAGGGCTAGAACATGAGGGCAAAAGAACTACAAGACTGGTTTCCTGAAGCTCGGATTTCAGACCAACCAGTAGAGAAAGAGGGCTATCTCACCCTCCCTTTAGCTTCTCAGCAGTGGATTTTGCTGGAGGAAGCTGGGCTCAGCGAGCGTGAACAGCAGTTGGTTGCCCTTTTAACCCAGCGGGAGCAGGCTCGTTCGCTCAATCCTTGGTATTCCTATCTGGTTGAGGGCAAGGGACAGGCACCGAAAACTTTTAAAAAGATTCAGTTGGTTTATTGCCATCTTTCCTATTTTCAGCAGGAAAATCTAGCTTCTTGGCTAGATATGATGCGGACCCTATTTCCTAACTGTCAGACAGTGCTTCAAGTCGGAGTACAGGATTATGTCTTCGTGCTTCAACAAGACAAATACACTTCTGTAAGAGCTATTTTAAGTGATACGATTGAAGCGGTTGAGTATGACTTTGGATTGCGTCTATCTATCATGTTAGGACAGGTTTGGTCTCAGACGGGGCACCAAGCCCTATCCGATTTGATCAAATCGGAGCGCGATTTGTTTAAGACTTGGTGGCGTCAGGGTCACCAAGGTGTTCATACCTTTTCACAACTCTATCTTTGGAGTATGGGAGAAAGACTCGTGGACTTGAAGGCAATCAAGGAATGCCTGCACCAGATGATTTTGGACCAGGATCAGATTCAGGAAATCATTCTCTCCCTTTGGGAAAATAGTGCTGTTCTCACTAAAACAGCCCAGCAACTCTATCTGCACCGCAATTCTCTCCAATACAAGATTGATAAATGGGAAGAATTGACAGGGCTTCAGTTGAAGGAATTGACTGACCTGACCTTGTGTTATCAGTTGATTTTACCAGATATTCTCTAAAGTTTTGTGCAAGTTGCACAGAACTTTTTTGTTTTTTTGGTCATCTTGCCATAGAAATGTAAAGCGTTTTCATCTATAATAAAACTATCAAAAGACAAAAGGAGTTTACCTCATGGTAGAATTGAATCTTAAAAATATTTACAAAAAATATCCAAACAGCGAACACTACTCAGTTGAAGACTTCAACTTGGACATCAAAGACAAAGAATTTATCGTTTTCGTAGGTCCTTCAGGATGTGGTAAATCAACAACTCTTCGTATGATTGCTGGTCTTGAAGACATCACAGAAGGTACTGCATCTATCGATGGCGTGGTTGTCAACGACGTAGCTCCAAAAGACCGTGACATCGCCATGGTATTCCAAAACTACGCTCTTTACCCACACATGACTGTTTATGACAACATGGCTTTCGGTTTGAAATTGCGTAAATACAGCAAGGAAGACATCGACAAACGTGTGCAAGAAGCAGCTGCAATCCTTGGTTTGAAAGAATTCTTGGATCGTAAACCAGCTGACCTTTCAGGTGGTCAACGTCAACGTGTTGCCATGGGTCGTGCCATCGTCCGTGATGCAAAAGTATTCTTGATGGACGAACCTTTGTCAAACTTGGATGCCAAACTTCGTGTATCAATGCGTGCTGAAATCGCAAAAATCCACCGTCGTATCGGAGCTACAACTATCTACGTAACTCACGACCAAACAGAAGCGATGACACTTGCGGACCGTATCGTTATTATGTCAGCAACTAAGAACCCTGCTGGTACAGGTACTATCGGACGTGTTGAACAAATCGGTACTCCTCAAGAAGTTTACAAAAACCCAGTTAATAAATTTGTTGCAGGATTCATCGGAAGCCCAGCTATGAACTTCATCAATGTGAAATTGGTTGGTAGCGAAATTGTTTCTGACGGTTTCCGTTTGAAAGTGCCAGAAGGAGCATTGAAAGTTCTTCGTGAAAAAGGCTACGAAGGTAAAGAATTGATCTTCGGTATCCGTCCAGAAGACGTGAATGCAGAACCTGCTTTCCTTGAAACATTCCCAGACTGTGTTGTAAAAGCGACTATCTCTGTATCAGAATTGCTTGGTTCAGAATCTCACCTTTACTGCCAAGTTGGTAAAGATGAATTTGTTGCTAAAGTTGATGCTCGTGACTACTTGCAAACAGGTGCAACAGTTGAACTTGGATTTGACTTGAACAAAGCACACTTCTTCGATGTAGAAACTGAAAGAACAATTTACTAAGCAAATGAAACTCAAAACACTGCTAGAGGAATCTGGCAGTGTTTTTTTGAGATTGCGTAGAAAGACTCTCCAATTTAACTGGAGAGTGGCTGTTTATACTCAATGAAAATCAAAGAGCAAACTAGGAAGCTAGCCGCAGGCTGTACTTGAGTACGGCAAGGTGAAGCTGACGTGGTTTGAATTTGATTTTCGAAGAGTATTATTCTGCAGCTTGTTGCCAACGTTTGGCTAGCATATGTGACAGGCTAGAAATTGCTAGGTTAAAGCTGAAGTAGATGAGGGCAATCAGGATATAAAGACTGAAGACCTGCTCTGGTTCGAAATAACGGCCCATGAGAATTTGGCTAGCTCCAAAGAGTTCTTGTAGGGCGATAACAGAGTAGAGGAGGCTGGTATCCTTAATCACGGTTACAAACTGAGAAATGATGGCTGGCAACATTTTGCGAATGGCTTGTGGGAGAATGATGTGGTAGAGGATTTGGGCTGAAGTAAATCCTTGTGACATTCCTGCTTCGTACTGTCCCTTGTCTACGGCATTGAGACCGCCTCGAATAATCTCAGCTAGAGCTGCTGAGGTAAAGAGAGTGAAGGCAGTGATTCCTGCTGGAGTGGACTTCATCTTAAAAACTAAAAAGATAGTGAAAATCCAGAGGAGATTGGGAACGTTACGCACAAACTCGATATAAATGCTGGAGATAATGCGTAAGACAGGATTTTTCCCATTTCTCATGACAGCTAGTACCGTACCGATAAGGGTAGAGAGGACGATGGCAATCAGAGAAATGTAGAGGGTCAAGCCAAATCCTTTAAAGATAAAGACTAGGTTATCTGGGGTCAAAACTTCTAAAATGGATTCCATAGTAACCTCCTAAAGTGAATAGGCTTTTTTGTTGGCTTGCTCCATCTTGCGACCAAACTGGGCAACAGGAAAGCAAAGAGAAAAGTATAGTAGAGCAGCGCCTAAAAATGCTGGAATGTAGTTTCCGTTGAGGGCTGACCAAGACTTGGTCACAAACATCAAATCTACTCCAGAGATGATAGCGACTGTTGAGGTGTTCTTGATGAGGTTGACGATTTGGTTGGTCAAAGGAGGGAGAATGATACGAAAGGCCTGAGGCAAGATAATCAAGCGCATGGCACTGATATAGGTAAACCCTTGTGACAAGGCTGCCTCCATTTGACCGCTAGGAATAGACTGAATCCCTGAGCGAATAACCTCAGCGATATAGGCGCCGTGATAGAGTCCCACGCAGAGTACAGCTGTCCAATAAATTGGAATCATGATGATATGGTCACTGATAAGAGGTAGGCCATAAAAAACGATGACAAACTGCACCAAGAGGGGAGTGTTTTGGTAAAATTCAACAAAGATGCGAGATAAAATGCGCAAAATCGGACGTTTGCTGGTTGACATGGCTCCGAAGAAGATGCCCAAAACCATGGCTAGGATAAAGGATCCGATTGCTAGGGCAAGGGTGAAGAGGAAACCATTGAAAAATTGTCCAAAATCCTGAAAATAGGCAGTCCAAGATGATAAATCTGTCATGGGGTGTCCTCCTTATTCTGCGGAATGGCTAGATGGTTTGAGCTTGTAACGGTCATAAAGTTTCTGCAAACTACCATCCTTGCTCCATTTAGTGACCAAGTTATCAAGATAGTCGTTAAGCTCGGTATTTGATTTCTTGGTAACAATACCGTAGTCAGATGGCTTGAAACTATCATCTAGTAGTTCTGTTCGTTTACTGATATAGCCAGATAGAATCGAGCGGTCAACGGAAAAGGCATCGATACGATGAGCGTGTAGGGACGTAATCAATTCTGGGTAGGAACCAAGTTCGACGAATTTAAACTTCAGACCTTTCTTTTTACCCAGTTCAGTAATCAGGCGTTGGGTGATGGAACCTTGGGCGACTCCGATGGTTTTGCCGTTTAGGTCCTCAATCTTTTTGATTTTGGCAGATTTATTGACCAAAAAGCCAGAAGCATCTGTGTAGTAAGGGCTGGTAAAGTTGTAGAGTTTTTTGCGTTCGTCTGTGATGGTAAAGGTCGCGATATCCATATCGACCTGTTCATTGTCTAGGAGAGGTCCACGAGTTTGCGCGGTAACAGGCACATAGCGAACTTTGACCTTGAGCTCATCTGCTACCATTTTGGCCAAGTCCGTTTCGATACCAGAAAAGGTCCCTGTCTTGGGATTCTTATAACCAAAATTGGGAACGTCTTGTTTCACACCGACAACTAGCTCGCCTCTCTTTTGAATGTCTGCGACACTGGTGTCAGCCTGAACTGGTTTTGTAGCAGTAAGGCCCAAAAGGCTAATCAATAATGCTGATAAAAAGAATTTCTTTTTCATAGACGCCTCCTTATTTTACTTTGTCACTTTCGTGGTTGATGATTTTGCTGAGGAATTGTTGAGCACGAGGTTCGCTTGGATTGTCGAAAAAGTCATCAACATCTGTCGTATCCACCAAAACTTCTCCGTCAGCCATAAAGATGATGCGGTCAGCAACTTCACGGGCAAAGCCCATTTCATGGGTAACGACAATCATATTCATACCATCGTGGGCCAATTTTTGCATAACTGCCAGAACATCACCGATGGTTTCAGGGTCAAGGGCAGATGTTGGTTCATCGAAGAGGAGGAGTTCCGGATGCATAGCGAGTCCACGTGCAATGGCAACCCGTTGCTTTTGTCCACCAGACAGCATGGCTGGATATGAATCTTTCTTGTCCCACATATTTACAAATTCCAGATATTTTTGGGCTGTTTTTTCAGCTTCTTTTTTTTCAATTCCTAGAACTTTTATAGGTGCAAGTGTTACGTTTTCTAACACTGTTTTGTGCGGATAGAGGTTAAAATGTTGGAAAACCATGCCGACTTCCTTGCGAAGAGGTACCAAATCTTTCTGGCTGGCACCAGCAACTTGGCGACCATTTACTAGAAGGCTTCCCTTGTCGACAGCTTCCAAACCATTGATGGTGCGGATAAGAGTGGATTTTCCAGAACCAGATGGTCCGAGTAGGACAACGACTTGCCCTTTTTCAAAACGGAGATTGATGTCGCGGAGCGCGTGGTAGTCCCCGTAATATTTTTCGACGTGTTCAAATTCTACTAAAGCCATAAGGAATCTCCTTTGTGTTAGATTTTATAACACGATTCTACACCAAAAAATTTGTCTTGTCAAATCATATCTGAAAAAATTCACTAAAATTTTATAAAAAAGCAATCTGGATAGAGAAAAAGCCTAAATCATGTTATAATGAAGCGATAGAATTCTTAGAAAGAGTGGATGTCTTTTTGATAACACCTACTTATGAATGGCAGTTTGCCCCGCAGGTTGAAGATGCGGATTTTACAAAGATAGCCAAGAAGGCTGGGTTGGGTCCCGAAGTGGCTCGGTTATTGTTTGAGAGAGGGATTCAGGACCAAGAAAGTCTGAAGAAATTTTTAGAACCTTCTTTGGAGGACTTGCATGACCCTTATCTGCTCCATGATATGGACAAGGCAGTGGAACGGATTCGTCAGGCCATTGAAGAGGGGGAAAATATTCTCGTTTATGGAGACTACGATGCGGATGGTATGACTTCGGCTTCGATTGTGAAGGAAAGTTTGGAACAGCTTGGTGCTGAGTGCCGTGTTTACTTGCCCAATCGTTTTACTGATGGTTATGGACCTAATGCCAGTGTTTACAAATATTTTATCGAGCAAGAAGGAATTTCCTTGATTGTGACGGTGGATAATGGGGTTGCAGGTCACGAGGCTATTGAATTGGCTCAGTCTATGGGAGTGGATGTCATTGTGACTGACCACCATTCTATGCCTGAAACCCTGCCAGATGCCTATGCCATTGTCCATCCTGAACATCCGGATGCGAACTATCCTTTCAAATATTTGGCTGGTTGTGGAGTTGCTTTCAAGCTGGCTTGTGCCCTTTTAGAAGAAGTACAAGTGGAACTGCTTGATTTGGTCGCTATCGGAACTATTGCGGATATGGTGAGTCTGACGGATGAAAACCGTATTTTAGTTCAGTATGGTCTAGAAATGTTGGGGCACACTCAGCGCATTGGTCTACAAGAAATGATGGATATGGCTGGGATTGCCGCCAACGAAGTGACAGAAGAGACAGTTGGTTTCCAGATTGCCCCTCGTTTGAATGCCTTGGGACGTCTAGATGATCCTAATCCCGCTATTGATTTGTTGACTGGATTTGACGACGAGGAAGCTCACGAGATTGCCCTTATGATTCATCAGAAAAACGAAGAGCGCAAGGAAATCGTCCAGTCTATCTATGAAGAAGCTAAGACCATGGTGGACCCTGAGAAGAAGGTCCAAGTCTTGGCCAAGGAAGGCTGGAATCCTGGGGTTCTAGGAATCGTGGCTGGTCGTTTGTTGGAAGAATTGGGACAGACAGTTATTGTTCTTAATATAGAAGACGGTCGTGCTAAGGGCAGTGCTCGTAGTGTGGAAGCGGTCGATATTTTTGAGGCTCTGGATCCTCATCGAGACCTCTTCATCGCCTTTGGAGGTCATGCTGGCGCTGCAGGAATGACGCTGGAAGTTGAGAAACTTTCAGATTTATCTCAGGTTTTGGAAGATTATGTCCGTGAAAAAGGCGCAGATGCTGGTGGCAAGAATAAGTTAAACCTAGATGAAGAGTTGGATTTGGAGACTTTGAGTCTTGAAACAGTCAAGAACTTTGAGCGCTTGGCACCTTTTGGAATGGACAATCAGAAACCTGTCTTTTATATCAAGAATTTTCAGGTCGAAAGTGCCCGTACTATGGGGGCAGGCAATGCTCATCTCAAGTTGAAAATTTCCAAAGGTGAGGCGAGTTTTGAAGTGGTAGCCTTTGGACAAGGTAGATGGGCAACAGAATTTGCTCAAACCAAGAATCTAGAGCTGGCAGTCAAATTGTCTGTCAACCAATGGAATGGTCAAACTGCCCTCCAGTTGATGATGGTGGATGCGCGTGTGGAGGGTGTTCAACTCTTTAACATCCGTGGGAAGAATGCAGTCTTGCCAGAAGGGGTTCCAGTCTTGGATTTTGCTGGAGAAGTGCCAGATTTAGCGACTAGTGAAGCTGTTGTCGTAAAAACCATTCCTGAGGATATTACTCTGCTGAAGACCATTTTTCAGGAACAGAATTTTTCTGCTGTTTATTTCAAAAATGATATTGACAAGGCCTACTATCTGACAGGTTATGGGACTAGAGAGCAGTTTGCAAAATTGTACAAAACCATCTACCAGTTTCCAGAGTTTGATATTCGCTACAAGCTGAAGGATTTGGCGGCTTATCTCAATATCCAACGAATCTTGCTGGTCAAGATGATTCAAGTATTTGAAGAACTAGGCTTTGTGACGATCAAAGATGGGGTCATGACAGTCAATAAAGAGGCGCCAAAGCGGGAGATAGGAGAAAGTCAAATTTACCAAAATCTCAAGCAGACTGTCAAAGACCAAGAAATGATGGCGCTGGGTACTGTGCAAGAAATTTATGACTTTTTAATGAAAAAAGAATAGCAGATAGAAAAGAGTTGGGCAACCAGCTCTTTTTTGAAAACAAATCTTCATTTTGAAAATCATCAAAAAAATGGTATAATGGTAGGAAAAGATTCGGCTAATACTCAATGAAAATCAGAGAGCAAACTAGGAAGCTAGCCGCAGGTTGCTCAAAGCACTGCTTTGAGGTTGTAGATAAGACTGACGAAGTCAGTCACATATATATAATCCAAGTCGAAGCTGACGTGGTTTGAATCTGATTTTCGAAGAGTATAAAAGTAATAGTGCTTTTAGAATAAGAGGGTAAGCAACCCTATAATCAAGATAAACTAAGATTTTGGAGGAAAAATGAGTAATATTAGTTTAACAACACTTGGTGGTGTACGTGAAAATGGGAAAAATATGTACATTGCTGAAATTGGAGAGTCCATTTTTGTTTTGAATGCAGGGTTAAAATATCCCGAAAATGAACAATTAGGGGTCGATGTGGTGATTCCAAAGATGGACTACCTTTTTGAAAATAAAGATCGAATTGCTGGGGTATTTTTAACTCACGGACATGCAGATGCTATTGGTGCTCTGCCTTATCTCTTGGCTGAAGCCAAGGTACCTGTATTTGGCTCTGAGTTGACCATTGAGTTGGCAAAACTCTTTGTCAAAGGAAATGACGCAGTCAAGAAATTTAATGATTTTCATGTTATTGATGAAGATACGGAGATTGATTTTGGTGGGACAGTGGTTTCCTTCTTCCCTACGACTTACTCCGTTCCAGAGAGCCTGGGAATTGTCTTGAAGACAGCTGAAGGGAGCATCGTTTATACAGGTGACTTCAAATTTGACCAGACAGCTAGTGAATCCTATGCGACAGACTTCGCTCGTTTGGCAGAAATCGGTCGTGACGGCGTCCTGGCTCTCCTCAGTGATTCGGCCAATGCGGACAGCAATATTCAGGTGGCTAGTGAAAGTGAAGTTAGAGATGAAATTACCCAAACCATTGCTGACTGGGAAGGTCGTATCATCGTTGCAGCTGTTTCCAGTAACCTTTCTCGTATCCAGCAGATTTTTGACGCTGCGGATAAAACAGGTCGACGTATCGTCTTGACAGGATTTGATATTGAAAATATCGTCCGCACAGCGATTCGTCTCAAGAAGTTGTCTTTAGCCAACGAAATTCTCTTGATTAAGCCGAAAGATATGTCTCGCTTTGAAGACCATGAGTTGATTATTCTTGAGACAGGTCGTATGGGTGAACCTATCAATGGACTTCGTAAGATGTCGATTGGTCGCCATCGTTATGTAGAAATCAAGGATGGGGACCTGGTCTATATTGCTACGGCTCCGTCTATTGCTAAAGAAGCCTTCGTTGCGCGTGTGGAAAATATGATTTATCAGGCAGGAGGGGTTGTCAAATTGATTACCCAAAGTTTACATGTATCAGGGCACGGAAATGCGCGTGATTTGCAGTTGATGATCAATCTCTTGCAACCTAAGTATCTCTTCCCGATTCAAGGTGAATACCGTGAGTTGGATGCCCATGCTAAGGCTGCTATGGCAGTTGGGATGTTGCCAGAACGCATTTTCATCCCTAAAAAGGGAACCAGCATGGCTTATGAGAATGGGGACTTTGTTCCAGCTGGAGCGGTTTCGGCAGGGGATGTCTTGATTGACGGAAATGCCATCGGTGATGTTGGTAATGTAGTCCTTCGTGACCGTAAGGTCTTGTCAGAGGATGGCATTTTCATCGTTGCAATCACCGTTAACCGTCGTGAGAAGAAAATTGTGGCCAAG
Organism: Streptococcus mitis; assembly: GCF_001579045.1. Classification (GTDB taxonomy): domain Bacteria; phylum Bacillota; class Bacilli; order Lactobacillales; family Streptococcaceae; genus Streptococcus; species Streptococcus mitis_D. The sequence goes on along the minus strand of NZ_KQ970261.1, from coordinate 368,584 downwards.
GCTCGTGTGCACACGCGTGGATTTGTTTATCTCAAGAAGAGTCGCGATATTCTCCGTGAAAGTTCAGAATTGATTAACCAAACGGTAGAAGACTATCTTCAAGGAGATGACTTTGACTGGGCAGATCTCAAAGGGAAGGTTCGTGATAATCTGACCAAGTATCTCTTTGATCAAACTAAGCGTCGTCCAGCTATTTTACCAGTAGTCATGGAAGCAAAATAATTGTTGAAATAAATAGAGAGAAAGTCAAATTTCGGCTTTTTCTTATAGAAAAATAGAGGAAAAAATTATGGCAGTAATGAAAATCGAGTATTACTCACAAGTCTTGGATATGGAGTGGGGAGTGAATGTTCTTTACCCAGATGCCACTCGAGTGGAAGAACCAGAGTGTAAAGACATTCCCGTCTTGTACCTCTTGCACGGGATGTCTGGCAATCATAATAGTTGGCTCAAGCGGACCAATGTAGAACGCTTGCTTCGGGGGACTAATCTCATCGTTGTCATGCCCAATACCAGCAATGGTTGGTATACCGATACCCAGTATGGTTTTGACTATTACACAGCTCTAGCAGAGGAATTGCCACAGGTTCTGAAACGATTCTTCCCTAATATGACTAGTAAGCGTGAAAAGACCTTTATCGCTGGCCTCTCTATGGGAGGCTACGGCTGCTTTAAACTGGCTCTTGCTACAAATCGTTTTTCTCACGCAGCTAGTTTTTCAGGCGCCCTTAGTTTTCAAGATTTTTCTCCCGAAAGCCAAGATTTGGGAACACCAGCTTATTGGAGAGGCGTGTTTGGGGAAATTAAAGATTGGACAGCTAGTCCTTATTCTCTTGAAAGTTTGGCTAAAAAATCGGATAAAAAGACCAAGCTGTGGGCTTGGTGTGGCGAGCAGGATTTCTTGTATAAAGCCAATAATCTCGCAGTGAAAAACCTCAAAAAGCTGGGCTTTGATGTGACCTATAGCCATAGTGCTGGAAATCACGAATGGTATTACTGGGAAAAACAATTGGAACGGTTTCTAGCAACCCTACCGATTGATTTCAAATTAGAAGAGAGATTGACTTAGTTTGAACTTCAGTATAGGGGGAGTAGAACTAAAATAAAATATGTTTTCACTAGACTTTTTAAACGAAAGTAGTAGAATAGTAATAAGATACTGGAGGAAAGAGAGTAGGAAATGTACCGTTATCAAATTGGCATTCCCGCATTAGAATATGATCAGTTTGTCAAAGACCATGAATTAGCCAATGTATTACAAAGTAGTGCTTGGGAAGAAGTTAAGTCTGACTGGGAACATGAGAAGTTTGGTGTTTACAGGGAAGAAAAATTACTGGCGACAGCTAGTATTTTGATTAGAACTCTTCCGCTAGGCTATAAAATGTTTTACATCCCAAGAGGACCTATATTGGATTATGGGGATACAGAACTCTTGAATTTTGTCATTCAGTCTATTAAGTCCTATGCTCGTAGCAAGAGAGCGGTTTTTGTGACTTTTGATCCAAGTATTTGCCTATCTCAAAGTTTAATCAATCAGGAAAAAACAGAATTTCCTGAAAATCTGGCTATTATTGATAGTTTGCAACAAATGGGAGTAAGGTGGTCAGGAAAAACAGAGGAAATGGGAGACACCATTCAACCTCGTATTCAGGCGAAAATATACAAGGAAAATTTTGAAGAAGATAAACTTTCCAAGTCAACAAAACAGGCTATTCGAACAGCACGGAATAAGGGGGTAGAGATTCAATTTGGTGGAACTGAATTATTGGAGTCTTTTTCCTTTTTGATGAAAAAAACCGAGAAGCGGAAAGAGATTCATTTGAGGAATGAAGCCTATTATAAAAAGTTATTAGATAATTTTAAGGACAAGGCCTATATCACCTTGGCAACCTTGGATGTCTCTAAACGTTCGCAAGAATTAGAAGAACAGTTAGCGAAAAACAGAGCCTTGGAAAAGACCTTTACTGAGTCGACTCGAACTTCAAAAGTAGAAGCGCAGAAGAAGGAAAAAGAACGTTTAGAAGAGGAAATAGATTTCTTGCAGGGATATATGAATATGGGAAAATCAAACATTCCGTTAGCGGCTACTTTGAGTTTGGAATTTGGTACTACCTCTGTCAATCTATATGCTGGTATGGATGATGATTTTAAACGTTACAATGCACCAATTTTAACTTGGTATGAAACGACTCGCTATGCCTTTGAGCGAGGTATGGTCTGGCAAAATTTAGGTGGTGTTGAAAACTCTCTCAATGGTGGACTGTATCATTTTAAGGAAAAATTTAATCCAACGATTGAAGAATACTTGGGTGAATTTACAATGCCTACCCATCCTCTCTATCCTCTGTTAAGACTTGCTCTTGATTTCCGTAAAACATTAAGAAAAAAACATAGAAAGTAAGTATATGGCACTAATTACACTCACGAAAGAAGAGTTTCAGGCTTATTCTGATCAGGTTTCTTCTCGTTCCTTTATGCAATCTGTCCAGATGGGGGATTTGCTAGAAAAAAGAGGGGCTCGAATTGTTTATCTTGCTTTGAAACAAGAAGGAGAAATTCAAGTTGCAGCTCTGGTTTATAGCTTACCCATGCTGGGTGGTCTGCATATGGAGATCAATTCGGGGCCGATTTATACCCAACAAGATGCTCTTCCAGTTTTTTATGAAGAGTTAAAAGAATATGCCAAGCAAAATGGTGTATTAGAGTTGCTTGTAAAACCTTATGAAACTTATCAAACTTTTGATAGCCAAGGTAATCCAATAGATACTGAGAAAAAAAGTATGATTCAAGGTTTAACTGATTTAGGTTATCAATTTGATGGATTGACAAGAGGTTATCCAGGTGGAGAACCAGATTGGTTATACTATAAAGATTTGACTGAATTAACTGAAAAGAATTTGCTTAAAAGTTTTAGTAAAAAGGGTAAACCCTTGGTGAAAAAGGCTGAAACTTTTGGCATTCGGTTGAAAAAGTTAAAACGTGAAGAACTATCGATTTTTAAGAATATCACAAAAGAGACCTCTGAACGTAGAGAATATAGTGATAAAAGTTTAGAATATTATGAGCATTTTTATGATGCTTTTGGAGAACAAGCGGAGTTTCTCATAGCAAGCTTGAATTTTTCGGACTATATGAGCAAATTGCAAGGTGAACAAAGTAAACTAGAAGAAATCTTGGACAAGTTGCGACTTGATTTGAGTAAAAATCCTCATTCTGAGAAAAAACAAAATCAACTGAGAGAATATTCTAGTCAATTTGAAACGTTTGAAGTTCGCAAAGCAGAAGCGCGAGACTTGATTGAAAAATATGGAGAAGAAGATATTGTTTTAGCCGGGAGTTTATTTGTTTATATGCCTCAGGAAACGACTTACCTCTTTAGTGGTTCCTACACTGAATTTAATAAGTTCTATGCCCCTGCACTGCTTCAAAAATATGTTATGTTGGAAAGTATAGAACGTGGAATACCTAAATACAACTTCCTAGGCATTCAAGGGATTTTTGATGGTAGTGATGGTGTTTTGCGTTTTAAACAAAATTTTAATGGCTATATTGTACGTAAAGCAGGAACTTTCCGTTATCATCCATCGCCTTTAAAATACAAAGCTATTCAGTTATTCAAAAAAATATTAGGACGATAAGATGAAAAAGCCAGTATTTAGCTTTCTTTCAGCTTGTTTTAGTAAAATAAAGTTTATTTGCTAGAAAGGTGGAGAGACATGCGCTGGATTTTTCGTTTGATAGGGGCTTTCTTTTCTTTTGTGTGGCGTTTGTTTTGGCGCCTGGTTTGGATAGTTGTGCTCTTATGTGCGCTTGCTTTCGGTCTTCTCTGGTATCTGAACGGGGATTTTCAAGGAGCGCTAAAGCAAGCAGAACGGTCAGTTAAGATTGGTCAACAAAGTATCGACCAATGGGAAAGAACAGGGCAACTGCCTAAGTTGAACCAGACAGATAGCCACCAGCATTCTGAAGGAAGATGGCCACAGGCTTCTGCTCGTATTTACTTGGATCCGCAGATGGATTCACGCTTTCAAGAAGCTTATGTAGAAGCAATCCAGAACTGGAATCAAACTGGTGCTTTTAACTTTAAACTTGTGACTGAGTCCAGCAAGGCGGATATCTTGGCTACGGAGATGAATGACGGAAGCACTCCTGTGGCAGGAGAGGCGGAAAGTCAGACCAATCTCTTAACGGGGCAATTCTTGTTTGTCACGGTGCGGTTGAATCACTACTATCTGTCCAATCCTGACTATGGCTATTCATATGAGCGCCTTGTCCATACGGCAGAACATGAGTTGGGGCATGCGATTGGCTTGGACCATACAGATGAGAAGTCTGTGATGCAACCTGCAGGTTCTTTTTATGGTATCCAGGAAGAGGATGTTGCAAACCTTCGAAAAATATATGAGACTAGTGAGTAAGGACCAATCTTTCCCTACTTTTTTGCTATAATGGAACTATGAACAACTTGATTAAATCAAAACTAGAGCTCTTGCCGACCAGCCCTGGTTGCTACATTCACAAGGATAAAAACGGCACCATTATCTATGTAGGAAAGGCTAAAAATCTGCGTAACCGCGTGCGGTCCTATTTCCGTGGAAGTCATGATACCAAGACGGAAGCTCTGGTGTCTGAAATTGTGGATTTTGAATTTATCGTTACGGAGTCCAATATTGAGGCACTTCTCCTAGAAATCAACCTGATCAAGGAAAACAAGCCCAAGTACAATATCATGCTCAAGGACGATAAGTCCTATCCTTTCATCAAAATCACCAATGAGCGCTATCCTCGCTTGATTATCACTCGTCAGGTCAAGAAGGACGGAGGTCTCTACTTTGGACCTTATCCAGATGTGGGGGCGGCCAATGAAATCAAGCGACTACTGGATCGGATTTTCCCTTTTCGCAAGTGCACCAATCCACCGTCTAAGGTCTGTTTTTACTACCATATCGGCCAATGTATGGCTCACACCATCTGTAAGAAGGATGAGGCCTACTTCAAGTCCATGGCCCAGGAGGTTTCTGATTTCCTAAAAGGGCAGGATGACAAAATCATTGATGATCTCAAGGGAAAAATGGTAGCGGCAGCTCAGACTATGGAATTTGAACGTGCGGCGGAATACCGTGACCTAATTCAGGCCATTGGAACGCTTCGAACCAAGCAACGGGTTATGGCCAAGGATCTCCAAAATCGCGATGTCTTTGGCTACTATGTGGACAAGGGCTGGATGTGTGTTCAGGTTTTCTTTGTTCGTCAGGGTAAGCTCATTGAGCGCGATGTCAATCTTTTTCCCTACTACAACGATCCGGATGAGGATTTCTTGACCTATGTAGGACAATTTTATCAAGAAAAATCCCATCTAGTTCCCAATGAGGTGCTGATTCCGCAGGATATTGACGAAGAAGCTGTCAAGGCTTTGGTAGACACCAAGATTCTTAAGCCCCAGCGTGGTGAGAAAAAACAACTGGTCAATCTAGCCATAAAAAATGCTCGTGTTAGTCTGGAGCAGAAGTTCAATCTGCTAGAGAAATCTGTCGAAAAGACCCAAGGTGCTATTGAAAATCTAGGACGCTTGCTCCAAATCCCAACCCCAGTTCGTATCGAATCTTTCGATAACTCCAACATCATGGGGACCAGTCCTGTTTCAGCCATGGTGGTCTTTGTCAACGGCAAACCAAGTAAGAAGGATTATCGTAAGTATAAAATCAAGACTGTCGTTGGACCAGACGATTATGCCAGTATGCGAGAAGTCATTCGTAGGCGCTATGGTCGAGTACAGCGTGACGGTTTGACTCCTCCAGATTTGATTGTCATTGATGGAGGACAAGGTCAAGTCAATATCGCCAAGCAAGTCATCCAAGAGGAGCTGGGCTTGGATATTCCAATTGCAGGTCTGCAAAAAAATGACAAGCACCAAACCCATGAATTGCTCTTTGGAGATCCGCTTGAGGTGGTGGAGTTGTCTCGCAATTCTCAGGAATTTTTCCTCCTCCAACGCATTCAGGATGAGGTGCACCGCTTTGCCATTACTTTCCACCGCCAACTGCGCTCCAAAAATTCCTTTTCATCACAACTGGATGGAATTGACGGTCTGGGACCTAAACGCAAGCAAAATCTTATGAAGCATTTCAAGTCTCTGACAAAAATCAAGGAAGCCAGTGTGGATGAGATTGTCGAAGTTGGTGTGCCTAGAGCGGTCGCAGAAGCTGTGCAGAGGAAGTTGAACCCGCAGGAAGAAGTGGAATTGGCTCAGGTAGCGGAAGAAAGAGTAGATTATCAAACGGAAGGAAACCACAATGAACCATAAAATCGCAATTTTATCAGATATTCATGGCAATGCGACGGCGCTAGAAGCAGTGATTGCAGATGCTAAAAATCAAGGAGTCAGTGAATACTGGCTTCTGGGAGATATTTTTCTTCCTGGTCCAGGCGCAAATGACTTAGTCGCCCTGCTAAAGGACCTTCCTATCACAGCAAGTGTTCGAGGCAATTGGGATGATCGTGTCCTTGAGGTCTTGGATGGCGAATATGGTTTGGAAGATCCGAAAGAAATTCAGTCAATGCGCATGACCCAGTTTTTGATGGAGCGAATGGATCCTGCAACGATTGTCTGGCTACGAAGCTTGCCTTTGCTGGAAAAGAAAGAAGTTGAGGGGCTGCGCTTTTCTATCTCTCATAATTTACCTGACAAAAACTATGGTGGGGATCTACTGGTTGGGAATAATACAGATAAATTTGACCAACTGCTAGATGCGGAAACCGACGTGGCAGTCTATGGTCATGTCCACAAGCAGTTGCTTCGTTACGGCAGTCAAGGGCAACAAATCATCAATCCAGGGTCGATTGGCATGCCCTATTTTAATTGGGATGCGTTAAAAAATCACCGTGCCCAGTATGCCGTGATAGAAGTTGAAGATGGGGAATTGGTAAATATCCTATTTCGTAAAGTCGCTTATGATTATGAAGCGGAGTTGGAATTGGCTAAATCCAAGGGACTTCCCTTTATCGAAATGTATGAAGAACTGCGTCGTGACGATAACTATCAGGGGCACAATCTGGAACTCTTAGCCAGCTTAATAGAAAAGCATGGGTATGTAGAGGATGTGAAAGATTTCTTGGAGATTATAAAGTCAGAATATAAGATAGACTAGTTTCTTTAAGTAACTGAAAATTAATTGGAACTGGATGAGGGGATTCCTGATTTAAATGCTTTTCTTCATTTGGTTGCTTATCCTTGTTCCAGTTTATTTCTATGAAAAATCCCTGCAAGCTCTTTCAAATTATGGTAGAATGGAAGCAGTAGAATTAGAAAAGGAAATCGATTATGAAATTTCTTGAATTAAATAAAAAACGTCATGCGACTAAGCATTTCACTGACAAGCCTGTTGATCCAAAAGATGTGCGTACGGCTATCGAAATTGCAACCTTGGCACCAAGTGCCCACAACAGCCAGCCTTGGAAATTTGTGGTCGTTCGTGAGAAAAATGCTGAACTGGCAAAATTGGCTTACGGTTCAAACTTTGAACAGGTATCATCAGCGCCTGTAACTATTGCCTTGTTTACAGACACAGATTTGGCTAAACGTGCTCGTAAGATTGCCCGAGTTGGCGGTGCTAACAATTTCTCAGAAGAACAACTTCAATACTTCATGAAAAATTTGCCAGCTGAATTTGCCCGCTACAATGAACAACAAGTCAGCGACTACCTAGCACTCAATGCAGGTTTAGTTGCCATGAACTTGATTCTCGCTCTTACAGACCAAGGAATTGGATCAAATATGACTCTTGGATTTGACAAATCAAAAGTCAACGAAGTTTTGGATATCGAAGACCGCTTCCGCCCAGAACTCTTGATTACAGTGGGTTACACAGACGAAAAATTGGAACCAAGCTACCGCTTGCCAGTGGATGAAATCATCGAGAAAAGATAGAAAGAAGAAAAAAATGACAGCAATTGATTTTACAGCAGAAGTAGAAAAACGCAAAGAAGACCTCTTGGCTGACTTGTTTAGCCTTTTGGAAATCAACTCAGAACGTGATGATAGCAAGGTTGATGCTGAGCATCCATTTGGGCCTGGGCCTGTCAAAGCCTTGGAAAAATTCCTTGAAATCGCAGACCGTGATGGCTATCCAACTAAGAATGTCGACAATTATGCAGGACACTTCGAGTTTGGTGATGGAGAAGAAGTTCTCGGAATCTTTGCCCACATGGACGTGGTGCCGGCTGGTAGCGGTTGGGACACAGACCCTTACACACCAACTATCAAAGACGGTCGCCTTTATGCGCGTGGGGCTTCTGATGATAAGGGACCTACAACAGCTTGTTACTATGGCTTGAAAATCATCAAAGAATTGGGCCTTCCAACTTCTAAGAAAGTTCGTTTCATCGTTGGAACAGATGAAGAATCAGGTTGGGCAGATATGGACTACTACTTTGAGCACGTAGGACTTGCCAAGCCAGACTTTGGTTTCTCTCCAGACGCTGAATTCCCTATCATCAATGGTGAAAAAGGAAATATCACGGAATACCTTCACTTTGCAGGTGAAAATGCAGGTGTTGCCCGTCTTCACAGCTTCACAGGTGGTTTGCGTGAAAACATGGTACCAGAATCAGCAACAGCTGTCGTTTCAGGTGGTTTGGCTGACTTGCAAGCTAAACTAGATGCCTTTGTTGTAGAACACAAACTTAGAGGAGAACTCCAAGAAGAAAACGGTCAATACAAGGTGACGATTATTGGTAAATCAGCCCACGGTGCTATGCCTGCTTCAGGTGTCAATGGTGCGACTTACCTTGCCCTTTTCCTCAGCCAGTTTGACTTTGCAGGACCAGCCAAAGACTACCTTGACATCGCTGGTAAGATTCTCTTGAACGATCATGAGGGTGAAAATCTCAAGATTGCTCATGTGGATGAAAAGATGGGTGCCCTTTCTATGAATGCTGGTGTCTTCCGCTTTGATGAAACAAGTGCTGATAATACCATTGCCCTCAACATCCGCTATCCAAAAGGAACAAGTCCAGAGCAAATCAAGTCAATCCTTGAAAACTTGCCAGTTGCTTCTGTTAGCCTTTCTGAGCACGGTCATACCCCTCACTATGTGCCAATGGAAGATCCACTTGTGCAAACCTTGTTGAATGTTTATGAAAAACAAACTGGTCTTCAAGGTCACGAGCAAGTCATCGGTGGTGGAACCTTTGGTCGCTTGCTAGAACGCGGAGTTGCCTATGGTGCTATGTTCCCAGACTCAATTGACACCATGCACCAAGCCAATGAATTTATCGCCTTGGATGATCTCTTCCGAGCAGCAGCAATCTACGCCGAAGCTATTTATGAATTGATCAAATAAAACGATAGAAGTCTGAGATTGTATGCTTAGACTTCTTTTTGGAGGGAAAGTAGATGTCTCAAATTGAAAGAATCAAGCAGGCTATTATGGCAGATCCGCAGAATGCTACCTATACAAAGCGTGGCATCGAGCCTCTCTTTGCAGCGCCAAAGACTGCTCGCATCAATATCATCGGTCAGGCTCCGGGACTTAAAACCCAAGAAGCGGGCCTTTACTGGAAAGATAAGAGTGGTGACCGCCTGAGAGCCTGGCTAGGTGTGGATGAAGATACCTTTTACAATTCAGGTTATTTTGCGGTGTTGCCCATGGATTTCTACTTTCCAGGGCATGGCAAGTCAGGTGATTTACCGCCTCGAGCTGGCTTTGCCGAAAAATGGCATCCGCAGCTCTTGCAAGAATTGCCCGATATTCAGTTGACCCTCTTGATTGGGCAATATGCCCAAGCCTACTATTTACAGGAGAAAGTCAGTGGCAAGGTGACAGAACGGGTAAAACACTACCAGAACTACTTGCCAACCTATTTTCCGTTAGTTCACCCCTCACCGCGAAATCAAATCTGGATGGCCAAAAATCCTTGGTTTGAGTCAGAAGTGGTGCCAGATTTGAAAAAAAGAATTAAAACCATTTTATAGTCAATGAAAATCAAAGAGCAAACTAGGAAGCTAGCCGCAGGCTGCTCAAAGTACAGCTTTGAGGTTGTGGATAGAACTGACGAAGTCAGCTCAAAACACTGTTTTGAGGTTGTGGATAGAACTGACGAAGTCAGCTCAAAGCACTGCTTTGAGGTTGTGGATAGAACTGATGAAGTCAGCTCAAAGCACTGCTTTGAGGTTGTGGATAGAACTGACGAAGTCAGTAACCATACCTACGGTAAGGCGAAGCTGACGTGGTTTGAATTTGATTTTCGAAGAGTATTAGGAGAAAAAGAATGAAAGAAATAACCTTTGACGCATTTTACCAGCTTTACCAAAACGACCAACTTTCTCTAGTGGACGTGAGAGAAATGGATGAGTTTGAAGCTCTTCATTTAGAAGGCGCCCACAACCTGCCACTTAGTCAATTGGCTGATACCTATGATCAGTTGGATAAGGACCAGTTACATTATGTTATTTGTAAATCTGGAATGAGATCGGCGCGTGCTTGTCAGTTTCTAGCTGAACAAGGTTATGAGGTTATCAATGTACAAGGTGGCATGACGGCCTTTGAAGAACTGTAAACATTAGAATTTTCTCCTACTTGGTGTGGACTAGGTAGGAGATTTTATTTTTAGATAATTCTCATTTTTAAGAATCTTGAAAACATTCAATATTTACTTCGTGAAGCTTTTTTCATACTCCTATTCATGATATACTAGGTCAGTATTTTATAAATATAAAGGAGATTTTCATGGCTAAAAAAGGTGCCCTAACAGGTTTGCTCCTGTTTGGAATATTTTTTGGTGCGGGGAACTTGATTTTTCCGCCTTCTCTAGGTGCTCTATCTGGAGAACATTTTCTTCCTGCCATCGCAGGTTTTGTCTTTTCAGGTGTCGGTATTGCCGTCTTGACTCTTATTATTGGAACGCTAAATCCTAAAGGATATATCTACGAGATTTCTACAAAGATAGCGCCTTGGTTTGCGACTCTTTACCTCTCAGTTCTTTACTTGTCAATTGGTCCATTCTTTGCCATCCCACGTACAGCTACAACAGCTTACGAAGTAGGGATTAGCCCCCTTTTGTCGGATGCAAATAAAGGTCTTGGTTTGATTGTTTTTACGGTTCTTTACTTTGCAGCAGCTTATCTAATTTCGCTTAATCCATCAAAAATCTTAGACCGTATCGGCCGTATTTTAACACCAGTCTTTGCGATTTTGATTGTTATCTTGGTTGTTCTAGGAGCTATCAAATACGGCGGAACAAGTCCTCAAGCTGCGTCAGCTACTTATCAAGCTTCTGCCTTTGGTACAGGTTTCCTAGAAGGTTATAATACTTTGGATGCCCTTGCCTCAGTTGCCTTCAGTGTAATCGCAGTACAAACCTTGAAACAACTTGGATTTTCAAGTAAGAAAGAATATATTTCAACTATTTGGGTGGTGGGTATCGTTGTTGCCCTTGCTTTCAGCGCCCTTTACATCGGTTTAGGTTTCCTTGGAAATCATTTCCCAGTACCAGCTGAAGCGATGAAGGGTGGAACACCAGGTGTTTACATCTTGTCACAAGCCACTCAAGAAATCTTTGGCTCAACAGCTCAACTCTTCCTTGCAGCTATGGTTACCGTAACCTGCTTCACAACAACGGTTGGTTTGATTGTGTCTACAGCTGAGTTCTTTAATGAACGCTTCCCACAAATCAGCTACAAGGTTTATGCGACAGCCTTTACCTTGATTGGATTTGCCATTGCTAATTTGGGTCTTGATGCGATTATCAAGTACTCAATCCCTGTACTGGTTATCTTGTACCCAATCACGATTGCCATCGTTATGATTGTCATTGTCAACAAATTTGTTGCCCTTTCAAAACCAGGTATGCAGTTGACAATTGCTGTGGTTACAGCTATTGCCATTGCAAGCGTACTAGGAAGCTCGTTTAAGGTTGAGTTTCTTGCAAACCTTGTCAACGCTCTTCCTTTTGCCAAGGCATCTCTCCCATGGTTGGTACCAGCCATTGTCGGAATCTTGCTCTCATTGGTTCTACCAAACAAGCAAGAAAGTGATGTTTTTGAAATGGAATAATCACTAATACTCTTCGAAAATCTCTTCAAACCGCGTCAACGTCGCCTTGTCGTATGTATAGGATACTGACTACGTCAGTTCCATCTACAACCTCAAAACAGTGTTTTGAGCAACCTGCGGCTAGTTTCCTAGTTTGCTCTTTGATTTTCATTGAGTATAAAATCACTTTTGTAGCCAAGTCTACAGGAGTGATTTTCTTTTTTTATCCGATGATAAATGTGTTATAATAGGTAGCAAAAGAGGTGAAGAAATGAATCAAACAGTAGAATATATCAAAGAACTAACAGCCATCGCATCGCCAACAGGCTTCACTCGTGAGATTTCGGACTATTTAGTCAAGACTCTAGAAGGTTTTGGGTATCAGCCAGTTCGTACAGCCAAGGGCGGTGTCAATGTGACCATTAAAGGTCAAAATGATGAACAACACCGCTATGTGACTGCCCATGTAGATACGCTGGGTGCTATTGTCCGTGCTGTCAAACCAGACGGCCGTCTTAAATTGGATCGTATCGGTGGTTTCCCTTGGAACATGATCGAAGGAGAAAACTGTATCGTTCATGTGGCTAGCACAGGTGAAAAAGTATCAGGCACCATCCTCATCCACCAAACTTCTTGCCATGTCTACAAGGATGCAGGAACTGCAGAACGTACCCAGGACAATATGGAAGTGCGTTTGGACGCCAAAGTAACCAATGAAAAAGAAACTCGTGCCTTGGGGATTGAGGTCGGTGATTTTATCAGTTTTGATCCACGAACTGTCGTGACAGAGACAGGTTTTATCAAGTCTCGTCATTTGGATGACAAGGTCAGCGCAGCGATTTTGCTTAACCTGCTTCGTATTTATATGGAAGAGAAGATTGAGTTGCCAGTAACAACCCATTTTGCCTTTTCAGTCTTTGAAGAAGTGGGGCATGGTGCTAATTCTAATATCCCTGCTCAGGTAGTGGAATATCTGGCTGTGGACATGGGAGCCATGGGCGATGACCAGCAGACAGATGAATATACAGTGTCTATCTGTGTCAAGGATGCTTCAGGTCCTTATCACTATGATTTCCGTCAACATTTGGTTGCTTTAGCGAAAGAGCAAGATATTCCATTTAATCTGGATATCTATCCATTTTATGGTTCGGACGCTTCAGCAGCCATGTCTGCAGGGGCAGAGGTCAAGCATGCCCTTCTTGGTGCGGGTATCGAGTCTAGTCATTCTTATGAGCGTACCCATATTGACTCAGTTGTCGCAACGGAGCGTATGGTTGATGCTTATCTTAAGAGCGCATTGGTAGACTAATATGTGCATGATTTGCCAGAGAATTGAGCTCATCAAGGCTGGGGAAAATCCCTACTTTGTGAGAGAACTGGAAACAGGCTATCTTGTAATTGGAGATCACCAGTATTTTGCAGGCTATAGTCTTTTTCTAGCCAAGGAACACGTTACCGAATTGCACCATTTGAAAAAGGAGACAAGACTCCGTTTTCTAGAAGAAATGAGTGTGGTCCAAGAGGCGGTTGCTAAGGCCTTTGCTGCTGAGAAAATGAATATCGAACTGCTAGGAAATGGCGATGCCCATCTCCACTGGCATCTGTTTCCTAGACGAAGAGGTGATATGAATGGTTATGGTTTCAATGGACGTGGTCCAGTCTGGTGGGTTCCCTTTGAAGAAATGACAGCAGAAACCTGCCAAGCAAAATCGGATGAAATTGAAAGATTAGTCGAATGTTTATCGTCAGAAGTAGATAAACTATTAGAAATAAAGGAGTAGAAATGAAAAAAAGATACCTTGTCTTGACAGCTTTGCTAGCCTTGAGTCTAGCAGCTTGTTCACAAGAAAAAGCAAAAAATGAAGCTGGAGAAGCTAAGACAGAACAGACAGCAAAAGCTGATGGAACAGTCGGAAGTAAGTCTCAAGGAACTGCCCAGAAGAAAGCAGAAGTGGTTAACAAAGGAGACTATTACAGCATTCAAGGGAAATACGATGAAATCATCGTAGCCAATAAACACTATCCATTGTCGAAAGACTACAATCCAGGGGAAAATCCAACAGCCAAGGCAGAGTTGGTCAAGCTCATCAAAGCCATGCAAGAGGCAGGTTTCCCAATCAGCGATCATTACAGTGGCTTTAGAAGTTATGAAACTCAGACCAAGCTCTATCAAGATTATGTCAATCAAGATGGGAAAGAAGCTGCCGACCGTTATTCTGCCCGTCCTGGCTATAGCGAGCACCAAACTGGCTTGGCCTTTGATGTGATTGGGACAAATGGTGATTTGGTGACAGAAGAAAAAGCGGCCCAATGGCTCTTGGACCATGCGGCTGATTATGGCTTTGTTGTCCGTTATCTCAAAGGTAAGGAAAAGGAAACAGGCTATATGGCTGAGGAATGGCACCTACGTTATGTAGGAAAAGAAGCAAAAGAAATTGCTGAGAGTGGTCTCAGTTTGGAAGAATACTATGGCTTTGAAGGCGGAGATTACGTCGATTAAAAAATAAACTTTTCTCTTGCAATTCCAGATAAATAGTGTATAATAGATGAGTATGTGAAAAGCATACTTGTGGGAGGTAAAAATCTCTAATTACCGCCAAAACCACAAAGGAGGATTTAAAAATGGCTAAAAAAGTCGAAAAACTTGTAAAATTGCAAATCCCTGCTGGTAAAGCTACACCAGCTCCACCGGTTGGACCTGCTCTTGGTCAAGCTGGTATCAACATCATGGGATTCACAAAAGAGTTCAACGCTCGTACAGCTGACCAAGCTGGTATGATCATTCCAGTTGTTATCTCAGTTTACGAAGATAAATCATTTACTTTCATCACTAAAACACCACCAGCTGCTGTTCTTTTGAAAAAAGCTGCAGGTGTTGAAAAAGGATCAGGTACACCTAACAAAACTAAAGTTGCTACAGTTACTCGTGCGCAAGTACAAGAAATTGCAGAAACTAAGATGCCAGATTTGAACGCAGCAAACGTAGAGTCTGCAATGCGTATGATCGAAGGTACTGCTCGTTCTATGGGATTCACTGTTGTTGACTAATCAATAACACAGTAGAAAATCTCACAGCAGTCTATTAGTTGCTTTTCATACTAGGCAAGTGACTGATGCTTGTACTTGGGTACAGCAAGGGAACTTAAGGCCGTAGGAAAAGGAAAGTAATAGACTGAAAACCCGCAAGACTTCATCATTTCGAGAAGTGACGTGGGAGATGAAAATCGATTGAACCACTTACAAGGAGAATAGAAAATGGCTAAAAAAAGCAAACAACTTCGTGCTGCTCTTGAGAAAATCGACAGCACAAAAGCATACAGCGTAGAAGAAGCTGTAGCACTTGCAAAAGAAACTAACTTTGCAAAATTTGACGCAACTGTAGAAGTTGCTTACAACTTGAACATCGATGTTAAAAAAGCTGACCAACAAATCCGTGGAGCAATGGTATTGCCAAACGGTACTGGTAAAACTTCACGCGTTCTTGTTTTCGCACGTGGTGCAAAAGCTGAAGAAGCAAAAGCTGCAGGTGCAGACTTTGTTGGTGAAGATGACCTTGTTGCTAAAATCAACGACGGTTGGTTGGACTTCGACGTAGTTATCGCTACACCTGACATGATGGCTCTTGTTGGACGTCTTGGACGTGTCCTTGGACCACGTAACTTGATGCCAAACCCTAAAACTGGTACTGTAACAATGGATGTTGCTAAAGCAGTTGAAGAGTCTAAAGGTGGTAAAATCACTTACCGTGCTGACCGTGCAGGTAACGTTCAAGCAATCATCGGTAAAGTATCATTTGAAGCTAAAAAATTGGTTGAAAACTTCAAAGCTTTCAACGAAACAATCCAAAAAGCAAAACCAGCTACAGCTAAAGGAACTTACGTAACAAACTTGACTATCACAACTACTCAAGGTGTTGGTATCAAAGTTGACGTAAACTCACTTTAATCAGTAGTTTATAAAAGAGAAGCGAGTACGAAAGTACTCGTTTTTTGATGTACGACGGGTATGTCGTATATCTGGATTTGTAATACTCTTCAAACCACGTTAGCTTTGCCTTGCCGTACTCAAGTACAGTATGCAGCTAGCTTCCTAGTTTGCTCTTTGATTTCCATTGAGTATTATTTGTGGATACCACTTACTAATGAAGCTTTTAGCGATTCTCAGTCTGACGCTGGAAATAAGAA
The DNA here is from genome assembly GCF_001579045.1 of Streptococcus mitis. Lineage (GTDB taxonomy): Bacteria > Bacillota > Bacilli > Lactobacillales > Streptococcaceae > Streptococcus > Streptococcus mitis_D. The sequence continues at coordinate 352,368 of NZ_KQ970261.1, read as the reverse complement.
TCGGCAGAAGAAGGGATAGCGAAATCGTGGCTCTACGAACAGAAAGGTGGAGGTTCGTAGAGTGGATGAAGATGAGAGCGATTCCAAAGTACAAAAATAGTCGTAACCTGAATGTGTAAATGATGGGAGGAGTTGAATTCGAACTAGAGAGGTAATAATAAATTTATGCTATAGTCATGGTGGTTTGTATGCTTTTGATTCTAGTTTATCAAATAATAGATTAGAATTGTCAGATAATATCATTTTATGTTATAATGAAGAAAAAACAGAGGTGTTCAAATGTCAGAAGCAGGTCATAAGTTTTTAGCAAAACTGGGGAAAAAACGCTTACGCCCAGGTGGAAAACGTGCCACAGATTGGTTAATTGCGGAAGGAGGATTTTCAAAAGAAAAGAGAATACTAGAGGTTGCGTGTAATAGGGGAACTACAGCAATTGAGTTGGCACAGCGTTTTGGTTGTAAGATAACTGCTGTTGATATGGATGCTCAAGCTTTAGAAGTGGCTAAAAAATCTGCTGAAACGGCAGGTGTTGGTCATTTGATCAGGTTTGAAAGAGCAAATGCAATGAAACTTCCTTATGAAGATGCTAGTTTTGATATTGTTATAAATGAAGCTATGCTGACTATGCAAGCCGATCAAGCTAAGAAAAAATGTGTAATGGAATATCTAAGGGTTTTAAAACCTGAAGGTCTTCTCCTGACACATGATGTGCTTCTTAAGGAAGCTAAAGAGTCTGTCAGACAGGAATTATCACAAGCAATTCATGTAAATGTAGGTCCTTTAACTCAAGATGGTTGGGAACAGGTGATGATAGAATCAGGTTATTGTGATGTGAAAGTATTGACTGGTGAAATGACATTAATGAAATTATCGGGTATGATTTATGACGAAGGTTGGCTAGGAACCTTGAAAATTTGTGTAAATGCTTGTAAAAAGGAGAATAGAAAGCAGTTTTTAACGATGTATAAAATGTTTAATAAGAATAAAAAGAACTTGGGCTTTATTGCTGTGGCTAGTCATAAACCGTCAAATCGTTAGATAATCATTGAAGTTAACTTTTCCTTTTTTCTTTCTTAAAAAATATGCTATAATAGAGAGTAAAAACTTTGAAAGAAAGAAAAAGATGAATTTAAAAGATTACATTGCAACAATTGAAAATTATCCAAAGGAAGGGATTACCTTCCGTGATATCAGTCCTTTGATGGCTGATGGAAATGCTTATAGTTACGCTGTTCGTGAAATTGTTCAGTACGCTACTGACAAGAAAATCGACATGATCGTGGGACCTGAGGCTCGTGGTTTTATCGTGGGCTGTCCAGTTGCCTTTGAGTTGGGAATTGGTTTCGCGCCTGTTCGTAAGCCAGGTAAACTGCCACGTGAAGTTATTTCTGCTGACTATGAAAAAGAGTACGGTGTTGATACCTTGACTATGCATGCTGACGCCATTAAGCCAGGTCAACGTGTTCTTATCGTAGATGACCTCTTGGCAACAGGTGGAACTGTTAAGGCAACTATCGAAATGATTGAAAAACTTGGTGGTGTTGTAGCAGGTTGTGCCTTCCTTGTTGAATTGGATGAATTGAATGGCCGTGAAAAAATCGGTGACTACGATTACAAAGTTCTCATGCATTATTAATGAAAAACAGTCCCTAGGGCTGTTTTCTCTACATTAGGATATAAAAATAGACTATAGCTAGTTAGAGAAAAACTATAATTGAAAACTATATCTTCTTACAGTATAATAAAGGGAACAAGTGTTTGAGTTTTAATTTCAAACATATGCAATGATTCCTGAAAGAGTACAGTTAGGAGAGGGTTATGCCGATTCGAATTGATAAAAAATTACCAGCTGTTGAGATTTTGCGGACAGAGAATATCTTTGTCATGGATGATCAACGTGCTGCCCACCAAGATATTCGTCCCTTGAAGATTTTAATTTTAAATCTCATGCCACAGAAAATGGTCACAGAGACCCAGTTGTTGCGCCACTTGGCTAATACCCCCCTACAACTGGATATTGATTTTCTCTATATGGAGAGCCACCGTTCTAAAACAACTCGTTCAGAGCATATGGAGACCTTCTATAAAACTTTTCCTGAAGTCAAGGATGAGTATTTTGATGGGATGATCATCACGGGTGCTCCAGTTGAGCATTTACCATTTGAGGAAGTGGACTATTGGGAGGAATTCAGTCAGGTGCTTGAGTGGTCCAAGACCCATGTCTATTCGACTCTTCATATCTGTTGGGGTGCTCAGGCTGGTCTTTATCTGCGCTATGGTGTAGAAAAATACCAGATGGACAGTAAGTTATCAGGTATTTATCCTCAGGACACTTTAAAAGAAGGGCACCTTCTCTTTAGAGGCTTTGACGATAGCTATGTATCTCCTCATTCACGGCACACGGAGATTTCTAAGGAAGAGGTCTTAAACAAAACCAATCTCGAGATTTTATCAGAAGGACCTCAGGTTGGGGTTTCGATTTTGGCTAGCCGTGATTTACGTGAAATTTATAGTTTTGGGCATTTGGAGTATGACCGTGATACCTTGGCAAAAGAGTATTTTAGGGATTGTGATGCAGGTTTAGACCCACATGTTCCAGAAAATTACTTTAAGGATGATGATGTTAATCAGACACCTTGTCTTTGTTGGTCTTCATCGGCAGCTCTCTTTTTCAGTAACTGGGTGAACTATGCGGTCTATCAGGAGACGCCTTTTGACTGGAGAAAGATAGAAGATGATGCATCTGCATATGGGTATTTATAAGAGGAATTATGACATATTTAGACGCTTTTAAATCAGGGAACTTGGTTTTACCGAGTGCCCTGCTCTTGCATTTTAAGGAACTCTTTCCTTCTAGCGACGATTTTCTGGTTTGGCAATTTTTCTATTTGCAAAATACGACAGGCTTAGATGAAATGTCCCCAAGCCAGATTGCCGAAAGGATTGGCAAGGAAATTTCGGATGTCAACCAGTCCATTTCTAATCTGACGGAAAGGGGACTGCTCCAGTATCGTACTATCGAATTGAATGGCGAAATTGAATTGCTCTTTGATGCTAGTTTGGCCTTGGAACGCTTAGATACCTTGCTTGGAGTCGCTCATTCAAGTTCAGACCAGTTGACACCTCAAAATCAGCTCAAGGATTTGGTAGAAACCTTCCAGCAGGAATTGGGACGCTTGTTGACACCTTTTGAAATTGAGGATTTGACTAAGACACTAAAGGACGATGGAACCAGTGCTGATCTGATTAAGGAAGCTCTTCGTGAAGCTGTTTTAAATGGAAAAGCAAACTGGAAGTACATCCAGGCGATTTTGAGAAATTGGCGCCATGAAGGCATCAAAAGTGTGGCTCAAATCGAGGCCAAGCGGGCAGAAAGAGAAGCAAGCAATTCTCAGTTGACACAGGTGTCTGTAGATTTCAGAAATGCCATGGATCTCTGGAAGGATTAATCGTTGGAAGCAGGCTTGAAATCCGAGTAAGATTTGCAAGCTGTGTATAATTGTGATAAAATAAATAGAAAATAAATTGAAAAACGAGGTATGTGAAATGTCACGTAAACCATTTATCGCTGGTAACTGGAAAATGAACAAAAATCCAGAAGAAGCTAAAGCATTTGTTGAAGCAGTTGCATCAAAACTTCCTTCGTCAGATCTTGTTGAAGCAGGTATCGCAGCTCCAGCTCTTGATTTGACAACTGTTCTTGCTGCTGCAAAAGGTTCAAACCTTAAAGTTGCTGCTCAAAACTGCTACTTTGAAAATGCAGGTGCCTTCACTGGTGAAACAAGCCCACAAGTTTTGAAAGAAATCGGTACTGATTATGTTGTTATCGGGCACTCAGAACGCCGTGACTACTTCCATGAAACTGACGAAGATATCAACAAAAAAGCAAAAGCAATCTTTGCAAATGGTATGCTTCCAATTATCTGTTGTGGTGAGTCACTTGAAACTTACGAAGCTGGTAAAGCTGCTGAGTTTGTAGGTGCTCAAGTATCTGCTGCATTGGCTGGATTGACTGCTGAACAAGTTGCTGCATCAGTTATCGCTTATGAGCCAATCTGGGCTATCGGTACTGGTAAATCAGCTTCACAAGACGATGCACAAAAAATGTGTAAAGTTGTTCGTGACGTTGTAGCTGCTGACTTTGGTCAAGAAGTGGCAGACAAAGTTCGTGTTCAATACGGTGGTTCTGTTAAACCTGAGAACGTTGCTTCATACATGGCTTGTCCAGACGTTGACGGTGCCCTTGTAGGTGGTGCGTCACTTGAAGCTGAAAGCTTCTTGGCTTTGCTTGACTTTGTAAAATAATCAGTAAGTAGCAAAAGCTAGGTGGAACAGCATTCAGGTGCCTGTTCCATTTTTTATAGGAGAGGAAAGATTGAAAACAAAAATTGTATGTATAGGGCTAGCAAGTCTTTGCTTACTTGGCGCAAGAGTTTCAGGAATTGCGGCAGATGAAACAAGTGGAAGCACAGTTTCAGAAAAATCTAGTCTATCAACAGGAACTTCATCAACTAGTAGCAATGAACAGAGAAACAGTGTCTCTGCCCACTGGGATGGGGATTATTATGTAAAGGCTGATGGTTCTAAAGCTCAAAGTGAATGGATTTTTGACAACTACTATAAGGCTTGGTTTTATATTAATTCAGATGGTCGTTATGCGCAGAATGAATGGCATGGAAATTACTACCTGAAATCAGGTGGATATATGGCCCAAAACGAGTGGATCTATGACAATAATTACAAGAGTTGGTTTTATCTCAAGTCAGATGGGGCTTATGCCCATCAAGAATGGCAATTGATTGGAAATAAGTGGTATTACTTCAAGGAGTGGGGTTACATGGCTAAAAGCCAATGGCAAGGAAGTTATTTCTTGAATGGTCAAGGTGCCATGATGCAAAATGAATGGCTTTATGATCCGGCTTATTCTGCTTATTTTTATCTAAAATCCGATGGAACTTATGCCAACCAAGAGTGGCAAAAAGTGGGCGGCAAATGGTACTATTTCAAGAAGTGGGGCTATATGGCTCGGAATGAGTGGCAAGGTAACTACTATTTGACTGGAAGTGGTGCCATGGCGACTGACGAAGTGATTATGGATGGTGCTCGCTATATCTTTGCGGCTTCTGGTGAGCTCAAAGAAAAGAAAGATTTGAATGTCGGCTGGGTTCACAAAGATGGTAAACGCTATTTCTTTAATAATAGAGAAGAACAAGTAGGAACCGAACATGCTAAGAAAATTATTGATATTAGTGAACACAATGGTCGTATCAATGATTGGAAAAAGGTTATTGACGAAAATGAAGTAGATGGTGTCATTGTTCGTCTAGGTTATAGCGGTAAAGAAGACAAGGAATTGGCGCATAACATTAAGGAGTTAAACCGTCTGGGCATTCCTTATGGTGTCTATCTCTATACCTATGCTGAAAATGAGACCGATGCTGAGAATGACGCTGAACAGACCATCGAACTTCTGAAGAAATACAATATGAACTTGTCTTACCCTATCTACTATGATGTTGAGAACTGGGAGTATGTGAATAAAAGTAAGCGTGCTCCGAGTGATACAGGTACTTGGGTTAAGATCATCAACAAGTACATGGAGACGATGAAGCAGGCGGGTTATCAAAATGTGTATGTCTATAGCTATCGTAGTTTATTACAGACGCGTTTAAAACACCCAGATATTTTAAAACATGTAAACTGGGTAGCGGCCTATACGAATGCTTTAGAATGGGAAAACCCTCATTATTCAGGAGAAAAAGGTTGGCAATATACCTCTTCTGAATACATGAAAGGAATCCAAGGGCGCGTAGATGTCAGCGTTTGGTATTAAGCGATGATTTGAAAGAGGGATGTGATAGTAGCACCCTCTTTTTCTTTGTTTTATGATAGTTTATCCTCGAGTAAATTCAAGAACTTGCTCGGAAATGAATCTTATACTCAATGAAAATCAAAGAGCAAACTAGGAAACTAGCCGCAGGCTGCTCAAAACAGTGTTTTGGTCAAGCTGGGTTTAGTTTCCTAGTTTGCTGATGGATTTCCATTGACTATAAGCATCCAAGCCTCTTTTCGTCTTCTAAATAATTCTTAAATTATCAGTCTATTGCAACTTTTCTCATATGAGACATTTGGCTTGCTATTGGTTTTTCTTAGTAGTATACTAATAGGGTAATCACTAAGAGGTGCTTACAAAAAAATAATGAACGAGGTAATTAAAATGGTAGAATTGAAAAAAGAAGCAGTAAAAGACGTAACATCATTGACAAAAGCAGCGCCAGTAGCATTGGCAAAAACAAAGGAAGTATTGAACCAAGCTGTTGCTGATTTGTATGTAGCTCACATTGCTTTGCACCAAGTACACTGGTACATGCGTGGTCGTGGTTTCCTTGTATGGCATCCAAAAATGGATGAGTACATGGATGCTCTTGATGGTCAATTGGATGAAATCAGTGAACGTTTGATTACACTTGGAGGTAGCCCATTCTCTACTTTGACAGAATTCCTTCAAAATAGTGAAATCGAAGAAGAAGCTGGTGAATACCGTAATGTTGAAGAAAGCTTGGAACGTGTCCTAGATGTTTATCGTTATCTCATCACTCTTTTCCAAAAAGCCTTGGATGTGACTGACGAAGAAGGCGATGATGTTACAAACGATATCTTTGTTGGTGCTAAGGCTGAACTTGAGAAAACAGTTTGGATGATTGCGGCAGAACTTGGACAAGCACCTGGTTTGTAAGAAATAGAATAATCATATAAAAATCTGTAGGATGAATCTTACAGATTTTTTCTATTCTGTAAGCTATTCCAAACCAGTCTTTTTTTGACTTTTTTGATAAAATAGTACTATCAGTAAAAAGGAGGGAAGCATGACTAAGAAAATCGTAGCTATTTGGGCCCAGGATGAAGAGGGTGTGATTGGTAAGGACAATCGTCTGCCTTGGCATTTGCCAGCAGAAATGCAACACTTCAAAGAAACAACTCTGAATCATGCTATCTTGATGGGGCGTGTGACCTTTGATGGGATAGGGCGTCGCCTGCTTCCAAAACGGGAGACCTTGATTTTAACACGTAACTTGGAAGAAAAGCTAGACGGGGTTGTTACTTTTCACGATATCCAGTCTGTCTTGGACTGGTATCAGGCTCAAGAAAAGAATCTTTATATTATCGGTGGGAAGCAAATTTATCAGGCTTTTGAACCCTACCTTGACGAAGTGATTGTGACTCAAATTCATGCTCGGGTGGAGGGAGATACCTATTTCCCTGAGGAGTTTGATTTGTCTCTTTTTGAGACAGTTTCAAGCAAATCCTATACCAAAGATGAGAAAAATCCTTATGATTTTACCATCCAATACCGCAAGAGAAAGGAAGTCTAATGGAACGTAGTATATTTGGTTTTTTCACAGCCATGCTGTGTTTGGTCTGCTTGCTTGCAGGAGCACAGGCTTTTCGTAAAAAGCGCTATGGACTTTCTGTCCTGCTCTGGTTAAATGCCTTTACCAATTTGGTCAATAGTATCCATGCTTTTTACATGACCTTATTTTAGATAGAATGACAGTATAGAATAGAACGGAAGGAAATCATGCCTGCAAATAGGAATAATGATATGATGGTTTATTGCTCATTTTGTGGCAAAAGCCAAGAAGAAGTACAAAAAATAATCGCAGGTAACAACGCCTTTATCTGTAATGAATGTGTGGAGTTAGCTCAGGAAATCATTCGTGAGGAGTTGGCGGAAGAAGTCTTGGCAGACTTGTCTGAAGTTCCAAAACCAATCGAACTCCTCCATATCTTGAACCACTATGTAATTGGTCAAGATCGTGCCAAACGTGCCTTGGCAGTGGCAGTTTACAACCACTACAAACGCATCAATTTCCACGATACGCGTGAAGAGTCAGAAGATGTGGATTTGCAGAAGTCAAATATCTTGATGATTGGCCCAACTGGTTCAGGGAAAACTTTCCTTGCCCAGACCTTGGCTAAGAGCTTGAATGTGCCTTTTGCGATTGCGGATGCAACAGCTCTTACTGAGGCTGGTTATGTTGGTGAGGATGTGGAAAATATCCTCCTCAAACTCCTGCAGGCTGCTGACTTTAACATTGAGCGCGCAGAGCGTGGCATTATCTACGTGGATGAAATTGACAAGATTGCTAAGAAGAGCGAGAACGTCTCGATCACACGTGACGTTTCTGGTGAAGGGGTGCAACAAGCCCTTCTCAAGATTATAGAGGGAACTGTTGCTAGCGTGCCGCCTCAAGGTGGACGAAAACATCCGCAACAAGAGATGATTCAAGTAGATACCAAAAACATCCTCTTCATCGTGGGTGGTGCCTTTGATGGCATTGAAGAAATCGTCAAACAACGTCTGGGTGAAAAAGTCATCGGATTTGGTCAAAATAACAAGGCTATCGATGAAAATAGCTCTTACATGCAAGAAATCATCGCAGAAGATATCCAAAAATTTGGGATTATCCCTGAGTTGATTGGACGCTTGCCTGTCTTTGCAGCTCTTGAGCAATTGACTGTTGATGACTTAGTTCGTATTTTGAAAGAACCAAGAAATGCCTTGGTCAAACAGTACCAAACCTTGCTTTCTTATGATGATGTCGAGTTGGAATTTGACGACGAAGCCCTTCAAGAGATTGCCAACAAGGCTATCGAACGCAAGACAGGGGCGCGTGGTCTTCGCTCGATTATTGAAGAAACCATGCTAGATGTCATGTTTGAAGTACCGAGTCAGGAAAATGTGAAATTGGTCCGCATCACTAAAGAAGCTGTCGATGGAACGGATAAACCAATCCTAGAAACAGCCTAGAGGTGACTATGGAACTTAATATACACAATGCTGAAATCTTGCTCAGTGCGGCTAACAAGTCCCACTATCCGCAGGATGAACTACCAGAGATTGCCCTAGCAGGGCGTTCAAATGTTGGCAAGTCTAGCTTTATCAATACTATGCTGAATCGTAAGAATCTGGCTCGTACGTCAGGGAAACCTGGGAAAACCCAGCTTCTCAACTTTTTTAACATTGACGACAAGATGCGCTTTGTGGATGTGCCTGGTTATGGCTATGCCCGTGTTTCTAAAAAGGAACGTGAAAAGTGGGGGCGCATGATTGAGGAGTACCTAACGACTCGGGAAAATCTTCGTGCAGTTGTTAGTCTAGTTGACCTCCGTCATGACCCATCAGCAGATGATGTACAGATGTACGAATTTCTCAAATACTATGAGATTCCGGTTATCATTGTGGCGACCAAGGCGGACAAGATTCCTCGTGGTAAATGGAACAAGCATGAATCAGCAATAAAAAAGAAATTAAACTTTGACCCAAGTGACGACTTTATCCTCTTTTCATCTGTCAGTAAGGCAGGGATGGATGAGGCTTGGGATGCAATCTTAGAAAAATTGTGAGGAAAAGAAAATGGCAAAAACAATTCATACAGACAAAGCTCCAAAGGCTATCGGACCCTATGTTCAAGGAAAAATCGTTGGCAACCTTTTGTTTGCTAGTGGTCAAGTTCCCCTATCTCCTGAAACTGGGGAAATCGTAGGAGAGACTATCCAAGAACAGACAGAACAAGTCTTAAAAAACATCGGTGCTATTTTGGCAGAAGCAGGAACAGACTTTGACCATGTTGTCAAAACAACTTGTTTCTTGAGCGATATGAACGACTTTGTTCCTTTTAACGAGGTTTACCAAACGGCCTTTAAAGAGGAATTTCCAGCTCGTTCAGCAGTAGAGGTAGCTCGTCTTCCTCGTGATGTAAAAGTCGAAATTGAAGTCATCGCAGAGATTGGATAAGCTAGTTGAAGTTTGGTTCTGCCAAACTTCTTTTGATATAAGGAGAAAAAGATGACAAAGAAACAACTTCACTTGGTGATTGTGACAGGGATGAGTGGGGCAGGCAAAACTGTAGCCATTCAGTCCTTCGAAGATTTGGGTTATTTTACTATTGATAATATGCCTCCAGCTCTCTTGCCTAAGTTTTTGCAGTTGGTGGAAACAAAGGAAGACGACCATAAGTTGGCCTTGGTAGTAGATATGCGTAGCCGTTCTTTCTTCTCAGAGATTCAAGCTGTTTTGGATGAGTTGGAAAACAAGGAAGAACTGGACTTCAAAATTCTCTTTTTGGATGCAGCTGATAAGGAATTGGTCGCGCGTTACAAGGAAACCAGACGGAGTCACCCACTAGCAGCAGATGGACGGATTTTGGATGGAATCAAGCTGGAACGTGAGCTCTTGGCACCTTTGAAAAATATGAGTCAAAATGTGGTGGATACGACTGAACTCACTCCTCGTGAGCTGCGTAAAACCCTTGCAGAGCAGTTTTCAGATCAAGAACAAGCCCAGTCTTTCCGTATCGAAGTCATGTCTTTTGGCTTTAAATATGGAATTCCGATTGATGCGGACTTGGTCTTTGATGTTCGTTTCTTGCCAAATCCATATTACCTGCCAGAGCTGCGAAACCAAACGGGTGTGGATGAACCTGTTTATGATTATGTCATGAACCATCCTGAGTCAGAAGACTTCTATCAACATTTGTTGGCCTTGATTGAGCCGATTTTGCCAAGTTACCAAAAGGAAGGGAAGTCTGTACTAACCATTGCCATGGGGTGTACGGGTGGACAACACCGTAGTGTGGCCTTTGCTAAACGCTTGGCGCAGGACTTATCCAAGAATTGGCCTGTCAATGAAGGGCATCGCGACAAAGACCGAAGAAAGGAAACGGTAAACCGTTCATGAGAAAACCAAAGATAACGGTGATTGGTGGAGGAACTGGAATCCCCGTCATTCTAAAAAGTCTGCGGGAAAAAGATGTGGAAATCGCTGCTATCGTAACGGTGGCAGATGATGGTGGTTCATCAGGTGAACTCCGAAAAAATATGCAACAATTGACACCGCCAGGTGATCTTCGTAATGTTCTTGTGGCCATGTCGGATATGCCTAAGTTTTATGAGAAGGTCTTTCAGTATCGTTTTTCTGAGGATTCCGGAGCCTTTGCTGGCCATCCATTGGGCAATCTCATTATTGCAGGTCTGTCAGAAATGCAGGGTTCAACCTATAATGCCATGCAGTTATTGAGCAAATTTTTCCATACAACTGGGAAGATTTATCCTTCCAGTGACCATCCCTTGACCCTTCATGCAGTCTTTCAGGATGGGACAGAAGTGGCTGGAGAGAGTCATATTGCAGACCATCCAGGCATGATTGACCATGTCTATGTGACCAATACCCTCAACGATGATACGCCTCTTGCTAGCCGTCGAGTAGTGCAGACCATTCTTGAAAGTGACATGATTGTCCTCGGGCCTGGTTCCCTCTTTACATCTATTTTGCCCAATATCGTGATTAAGGAAATCGGGCAGGCGCTTTTGGAAACCAAGGCAGAAATCGCCTATGTCTGCAATATCATGACCCAACGTGGGGAGACAGAACACTTTACAGATAGTGACCATGTGGAGGTCTTGCATCGTCACCTTGGCCGACCTTTTATCGATACTGTCTTGGTGAATATTGAAAAAGTGCCTCAGGAATACATGAATTCCAACCGTTTTGATGAATACTTGGTGCAGGTGGAACATGATTTTACTGGTCTTTGTAAGCAAGTTCCGCGCGTGATTTCATCCAACTTCCTTCGTCTGGAAAATGGAGGCGCCTTCCACGATGGGGATTTGATTGTGGATGAATTGATGCGGATTATACAGGTGAGAAAATGAGTTTCACAGTAGCAGTAAAAGAAGAAATCCTAGGTCAGCACCATCTGAGCCGGCATGAATTGTCAGCCATTATCAAGATGTCTGGCAGTATCGGTCTCTCAACTTCAGGCTTGACTTTATCTGTAGTGACAGAAAATGCCAAGCTGGCTCGTCACCTCTATGAGTCCTTTCTCCATTTCTATGAAATTAAATCGGAAATTCGCCACCACCAGAGGAGCAATCTTCGCAAGAATCGAGTCTATACTGTTTTTACAGATGAAAAGGTGCAGGATTTATTGAGTGACTTACACTTGGCCGACTCTTTCTTTGGCCTGGAAACAGGTATTGATGAGGCGATTTTATCAGACGAGGAAGCAGGTCGTGCCTATCTCTGTGGTGCTTTCTTGGCAAATGGCAGCATTCGTGACCCTGAGTCAGGTAAGTACCAGTTGGAAATCAGTTCTGTTTATTTGGACCATGCGCAAGGAATTGCCTCCCTTCTTCAGCAGTTTTTACTGGATGCCAAGGTACTTGAGCGTAAGAAGGGATCTGTGACCTATCTACAGCGAGCAGAAGACATTATGGACTTCTTGATAGTGATTGGGGCCATGCAGGCGCGTGATGATTTTGAGCGGGTTAAGATTTTACGAGAAACTCGTAACGACCTCAATCGGGCCAACAATGCCGAAACAGCTAATATCGCTCGGACAGTTTCTGCAAGCATGAAGACTATCAACAATATCAGTAAAATCAAAGATATCATGGGTTTAGAAAATTTGCCAGTGGATTTGCAGGAAGTAGCGCAGTTGCGGATTCATCACCCAGACTACTCTATCCAACAGTTGGCAGATAGCCTCAGTACCCCTCTGACCAAAAGTGGTGTCAACCACAGACTTAGAAAAATCAATAAAATAGCGGATGAATTATAAAGCTATAAAGCACCTTTTTCTTGACAATTGAACAGAGCATGTGAGATAATAAAGAGGAATTGAGAAGTTCTAGCATTTTAGTGCTATCAGAAATCCCCTCGGTACTGCAATACCAAGGGGATTTTTTCTGGGTTAGATAGCACTAACCAGGAAGGTTACTTGTCGAAGTGATCGTCTAACCAACGAGTCACCAGCCATGAGATAATACTCTCGATGACTGCGATAAGTATTATTTTGAGAAGTTCTAGCATCTGTAATACCTCCTTTTCCAAGGCGTATTGTTAGTGCCGTCCCTATTATATCACATGTTTTATCAGTTTGATAGGCATTTTTATTTTTGTTAAAGAAGGGGGAAATATGAGCTAACAAGATAGCCGGTGAACTATAAAACCACGAATCCTATGCGACTCGTGGTTCTTTTTTATAAACTGGTTGAATGTTTTGGTTGTACTTTTTGCTCTGGGTCGATATAGTTGATGGCATTGTTGATAGCGGTTGGAGCTTCTCCGAGGCCTGTCGCAATCAGATCAATTTTTCCGTCATAGTAGCAACAGTCACCGATAGCATAGATACCTGCTTGGCTAGATTCTTGTTTGCTGTTGACGATAATCTTGTGGCGGTTGAGGTCCAGACCCCAGTTTTTAAGGTTACCGACAGAAGATTTGAAACCATAGTTGACAAAGAGGTGGTCTAGGTCAATCGTTTCTGTTTCATCAGATTTGACTTTTGTGATTTCAAGTTTATCGAGCCTTTTTCCATCTCCAAGGAGTTGGCTAGGGACGAATGGTGTCTTGATGGTTACAGAAGATTCCTGTAAGGCTTGTACACTGTGTTCCAAGGCGCGGAAATTATCTCTGCGGTGGACAAGGGTAGTTGGCGCAATTTTTTCAAAAGCCAAAGCCCAATCCACAGCTGAGTCCCCACCACCAAGAATCGTCACTTTCTTACCAGCGTATTGCTGGATGTTGGAAACATGGTAGTGGATATTTTCATAGCCTTCAACGCCTTCTAGTTCCAGCGGACGTGGTTTAAAGGCACCGCCACCCATAGCAATGATAACTGTTTTAGACAGGTGACTTCCTTTAGAAGTTGTGATGGCAAAGCCATCTTCTTGTTTTTCAATCTCAAGAACCGTTTCGTTGAGATGAATAGGGGTATCAAAGCCATTTAATTGCTCGATTAGACGGTTGGTCAATTCTTCTCCAGTCAGGTTTGGGAAACCTGGGACGTCTAAAATTTCCTTTTCAGGATAGAGAATAGCAGGTTGTCCACCTAGTTGGGGAAGGGAGTCGATGATTTGGACCTTGGCTTGGCGTAGGTGGGCATAGAAGGCTGCAAAAAGCCCGACGGGACCACCACCTACAATGGTAATATCATAGAGTTGAGACATGGTTTCTCCTTTGTTTTTTCTAGTCAGTTTATTTTATCATATTTTTCCTTAATTTAAAATGAAGTAGGATAGGGAAAAAAATGTCAGAAAAATGGTATAATAGAAAGGAACGTGTTTGGACAGAGAGGAGACAGCAGATGAACTTTCAACAATTATCCAACCTGCAATATTGGACTAGCTTGTTTTCTAGTCCTTGGAGTATTGCCATCAATCTGTTTGATATTTTGATTGTGGCCTATATTTTATATCGTTTTACAAAAGCGATAGCTGGTACCAAGATTATGATTTTGGTACGGGGGGTCTTGATTTTTGTATTAGCCCAGGTCGTGGCCAATATCCTTGGTTTAACAACGATTTCTTGGTTGATTAATCAGATTATCACCTATGGAGTTATTGCTGCGGTTGTCATCTTCTCTCCAGAGATTCGGACTGGTTTGGAACGCTTGGGAAGGGCGACAGATTTCTTTTCTACTACTCAAATTAGTGCAGAAGAGAAAATGATTCGTGCCTTTGTCAAGTCAGTTGAATACATGAGTCCTCGTAAGATTGGTGCTCTTGTTGCCATCCAACGAGTTCGGACCTTGCAAGAATACATTGCGACAGGGATTCACTTGGATGCCAATATTTCGGCAGAACTCCTCATCAATATCTTTATCCCCAACACTCCTCTACATGACGGTGCTGTGATTATCAGAGAAAATCGGATTGCGGTAACTTCTGCCTATCTGCCCTTGACAGAAAGCACAGGGATTTCCAAGGAATTTGGGACCAGACACCGGGCGGCTATTGGTTTATCAGAAGTATCCGATGCCTTGACCTTCATCGTGTCAGAGGAAACAGGTGGTATTTCTATTACCTATAACGGTGTTTTCAAGCACGACTTGACGATTGAAGAATTTGAAGCAGAGCTACGAACAATTCTTCTGCCAGCTGTTGAGGAAAAAGTCAGTTTCAAGGACCGTTTGCTAGGAGGTTGGAAATATGAGAAAAAATAGTCTATATATCATTTCATCTCTCTTTTTTGCTTGTGTCTTATTCATTTATGCAACGTCAACCAACTTTCAAAATAGCAATACCGCAAGGCAGGTCAAATCAGAAACCTACACCAATACGATAACGAACGTTCCTATCGATATTCACTATGATGATGACCAGTATTTCATTAGCGGATTTGCATCAGAAGTTTCAGTTGTACTGACAGGTGCCAATCGTGTGACCTTGGCCAGTGAAATGCAGGAAAGTACTCGTAAGTTTAAGGTGACAGCGGATTTGACAGATGCTAGTATTGGAACGATTGAAGTTCCTTTGAACATTGAAAATCTTCCAAGTGGATTGACCGCTGTGGCAACGCCTCAAAAGATCACAGTGAAAGTGGGGAAGAAGGTTAAGCGAGATGGGATGATTGTTGTGCCACAAGTTGACCAAAGCCAGATTGATTCCAAGCTACAAATTGATAGTGTAACCGTGTCAAATGAACGCGTTTCGGTTACGACAGATCAGGAAACATTAGCGAAGATTGACAAAGTTATTGCGCTTTTACCAACCAGCGAACGCATAACAGGTAATTACAGTGGCTCAGTACCTTTGCAGGCAATCGACCGCAACGGGGTAGTCTTACCAGTAGTGATTACTCCCTTTGATACGACAATGAAGGTCACTACAAAACCAGTAGCACCAAGTTCAAGCACAAGCAGTTCGTCGGAGACATCTTCGTCAACGAAAGCAACTAGTTCAAAAACGAATTAAAAATAGAAAAAGGATTTTATAAAAATGGGTAAATATTTTGGGACTGATGGAGTCCGTGGAGAAGCTAACGTAGAACTAACGCCAGAATTGGCCTTCAAACTAGGTCGTTTTGGAGGCTATGTTCTTAGCCAACATGAAACGGAAGCACCGAAAGTTTTTGTAGGACGTGATACACGTATTTCAGGGGAAATGCTAGAATCTGCCTTGGTGGCAGGTCTACTGTCTGTGGGAATTCACGTCTACAAACTTGGTGTCCTTGCAACACCAGCAGTAGCTTACTTGGTAAAAACTGAGGGAGCCAGTGCAGGTGTCATGATTTCTGCTAGTCACAACCCAGCCCTTGATAATGGGATTAAGTTCTTTGGTGGTGATGGCTTCAAACTAGATGACGAAAAAGAAGCAGAAATTGAAGCCTTGCTAGACGCTGCAGAAGACACTCTGCCACGTCCAAGTGCAGAAGGCTTGGGAACCTTGGTAGATTACCCAGAAGGCTTGCGTAAGTATGAAGGCTACCTTGTTTCAACTGGAACTCCTCTTGAAGGAATGAAGGTTGCCTTGGACACAGCAAACGGTGCAGCTTCTACAAGTGCCCGTCAAATCTTTGCAGACCTTGGTGCCCAATTGACGGTTATCGGGGAAACACCAGATGGTCTTAACATCAACCTTAATGTTGGTTCAACCCACCCAGAAGCCCTTCAAGAAGTGGTCAAAGAAAGCGGGTCAGCTATCGGTTTGGCCTTTGACGGAGACAGTGACCGTTTGATTGCTGTTGATGAGAATGGCGACATCGTCGATGGTGACAAGATTATGTACATCATCGGGAAATACCTTTCTGAAAAAGGACAATTGGTCCAAAATACAATTGTGACAACTGTTATGTCTAACCTTGGTTTCCACAAGGCCTTGGACCGCGAAGGTATTAACAAGGCAGTTACTGCAGTTGGCGATCGTTACGTTGTTGAAGAAATGCGAAAATCAGGCTACAACCTTGGTGGTGAACAGTCTGGTCACGTTATCTTGATGGATTACAATACTACAGGTGATGGTCAATTATCAGCTGTTCAATTGACCAAAATCATGAAGGAAACTGGTAAGAGCTTGTCAGAGTTGGCAGGAGAAGTAACCATCTATCCACAAAAATTAGTCAATATCCGAGTGGAAAACGCCATGAAGGAAAAGGCTATGGAAGTTCCAGCTATCAAGGCTATCATCGAGAAGATGGAAGAAGAAATGGCAGGGAACGGCCGTATTCTTGTTCGCCCAAGTGGGACAGAACCCCTCTTGCGTGTTATGGCAGAAGCGCCTACAACAGAAGAAGTAGACTACTATGTTGATACCATCGCAGACGTAGTTCGAGCTGAAATCGGGATTGACTAAATCCTAGAAAACTAGATGAAAATAAAAAATTATGGTACAATAGCTTATAATATTGTAGCCAAGGGAGAAAGACATGAATCTTAAACGTGAACAAGAATTTGTTAGTCAGTATCATTTTGATGCGCGTAATTTTGAATGGGAAAATGAAAATGGAGCTCCTGAAACTAAGGTGGATGTGAACTTCCAATTGCTCCAACATGATCAAGAAAATCAAGTGACTTCCTTGATTGTCATCTTGACCTTTATGATTGTATTTGATAAGTTTGTCATCAGTGGAACCATTTCACAGGTAAATCACATCGATGGCCGTATTGTCAATGAACCAAGTGAATTGAGCCAAGAAGAAGTGGAAACTTTGGCTCGTCCATGTTTGAATATGCTCAACCGTTTGACTTACGAAGTAACTGAAATTGCATTAGACTTACCAGGAATCAATTTGGAGTTCTAATATGAAACTAGCTGTTATCACAGATTCTTCTGCCTATCTCAGTGCAGAGACCTTGCAAAGAGAAGATTTGTATGTCTTGGATATTCCTGTCAATATTGATGGTGAGGAGTATGTCGAAGGTATCAATCTGACTGCTGAGGAATTTTACCAAAAAATGGCTCAGGCTTCTGAATTGCCTAAGACTAGTCAACCAAGTATTGCCAAGTTAGATGAAATCTTAACTTCGCTCAAAGAACAAGGTTATACACATGCCTTGGGGCTTTTCCTATCTTCTGGAATTTCAGGTTTTTACCAAAATATCCAGTATATGATAGATGAATATGAGGGTTTAACCATTGCCTTTCCAGACACTTTGATTACAAGTGCTCCTCTGGGTATCATGGTTGAAAGCGTCTTTAATTGGCGTGGCCAGGGCGATGATTTTGACATCATTCAGGATAAGCTAGCCATTCAAATCAGTCGTACGTCAGCCTTTATCATGGTAGATGATTTGGACCATTTGGTGAAAGGTGGGCGTCTTTCAAATGGGGCTGCCATTTTGGGCAATTTGCTTAGCATTAAGCCAATCCTTTATTTCAACGACCAAGGTGTGATTGAGGTTTACGAAAAAGTTCGTACGGAAAAGAAAGCAACCAAGCGCTTGATTGAAATCATCAAGGAAACCACAGCTTCAGGCCAATACCGTGTCATTGTCATTCACGGAAATGCTCCTGAAAAGGCTGAAGAATTACGTCAGCACTTGCTTGATTCTGGAGTGGGTTCAGATATTTCACTTGCTACATTTGGTAGTGTCATTGGAACTCACCTAGGAGCAGGAAGCATTGCTCTGGGTTATATTCCAGTGATTTAGTTGGGACTTTTAGCTTAGTTAAGAAGTTAGCAAATGAACACGCCTGGAACCCTGTTTGAAAAAGATAGTTCTTCCAAGGAGTAGACAATCCTTGATTAGAACTTCTATTTTCACTTTGTGTTCCTACAGGCTTTGTATCATAGCAATTGAACACGGACTACCTGCCTCTTGAAAAAAGATGTCTGTCTTGCCTTTCGTGGAAAGTCAGCGCCATTCCCTATTTTTTATGGGCAGCTAACGTCCTTTGTATCTTAGACAGGAGTAGAGATGAGTATTCGAGTAATTATTGCAGGTTTTAAAGGCAAGATGGGCCAAGCTGCTTGCCAGATGGTCTTGGCTGATCCAGACTTGGACTTGGTAGCAGTTTTGGATCCTTTTGAGTCTGAGTCAGAATGGCAGGGTATTCCTGTTTTCAAGGATAAGGCTGATTTAGCAGGCTTTGAAGCGGATGTCTGGGTAGACTTTACTACACCAGCCGTTGCCTATGAAAATACACGCTTTGCTCTTGAAAATGGCTTTGCTCCAGTAGTTGGAACAACAGGTTTCACAAGTGAAGAAATTGCAGAGCTAAAAGAATTTTCTCGTGCCCAAGATTTGGGTGGTTTAATCGCTCCAAATTTTGCCTTGGGTGCTGTTTTACTCATGCAATTTGCAAGGCAGGCTGCTAAATATTTCCCAAATGTGGAGATTATCGAGCTCCATCATGACAAGAAAAAGGATGCTCCGAGTGGAACAGCTATTAAAACAGCTGAGTTGATGGCAGAAGTTCGAGAGTCTATTCAGCAAGGTGCAGCGGATGAGGAAGAATTGATTGCAGGTGCTCGTGGTGCTGACTTTGATGGCATGAGGATTCACTCAGTTCGTTTGCCAGGCTTGGTAGCTCATCAGGAAGTCATCTTTGGCAATCAGGGAGAAGGATTGACCCTCCGTCATGACTCCTATGATCGCAGCTCCTTCATGACAGGGGTCAATTTGGGAATTAAAGAAGTTGTCAAGCGTCATGAGCTTGTCTATGGATTAGAACACTTATTATGAGATTAACGCAAATGCCTTCTGAATTTCAGAAGGCTTTACCAGTATTAGAAAAAATTAAAGAAGCAGGCTTTGAAGCCTATTTTGTTGGGGGCTCTGTTCGAGATGCCCTTCTCAATCGCCCTATCCATGATGTGGATATTGCGACGTCTTCTTATCCAGAAGAGACCAAGCAGATTTTTCCGCGAACAGCTGATATCGGAATCGAGCATGGAACCGTCTTGGTTTTAGATGGGGATGAGGAGTATGAGGTAACCACCTTTCGGACAGAGGATGTCTATGTGGACTATCGCAGACCCAGTGCAGTCTCCTTTGTGCGTTCGCTAGAAGAAGACCTCAAACGCCGTGATTTTACAGTCAACGCCTTTGCCTTGGACGAGACAGGAGAAATTGTTGACTTGTTTCATGGTTTAGAGGATTTGGAAAACCAAGTTTTGCGAGCGGTTGGAGTGGCTAGTGAACGTTTCAACGAAGACGCTCTGCGAATTATGCGTGGTTTCCGTTTTCAGGCCAGTCTTGGTTTTGAACTTGAGCCAGAAACATTTAAGGCTATGAAGACCTTGACGCCGCTTTTGGAGAAAATTTCTGTGGAGCGTACCTTTGTTGAGTTTGATAAACTCTTGCTGGCTCCGTTTTGGAGAAGGGGCTTGGCTTCCATGATTGAGAGCCAAGCTTATGATTATCTCCCTGATATGGCATCTAGCCAGGATAAGCTCAACAGACTGTTTGAGTTAGAGACCGATTTTACCTTTGAATCCTCTGAACAAGCCTGGGCGGCTCTACTGTGGGCTTTGGAGATTGAAAATGCGCAGCCATTTTTGAAAGCTTGGAAGACCTCACGCCAGTTTGCCAAGCAAGTTCAGGATTTGCTGACTATTTTGGCTCTGCGTGAAAAAGGAGAATTGAGCAAGCGAGATTGTTACCGCTTTGACTTGGATTTGCTTTTACAGGCTGAAAATCTTCGTCAGGCTCAAGGAAAACAAGTCAATCCACAAGCTATCAAAGAAACTTACCAGAGCTTGACTATACATGATAAGAAAGAAATTCAGATCAATGGCGGTATTTTGATTAAGGAATATGGCTATCAGCCGGGCCCAGATTTGGGAGAGATTTTAACAGAGATTGAATATGCCATTGTCGATGGAACATTGGAAAATGACCGACAAGCCATCCATGCTTACTTGAGGGAGAAAAAATGAGTGATTTTATCGTTGAAAAACTAAGTAAATCCGTCGGTGACAAGACCGTTTTCAAGGATATTTCCTTTATCATCCATGACCTAGACAGAATCGGTTTGATTGGTGTCAATGGAACGGGCAAGACTACCCTTTTGGATGTCCTTTCTGGTGTTTCTGGCTTTGATGGGGATGTCAGTCCTTTTTCAGCTAAAAATGATTACCAGATTGGTTACTTGACCCAGGATCCTGATTTTGATGATAACAAGACGGTCTTGGATACGGTTCTATCTAGCGACCTCAAGGAAATCCAGCTCATTCGTGAGTACGAATTGATCATGCTCAACTATAGTGAGGACAAGCAGGCGCGTTTGGAACGTGTCATGGCAGAAATGGACTCTCTTCAAGCTTGGGAAATTGAGAGTCAGGTCAAGACGGTTCTTAGCAAGCTGGGTATTCAGGACTTATCTACTCCTGTTGGGGAATTGTCAGGTGGTCTGAGAAGACGGGTCCAGTTGGCGCAAGTTTTACTCGGCAACCACGACCTCTTGCTTTTGGATGAACCGACCAACCACTTAGATATAGCGACTATCGAGTGGTTGACTCTCTTTTTGAAAAATTCCAAGAAGACCGTCCTTTTTATTACCCACGATCGTTATTTCCTAGACGCTTTGTCAACACGGATTTTCGAGTTGGACCGAGCAGGCTTGACCGAATATCAGGGAAATTATCAGGATTATGTTCGCCTTAAGGCGGAACAGGACGAGCGCGATGCGGCTCTTCTCCACAAAAAGGAACAACTTTATAAGCAAGAATTGGCCTGGATGCGCAGACAACCGCAGGCGCGTGCGACCAAGCAGCAGGCTCGTATCAATCGCTTCCATGACTTGAAAAAGGAAGTTTCAGGCAGTAGTGCTGAGACAGACTTGACCATGAACTTTGAAACCAGTCGGATTGGGAAGAAAGTCATCGAGTTTCAGGATGTTTCCTTTGCCTATGAAAACAAGCCCATTTTGCAAGATTTTAATCTCTTGGTACAGGCTAAAGACCGTATCGGAATCGTTGGGGACAACGGTGTTGGGAAATCAACTCTCCTTAACTTGATTGCAGGCATTCTTGAGCCGACAGCAGGACAAGTTGTGATTGGGGAAACTGTTCGCATCGCCTATTTCTCTCAACAAATTGAGGGCTTGGATGAAAGCAAGCGAGTGATCAATTACTTGCAGGAAGTGGCAGAAGAGGTCAAGACCAGCGGTGGTTCTACGACTTCGATTGCAGAGTTGCTGGAGCAGTTCCTCTTCCCACGTTCGACTCATGGAACCTTGATTGAGAAATTGTCAGGGGGAGAGAAAAAACGTCTTTATCTTCTCAAACTGCTCTTGGAAAAACCAAATGTTCTTCTCTTGGATGAACCGACAAATGATTTGGATATTGCAACCTTGACAGTTTTGGAGAATTTCTTGCAAGGCTTTGCGGGACCTGTTTTGACGGTTAGTCACGACCGCTACTTCTTGGATAAGGTAGCGACTAAGATTCTCGCTTTTGAGGATGGCAAGATTCGTCCTTTCTTTGGTCATTACACCGACTATCTTGATGAGAAAGCCTTTGAAACAGAGATGGCCAATCAAGTGCAAAAGGCTGAAAAGGAGAAAGTGGTCAAGGTTCGTGAAGACAAGAAACGCATGACCTACCAAGAAAAGCAGGAGTGGGCAAGCATTGAAGGTGATATTGAAGCCTTGGAAAATCGTATCGCTGCTATTGAAGAGGAAATGCAGGCAAATGGCTCTGACTTTGGTAAGCTGGCTACTCTCCAAAAAGAGCTAGATGAGAAAAACGAAGCACTCCTTGAAAAATACGACCGCTATGAGTATCTCAGTGAATTTGATAGCTAGAAGAATGGAAAAATCCCGTCTCATGACAGGATTTTTCTATTCTTTTTTGGTTTCTTGATGAAAAATATTTTGCCAGGTTTCGTGGCGGCGCCAGATACTGGTATGGACGATGCCATCTAACTCATAGCAGATGAGTTTGGTCTTCTGACTGATGGAAGTGATCTGAATATCCTTGATAGCGGAATTCAAGTCTTTTTCGGCTTTATAGGCCTCTTTATCCATCTGCTCTCCATCTTGACGAATATAGACAAAATCGTCAGCCAAGAGTTCCTCCAGTTGATTTCCTTGATCAATCAATTGCTCGCGCATAAGCAATTTTTTGTAGACATTGTCTAAAATTTCATCCTCAGGGATAGGCGCTGGTTCAATATGGACATCGATATCAAAAACCCCAAAACGTTCTTCCAGCATAGACTCGACCTGATCCGCAATCTCGTGACTTTCATAAACGGATAAGTCGGGATTCATCTCCAGCGTGATATCCAGGTAAATATTGCTACCGTAGGTGCGACCTCTTTGGGACTTAACCTTGCTGATTTTGGGAATTTCCATGATAGCCTTTTGATAATCCTCAAGCAGACGGTCGTCGAAGCCATCTGATAGACTAAAAGAAGACTCGATGAAGATATCATAGGCAGTCTTTAAGATAAAGAAAGTGATGATGATGGCAACCAGTTTATCCACAATGGGATAATTGAAACTACTGGCTAGGATAGCAATGGTAGTGCCAAGTGATGTAACAGCGTCAGAAAGATTATCCTTGGCAGCTGCCTTCAGTGCTTTTGATTTGGAATGTTTACTGAGACGGGTGTTGTAGAGATAAACCACAAACATAACCGCTGCAGAAATGATTCCTAGAAGTGCACCCAGAGGATCAATGACCGTTTCTTCCCGACTGAGAATCTTTTGAATGGTGTCCCTTAGAACATCGAAACCGACATAGAACATGATGATAGAAGTGATCAAGCTAGCCAAATCTTCAATCTTCCAGTGACCAAAACGGTGGTCCCGGTCTGCAGGTTGGCGCGCCATTCGAATCCCAATCAAGAGGGCAATATTTCCGATGATATCGGATATGTTATTAAAACCATCTGCCACCAAACTGGATGAATGGAGGAGGTGCCCAGTAGCCAATTTGGCTGCAGACAAGATCAAATAGGTTGAAATGCTGATAATGGCCCCACGCTCAGCTAACTTGAGATTTGAGATAGATTGCTTCATTCAACTTCCTTTCTAGTCACATAGCATTCTACCATTATACTGGTTTTCAAGGGAAAATTCAAATAGGACAGATAAAACTAAGAAAATACAAAGCAGAAAATGCTTTTTTTTTTAGGAAATATGATAGACTGATAAAGTGAAAAGTTGAGGTAAATAAAATTGAAAAAAATGAGTATTTTAGCGATGAGTATTTCTTTGCTCTTTACTGTTTTAGTCTGGTTCTCGATGGTAACAAATGTCAAACAAGGAATACCGTTTTCAGATGCTAGTATTTTTGAATATTTTGGGTATGCAATGAATCGAGGAGAATTGATGTATGCAGCCTTATTTGATCATAAGGGGCCAGTTGTTTTTTTACTGAACTACCTAGGATATCTTATTGGTGGTGCGTTAGGAATTAAATTTTTATACCTATTTTGTACATTTCTATTCTTTATAGCTAGCTATAAGATCTCAAGATTATTTACTGGGAATAAGCAAACAATTTTAACTTTAGCAATTATCTTTATAATTTATGAGTATTTTTTTGATGGCGGTTGGAGTTTAGAAGGTTTTATTTTACCTTTTTTGTCTTATTCATTATACATTTTTTTAAAATTATTTATACAAAATGATTTCAGTAAAAATGACATCGTAGTATCAGGTGCGTTTTTCGCTATTGTATTTTTTACGAAAGCAAATATGATAGGGATTTGGCTAGTATTTTGTATTTATGTATTGATTGATTTTATACTAAAGAAAGCATATAGGGAATTGTTTTCTTTGATAGGATTATTTTTCGTTGGAGTATTAATACCAACTATCCCTTTGTGCCTATATCTGTTATCAAAGGGCATCTTTATTGAAATGGTATACCAGTCGATTGGAATTAATTTTATTTATACTACAGAGTCTAATAACGTTTCGATGTATGAGATTATCAGATGGTACATTTCTCAAACAAATCTCTTAAGTCTTAATTTATTGATGTTATTTTCCTTGATACCACTGTGGAAGAAATTTGGAATAAAATCAATCTTCTATCATTTTGTTTTTATTGTTTGTTTACTTCTGGCTCTT
Organism: Streptococcus mitis; assembly: GCF_001579045.1. GTDB lineage: Bacteria > Bacillota > Bacilli > Lactobacillales > Streptococcaceae > Streptococcus > Streptococcus mitis_D. Next base: position 327,555 of record NZ_KQ970261.1, on the reverse strand, counting down.
ATCTCAAAAAGAAGCTATGGTCATTACATTTTAGTAATGCTCCCGATTTTGATTCCATATATTTCCTATTTATTTCATAGCATATCCAAGAAAATGTCTTTTCAAGTATTTTTTGTCTTATTCTTAGGATTTATTATTGTATACCAGAATGATGTAAAATCCATCATGAAAAGTATGAATACAAGATATCTGAATAGATCTGAGAAACAGCAACGCGTTGCTAGCTATATAGAGAAAAATACGTCGATGGATGACCGAATTTATACACACCGTCAAAATGGAACAATTTATTTGTATAGTGAACGGCTAGCTAGTACAAAATTTTTCTTCATCCCAGCTGTGACAGATGATCGAGTTATTATTGATGAGTTTAAAAAATCTATACAAGAAAATCCTCCTATCTATATTGTATTTGATACTGAATGGGATTATGGTAAGAGGACTGACTCTTTTATTAAGGATTATATTAAAGTAAATTATCACTTAGAAAAACAGATTGATACAGCTATGATTTATAGAAAAGGAGGAGAATAGCATGAGCAGGAAAAAGCCAATTTTATATATCGTTATTCCGTGTTATAACGAAGAGCAAGTCTTACCACATACTAATCCAATGTTTGTTGAAAAAATTGAACAATTAGTAAAGAAAGAAGAAATCCATCCTCTTAGTAAAATCATGTATGTAAATGATGGTAGTAAGGATCAGACTTGGGAACTGATAGAAAGTTATGCTAAAACCATCCCTTCTGTAGTTGGCGTGTCACAAAGTCGTAATAGGGGTCATCAAAGTAGTGTCCTTGCCGGTATGTATGAGGCTATTCAGTTTGCTGATATTGTCATTACCATTGATGCTGATGGACAAGATGATATCAATTGTATGGACAAAATGGTTGAAGAATATAAAAGTGGTTCTGAAATTGTATATGGTGTCCGTGATAATCGTGATACGGACTCTGCTTTTAAACGAATTACAGCCGAAGGTTTTTATAAAGTGCTACGCCTATTTGGAGCAGAAGTTATTTTCAATCATGCCGACTATAGATTGGTATCAAAAAGATTTTTGCGGGAGTTAGAGAGGTTCCAAGAAGTTAATCTTTTTCTTCGTGGTTTAATGCCTTTAGTTGGCTTTAAATATTCTTATGTTTCGTATAAGCGCCATGAACGAATTGCTGGTGAGAGCCATTATCCACTATCTAAAATGCTTGGTTTGGCTATGGATGGTATTACCAGTTTATCAATCAAACCGATTCGTTTGATTACAAGTCTTGGTGTTTTGACGTCACTCTTTAGTTTTTTATTGATTATTTGGGGCATATGGAGTAAGTTTGCTGGTACGGTTGTGGCAGGCTGGGCAAGCACCTATGCAATAGTCAGTTTACTTGGTGGAGTACAATTGATTAGTTTGGGAGTAATTGGTGAGTATATTGGAAAGATTTACCTAGAAACGAAACGTCGTCCTAGATATATTATCAGTGAACGTACTTTTGATAAGAGTAGCATCTCATCGGATTTTTAATCCTTGAAAGTTTTTCAAATTTTGGTATAATAGTACTACTCAAGGGAGTAGCTGGCAGAAACCTGTGATAGTGTCGTCATTCCGAATTTTATACTGAAAAGTATGCTTTCCGGCACTATCTTAAACAGCGAGACTTGTTATGATTAACAGGTCTCTTTTTTGTTTGTCGTGAAAAGATACGATGGGGAAAAGAGAGTCTGTTTTGCACACAATGTCAAGGAGGAGACACATGTCAAAAGAACAAAAACGCCAAGCGTTTTACACTCAGAGTCCTGAAGAGGTCTTGAAGGCTGTGGATGCGACCGAGCAAGGTTTGTCATCAAGTGAGGCGGAAAAGCGCCTTGTCGAATTTGGCCACAATGAACTCGAAGAAGGCGAGAAACGATCAATCTTGGTCAAATTTATCGAGCAATTTAAGGATTTGATGATTATCATCCTAGTTGCGGCAGCTATCTTGTCAGTCGTGACTTCTGGTGGGGAAGATATTGCAGATGCCATTATCATCTTAGCCGTGGTAATCATCAATGCTGCCTTTGGTGTTTACCAAGAAGGGAAAGCTGAAGAAGCGATCGAAGCCCTCAAATCCATGTCTAGTCCAGCTGCCCGCGTTCTTCGTGATGGGCATATGGCGGAGATTGACTCTAAAGAATTGGTACCAGGTGATATTGTTGCTCTTGAAGCAGGTGATGTTGTACCAGCGGATCTTCGTTTATTAGAAGCCAATTCTCTTAAAATCGAAGAAGCTGCTTTGACAGGTGAGTCTGTGCCAGTCGAAAAAGACTTGTCAGTCGAGCTTGCTGTAGATGCTGGTATTGGTGACCGTGTCAATATGGCCTTCCAAAACTCTAACGTGACCTATGGTCGTGGGATGGGTGTTGTTGTCAATACAGGGATGTACACTGAAGTTGGTCATATCGCTGGTATGCTTCAAGATGCGGATGAGACAGATACACCACTTAAACAAAACTTGAACAACCTTTCTAAAGTCTTGACCTATGCTATCTTGGTCATTGCCCTTGTTACTTTTGTAGTGGGTGTCTTCATTCAAGGGAAAAGTCCACTTGGTGAGTTGTTGACTTCTGTTGCCCTTGCCGTTGCAGCCATTCCAGAAGGACTTCCTGCTATCGTTACCATCGTTCTTTCCCTTGGTACTCAAGTTTTGGCCAAACGCCATTCCATCGTTCGTAAATTGCCAGCAGTTGAAACACTTGGTTCAACTGAAATCATCGCTTCTGATAAGACTGGTACGCTGACTATGAACAAGATGACAGTCGAAAAAGTCTTCTACGATGCGGTTCTACATGACTCAGCTGATGATATTGAACTAGGTCTTGAAATGCCCCTTCTTCGTTCAGTTGTCTTGGCCAATGATACGAAAATCGATGTGGAAGGCAACCTGATTGGTGACCCAACCGAAACAGCCTTTATCCAATATGCCTTGGACAAGGGTTACGATGTCAAAGGTTTCTTAGAGAAGTATCCTCGTGTAGCTGAGTTGCCATTTGACTCTGACCGTAAGCTCATGTCAACAGTTCACCCATTGCCAGATGGTCGTTTCCTTGTAGCAGTCAAGGGTGCGCCAGACCAACTCTTAAAACGTTGTCTTCTTCGTGATAAGGCTGGGGATATTGCTCCGATTGATGAGAAGGTTACAAATCTCATTCATACAAACAACTCTGAAATGGCTCATCAAGCCTTGCGTGTCCTTGCAGGTGCTTATAAGATTATTGACAGCATTCCAGAAAATCTCACTTCTGAAGAGCTTGAAAATGATTTAATCTTTACTGGTTTGATTGGTATGATTGACCCTGAACGTCCTGAAGCTGCTGAGGCTGTGCGTGTGGCTAAGGAAGCTGGAATCCGTCCAATCATGATTACAGGTGACCATCAAGACACAGCAGAAGCTATTGCCAAACGTTTGGGAATCATTGACGCAAACGATACAGAAGGCCACGTTTTAACTGGTGCTGAACTCAATGAACTGTCAGATGAAGACTTTGAAAAAGTAGTTGGTCAATACTCTGTTTATGCCCGTGTGTCTCCAGAACACAAGGTTCGTATCGTCAAGGCTTGGCAAAAACAAGGTAAAGTCGTTGCCATGACAGGTGACGGTGTCAATGATGCGCCAGCTCTGAAAACAGCAGACATCGGTATCGGTATGGGAATCACTGGTACAGAGGTTTCTAAGGGGGCTTCTGACATGATTCTTGCAGATGATAACTTTGCGACTATTATCGTTGCAGTTGAAGAAGGACGTAAGGTCTTCTCAAATATTCAAAAGACTATTCAGTACCTACTTTCTGCCAATACTGCTGAAGTATTAACCATTTTCCTATCAACCTTGTTTGGTTGGGATGTTTTGCAACCAGTTCATCTTTTGTGGATCAACTTGGTAACAGATACCTTCCCAGCAATTGCTCTAGGTGTTGAACCTGCTGAGCCTGGTGTCATGAACCATAAACCACGTGGACGCAAGGCAAGCTTCTTCTCAGGTGGTGTTTTGAGTTCTATCATCTATCAAGGTGTACTCCAAGCAGCCCTTGTTATGAGTGTTTATGGCCTTGCCCTTGCTTACCCAGTTCATGTGGGTGACAATCATGCCATTCATGCAGATGCCCTTACTATGGCCTTTGCAACCCTTGGTTTGATTCAGCTCTTCCATGCCTACAATGTCAAGTCTGTTTACCAATCCATCTTGACAGTTGGCCCATTCAAGTCTAAGACCTTCAACTGGTCTATCTTGATATCCTTCATTCTTCTCATGGCAACAATCGTCGTAGAACCGCTTGAAGGAATCTTCCACGTAACCAAACTAGACTTGTCACAATGGGGAATCGTTATGGGCGGAAGCTTCTCAATGATTATTATCGTCGAAATTGTTAAGTTTATTCAACGCAAACTCGGTTTTGATAAGAATGCGATTTAAAAAAAGTCATCTTCGGATGGCTTTTTGCTACAGTTGAGGGAAAGGGCTTGCAGTTATCAGCTTTTGTGCTATAATTGCTATAATATAGTAAAAAGCAAGAGGAGTGTGAGGAAGTGGAAAAGAAAATTGTGAAGGATATTTTGTTTTTATCTCAGGTATCTCAGCCGGCAAGTCAGGAAGACCTGTATCTTGCCAGAGATTTGCAGGATACACTCTTAGCAAATCGAGAAACTTGTGTTGGTCTGGCTGCCAATATGATTGGGGTGCAGAAGCGCGTGATTATCTTTAATCTTGGTTTGGTTCCTGTGGTCATGTTTAACCCAGTGCTCCTGTCCTCTGAAGGACCTTATGAGACGGAAGAAGGTTGTTTGTCCTTGACAGGTGTGAGACCTACTAAGCGTTATGAAACCATAAGGATTGCATATCGTGACAGCAAGTGGCAGGAACAGACCATTACCTTGACAGGATTCCCAGCTCAGATTTGTCAGCATGAACTGGATCACTTGAAAGGACGAATCATTTAGGAGGAAAGCAAATGAAACGGATAATCTTTGAACTTATTTTTATCGCAACGACCTGGTATATCTTTTTACCGCCCCTTAACTTAACCAGCTGGGAATTTCTCTTTTTCCTCTGTGGGCATTTGCTGCTTGTAGCAATCTTATTTGGCTTTGGCAAGGGGATAAACCTTGTCAAAACGGTTCATGTGCGCCACGGCAAGGCAGAAGCTGCCTTAAATCTTGAGGGTTTCAAAATCAATCGGTTAGGGAAAATCCTTTTAGCTTCTATTGGAGGAATTCTTCTCTTAGCAGCCTTGGTTTCCTTGGTGACTTCCAGCATTTTTCAGGCTAAAAATTATGCCAATGTAGTCACGGTTACGGAAAAAGACTTTACTGAATTTCCTAAGACTGACACTAGTAAGGTTCCTATCTTAGATAGAAGTACTGCTGAAAAAATTGGCGACCGCTACTTGGGTTCCCTAACGGATAAGGTGTCGCAGTACGTAGCGGCAGATACCTATACCCAATTGACGATTGATGGGAAACCTTATCGGGTTACACCACTAGAATACGCAGATCCTATCAAATGGTTTAACAATCAAGCCAAGGGAATCGGCGAGTATATCAAGGTAGACATGGTAACTGGTAATGCGGACTTGGTGGACTTGAAGACACCAATCAAGTATTCTGATTCGGAGTATTTTAACCGTGACGTCAAACGTCACCTACGCTTGAAGTACCCAACTAAAATCTTCAAGACTCCATCTTTTGAGGTGGACGATGAGGGCAATCCTTTCTATGTGGCTACAGTTTACCAAAAGCAATTTGGACTTGCGGTTCCTCGTCCTGTTTCAGTCATTATCTTGGATGCTACAAATGGAGAAACCAAGGAATACAGCTTGGCAGATGTTCCGGAATGGGTGGACAGAGTTTATCCAGCTGAGGAAACCATTGAGCAAATCAACTACAACGGCAAGTACAAGGATGGTTTCTGGAATGCCATGATTTCCAAGAAAAACGTGACCCAGACTACCAAGGGCTATAATTACTTGTCTATCGGTAATGACATCTACCTCTACACAGGTGTGACATCGGCCAATGCAGATGAAAGTAATCTTGGTTTCATTCTTGAAAATATGCGAACAGGAGAAATCACTAAGTACAGCTTGGCTTCTGCGACCGAAGAATCAGCCCGTGAATCAGCCGAAGGTGCTGTTCAGGAGAAATCCTACAAGGCAACCTTCCCAATCCTCATCAACCTCAATGACAAGCCTCTCTACATCATGGGTTTGAAGGACAATGCAGGCTTGGTCAAAGAGTACGCTCTGGTAGACGCAGTCGAGTACCAAAACGTTATCGTAGCTACGACAGTGGAAGAGCTACTCAGCAAGTATGCCAATAAAAACGACCTTGAAATTGACAATGCAACGACAGAAAGCATCAAGGGAGTAGTAGCAGACCTCAAATCAGCTGTTATCAAGGGAGATACCGTCTACTTCTTTAAAGTTGATGGCAAGATTTACAAGGTCAAGGCCTCTGTATCAGATGACCTTCCTTACCTTGAAAATGGTAAAACCTTCGAAGGTCAAGTAGGAAAAGACAATTATCTCAAGACTTTTAAAGTGCAGTAAAAAAGGTTTATTTAAGAAATATATGTTATAATAAGGTAAATTAAGCCTAATGGAGGACAAACAAATGGGTTTTTATTTGATGCTTGCTTCAATGCTACTCGGACTGCTCGCTTTGAAGATAGGTTTTTCTCAGTTCAAGGAGAAAAAAGATAAATTCTTATCTATCTTAACAAGTTTAGCTGGCATAGCCCTTGTTCTCGTAGCTGTCTGGTTAGGATGGCCCAAATAAATAGAGAAGCCTCGGTTAAACCGAGGTTTTTCATACTCTTCGAAAATCAAATTCAAACCACGCCAGCTTCACCTTGCCGTACTCAAGTACAGCCTGCGGCTAGCTTCCTAGTTTGCTTTTTGATTTTCATTGAGTATCAGATGAATTTCTTGGTTGTGGCTAAAAAATATGCTACACTATCAATATGAAAATTTTAATCCCAACAGCAAAAGAAATGAACACAGACTTGCCAAGTATCGAGGCAACTCCTTTAAGATCAGAAAGTCAGGCCGTGCTGGATGCTTTGGCCCTCTATTCTGCTAGTCAATTGGAGAGTTTTTACAAGGTATCAGCCGAGAAGTCTGCGGAAGAATTTCAAAATATCCAAGCTTTGAAAAGGCAAACTGCCCAACACTATCCAGCCTTGAAACTTTTTGATGGGCTCATGTACCGCCATATCAAGCGAGATAAACTGACCGAGACAGAACAAGCCTATCTTGAAAGTCATGTCTTCATTACCTCGGCTTTGTACGGAGTCGTTCCAGCCTTGTCACCCATGGCCCCTCACCGTTTGGATTTTTTGATGAAATTAAAAGTCGCTGGTAAGACTTTGAAGAGCCATTGGAAGGTAGCCTATGATGAAGCTCTGAAGCAGGAAGAAGTGATTTTCTCTCTCTTGTCGTCCGAGTTTGAGACTGTATTTTCTAAGGAAATTAGAGAAAAAATGGTGACCTTCAAATTCATGGAAGATAGGGGTGGTCAGTTGAAGATTCATTCAACGATTTCCAAGAAAGCGCGTGGTGCCTTCCTGACAGCCCTGATAGAAAATCAAGTACAGACGGTGGAAGAAGCTCGTCGCTTAAGCTTTGCAGGATTTAACTACCGAGAAGACCTGTCACAGCCACAGGAATTGGTTTTTGTTAAGGAAGTATAGAAATCAGATATTTTGTATTTGACAATATGTATCATCAGACATTTTAGTTTATAAATGAGAAAAAGCGAACAAGCTAGTCTTCTGAGTGTCAGAGAAGTAGTCTTGTTCGCTTTTATTATGTTAGTTACTTGATAGCATTGACCAAGTCTTGAGCTTGTTTTTCAAGGGAGTTTAGGACTGTTTCTTCAAGAACCAATTTTCCGTCTGCCCAGGCAGAGTCATTGACACGTGCAGCGGTAAAGTCGCCAACGACTTGCGTACGGATAAATGGCAAGAGGTCTTTATAGATAGCGAAGAGTTGATCGTGACCTGCATTGGCTACAGATGATACGGTGACAAACTTGTCTTGAAGAGCAGAAGCGCCACGTGTATCAGATAAGTCAAGGGCACGAGATAGCCAGTCAAGCAAGTTTTTCACTGTTCCAGGGATAGAGAAGTTGTAGACTGGAGAGAAGATCCAGATGGCATCAGCAGCGAGAACTGCTTCACGAGCAGCAGCTACAGCTGGATAAGTTGGAACTTCCAAATCTTGGCTGAAGAGAGGAAGGGCTGAGTAATCAAGATAGCTAACTTCCGCTTTACCAGCAAGTGCTTTCTCAGCTTCGAGAGCCATTTGGTGGTTAAAAGAACCTTGACGTAGGGATCCGACGATAAATAATACTTTTTTAGACATGATGTGTCTCCTTTTTCTTAAATTTCGAGAACTTTCTCGTTGTTATGAAATATATTACAACAAAAGAAAAGGACTTGCAAGAAATTTGCTCAAAGATAATTAAAACTATAAAATTGTAGAATATCTAATCACTTGCGACTGGAATGCATTTGGTTTTCGCAGAGTATTCCTATATTCTCTTGTAATATGATGACATAAGTGCTAAAATAAACAAGAAAACTCGCAATAGAAACCGCAGAACAGCTATTTTCCGGTATCATTTCATAAATCATTAAAGGAACAATAAAGGCATTGAAGAATGCTTCTAAAAAGGGGTGGAAATCATGTAAGGCAAAGATTAACAAGTGACGGACAAAAGAAATAATAATACACTTGTTAAGGAGAAAAAATGTTAATAAGAAATTATCGGAAAAATATTGGCCTGATGGCTGGAGTTGAGTTTTTTGCATTTCTAGGGATTACCAGTTTTTGGATTCTCTTTCTCAGTCAAAACGGCATGTCTCTTTGGCAGATTGGACTTCTGGAGAGTATCTTTCATGCGACCAGTCTTCTCTGTGAAATTCCATCTGGTATGTTAGCTGACCGCTATTCCTATAAGACCAACCTTTATTTAAGTCGTATAGCAGGGATTGTGTCTTCTATTCTTATGTTGGCTGGGCAGGGAAATTTTTGGATTTATGCACTGGCTATGGCGGTAAGTGCCTTGTCTTATAATTTTGATTCAGGCACAAGCGCAGCAATGGTCTATGACTCGGCTGTAGAGGCTGGACTAAAGGAGCGTTATCTATCCATTTCAAGCTTCCTATCAGGGGTGTCGGAAGGAACTCGGTCTTTTGGGACAGTGTTGGCGGGATTTTTTGTCCATGGTCAATTGCACCTGACCTACTATATCATGATTGTCACTTCTATCATAGTTCTTTTCCTGATTTGGATGCTGAAAGAACCTAGTGTCAAGCTAGAAAAAGATGATAGTGTGACCATGAAACAGATTATTTGGACTGTTAAGGATGAGTTGAAGCGAAATCCCATGCTTTTCAACTGGATGATTTTGTCTCAGATTGTCGGAACACTCATGTGCATGTTTTATTTTTACTATCAAAATCAGTTACCAGATTTAAGTGGTTGGCAAATTTCAGCAGTTATGCTACTTGGTAGTCTCTTAAATATCGTCGCAGTCTATCTAGCGAGTAAGATTGGAAAGAAATATGCTGCTTTGAAGCTTTTCCCTATCCTTGTGCTGCTGACTGGCGTCACCTATATGTTGTCCTACTTTGGAACACCTCTAATCTATATTTTGATTTATTTGATTAGTAATGCTCTATATGCTCTTTTTCAGCCGATTTTTGACAACGATTTGCAAGATCGGCTCCCAAGTGAAGTAAGGGCAACCATGCTGAGTGTCTACTCTATGATGTTTAGCCTCAGTATGATTGTGTTCTTCCCACTGACAGGCTGGTTGATTGACCATTTAGGCTTTGTAATAACATTTCTTTATCTAGGCTTCTTTTTAGTCATAATCGGCCTTCTACTACCTATCTTTTTAGGAAAATTGGCTAAAAGAATGGATGATAAAGTGATTCCATAGATCAAAAAAATTTACGAAAACTTGAGTGCCAAGCTCAGGTTTTTTAATAGGTTGATTTCGCTTAACTTTTCTTGCTCGGTTTTAACTAAGAAAAATCGGTTTACTTTGGAGGGAGAAATAGAATTGGTTGCTTATACTCAATGAAAATCAAAGAGCAAACTAGGAAGCTAGCTGCAGGTTGCTCAAAGCACAGCTTTGAGGTTGTAGATAAAGCTGAAGTGGTTTGAAGAGATTTTAGAAGAGTATTCTTGCATTCACTTGTAATAAAGCTTAATAGATGGTAAAATAGACGAGTGAAAAAAAGACAAAACAAAGCAAAAAATAATCTACTGTGGCAGTATGGTCTAGGGATGACGATTTTGTTTGTGGTTATCAGTGCTTCCTTTCTGTATCTAGTGTTTCTGAGTATGAAACCTTATCAAACGGCTAAAAGTGAAGGAGAAAAATTAGCTCAGCAGTATGCAGGATTAGAGCAGGCTGATCAGGTTGACTTATACAATGGCTTGGAATCCTATTATAGCGTTCTTGGTCGTAATAAAAAACAAGAAGCACTTGCTGTCCTGATTGGAAAAGATGACCATAAGATTTACGTTTATCAGCTAAATCAAGGTGTTTCACAAGAAAAAGCAGAAGCTGTTTCTAAGGAAAAAGGAGCTGGCGAGATTGATAAGATTACCTTTGGTCGGTATCAAGACAAGCCAATCTGGGAAGTCAAGTCAGGCTCTGATTTTTATCTAGTAGATTTTGAAACAGGAGCATTGGTCAATAAGGAGGGCCTATGAAACTATCCAACCGTGTTTTAGAAATGGAAGAAAGTGTCACTCTAGCTAGTGATGCGAGAGCAAAGAAGTTAAAGGCTGAAGGAAAAGATGTACTTTTCTTAACTTTAGGTCAGCCCGATTTCCATACTCCCAAAAATATTCAAGATGCAGCTGTTGTAGCCATTCGAGATGGACGTGCTTCTTTCTATACGGTAGCTTCAGGTTTGCCTGAGTTAAAAGCAGCAGTCAATACCTATTTTGAGCGTTATTATGGTTATTCCGTAGCGGCCAACGAAGTCACATTTGCTACCGGTGCTAAGTTCTCACTCTATACTTTCTTTATGGCTGTGGTCAATCCAGGTGATGAAGTTATCATCCCAACCCCATATTGGGTCAGCTATGGAGATCAGGTCAAGATGGCAGAAGGTGTGCCAGTCTTTGTTCAAGCTAAAGAAGACAATGATTTTAAAGTTACGGTGGATCAACTAGAACTAGTTAGGACAGATAAGACAAAGGTTTTGGTGCTAAATTCGCCATCTAATCCGACTGGTATGATTTACACTCGCGAGGAACTCTTGGCTATCGGAAATTGGGCAGTTGAACATGACATTCTCATCCTAGCAGATGATATATACGGTCGCCTTGTTTATAATGGAAATGAATTTGTTCCAATATCAAGTCTATCAGAAGCAATTCGTAAGCAAACCGTTGTTATCAACGGTGTATCTAAGGCCTATGCTATGACAGGTTGGCGGATTGGCTATGCCGTCGGAGAAGCAGACATTATCGCTGCCATGTCTAAGATTGCAGGTCAAACAACTTCGAACCCGTCAGCAGTAGCCCAGTATGCAGCAGTTGAGGCTCTATCAGGTGAGCAAGATACTGTAGAAAACATGCGTCAGGCCTTTGAAGAACGATTAAACACCATCTATCCCCTTCTTGCTGAGGTGCCAGGATTTGAAGTGGTCAAACCGCAAGGAGCCTTCTATCTCTTCCCAAATGTTAAAAAGGCAATGGAGATGAAAGGCTATACGGATGTGACAGAATTTACAACCGCTATCCTAGAAGAAGCTGAAGTGGCCTTGATTACAGGAGCAGGATTCGGAGCGCCAGAAAATGTCCGCCTCAGCTATGCGACAGACCTAGACACGCTTAAAGAAGCAGTTAAACGCTTGAAAGCATTTATGGGTAGTGAGAATGATTGATCATTTTGAAATTAAGGTAAAGGATTTACAAATTTCAGAAGGATTTTATAGGAGTTTTCTCGCTCCTTTGGGCTATAAATTGGCTTTTAAGACCACTTCTCTAATCAGTTTTCTTGCCCCAAACAGCCCTCATCCTGGTGGTGATTTTTGGCTGGCTCAGGGGAAGCAAAATCCTATTCACTTTGCTTTTTTAGCAGAAAATAAGGAAGAGGTTCAAGCTTGTTATGAGGCTGGTTTAGAGGCAGGTGGGCGAGACAATGGAGCTCCTGGTTATCGCAGTGAGCAACCGATTTACTACGCTGCTTTTGTGGTTGATCCAGATGGGAACAATATAGAAGTGGTTTGCCATAAAGAATAAAAAAAGAAAAGGAAAAATAATGACAAAACGTGTAACGATTATTGATGTAAAAGACTATGTTGGTCAGGAAGTGACGATTGGCGCTTGGGTTGCCAACAAATCAGGAAAAGGGAAAATCGCCTTCTTGCAATTGCGTGATGGAACAGCCTTCTTCCAAGGTGTGGCCTTTAAACCAAACTTTGTCGAAAAATTTGGTGAAGAAGTAGGACTTGAAAAGTTTGATGTTATCAAACGCTTGAGCCAAGAAACGTCTGTCTATGTGACAGGTATTGTCAAAGAAGACGAACGTTCTAAGTTTGGCTACGAGTTGGACATTACAGACATCGAAGTGATCGGTGAATCTCAAGACTACCCAATCACACCAAAAGAACATGGAACAGACTTCTTGATGGACAACCGTCACTTGTGGCTCCGTTCTCGTAAGCAAGTAGCGGTGATGCAAATCCGTAACGCTATCATCTACGCAACTTATGAGTTCTTCGACAAGAATGGCTTCATGAAATTTGATAGCCCAATTCTTTCAGGAAACGCGGCAGAAGATTCAACTGAACTTTTTGAAACTGATTACTTCGGAACGCCAGCCTACTTGAGCCAATCAGGTCAGCTTTACCTAGAAGCAGGCGCTATGGCCCTTGGTCGTGTCTTTGACTTTGGTCCAGTTTTCCGTGCTGAAAAATCAAAAACGCGCCGTCACTTGACTGAGTTCTGGATGATGGATGCAGAGTACTCCTACTTGACACACGATGAGTCACTTGACTTGCAAGAAGCTTATGTGAAAGCTCTTTTACAAGGTGTTCTTGACCGTGCGCCTCAAGCCTTGGAAACTTTGGAACGTGATACAGAGCTCTTGAAACGCTATATTGCAGAGCCATTCAAACGCATCACTTATGATCAAGCCATCGACCTCTTGCAAGAGCATGAAAATGATGAAGATGCTGACTACGAGCATCTTGAGCATGGTGATGACTTTGGTTCACCACACGAAACTTGGATTTCAAACCACTTTGGTGTACCAACATTTGTCATGAACTATCCAGCAGCTATCAAGGCCTTCTACATGAAACCAGTTCCTGGAAATCCAGAGCGCGTGCTTTGTGCAGACTTGCTTGCTCCAGAAGGCTATGGAGAAATCATCGGTGGGTCTATGCGTGAGGAAGACTACGCTGCCCTTGTCGCTAAGATGGATGAACTTGGCATGGATCGTACAGAGTACGAATTCTACCTTGACCTTCGTAAATACGGTACTGTACCACACGGAGGATTTGGTATCGGTATCGAGCGTATGGTAACCTTCGCAGCAGGAACAAAACACATCCGTGAAGCCATTCCATTCCCACGTATGTTGCACCGTATTAAACCGTAAATAATGAGATGAAAGTAAAAGGTTCTATCGGCCTTTTACTTTTTTTTGATGTCGAGATTGAAAAATATTATAATTTTTTAAAAGATGATTTATCACCCTATTTATTTGCATTTTTATGCAATATATATTCAAGCGTACTTAGAAGTAGCCTAATAATATTATTTTTCTGTACCTAGGACACAAAACTTTATAATTTTGAAAAAAATAGACAAATTACTTAAAAATTACGTCGGAATATGATACAATTAAACGAATATATCTGTACTCGCGAGTGCATATATATATATATATATAAGGTGGTAAACAATGTTTAAATTGTCGAGACAACAAAAAGATCATCGATATTTTTGTGGCAATAGATACGAAAAATATTCGATCAAAAAATTAAAAGTTGGTGCTGCGAGTGTTTTAATCGGGGCTGGCTTCTTTTTTGGTTATCATGTTGAAGCTGATGAAATGATACCGATTACAAGTGTATCAGATAGTGGTTACAACAGAACTGGAACTGGTAGTTCAGGAGTAGTCGACGCACAAGAATTTGTAATGGTGACTCATGAGAAACCAGGTGGAGTAGTAGAAGATGTTGCTATTTTAAAATCAAATTTTTCAGAAAATCTTGATCAATTAAAGAAAGATTATCCTGGATTTACTGCGACAAGCTTACAACTTGTTGGAACAAATAAATATAAAATTACTTATGTACCGGTTACTACAACAAATCCACCGAGTTCAACAACAGAATCTGTAGCTAATACAGGAGAGGCTGGTACTTCAAATAGTACATTAGCGACTGCTAATCAAACGCAACCAACAACTGAAAATAAAGTTAGTTTACAAGGTCATTTAGTAGGAAATCAAACAGAATATAATGTAGGAGAACAGATCATCTCAACATTTAGATTAGATGTATCAGCTCCTTCAAAATTAGAAGAAGGTTCTTATATTTTAGTGAATTTACCTGAGAATGAACCTATTACTGATGTACAATTTGGTACAGCTTTAAGAGTGGAAAAAGTAACGGATACACAGTATAAGATTTATACTGGAGAAGTTCCAAGTGGTTCTTATGGTAATTTCAATATTAGTTATAAATTTGATAAATATAGAACTGGCCGTAATTCTCAAACTTCTATCACTTCTCAAGTGATGGATAAAAATGGGAATCCAATTTCACCTGAAAAGACTACTAAGTCAGTGGTAGCAAATACAAATAAGAGTGGATATGCTAGTATTCATGTGGACAGTGAAAGTGGTGCTAGAGATTTAGCTTTATTTAACACAAATGCACCCGGCGACTCTATTGATGAAACAAAGAATAAAGAATTAGTTTTAAAATTAACGACATTAAATAAAGAAGTTGCTGCTGTCAATAAAATACAACATGCTATTACTTTACCGACAGGAGCTATAGTATCAGAAACATCTAAGAATGCAGGATGGACACAGGAAGGAAATATTGCTCGTTATACAAGAATAATACCAGATGCGAAACCTGTATTTGATCAAGGAAATAATACTAGTGATGATACACTTAGCTTAAACATGCGTCAAACAGGAACCTTAGAAGAGTTTCTTAAAGGAAAAGAATTTACTTTTACAGATAATGTAACTTATACAGATAAATCAGGAGAAACGAATACAAGTCAAGGGACAACTTCGTTAGTTGTGAAGGCTGTGAATCCATATAAAGATAACGGAGATGGAGCAACGCCAAATGTAGCAGGAGCACAACCTCCATTAGTAATTAATAACTATACTAATGAACAAAATCATGAAAATAGAGTGAATATAGCAATTCCTGGAATTAATACGGAAACAGATGATAAGAGAATTATTGTTTTCTGGAGAAGTGTAGATACTCCAACAAAAGTTAAGGAAGTTGAATTAACGATTGATAGTGATTTTGATCAAAAGAGATCAATTGAATTTTATGGTGTCTGGAACAATAATGGAGCATATGCAGCTTGGTATGCACCGGATAATCTAGGAACTAGTAAGACGTTTGAAGTATATACGGTAAATGGTACATCAGAAACAAAACTTGGAGAAATTTCCTTTAAGAAAGACGGTGGAACATCTATAGATTTACCTGAAGGTACGACCCGAGTTTTATTAAAACCAAAAGGTGAGATGAACTTTACAAGTAATACAATAAGCCAGGCAGGTATTTATTTACATCAAAACTTAAAAGGCTTAGAAAAAGCTAAACAAATGGTTTTAGAAGGCAAAGAAGCTAAGAGTATTGTTACTGCAAAAGTTTCAACTCAAGATACAGATGTAGTCAATACAAGTATTTCTAAAACGATTTTAGCAGATGCTAGAACAGCTTTAAAACTGACATCGAGAACTGGGAAAATAGAAACGGTTCTAGCAGGGAATAAAACACAATCATTAAGTTCTGGAATAGAAGCTTATGATTACTCACCTTCAGGTTTAGGGAATCGTGTATATAGTACATTGACATCACACCTTGCTACTACTGATAAAAAATTAGATTATCTTGGAGCGAAGAATCCTAAAATTATTGTGGAATTGCCGGATGGCTTTAGTTATGCAGGAGATAGCCCACTTGTAACTAAAGATGATAATTATCAAAATACTGGTAAACGGGTATTGATTATTGATCCGAAGGATTCAAATACTCGTGAGAATGTAACTCCGAATTTAGAGTTTAATGTAGCACAATGGGTTCAAACAGGTAGGTATCGTTTGAAATATACATTAGTTTGGGATGAAAATAGATTCCTACATGGGTTAAATCCTAATAATGAGTTTGATGGAGATAAGACAATTATCAATACATCAACTTTCACTTATGAAATTCCTGTAAGTAATACATCAGCGACACGATTACACGTAGATGTAACCGATAAAAATGATCAACGAGAAGGTTACACAACTTCGTTACAGAATTTAGCTCCAAAAACAGATGTGACATATCGTTTTACATTATCAAATACAGATAATTCAAAATTATCGAATAATGAAGTGCTTGTGACATTACCTAAACAAGGGGACAAGAATATTGTTGATACAAGTATAGCTCGTAATTCTGCATTTGATGTGGAAGCTACAGGAGAAGCAATAGCTCCTGCAGGATGGACAGCATACTACTCAACTTCTCCAATTAATGGAAATGCAAATGAAGTTGCTACAGCAACAACTTTAACAGCTGATCAAGTGACAGATTGGAGCAAGGTTACAGCAGTTAAGTTTGTTTCTAATCAAGGGACTACATTAAATCCGGGATTATCAAATGAATTTTTAGTACCAGCAAGAATTTCTAAAGATGCAAAAGATTCACAGGTAGCTTATATTTCAGCAGCAGCAAAAACAAATGCAGAGGAAATATTTAATGAGGCGAATGTAGCTTCTGTTACTATTAAAATAGAAAATATAAAAAATGGAGCTGTTAAAATTGCATATGAAGATATGCAAGGAAATACGATTAAACCAACAATAACAGCTATTGAAAAAAGAGCTTATACAAAAGATTATAATGTAGATACAGAAGAATATCGTCCTGATGAATTTACATATAATGGCATAGCGTATAGATATATGCGAGTCAAAGAAACTTCGGCTCCGGTTGAAGGTGTTATTAACAGTGAAGAAATTACAGTGACTTATGTTTATGATACTTTGTATGAAAATGTTCCAGAAACAAAAACAATCACG
>NZ_KQ970261.1:150533-308263 GCF_001579045.1 Streptococcus mitis | reverse complement strand
CGTACAATCAACTACCTAGAAAAAGGTACAAATAAAGTCTTGAAAGATCCAGCGGTACAAAGCGTGACGTTATCAAGAACAAAAACAACAAACAAAGTCACTGGAGAAGTTACATACGGAGAATGGAGCAAGGGCAGTTGGTCAGAAGTAATACCAGAATCAATAGCAAACTACAAAGTTCCAAGTGTCACAAGAGTAGAAGCGACAGAAGTAACATCAACAACAGATGATAAAACAATTGATGTATACTATGAAGCAGATACAAAACCAGAGCCTAAACCAGAACCTAAACCAGAACCTAAACCAGAGCCTAAGCCAGAGTCTAAGCCAGAGCCTAAACCAGAGCCTAAGCCAGAGCCTAAACCAGAGCCTAAGCCAGAGCCTAAGCCGGAGCCTAAACCAGAGCCTAAGCCAGAGCCTAAACCGGAACCAGCACCAGTTCCATCAACACCAGAGACTCCTGAACAACCAGTAGCTCCAGTGCAACCGGAACAACCAACAACTCCAACCCAACCTGCTGTTCCAACACCAGCTGAAACATCAGTAGCAACTGATTCAGCTACTCAACCAGCAACACCTAAATATGTTGAAGGTCAAAAAGAGTTACCTAACACAGGTACAGAAGCTAATGCTAGTCTAGCTGCACTTGGACTCCTTGGAGCTTTGAGTGGATTTGGACTTCTTGCTCGCAAGAAAAAAGAGGACTAAAAACTCATAGTTTTTGAGAAGATGATTCGTCATCTTCTTTTTTTAGACCCCTATGGTCTTTTGCTTTTTTATATAAAGTTTGCAGAAAATATATTTTAATATATATATATTAAAAAACGCTTATTTTACATATAAATAGTAGATTTTCTAATGAAAATAATGTTATAATGTAAGTAATGGATTATTTACCTATGTTTAGAGTAGGGATATTTAACTCTGTGAATCAGATTTAGAAATTGAAACTTTCAAAATACTTGGGTGTAATTCCGCAACTAAAATTTATTTAAAAAGGAAAAAATATGTATTCAAGAATGGACAAGTATCACGGACAAAAGGTCCAGCGCTTTTCAATCCGTAAGTATAGTTTTGGAGCAGCGTCAGTAGCTGTAGCAGCCTATATGATGTTTGGTGGGGCAGCGACTATTCAGGCTCAAGAGCAAGGTACATCAGCTACAGTGACTAGCGAACAGGTTAACCCCGATGCTGGAAATCAAGCAGATTCAAGCAAGCCTGTAGATTCAACTGAAACTTCTACATCAACTGTGGCGACACCAACAACTGAGCAACCATCAGCACTAGCAGAAACACCAAAAGCGGAAGAAGCCCTAGCTACAAAGGCTGATACAAGCAAGTTGGAAGCAGCTATTGCTCGTATGGAAGCAGCCCTTGGCAAAGCAGGAGTATCTGAAAAGACTGCCTCAGCTATTGAAGCAGCAAAAACAGAACTTGCTAAGGCTCAAGCCCTACTGTCAAACGACAAAGCAACACAAACAGAAGTAGATAAAGTTGCTAAAGAATTGAATAGCCAAGCTTTCGTTCTTTCAAGTATGCCAAAAGTAGAAAAGAAAGAAGAAAAACAAAATCAAGACTCACGTAATGGACAAGAGATTTCTGGCCATGGGGAAAGTGGGTTTAGAACTGTAGATACTACAGCTGCAAATGCTGCGTCGGAAGCAGAAAAATATAAAGGTATTCGAGATGCAGCTATTCCACAATTGCAAGCAAATATTGATAAACTTCAAGCTGAAATAGCAAAAGAAGAAGCGCTACCTACGAATAAAAAAGATCAATTTAAAATTGATGTTTTAAAACATATTAAACAAAAAGCAGAAAATGTTATTACAACTGCAAATGCAGCGGATGTAAGTTCAGCTCAAAAAATGAGCCAACAAGCAGAAGCTGTTAAATCTGAGCGTGATTTATTAGCTTTATATTTGGCTGGTAAAGCAGACTTAGGAGCACCTGTTAGTGAAAACCATGTAGCTTACGGTAATAACCCAACAAACGGTGTCTTTGAGAGTCTGAAAGAAGGTTTTGGGGATAAAGTAACCTTTACGGATGCTGTTACTAAATCAGAAACGATTGCTAAGCAACAAAGAGGCTAAGGAGAAATTAATGCTCGTACTGCAGGAATTGGTAGCGCAACTTATAACTGGAAAGAAAAAACTATTACAAAAGCTGATGCAGAAGCTGGCGTACTAAATGGTTGGAAAATAGAAGTTGGTGAGCAAGTAAATGCTGTTCAACCTCTTGATGTAACGAATGTTACAGATAAAGATGGGGCACCAAGTACTCGTACAGTACCAAAATCAAAAATATATACAAACAATGGAGAATTAAAACGATTCTATACTGAAGGACATCAACTATCCTATAATAACGGTAGTGGTATCATTCCAACTTTAACGCCTACTATCGATGCGATGAAGAATAATGCATTTGGAGAAGTGAAAAATCGTGATTATTATCTTGAATTAGGTAGTAAAGGTACGACTATTTCAAAGGAATATGATGTAAATGGAAATTCAAGAATTAATGTTAACTTGATTCACGGTGGTGCTTATGGTCATGTTTCTACTACAGGAACTGGAGAAAAAGTTAAACTTAAAATTGTTGATGCTTTCACAGGAGAAGTTATTAACCCAGTTGAAGGGAAAAATGGTCCTTTATCTACGGAACAAGGTCCTGGGGGAAGTAACGGATGGAATTATATGGCTCGTCTATATGATATTCCTGCAACTACTACAAAAATTAAGGTTTTAATCGAAGCTGGGGACCAAGCGGGATCACAAAATGGAGGTACTGAAAACCAAACAGAATGGGGTAATAAGGTTACGCTCAGAGATGGATACCTTGTAGGAGGTATCGGTATTGCTACAGCTCCAGCTGCAGAAGTGGTAACAAATGTCAGCTCTGGAAGACAAAATAATGAGTATGGATATACACCAGACACTATCTACAAAAAAGATCAAAAAGGTAGTTTTAACTTTACGCTTAAAGATACAGCTGGAATGAATATTGATTATTATGCTGCATCACAAGTGCAAGTAACGATTAAAGTTCCAAAGGGTGTAGTCTTAGAAGATCGAGTTATTAATGCAAATGGCGGAAGTGCATTTCTTGGAGGTGTTTATGCTAATTCCATTAAATGGATCCCAAATGATTCTAATGATAATTCTAAAGGTGGAACATTAACTTATAATGTGCCAGCTGGAAATCGTATGGCTGCTGCTGAAAAAACTACTCGTTCATCAAGTATTGTCTTTACAACTGCGAATAACTTTATTGGACCAGCTGACTTCAAAGTTACAGCAACAAGTGGGTTTGGAGATACGGATGCAGAGGGAAATAAATTATATTCATATACAACTAATGGTTTGAAACCAGCATATGAAAATCAGTTCAATCGAGGAGGATTGGCAAATTCTGATAAACCAGATTTTGAATATGGAAAAATAATCTATATTAATAGCTTACAAGCAACAGGTACCGTGACTGTTCCAATTAATACTAACAATGATCAGTTAAAAGAAGTTGCTTATGCAAAAGCACAAGAAGAAGTTAATTCAGCTAATTTCCAACAATTGCTTAGAGATATGAATGCAACAGCTGGAATAGGTCAAATTACGAATGTTACCCTTAATTCTAAAGATAAAGTTGAAATCACAAAAATAGCTGCTGATGGACGTGGTGTTGTAAAAGTTCCTGTTACTTATACTGCTGATGGAAGAACTTATGATACAACAGTAGATATTGAAGTAAATGTTGTTAAATCAACTACAGATAAGTTAGTAGTATTTGAAGGTGATAAGATTACAAATGATCAGGTTAAATCTTCAGTCACTCCTGCTACAATCGAGACTAAAGCGGGAGTTGTAAACAATCCTAACGAAGCAGATGTCTTTAGTACGACAGGAAAAGCTGGAGAAGCAGGATTGAAAATTCCAACAACGGTTACTCATGATTCAAATGGTACAAATATTAATGAAACAGTAGAAGTTCCTGTGTTGGTATTACCAAAAGCAACTGGTGAAGTAGAAGTACACAAAGGAGCTTCAGTAGATAAAGTAAAAGAAGTTGCAAAAGAAAAAGCAACAGCATTAGTAGAATCAGCAGATTTCACAGGGAAATTACCAACAGGAGCAACAGTAACAGTTGGTGATATTACAGAAGAAGTACTAGCGACAATAACTGCAGAAAAAGGGACAAATAAAGGTGTTGTAAATGTTCCAGCAACATATACAGTAGATGGAAAAACATATAATACAACAGTTCCAGTAACTATCAACGTAGCAGGTTCTGAAACAAAAACGATATATACATTAGAAGGAACAAAACCAAGTGTTGAGAAAGTTAAGAATGCAGTAACACCAGGAAATGAAGGAACAGTAAACGATCCGAAAGAAACAGATTTACCTGCTACAACAGTAAAAGCAGGAACACCTGATATAACCGTACCAACAACAGTAACATATCCAACAGGAGATGAAACTGTAAAAGTACCAGTTGAAGTGTTACCAAAAGCGACACCAGAAAAAGTAACAACATTAAAAGATACAACTAGTGACAACCTAACAACAGCTGTAAAAGAAAAAGCACAAGCTGCACTAGGTAAATTAACACTACCATCAGGAGTTACAGTAGAATTAGTTCCAAATCAAACATATACTGTTCCAGCAACAACTTCTAATGGTGATAAAGATAATGTACCAGTAAAAGTACAATATAAAGACGCTACAGGTACAGTAGTAGCAGAAGATACAATTAATGTACCAGTAACAGTAGTGAGTTCAACACCAAGTAAAATCGTTGTTTTCGAAGGTGATGAAGTAACAGCTGATGCAGCTAAAGGTGCTGTAACACCTGGAACAGATGGTACAAAAGGTGAACCAACAATATTACCAGAAACAGCAGGTAAAGCTGGGGAAACAGATATTAAAGTAGATGTACCAGTAACATATGACAATGGTAAGTTAACAGAGACAGTAAGTGTACCAGTAACAGTATTACCAAAAGCAACTGGTGAAGCAGATGTACCAAAAGGTTCAACTGTTGATAAAGTCAAAGAAGTAGCGAAAGCAAAAGCAGCAATATTAGTAGAAGAAGCAGGCTTCAAAGGGAAATTACCAACAGGGGCAACAGTTATAGTTGGTGATATAACAGAAGCCGTAGCAGAAACTCTAACAAATGAAAAAGGGACAAATAAAGGTGTTGTAAATGTTCCAGCAACTTACACAGTAGATGGAATAACATACAATACAACAGTACCAGTAACAATCAACGTATTAGGTTCAGAACCAAAAACAGTATACACTGTAGAAGGAACAAAACCAGATGCTGAGAAAGTTAAAAATGCAGTAACACCAGGTACTGGAGGAACAGTAGGAACACCAACAGAAACTGCTTTACCAGAAACAACAGGTAAAGTAGGAGCAAAAGATGTAACTGTACCAATAACAGTAACATACCCAAGTGGAACAGAAACTGTAAATGTACCAGTTGAAGTGTTACCAAAAGCAACACCAGAAAAAGTAACAACATTAAAAGATACAACTGGTGAAAATTTAACAACAGCTGTCAAAGAAAAAGCACAAGCTGCCCTAGGTAAACTCACATTACCATCAGGAGTTACAGTAGGATTAGTTCCAAATCAAAATTATGCTGTTCCAGCAACAGATTCAAATGGTGATAAAGGTAATGTACCAGTAAAAGTACAATATAAAGACGCTACAGGTACAGTAGTAGCAGAAGATACGATTAATGTACCAGTAACAGTAGTAAGCTCAACACCAAGTAAAATCGTTGTTTTCGAAGGTGATGAAGTAACAGCTGAGCAAGCGAAAGCAGCCGTAACACCAGGAGAAGATGGAACAAAAGGTGAACCAACAACATTACCAGAAACAGCAGGTAAAGCTGGGGAAACAGACGTTAAAGTAGACGTACCAGTAACATATGACAATGGTAAGTTAACAGAAACAGTAAGTGTCCCTGTAACAGTGTTACCAAAACCAGAAGCGGATGAAATTCTTGTCCCTAAAAATGGGGATAAAGACAAAGCAAAAGAAAAAGTACTTGCTCAAGCCAAAAAAGCAATTGCTGACGGAACATTTACAGGTAAATTGCCACAAGGTGCAACAGTTGCTATTGATGAAACAGCTACAGTAACAGTGCCAGACTTAACAGAAGATACAGAAGTTGATGTACCAGTTAAATACACTGTAGATGGTCAAGAAAAAATGACAACTGTTAAAGTACCAGTTACAGTAGTTGAAGGTGTACCACAAATTGTACCTGTAAAAGAAAATAATGATGTTTTACCAGATCCAGAGAAGAGTATCGATAAAACAGATTATCCACAAGGATCAACATTTAGATATAAAATTCCAGAAGGACAAACAAGTCCAATTGATGTAACAACAACTGGAGATAAGAACGTGGTTGTTGAAGTGCTTGACCCACAAGGAAATACAATCGTTGAAGTACCATCTACAGTACGAGTAGTAGAAAGTTATCCTAAATATGTACCAGTAGATCCAGCTAAGAAACAGCCAGATCCAAAAGAAAACATTAATCCAAATGATTTCCCAACTGGAACAACATTTGAATATAAAGATAACACTCCAGTAGATACAACAACACCAGGTGAGAAACCTGTAACGGTAGTAGCTAAGTTGAATGGACAACCAATTACAGAAATTCCAGCGACAATTGTAGTAGTAGAATCTAAGACACAATATGTCCCTGTAAATGCTGAAAATGATAAGAAACCAAAACCACAAGATAGCATTACACCGGATGATTATCCAGAAGAATCAACATTTGAATACAAGACTCCAGAGGGACAAACAACTCCATATGATGGAACAACACCAGGTGAAAAAGATGTTACTGTAGTCGTGAAAGATTCAGATGGAGATACAATTGTAGAAGTACCTGCGAAGATTAAAGTAGTTCAAGGTAAAGAACAATTAACTCCAGTAAACGCTGAAGATAAAGATAAACCTAAAGCTGAAGATAGTATCACACCAAGTGACTATCCAGAAGGGTCAACGTTTGAATACAAAGTTCCAGAAGGACAAACAACTCCATATGATGGAACAACTCCAGGGGATAAACCAGTTACAGTTGTGGTAAAAGATAAAAATGGTAATGTATTAGTAGAAGTTCCAGCAACTATTAAAGTAGTGGAAGCTAAACCAAAACCAATCGAAACCCCAGTGACGAATACACCTTTAACAAAAGAGGATATTTCTAAATATGTTAAAGTTCCTGCAGAAGGCAGGGTAACGAATGTTGAGAACATTCCAGACTTAACAACGCCAGGTAAGAAAGATCCAGTTAAAGTAACGGTAGAATTACCAAATAGGAAAGTAATTACAGTGGAAGTCCCAGTGAACGTAACACCAGTGAAGGAAATTGAAACTCCGGTTACGAAGACTCCATTAACACCAGAGGATTACACTAAGAGAATCACGATTCCAGAAGGTGGCAAGGTAACGAAGGTAGAAAACATTCCAGACTTAACAACACCAGGTAAGAAAAATCCAGTGAAAGTAACTGTGGAATTACCAAATGGAAAAGTAATTACAGTAGAAGTTCCAGTAAATGTAACTCCAATCACTCCAATTGAAACACCAGTAACAAAAGATAAACTGACTCCAGAGGATGTATTAAAACAAATTAAAGTACCAGACGGAGCAACAGTTAAGGTAGGAGATCTTCCAGACTTAACAACACCAGGTAAGAAAGATCCAGTAAAAGTAACGATTACATTACCAAATGACAAAGTAGTTACGGTAGAAGTCCCAGTGAATGTAACACCTATTGAAGATATTGTTAAAAAACAAGGTGATCCAATTACTGCTGAGGATGTTGAAAAACACATTCCAAAAGGAGTAAAAGTTATCTCAATTGGAGATAAACCTACAACAGATGTTCCAGGTGAAAGACCAAGTATTCCAGTTGTAGTTGAATTGCCAAATGGAATTCGAGTAACGATGAATATCCCAGTAATCGTAACGCCGAAAGTAACACCTGTAGTAGTTTCAGTAGGAACGCCTGTAACGTCAGAAGATGTTAAGAAACATATCGAATTGCCAAAAGGATGGACTGTAACAAAAGTGGGCGAAATTCCAACGACTACAACACCAGGAACAAAACCAGTTGTTTCAGTGGAAATTGAATTACCAGATGGACGTAAGATTACAGTCGACGTACCGGTAATCGTAACACCAACTGTAAGACAAATTGTTGTACCACAAGGAACTCCAATCACACCAGATGATGTAAAAGGTCATATTGATTTACCAAAAGAGCCAGGATGGGAAATTGTAGAAGTAGGAGAAATCCCAACAACAATTCCAGCTGGAGTAAAACCAAGCGTTAAAGTGAAAATTAAAGTTCCAACTGGTGAGATAATTGAAGTAGATGTACCAGTAATCGTAACACCGAAAGTAACGCCTATTGTAGTAGGAGTGGGAACACCAATTACTGAAGAAGATGTTAAGAAGAAAGTAGATCTACCAGAAGGTTGGGAAATTGTAGAAGTAGGAGAAATTCCAACGACTGAAACACCTGGAGTAAAACCAG
Source organism: Streptococcus mitis (assembly GCF_001579045.1). GTDB lineage: Bacteria > Bacillota > Bacilli > Lactobacillales > Streptococcaceae > Streptococcus > Streptococcus mitis_D. The sequence goes on along the minus strand of NZ_KQ970261.1, from coordinate 299,686 downwards.
TGGTTAAAGTGAAAGTAAAATTACCGGATGGTCGTATTATTACAGTCGACGTACCAGTAACAGTAACACCTAAATCACAAAATGGTGGAGGAGTCATTGCTCAAAATGGTGATTCAACAGTTCAAATTGTAACGGAATACCTAGATGAAAATGGTAACCGAATTACTTCAGATAAAGAAGGAAAACACAATCCGATAGAGTTGGAAGGATATGAATATAGTCATTCGACAACGGATGCTAAAGGAAATACCTTACATCACTATAAGAAAGTGACAAATCCAATCGATCAAGAACAACCAGTAGCTCCAGTGCAACCGGAACAACCAACAACTCCAAGCCAACCTGCTGTTCCAACACCAGCTGAACCATCAGTAGCAACTGATTCAGCCACCCAACCAGCAACACCTAAATACGTTGATGGTCAAAAAGAATTGCCTAACACAGGTACAGAAGCTAACGCTAGCCTCGCAGCGCTTGGACTTCTTGGAGTCCTAGGTGGATTTGGACTTCTTGCTCGCAAGAAAAAAGAAGACTAAAAACTCATAGTTTTTGAGAAGATGATTCGTCATCTTCTTTTTTTATTTTAGTGTTTTTACTTGCGTAAAAAAATTTTTTCTAGTATAATAGTTTATTGTGAGCGAACCTCACTTACCCCTTGCAAAGTCTTGGGGTCATTAGACCAAAAGGAGGAACATATCAATGGCTAAATACGAAATTCTTTATATCATTCGTCCAAACATTGAAGAAGAAGCTAAAAACGCTTTGGTAGCACGTTTTGACTCTATTTTGACTGACAACGGTGCAACTGTTGTTGAATCAAAAACTTGGGAAAAACGTCGTCTTGCATACGAAATCCAAGATTTCCGTGAAGGACTTTACCACATCGTTAACGTTGAAGCAAACGACGATGCAGCTCTTAAAGAGTTTGACCGTCTTTCAAAAATCAACGCTGACATTCTTCGTCACATGATCGTCAAAATTGACGCGTAAGAAGGTAAACTATGATTAACAATGTTGTACTTGTAGGGCGTATGACACGTGACGCTGAGTTGCGTTATACCCCATCAAATGTAGCAGTTGCGACTTTTACTCTTGCAGTAAACCGTACATTTAAGAGTCAAAATGGCGAACGTGAGGCTGATTTTATCAATGTCGTTATGTGGCGCCAACAGGCTGAGAACCTTGCTAATTGGGCTAAAAAAGGCTCACTTATCGGGGTGACAGGTCGTATCCAGACTCGTAGTTACGATAACCAGCAAGGACAACGTGTCTACGTGACAGAGGTCGTGGCTGAGAATTTCCAAATGTTGGAAAGCCGTAGTGTGCGTGAAGGTCATACAGGTGGAGCTTACTCTGCCCCAACTGCAAACTATTCAGCACCTACAAATTCAGTACCAGACTTTTCACGTGATGAAAATCCATTTGGAGAAACAAATCCATTGGATATTTCAGATGATGATTTACCATTCTAATGGACAACTAAAATTATAAAGGAGAAAAAACATGGCTCAACAACGTCGTGGCGGATTCAAACGCCGTAAAAAAGTTGATTACATCGCAGCAAACAAAATTGAATATGTTGATTACAAAGATACTGAGCTTCTTAGCCGTTTCGTTTCAGAACGTGGGAAAATCCTTCCTCGTCGTGTAACAGGAACTTCAGCTAAAAACCAACGTAAAGTAACAACAGCTATCAAACGCGCTCGCGTAATGGCTTTGATGCCTTTCGTAAACGAAGATTAAAGAAAAGACCCGGTTGGGTCTTTTTTTCACGAGCCTTGAAATGATAGAGCGAGTTGGGGTCCGGGTGGACCTCTTTTTCATGAGCTTGAAAACAAGAAAGCGAATTAAGACCCCGACGGGTCTTTTTTTCACGAGCTTTGAAATGAGAGAGTGAGTTGGGTCCTGGTGGACCTCTTTTTCAGATCCGGTTGGGTCTTTTTTTTCACGAGCCTTGAAATGAGAGAGCGAGTTGAGGTCCGGGGGACCTCTTTTTCATGAGCTAGAAAACAAGAAAGCGAATGAAGACCCGGTTGGGTCTTTTTTCACGAGCCTTGAAATGAAAGAGCGAGTTGGGTTCGGTTGGATTTTTTCGTAAACATTAATTTTCTTCTCTTCAAAGACTTATACTCAATGAAAATCAAAGAGCAAACTAGGAAGCTAGCCGTAGGTTGCTCAAAACACGGTTTTGAGGTTGTGGATAGAACTGACGAAGTCAGTAACATATATACGGTAAGGCGACTCTGACGTGGTTTGAAGAGATTTTTGAAGAGTATTACAATAAAAACTGGAAACTTTTTGAAAATAGGGGATTTAGCTACTTTATGGTATAATGGAAAGAGTTAGATTGAAAGAGGTAGTGAGATGGATGCCAAATTAAGATATAAGGCAAAGAAAATCAAGATTGTCTTTTTTGATATTGATGATACCTTGCGAAATTCCAAGACAGGTTTTATTCCGACTTCAATCCCAACTGTTTTTAAGCAATTACGTGAGAAAGGAATTTTGACAGGTATTGCTTCTGGACGAGGGATTTTTGGTGTCGTTCCAGAGATTCGTGAGCTCAAGCCTGACTTTTTTGTAGCTTTGAATGGGGCTTATATTGAAGATAAAAAAGGTCAGGTTATTTATCAACATCAGATTGAGAAGTCAGATGTTGAGGAGTATATCTCTTGGGCCAAACAAGAGGGAATTGAGTATGGTTTGGTTGGGAGTCATGATGCCAAGTTGTCGACTCGCACCGATATGATTAGTGAAGCTATTAATCCAATTTACCCCAATTTAGATGTAGACCCCGATTTCCATGAAAAAGAAGATATCTATCAGATGTGGACTTTTGAAGATAAGGGAGATGACTTGCACTTGCCTGACAGTCTCTCAGACAAACTTCGTATGGTTCGTTGGCATCAACATTCGTCTGATATTGTGCCGATTTCAGGCTCCAAAGCGACGGGTGTGGAAAAGGTTGTGGAATACCTTGGCTTGAAACCAGACAACGTTATGGTTTTTGGAGATGGCCTCAACGACTTGGAACTCTTTGATTATGCTGGAATCAGCGTTGCCATGGGAATTTCTCATGAAAATATCAAAGAAAAAGCAGATTATATTACAAAAACATTAGAAGAAGATGGCATTTTTGATGCCTTAGAAGGATTTGGTATGGTAGAAAAAGAATTGCATTTCCCACAAGTAGACATTGAAACAGTAGAAGGTCCTATCGCGACTATTAAGACCAATCACGGAGACTTGCGTATCAAGCTTTTCCCTGAACATGCTCCTAAAACAGTAGCTAACTTTGTAGCTCTATCAAAAGATGGTTACTATGATGGAGTCATTTTCCACCGTATTATCAAGGACTTTATGATTCAAGGTGGAGACCCAACTGGAACTGGTATGGGTGGCGAGTCAATCTACGGCGAATCATTTGAGGATGAATTCTCAGAAGAACTTTACAATGTCCGTGGTGCCCTTTCTATGGCCAATGCTGGTCCAAATACCAACGGTAGCCAGTTCTTTATCGTGCAAAATCAACATTTGCCTTATTCTAAGAAAGAAATTGCTCGTGGTGGTTGGCCAGAACCGATTGCGGAAATCTATGCCAACCAAGGTGGAACTCCTCACTTAGACCGCCGTCATACTGTTTTTGGTCAGCTAGCTGATGAAGCATCTTACGCTGTCTTGGATGATATTGCTGCTGTTGAGACAGGGGCCATGGACAAGCCAGTTGAAGATGTTGTGATTGAAACCATTGAAATCGAGGACTAAGATGAAAATCGGTGATAAGCTAAAGGGGCGTATTACAGGGATTCAGCCCTACGGTGCCTTTGTTGAACTAGAGACGGGTGATACAGGGCTGATTCACATTTCAGAGATTCGAACAGGATTTATTGAAAATATTTATGAAGCCTTGAAAGTCGATGAAGAGGTTCAGGTTCAGGTAGTGGATTTAGATGAATTTACAGGGAAAGCTAGTCTTTCTATCCGCACTTTGGAGGAAGAAAAGCACCAGTTTCCTAGACGGAGACGTTTTTCGAGCGACCGTTTTAACTACGGCTTTGCGCCTCTTAAACGAATGATGCCAATTTGGACCAAGGAGGCCCTTCAACATTTGAAGAATCAGAAGCACTAGTTAGAAACCCCTACCCTTTGTAATGTTAATATAAATTTGCTATAATAGGACTATGGAAGAAGAACAATTATTAAAATCAGGAGAGCGTATTAACCAGCTCTTTTCGACAGATATTAAAATCATTCAAAATAGAGAGGTTTTTAGCTATTCGGTGGATAGTGTTCTCTTGTCACGTTTTCCACGTTTTCCTAAAAAGGGCTTGATAGTGGATTTCTGCGCTGGAAATGGAGCAGTTGGGCTATTTGCTAGCACTCGTACTCAGGCACAGATTTTGGCTGTTGAGATTCAGGAGCGTTTGGCAGATATGGCTGAACGCTCTGTCCGTTTGAATGGTTTGGAAGAGCAGATGGGGGTCATCTGTGATGATTTGAAAAATATGCCTTCTCGTATACAGGGAAGTAAGGTGGATATGATTTTGTGTAATCCGCCCTATTTCAAGGTGGATCCTCATTCAAACTTGAACGAGAGCGAACATTATCTCTTGGCGCGACATGAAATCACGACCAATTTGCAGGAAATCTGTCGTAGTGCCCAGAGTATTCTCAAATCTAATGGGCGTTTGGTCATGGTTCATCGTCCTGATCGACTTTTAGATATCTTGGACAGCTTGCAACGACATAATCTAGCACCTAAGCGTCTGCAATTTGTCTATCCAAAAAAGGAAAAGGAAGCCAATATGCTCTTGATTGAAGCTATCAAGGATGGCTCAACAAGCGGTTTTAAGGTCTTGCCACCTCTCATTGTTCACAATGATGATGGCTCTTATACGCCCGAACTCGAAGAGATTTATTATGGATCATAAGGCTTATATGTACGTGCTGGAGTGCCGTGACGGATCCTACTATACAGGATATACGACTGATGTGAAGAGACGCCTCGCTGTCCACAATAGTGGGAAGGGAGCCAAATATACACGAGCACGCTTACCAGTGAAACTTATTTATGCAGAAGGATTTGCCAGTAAGGAAGAAGCCATGTCAGCAGAAGCTCTTCTCAAGCGTAAGAAGAGGCCACAGAAGGAGCAATTTTTATCTGAAAATCAAGATAGAAATTTACTTAGACTCAATGAAAATTAAAGAGCAAATTAGGAAGCTAGCCGTAGGTTGCTCAAAGCACTGCTTTGAGGTTGTAGATAAGACTGACGAAGTCAGATCAAAACACTGTTTTGAGGTTGTGGATAGAACTGACGAAGTCAGTACCCATACCTACGGCAAGGCGAAGCTGACGTGGTTTGAAGAGATTTTAGAAGAGTATCAGTTATTTTGAAGAATCGTGAGGAGCCCTTTGACTCCTCTTACTTTTGTCAAAAAGCGAAAAAAATGCTACAATAAAGAGAATAAACAAAATGAGGTATTATCATGTCTAAGATTCTAGTATTTGGTCACCAAAATCCAGACTCAGATGCCATCGGGTCATCTGTAGCCTTTGCCTACCTTGCAAAAGAAGCTTACGGTTTGGATACGGAAGCTGTTGCCCTTGGAACTCCAAATGAAGAAACAGCCTTTGTCTTGAACTATTTTGGTGTGGAAGCACCGCGTGTCATCACTTCTGCCAAAGCAGAAGGTGCAGAGCAAGTTATCTTGACTGACCACAATGAATTCCAACAATCTGTATCAGATATCGCTGAAGTAGAAGTTTATGGTGTTGTAGACCACCACCGTGTGGCTAACTTTGAAACTGCAAGTCCACTTTACATGCGTTTGGAGCCAGTTGGTTCAGCGTCTTCAATCGTTTACCGTATGTTCAAAGAACATGGTGTAGCTGTGCCTAAAGAGATTGCTGGTTTGATGCTTTCAGGTTTGATTTCAGATACCCTTCTTTTGAAATCCCCAACAACACACCCAACAGATACAGTCATTGCTCCTGAATTGGCTGAATTAGCTGGTGTCAACTTGGAAGAGTATGGTTTGGCTATGTTGAAAGCTGGTACAAACTTGGCTAGCAAATCTGCTGAAGAATTGATTGACATCGATGCTAAAACTTTTGAATTGAACGGAAATAATGTCCGTGTTGCCCAAGTGAACACAGTTGACATCTCTGAAGTCTTGGAACGTCAAGCAGAAATTGAAGCTGCAATGCAAGCTGCTAACGAAGCAAACGGCTACTCTGACTTTGTCTTGATGATTACAGATATCGTTAACTCAAACTCAGAAATCTTGGCTCTTGGTGCCAATATGGGCAAGGTCGAAGCGGCTTTCAACTTCAAACTTGAAAACAATCATGCCTTCCTTGCTGGTGCCGTTTCACGTAAGAAACAAGTGGTACCTCAATTGACTGAAAGCTTTAATGCGTAAGATTTTGGGTGTCAGTTCAAAATCGGAAAGGCTAGTTTGCCTTATATCGAAAGGAGTTTCGGCTCCTTTTTTTCTAGGAGTGAAGTATGTTAGAAAATGGCGATTTGATTTTTGTGAGAGATGAGTCAGATATGGGACAGGCTATCCAGACTTCCACAGGCAGCTATAACCATGCTGCGATTTGTTTGGATGGGATGATTTACCACGCTAGTGGACAGGTTGGTGTTGTTTGTCAGGAACCAGCAGACTTCTTTGAGCCAAATAACTTGTACGACCTCTATGTCTACCCAAAAATGGATATCCAGTCTGTGAAGGAAAAAGCTTGCAAACATCTAGGAGCACCCTACAATGCTTCTTTCTATCCAGATGGAACTGGTTTTTACTGTTCCCAGTACATGGCAGAAATTCTCCCGATTTTTGAAACCATTCCCATGAAATTTGGAGATGGTGAGCAGGAGATTAGTGATTTTTGGAGGGAATATTATAGGGAGATTGGTCTGCCTGTTCCTCTGAACCAAGCTGGGACCAATCCCAGTCAGTTGGCAGCGTCACCTCTGTTAGAATGTAAAGAAAGGAATCTTCATGATTCAGATTTTTAATCCCTCTCGTTTGACGAGACAGCCATTTTTTGGAGAATTGATACGCTATCTGGACCAGCATGAGGATGTGATTCTGCGGGAAATCAAGGCCCAATTTCCAGATGTAGCAGTTGATAAACTCATGGAAGAGTATATAAAGGCTGGCTTGATTCTACGGGAAAATAAGCGTTATTACCTCAATCTTCCTATGCTTGAGTCCCTTGATAGTCTCGAACTGGACCAAGAGATTTTTGTTAGAGAAGATAGTCCGATCTATCAAGCATTGTTGGAGCAGAGTTTTGAGACGGAGTTGCGCAATCAAACCAATGCAGCTATTTTAGTTGAAAAGACGGACTTTGCGCGAACAAAAATGACCTTGTCTAATTATTTCTACAAGGTCAAACATCAGTATCCTTTGACAGAAAAACAGCAGGAACTTTACGACATTTTGGGAGATGTTAATCCTGAGTATGCTCTCAAATACATGACGACTTTTTTGTTGAAATTTCTCAAAAAAGATCAACTGATGCAGAAACGCCGTGACATCTTTGTGGACAGTTTAGTTGTCCTAGGTTATATTGTCCAAAAGGAAGATGGAAAGTATGAGTTGGCTATCGATTTTGATAAGGAAAGATTAACTTTCTACTTGGTCTGATTTCTTGTTTCTGAGCACATTGTTTGACTTTCCTTAGTATTCGGTATAAACTGTATGTAACCGGTAACACATATCGGAATAAACTAAAGGAGACAATCATATGTCACTTGAAAACAAATTGGAACAAGCAACAGGCGCTATCAAAGAAGGATTTGGTAAGGTTACTGGGGATAGCAAGACTGAAGCAGAAGGCGCTGTAGAAAAGACAGTTGCTAAGGCAAAAGAAGTAGTTGAAGATGCTAAAGGTGCTGTAGAAGGTGCCGTTGAAGGTTTGAAAAACGCTTTTAAATAAAGATAAAAAAATCAAGGGTTTCATTTCCCTTGATTTTTTACTATCTTATAAATAATTTTCTGCTACGGCGGCATCTCCAGGATAGGCTTCTTTCTTGCCTTGGACGATTTGGTAGCAATCTGCTCCCTTACCAGCAATAATAACTGCGTCTAATTCGTGATTTGTGATAGCCATAGCTGCCTTGATGGCTTCTTGGCGATCTGCAATTTTTTCAACAGGATGATTGATATAGCTACTAATTTCATCCGCAATGGCCATTGGGTCTTCATAGTTGGGGTCATCAGCAGTCAGAAAGATTTGAATCTCAGGATGTTGATTGAGGAGGAGGCCAAAGTCCTTACGACGGCTTTCTCCCTTGTTTCCTGTCGAACCCAGAACCAGAGCAATTTTTCCAGTTTGATGAGTTTCAACCACATTGATGAGTTTTTTCAGACTGTCACCATTGTGGGCATAGTCGATGAAGACCTTGGCTCCATTTTTCTGAGTCAAGACTTCCATACGACCAGGAACTCGGGTTGCAGCGATCCCTTTTTTGATGTCCTCAAGACTTGCTCCAAGACGGAGACAAGCAAGTCCAGCAGCAACGGCATTTTCTTGGTTGAAGTGACCGATGAGTTGGGTATCATAATCACCAGCGAGTTTACCTGTAGCTGAAAAGCTAAAGGCTTTGGAGTTCTCGATTTGGTTGTCTGACTTACTACCATAGAAATCATGGTCTTGATCTGCCACCTGTTCTTTCAAGACTGAGAAGTGGTCCATGTCGCTGTTAATGATGACTGCTCGGCTATTTTCCATCAAGAGACGTTTGTGGTAGAAGTAGTCTTCAAAGCTAGGGTGTTCAATCGGGCCGATATGGTCTGGGCTGATATTGAGGAAAACTCCCACATCAAAGATTAGACCATAGACACGTTTGACCAGATAGGCTTGACTGGAGACTTCCATGATGAGGTGGGTACGGTCATTTTGCACAGCCTGATTCATCATGTCAAAGAGGTCAATACTCTCAGGAGTTGTCAATGCAGACTTAAAGAAAGTCTTGCCATCAAGAGTTGTATTCATGGTCGACAACATAGCAGGTCGATGCCCTTGAGATAAAATGTTATAGGCGAAATAGGCTGCCGTTGTCTTACCCTTGGTTCCAGTAAAGGCGAGGAGTTTGAGTTTTTCCTGTGGATTTCCATAAAATTCCATAGCAATCAGACTCATGGCTTTCTTAATGTCGTTCACGATAATGGCGGGAATACCAACCTCATAGTCCTTTTTAGCTACATACCAACCGAGTCCTTGAGAGATGGCTGAAAGCAGAAATTCCTTCTTAAAGGCAGCGCCTTTTGCAAAAAAAAGAGTGTCTTCTTTTACTTTTCGGCTGTCGTAACTAATGCTATCAAAAACAACCTCGCTGTAGTTGTAGTGATAATGTCCTTGGTCGATAATCTCACGGAAGAGACCATCTTTCTTTAAAATATCTAATACGGTTTCAATCTTAATCATACTTTCTATTGTAAACTGAAAGTCGTAAATTTACAAGTAACAAGGAAAAGTTTATAATGGAAAATAAGGAGTTTTTCCTAGTTATCAAAATTGAATGAGGAATCTATGTCGCACGAAAACAATCATCAGCAGGCCCAGATGTTACGGGGGACTGCTTGGCTAACGGCCAGTAACTTTATCAGTCGCCTACTCGGGGCTATTTACATTATCCCTTGGTACATCTGGATGGGGTCTTATGCGGCTACAGCAAATGGACTCTTTACCATGGGATACAATATCTATGCCTGGTTCTTGCTGGTTTCAACAGCAGGTATTCCAGTTGCAGTGGCCAAGCAAGTTGCCAAGTACAATACCATGAGAGAAGAGGAGCATAGCTTTGCCCTGATTCGGAGCTTTTTAGGATTTATGACAGGACTAGGCCTCGTTTTTGCCCTAATCTTGTATATCTTTGCTCCTTGGCTAGCAGACTTGTCTGGCGTGGGCAAAGACTTGATCCCAATCATGCAAAGCTTGGCTTGGGGAGTCTTGATTTTCCCATCTATGAGTGTTATCCGAGGATTTTTCCAAGGGATGAATAACCTCAAACCTTATGCCATGAGCCAAATTGCTGAGCAGGTCATTCGTGTTATCTGGATGCTCCTAGCAACCTTTATCATTATGAGGCTCGGTTCAGGAGATTACCTAGCAGCGGTTACCCAATCCACTTTTGCTGCCTTTGTCGGTATGGTAGCCAGTTTTGCAGTCTTGATTTATTTCCTTGCCCAAGAAGGCTTACTCAAAAAAGTCCTTGAAACAGGAGATAAGATTAACAGTAAGCGTCTTTTGGTCGATACCATTAAGGAAGCCATTCCTTTTATCCTGACAGGGTCTGCCATCCAGCTTTTCCAGATTTTGGATCAGCTGACCTTTATCAATAGTATGAGCTGGTTTACCAACTACAGCAATGAGGACTTGGTTGTCATGTTTTCTTATTTCTCAGCCAATCCTAATAAAATCACGATGATTTTGATTTCTGTTGGGGTTTCAATTGGGGGTGTCGGTTTACCACTTTTGACTGAAAACTATGTCAAGGGGGACTTGAAGGCGGCTTCTCGTCTCGTTCAGGACAGCATTACCATGCTTTTTATATTCCTACTGCCAGCAACGGTTGGAGTGGTCATGGTAGGAGAACCTCTGTATACGGTCTTCTATGGTAAGCCAGATAGTTTGGCTATGGGCTTATTTGTCTTTGCAGTTTTGCAGTCTATTATTTTAGGCTTGTACATGGTCTTGTCTCCAATGCTTCAGGCCATGTTCCGTAACCGCAAGGCCGTTCTCTATTTTATCTATGGTTCCATTGCCAAGCTGGTCTTACAACTACCAACCATTGCTCTCTTTCACAGTTACGGGCCTTTGATTTCCACAACCATCGGTCTCATTATTCCTAATATTTTGATGTATAGGGATATTTGTAAGGTAACTGGTGTTAAGCGCAAGGTGATTTTGAAGCGAACCATTTTAATCAGTTTGCTGACCCTAGTCATGTTTCTGTTAATAGGAACCATCCAGTGGCTGTTAGGATTTTTCTTCCAACCAAGTGGACGTTTGTGGAGTTTCATATATGTAGCCCTTGTCGGTGCCATGGGGGGTGGACTTTATATGGTTATGAGTCTGCGTACCTATTTATTAGATAAGGTAATAGGAAAAGCCCAAGCAGATCGCCTGCGAGCAAAATGTAAGCTTTCGTAAGATAGTATTTATAAATAAAAGGAATAAGTTGAACAATCTTTTAGGAGAACTTGAAACTTATTCCTTTTTTAATCACTGATAAGAAGTATTTGTGAAAATCACGAGTGAAAAATGTAATTTTTTTGAAAAAATTCAGAAAAACTATTGACTAATTAAAACCCGAGATGTATAATAAAGCAAATATTTAAAACAGGAGGTTTTGGAGATGAAAAAGTCTAAATTCAAGTATCTGACACTTGCAGGTGTCGTTTTAAGTGCAGGTTTTCTACTAAGTGCCTGCAGTAATTCTTCTAGTGCAGCTAAAACGTATAGTTATGTTTACGTTTCTGATCCAACTAGCTTAAACTATCTTAAAGACAATCGTGCGACTGTACTTGACGTTGTTACAAACTTTGTAGATGGTCTCATGGAAAATGATCAGTATGGGAACTAAGTGCCATCCTTGGCAGAGGATTGGACTGTTTCTCAGGATGGTTTGACCTATACCTACAAACTGCGGAAAGATGCTAAATGGTATACTGCAGATGGAGATGAATATGCTCCTGTTACTGCCCAAGATTTTGTCACTGGTTTGAAATATGCGGCTGATAAAAAATCAGAAGCCTTGTACTTAGTGCAAGAATCCGTCGCAGGTTTGGATGATTACATTAACGGTAAAACAAGCGACTTTTCAACTGTCGGAGTTAAGGCTCTTGATGACCAAACCGTTCAATATACCTTGAACCAACCAGAACCTTACTGGAATTCAAAAACAACTTCAAGTATTCTCTTCCCAGTTAACGAGGAATTTTTGAATTCAAAAGGAGATGATTTTGGTAAAATTGATCCTGCAGATATCTTGTACAACGGACCATTCTTATTCAAGGCTTTCACTTCAAAATCTGTTATGGAATATAAAAAGAATCCAAACTACTGGGATGCAAAAAATGTCTTTGTAGATGATGTGAAGTTGACTTATTTTGATGGTAGTGATCAAGATTCCCTTGCTCGCAACTTTACTGAGGGAGGGTATAGTTATGCTAGGCTCTACCCAAATAATTCAAGTTTTGAAGCTATTAAAGAAAAATACAAAGATAATATCATCTACAGTATGCAAGATGCGACTTCTTACTATTACAATTTTAACCTAGACAGAAAATCTTATAAATACACTTCAAAAACAAGCGATGCTGAGAAAAAATCAACTCAGGAAGCTGTTCTAAATAAGAGCTTCCGTCAAGCTATTAATTTTGCCTATGATCGTACAGCCTATGGAGCTCAATCTCAGGGTGAAGATGGGGCAACGAAGATTCTCAGAAACCTTTTGGTTCCACCAACCTTTGTCTCAGCTGATGGTAAGAACTTTGGTGAAATGGTAGCTTCAAAAGTTGTCAATTATGGTAAAGAATGGCAAGATATGAAATTTGATGATGCTCAGGATCCGTATTACAATGTTGACAAAGCCAAAGAAGCCTTTGGAAAAGCTAAAAAAGAATTGGAAGCTAAAGGGGTTCAATTCCCAATCCACTTGGATATGCCAGTTGACCAAACTGTTAAAAGAGGTGTCCAAGAAGCTAGTTCATTCAAACAGTCTATCGAATCTGTCTTGGGGGCTGATAATGTAGTTATTGACATCCAAATGTTAGGCCCTGATGAAATGGAAAGCATTGGTTATAGAGCTGAGACAGCTGCGCAAAAAGACTATGACCTCTATAATGGTGGTTGGAGTGCAGACTATCTAGATCCTTCTAGCTATCTTGATACACTTAGCTTATCAAGCGGTGGTTCTCTCCAAAATCTAGGAATTGAACCTGGTCAACCAAATGATAAGACGAAAGCAGCTGGTATTGATACTTATACTAAGATGGTTGAAGAAGCTGGTAAAGAACAAGATTTGTCTAAACGTTACGATAAGTATGCTGATGCTCAAGCGTGGTTGGTGGATAGTTCTCTAGCGATTCCAAATCTTTCACTGGGTGGAACACCAACATTGAGAAAAACTGTTCCTTTCTCATCACCTTATTCATTGGCTGGTAATAAAGGGGTTGAATCATATAAATACCTCAAATTACAAGATAAGGCAGTTACAAAAGACGAATATGAAAAAGCCAAAGAAAAATGGATGAAAGAAAAAGAAGAATCTAATAAAAAAGCCCAAGAAGAATTGGCAAAACATGTCAAATAAAATCTATCCATGTATTGTAGATAAGTTTGGGTAAGAAGTTTTTGTGATTAAAAACGCATAATATCAGGTATATAAAATCCTAGATGTTATGCGTTTTGTTATAGGAAGATTTATTAGACTTTCTCCTCCAATTGAGTCTCAATGAAAATCAAAGAGCAAACTAGGAAGCTGGTCGCGGACTGCTCAAAACATAGTTTTGAGGTTTGTAGATCAGACTGACGAAGTCAGCTCAAAACACAGTTTTGAGATTGCAGATAAGACTGACGAAGTCAGTCACATATATGCGACAAGGCGACGCTGACGTGGCTTGAAGAGATTTTCCAAGAGTATGAGTTATTTCCGACTTTATCCGTTGAAATATTATAAGGAGTGTTTATGAAACTAAAATTATTAAGAGTAGATACTAAGGTAATTATGGGGAGTTTCTTCCTTGTTCTGTCTAGTCTACTTGCTTTGTTGCTTCCCCTTATCTTAAAAGGTTTAATAGATGGGAGTTCTATTGAAAATATAGGTTCCAAAGTATTTCAATCGTTTTTGATTTTTATTGGTCAAGCCTTGTTTTCTTCTATTGGTTACTATTTGTTTAGTCAATCGGGTGAAAAAAAGATAGCAAAAATCAGGAAAAAAGTGATAGAGGGGTTGATTTATGCAGAGAAATCCTTCTTTGATAAGAGCCAAAGTGGGGAGTTGACTTCTGCCATTGTTAATGACACGAGTGTCATTCGTGAGTTTTTAATTACGACTTTCCCAAATATTATTTTGAGTTTAGTTATGGTACTTGGTTCCATCATAGTCTTATTTAGTCTTGATTGGAATCTTTCTCTACTTTTATTCATCACTCTTCCTTGTATGATGTTTATTATCTTGCCACTTTCCAATATCAGTGAAAAGTATAGTCGTCGTTTACAGGAGGAAATCGGATTTTTAACAGGGCAATTAACTGAAAAGATTCAAGAACATGAATTAATTAAGACCAATCAAGCAGAGAAAAGTGTACAGGATGTTTTGGATAATTGTATTGAAAGGGTACAAAACAATTCATTGAAATCAGATAGGGTTACTTCTTTTGAGACCCCATTTGCTCTCTTATTTATCTTTGCGACTATAGCTGTGATGCTAACCTATGGGGGTTATCGGGTCAGCGCAGGATATATATCTGTGGGAACCTTGGTTTCGTTTTTGATTTACCTCTTTCAATTACTTAATCCTATTAGTAATATAGCTAATTTTGTAACTGTTTATTCTAGGAGCAAGGGATCTTCAGTTGCACTGGAGAACTTGCTTGCAGTTCCTAGAGAAAGATTTGAGGGAGGAGAATCGGTATCAGGACAAGGGTTGAATTTTAACCATGTCTATTTTGGTTATGATGAAAATCGACCTGTCTTAAAGGATATTACTTTTTCCATTTTCAAGGGGCAAAAAATTGCTTTTGTTGGACCATCTGGATCAGGAAAATCAACGATTGTGCGTTTGTTAGAGCGGTTTTATAAACCGCTTTCAGGAGATATTCTAATGGAGCAATCAAGTATATATGATTTTAACTTAAAAGAATGGAGAGGTAAAATCGCTTGGGTTTCACAAAATAATGCAGTCTTATCTGGCAGTATTCGTGACAATCTTTGTCTCGGTTTGAATCGCTTAGTAGCTGATGATGAATTGATGAAAGTGCTAGACTTAGTATCACTAGGTGATGAGATTCGCTCCATGAAAGAGGGACTAGATACTGAAGCTGGTGAACGCGGACGACTCTTGTCAGGGGGACAAAGCCAAAGACTTCAAATAGCTAGAGCCTACTTAAAAGATGCTGAAATTCTTATATTTGATGAAGCCACTGCTAATCTTGATGCGGATTCTGAGTATGCGATTATCAGTAGCCTCTATTCTGTATTAAAGGAGAAGACGGTTGTGATTATAGCGCATCGTTTGTCAACGGTAAAAGATGTGGATTGTATTTTCTTCTTAGAGGAGGGGAAAATCACTGGCTCAGGAACTCATAAGGAACTACTGGAAAATCATGAGCGTTATGCTCGTTTTGTGCAGGAGCAAATGATAGAGTGAAGGTGTCTTTTGAGATTCACCATTTTATAGTCTATTAAAGGGAGCAGGAAAAACTCCCTTTTTATATAGTTTAAAACTATAACTAGCTCTTGAAAAGAAGAAAATGAGTTGATGAAAATAAGTGGTACAATAGTTACTATAGATTTGGAGGAATTGTATGAGCAAGGAATTACACATCAACACAATTTTGGCCCAGGCGGGCATTAAATCAGATGAAGCGACAGGGGCCTTGGTGACACCGCTTCATTTTTCAACGACCTATCAGCATCCAGAGTTTGGTCGATCTACTGGTTTTGACTATACACGCACTAAAAACCCAACTCGCAGTAAGGCAGAAGAAGTCTTGGCGGCTATTGAGTCCGCAGACTATGCCCTAGCTACTAGCTCAGGGATGTCAGCTATTGTACTGGCCTTTAGCGTCTTTCCAGTAGGAAGTAAGGTCTTGGCGGTGCGTGACCTTTATGGAGGTTCTTTCCGCTGGTTCAACCAAGTGGAGCAGGAAGGACGTTTCCATTTTACCTATGCCAATACAGAAGAAGAGTTGATTGCCGAGTTAGAAAAGGATGTTGACGTTCTCTATATCGAAACACCAACCAATCCCTTGATGTTGGAATTTAATATCGAAAAACTAGCAAAATTGGCTCATGCTAAGGGTGCCAAAGTGGTGGTGGACAATACCTTCTATAGTCCCATCTACCAACGTCCGATTGAAGATGGAGCAGATATGGTTCTTCATTCAGCAACCAAGTATCTAGCAGGCCACAATGATGTCTTAGCTGGAGTGGTTGTGACCAATAGTTTAGAACTATACGAGAAGCTCTTTTACAATCTCAATACGACAGGGGCAGTCTTGTCTCCATTTGACAGTTATCAATTGATTCGTGGTCTCAAGACCTTGTCTCTTCGTATGGAACGTTCAACAGCTAATGCCCAAGAAGTGGTTGCCTTTTTGAAGGATTCTCCAGCAGTTAAGGAAGTTCTCTACACTGGTCGTGGAGGCATGATTTCCTTTAAAGTAGCGGATGAAACACGCATTCCTCACATTTTAAACAGCCTCAAGGTCTTCTCTTTTGCGGAAAGTTTGGGTGGGGTGGAAAGTCTTATTACTTATCCAACGACGCAAACTCACGCTGATATTCCAGCAGAAGTACGCCATTCTTATGGTTTGACAGATGACCTCTTGCGTTTGTCTATTGGGATTGAGGATGCTAGAGATTTGATTGCAGATTTGCGCCAAGCCTTGGAAGGATAAGACAAAGATGGGAAAATATGATTTTACAAGCCTGCCCAATCGTTTAGGGCACCATACCTATAAATGGAAAGAAGCAGAAACGGATAGTGAAGTCCTACCAGCTTGGATAGCGGATATGGACTTTGTAGTCTTGCCTGAAATCCGCCAAGCCGTGCAGACTTACGCTGATCAACTGGTTTATGGCTATACCTATGCCAGTGAAGAGTTAATTAAGGAAGTTCAAAAGTGGGAAGCTACACAACACGGTTACCACTTTGACAAAGAAGCTCTTGTCTTTATCGAGGGTGTGGTACCAGCCATCTCAACAGCTATTCAAGCTTTCACAAAAGAAAGCGAGGCGGTTCTGATTAACACACCTGTCTACCCACCTTTTGCTCGCAGTGTCAAGTTGAACAACCGTAGATTGATTACCAATTCTTTGGTGGAAAAGGATGGTCTGTTTGAAATTGACTTTGATCAACTGGAGAAGGATTTGGTGGAAGAGGAGGTCAAACTCTATATTCTTTGCAACCCTCACAATCCTGGTGGACGTGTTTGGGAAAAAGAAGTGTTGGAGAAGATTGGTCAACTCTGCCAAAAACATGGTGTTTTATTGGTTTCAGATGAGATTCACCAAGATTTGGTCCTCTTTGGTCACAAACACCAGTCTTTCAATACCGTCAACCCTGACTTTAAAGAATTTGCCATCGTCTTGACCAGTGCTACTAAAACCTTTAATATTGCTGGAACAAAAAATTCATATGCAGTCATTGAAAATCCTAAGTTGAGACTGGCTTACCAGAAACGCCAGTTGACCAATAATCAGCATGAAATTTCAGGCTTGGGTTATTTGGCGACAGAAGCTGCTTATCGCTATGGGAAGGATTGGCTAGAGGAACTCAAGCAAGTCTTTGAAGACCATATTAATTATGTGGTAGATTTATTTGGAAAAGAGACTAAAATCAAGGTCATGAAGCCGCAAGGAACCTACTTGATTTGGCTTGATTTTTCGGCCTATGACCTGACTGATGAAAAATTACAAGAGCTTTTGAGAAATGAAGCCAAGGTTATCCTCAATCGTGGTTTGGATTTTGGAGAGGAAGGAAGTCTCCATGCCCGCCTCAATGTAGCTATGCCTAAATCTCTGTTGCAAGAAGTGTGTCAGCGAATTGTGACGACTTTTGCTAAACGTTAAAAATCCAGCCTTCTAGGAGAAAAGTCATCCTAGAAGGCTATTTTCATAGGGGAAAATATGGTATAATAAAAAGATAAGGTAAAGGTAAAAATATGGCTAAATTGATTCCGGGGAAAGTTCGTATCGAAGGCGTTGCCCTTTATGAAACTGGTAAGGTTGATATCATCAAGGAAAAGAACAATCGGCTCTATGCTCGCGTTGCAGAAGAAGAACTGCGCTATAGTTTAGCGGATGATTTGGTTTTTTGTGCCTGCGATTTTTTCCAAAAGAGGGGCTACTGTGTGCATTTGGCAGCGCTAGAGCATTTTCTGAAAAATGATGAGCGTGGTCAGGAAATCTTGCAGAGTCTGGAAGAAGGGCATGAAGAAAAAGAGGCTGTTGAAACCAAGGTGACCTTGGGTGGCAAATTTTTAGAACGAATCTTGTCTCCAAAATCAGACCGCTCCTATGAGTTATCGGCTGTGGGACAGGTGGAAGCAGGAACCAATCATATCTTGTGGACTCTGAGAATCGGGCAAATCAATAGCCAAAAATACTACGTCATTCGGGATATTCCACTCTTTTTAAGAATTGTCGAGCAGAGAAAGTCTTATATGATTGGCAAGATTTATGAGGAGTCTCTATCTTGGGAAGACTTTGATGAAGCCAGCCAAGAACTTCTTACTTTCTTGCGGGGGTTAACGCAAGAAGGACTGGCTTCAGATCTCTTTTTCCAAAACCAAGGTCGACACTTCTTTTTCCCTCTGACCTTTTTTGAGCAGGGTGTGAATTTACTGATGACCTTGCCCCATTTTCAATTTGACCACCAAGTGGATAGCTACCAAACCCTACTTTTTCAGGATATGAATGCGGATGCTAATCTTTTTGCCTTTACAGTAACAGAATACTCTGACTATTTTGAAATGGAGATCAGCGAGAGCCCCAGGGTCAATGTCTTTTATCAGGGAGCTGTGCTTTTCCATAAAGGACAGGTTTATTTTCTAACAGATCAGCAGATGCGTCTTCTCAAGGAAATAAAAGCGTTGCCTTTGGTTCAACAGGGAAAGAAATATCTGCAATTTGATAGCAGTGACCGAGATAAGTTGGCTTCTTGTTTAACTCTTTTTAGCCAGATGGGCACCGTTTCAGCTCCAGAACGCTTACAAATCAAATCCTTTGCGCCCTCTTTTTACTTTGACAGGGAAGAGGACAATCGGATTCGTTTAGAAATTCAGTTTGATTATGGAGACAGGAAGGTATCTAGCCGACAAGAGCTAGAAGAATTACCTTTTTCGAGTGATGCTGACTTAGAAGAAAGAATTTTCCAAGTCTGTTTGGCAGCTGGTTTTGAAGCAGACTTTCAATCTTGGCGTCAGGCCTTAAAAGCAGAGTCTGTCTATCATTTTTTCCATGAAATCATTCCAGTCTTTGAAAAACTCGGAAATGTTGACCTCTCAGATAAGCTAGAAGAGCTTTATAGCCTAGCGAGTCCTCAAGTGCAGATTGCTTCCAAGGGAGGTCTCTTGGAAATCCAGTTCGATTTTCAAGATATCGCCCAAGAGGAAATCGACCAAGCCATGCAAGCCTTGGTTGCCAATCAAGATTTTTACATTGATTCGTCCAATCAAGTCTACTTTTTCGATGAAGAAACCAAGAAAATTCGTCAAAATCTACAGGAGCTGGGGCAGTTTGAACTAAAAGATGGCTCCTTGCAGGCTCGAAAATCCTTGGCCTACAGTTTAGCTCATCTTTTTGAGGGGCGTGACCGTGTTTCTTTTTCACAGGAATTCCAGAATTTGGCCCATGATTTGACGCATCCAGAGGACTTTCCTAGACAAGCAACTCAGGTTCAGGCTGATTTGCGAGATTATCAGGAAAAGGGAATCGGCTGGCTACAAATGCTCCATCATTATGGTTTTGGTGGGATTTTGGCTGATGATATGGGACTTGGTAAAACCCTGCAGACCATTGCTTTTTTGACCAGTCAAGTGACAAAAGAAAGTCGGGTTTTGATTTTGGCTCCGTCGGGTTTGATTTACAACTGGGCAGATGAATTTCAGAAATTTGCCCCACAGTTGGATGTGGCTGTTGTGCATGGTCTGAAAACTAGTCGTGAAGAGATTCTTGCTGAGAGCCATCAAATCTATGTGACCAGCTATGCTACCTTCCGTCAGGACAGTGAGCTTTATCAGGGAATGGCCTTTGACTTCCTTTTCTTAGATGAGGCTCAGGTCATGAAAAATGCCCAGACCAAGATTGCCCAGACCTTGAGACAATTTGTGGTGCCGTCGGTCTTTGCCTTGTCAGGAACTCCTATTGAAAACCATCTGGGTGAGTTGTGGTCTATTTTCCAAATCGTCTTGCCAGGACTTTTGCCAAGCAAGAAAGAATTTATGAAATTGCCAGCCGAGCGCGTGGCTCAGTTTATCAAGCCTTTCGTTATGAGGCGCAAGAAAGAAGAAGTTCTGACTGAATTACCAGACTTGATTGAAGTGGTTTATAAAAATGAACTGGAAGACCAGCAAAAGGCTATTTACCTGGCCCAGTTGCAACAGATGCGGGACCGTCTAGCTCAAGTGTCAGATCAGGAATTTCAGCGAAGTCGTGTGGAAATCTTATCAGGTCTGATGCGCTTGCGCCAAATCTGTGACACTCCTGCCCTCTTTATGGAGGATTATCAGGGAGCCAGTGGTAAACTGGATAGTCTCCGAGACCTGCTGGTACAGGTGGCAGACGGTGGACACCGTGTCTTGATTTTCTCGCAGTTCAAGAGAATGTTGGAGAAAATAGAACAAGAATTGCCAGACTTGGGCTTGACTTCCTTTAAAATTACGGGTTCAACCCCAGCCAAGGAAAGACAAGATATGACCAAAACCTTTAACCAAGGGGAAAGAGATGCCTTTCTGATTTCCCTCAAGGCGGGTGGGGTTGGTCTGAACCTAACAGGTGCTGATACGGTTATTTTGGTTGACCTTTGGTGGAATCCTGCGGTGGAGGCGCAAGCCATTGGCCGTGCCCATCGGATGGGTCAGGAAGAAACGGTTGAGGTTTATCGCTTGGTGACCAGGGGAACCATTGAAGAAAAAATTCAGGAACTCCAAGAGCAAAAGAAACATCTGGTGTCACAAGTATTGGATGGCACAGAGTCACGTGGCAGTCTAACCCTAGCAGAAATTAGAGAAATTTTGGGAATTTCTGAAGCCAGCACTTGAAAAATCAAGACAATACGCTATAATGAAGTGTTGAAAGGAAATAGAAAATGAAACAAGAACGATTTCCATTGGTGTCAGATGACGAGGTCATGTTGACTGAAATGCCAGTCATGAACTTGTATGATGAGTCTGATTTGATCAGTAATATCAAGGGTGAATATCGGGATAAAAATTATTTAGAATGGGCTCCTACTACTGAAGAGGCGCCAGTAAAACCGATTGAAAAGCAAGTCGAGAAACCTAAAAAGGCTCCTTTAGGGGTTAAAAAAGAAGGAAAGAGCTATGCGGAGGTGGCGCGTGAAGAAGCGCGTGCAGACTTGAAAAAGAAACGCTCTGCTAACTACCTAACTCAGGATTTCAGCCGTACGAGACGTCATTCTAAATCAGGCCTTGTTAGACAGGGTAACCAACCGACAGCTCCTTTCCAAAAGGAAAATCCTGGTGAATTTGTCAAATATAGCCAAAAATTGACCCAGTCTCATTATATCTTGGCGGAAGAAGTTCATTCTATCCCTACCAAGAATGAAGAAGTGTCAGCACCTGCTCCAAAGAAAAACAACTATGATTTTCTGAAGAAGAGCCAAATCTACAATAAAAAAAGTAAACAAACAGAACAAGAACGTCGGGTTGCCCAAGAGTTGAATCTGACAAGAATTACAGAATAGGGGAGAAAACATGCCAAAGACATATCATTTTATCGGAATTAAGGGATCAGGGATGAGTGCCTTGGCCTTGATGTTGCACCAAATGGGGCATAAGGTACAGGGATCAGATGTTGAAAAGTACTACTTTACTCAACGTGGTCTTGAGCAGGCAGGAATTACTATTCTTCCTTTTGATGAAAAGAACCTAGACGGTGATATGGAAATTATCGCTGGAAATGCCTTTCGTCCAGATAACAACGTTGAAATTGCCTATGCGGACCAAAATGGCATCAGCTACAAACGTTACCATGAATTTCTAGGTAGCTTTATGCGTGACTTTGTTAGCATGGGAGTAGCAGGAGCACATGGAAAAACTTCAACGACAGGTATGTTGTCTCATGTCTTGTCTCACATCACAGACACCAGCTTCTTGATTGGGGATGGGACAGGTCGTGGTTCGGCCAATGCCAAATATTTTGTCTTTGAATCTGACGAATATGAGCGTCATTTCATGCCTTACCATCCAGAATACTCTATTATTACCAACATTGACTTTGACCATCCAGACTATTTCACAAGTCTCGAGGATGTTTTCAATGCCTTTAACGACTATGCCAAACAAATTACCAAGGGTCTTTTTGTCTATGGTGAAGATGCAGAATTGCGTAAAATTACGTCTGATGCACCAATTTATTACTATGGTTTTGAAGCAGAAGGTAATGACTTTGTAGCTAGCGAACTTCTTCGTTCTACAACTGGTTCAACCTTCACGGTTCATTTCCGTGGACAAGACTTGGGGCAATTCCACATCCCAACCTTTGGTCGTCACAATATCATGAATGCGACAGCCGTTATTGCTCTTCTTTACACAGCAGGCTTTGATTTGAACTTGGTGCGTGAACACTTGAAAACATTTGCAGGTGTTAAGCGTCGTTTCACTGAGAAAATTGTCAATGATACAGTAATTATTGATGACTTTGCCCACCATCCAACAGAAATTATTGCGACCTTGGATGCGGCTCGTCAGAAATACCCAAGCAAGGAAATTGTAGCAGTCTTCCAACCGCATACCTTTACAAGAACCATTGCCTTGTTAGATGACTTTGCTCACGCTTTGAACCAAGCAGATGCGGTTTACCTAGCGCAAATTTATGGGTCAGCTCGTGAAGTAGATCATGGTGACGTTAAGGTAGAAGACCTAGCCCAAAAAATCAACAAAAAACACCAAGTGGTCACTGTTGAAAATGTTTCTCCACTCCTAGACCATGACAATGCTGTTTACGTCTTTATGGGAGCAGGGGACATCCAAACCTATGAATACTCATTTGAGCGTCTCTTGTCAAACTTGACCAGTAATGTTCAATAGGTTATTCTCATGGAAATTCCAATTAAGATCATTCAGGCAAGTAAGTCTGATTTGGCTGAGATAGAGGCACTTCAAACTTCGTCTTTTCCAGCTGAAAAGCAGCTGACTTTCCATATTTTAGAAGAAAGTATCCGTAAGTGTGCGGATACCTTTCTTCTAGCTAGGGATGAAAATCAACTTTTAGGCTATATTCTATCAAGTCCCCAGTCAGACAATCCGCAATGTCTAAAAGTACATTCTTTAGTCATTGAGGCTGACCATCAGAGACAGGGCTTGGGAACACTTCTTCTTGCAGCCTTGAAAGAGGTGGCAGTTGAGCTGGATTACAAAGCTATTCGTTTGGAGAGTCCTTCTGAGCTGCTTTCCTATTTTGAAATGAACGGTTTTATTGATGAAGAAACTTCTCTTTATGAAACTAGCCAGAGTTTTAGTATGATTTGGTTTAATCCCTTTTATCTGGAGGCACAATGAAAATCAGACAAGCAAGATTAGAAGATTTGGATCGTATCGTTGAGATTGAACTAGAAAATTTTTCGATCGAAGAAGCCATTCCTCGCACTGTTTTTGAGGCGCATTTGCGAGAAATTCAGACCTCTTTTCTGGTTGCAGAAAAAGAAGGTAGAATCATGGGTTATATCGAAGGGCCAGTTGGCCCCCACCGCCATCTGCAAGACCAGTCTTTTACAGAAGAGATAGAAGATTATAGTCATGAGCCTGGTGGCTATATCTCTGTGACCTGTCTTTCTATTGCCAAAGAAGCACAGGGCCTCGGACTGGGTCAAAAATTGCTGACAGCCTTGAAAGAAGTTGCTTTTGAGGATAAGAGAGAAGGCATTAACCTCACCTGCCATGACTATCTCATCCCCTACTATGAAAAACATGGATTTGTCAATGAAGGCTTTTCTCAGTCAACCTTTGCAGGGGAAACTTGGTATGATATGGTATGGGAAACGAAAAAATAAGCTAGGAAAAGTATCATAGGTTGCTTTTCTTGGACTTTTAAGATATAATATTATGGATTGTCAACAAGGAGGAAAAACTTTTGAGTGAAAAGTCAAGAGAAGAAGAGAAATTAAGCTTTAAAGAGCAGATTCTGAGAGATTTAGAAAAAGTAAAAGGCTATGATGAAGTTCTGAAAGAAGATAAGGCAGTAGTTCGCACTCCTGCAAATGAACCTTCAGCTGAAGAACTCATGGCTGATTCCTTGTCAACGGTAGAGGAGATTATGAGAAAAGCTCCTACCGTGCCTACTCACCCAAGTCAAGATGTACCAGCTTCTCCAGCAGATGAGATTCAAAGAGAAACTCCTGGTGTTCCAAGTCATCCAAGTCAAGATGTACCTTCTTCTCCAGCGGAAGAAAGTGGATCAAGACCAGGTCCAGGTCCTGTTAGACCTAAGAAATTTGAAAGAGAATACAATGAAACCCCAACAAGGGTAGCTGTTTCCTATAAGACGGCAGAGAAAAAAGCAGAACAAGCAGGTCCAGAAACACCTACGCCTGCTACAGAAACAGTGGATATCATCAGCGATACACCACGTCGTAGTCGTAGAGAAGGAGTAAAACCCGTTAAGCCTAAGAAAGAGAAGAAGTCACATGTGAAAGCCTTTGTGATTTCATTCCTTGTATTCCTTACTTTGCTCTCAGCAGGTGGTTACTTTGGTTATCAGTACGTAGTAGATTCTTTATTGCCTATCGATGCTAATTCTAAGAAATATGTGACGGTTCAAATTCCTGACGGTTCAAACGTTCAAGAAATCGGTACGACGCTTGAAAAAGCTGGTTTGGTAAAGCATGGTCTGATTTTTAGCTTTTATGCCAAGTATAAAAATTATACCGACTTGAAAGCAGGTTACTACAATTTGCAAAAGAGTATGAGTACAGAAGACTTACTCAAAGAGTTGCAAAAAGGTGGAACAGATGAACCACAAGAACCTGTCCTTGCGACTTTGACAATTCCAGAAGGTTATACGATTGATCAAATTGCACAAGCGGTAGGTCAATTGCAAGGTGACTTCAAAGAGCCTTTGACAGCGGATGCTTTCCTAGCAAAAGTTCAAGATGAGAACTTTATCAGTCAAGAAGTTGCCAAATATCCGAGTCTACTTGAAAGCTTGCCTACAAAGGAAAGTGGGGCGCGTTATCGTTTGGAAGGATACCTTTTCCCAGCTACATACTCTATCAAGGAAAGCACAACTATTGAGAGCTTGATTGATGAGATGTTAGCTGCTATGGATAAGAACCTATCTCCTTACTATAGTACTATCAAATCTAAAAACTTGACTGTCAATGAGTTGTTGACCATTGCTTCCTTGGTCGAAAAAGAAGGTGCCAAGACAGAAGATCGTAAGCTCATTGCCGGTGTATTCTACAATCGTTTGAATCGTGATATGCCACTTCAAAGTAACATTGCAATCTTGTATGCCCAAGGAAAACTGGGGCAAAATATCAGTCTAGCTGAGGATGTTGCGATTGATACCAACATTGATTCACCTTATAATGTTTATAAAAATGTAGGTCTCATGCCTGGTCCAGTCGATAGTCCAAGTCTGGATGCGATTGAGTCAAGCATCAATCAAACTAAGAGCGATAACCTCTACTTTGTAGCAGATGTCACAGATGGCAAGGTCTACTATGCTAACAATCAAGAAGACCACGACCGCAATGTTGCTGAACATGTCAACAGCAAATTAAACCAAACAAACTAAAATTATGTGATAATTCACATAATTTTCTTTCGAAAATATCATCAGAAGAAAGTTGAGAAAAATGGCAGAAAAAACATATCCTATGACCCTTGAGGAAAAGGAAAAACTTGAAAAAGAATTAGAAGAATTGAAATTGGTCCGCCGACCAGAAGTGGTAGAACGCATTAAGATTGCCCGTTCATACGGTGACCTTTCTGAAAACAGTGAATACGAGGCGGCTAAGGATGAACAAGCCTTTGTTGAAGGACAAATCTCTAGCTTGGAAACAAAAATCCGTTATGCTGAAATCGTCAATAGCGACTCAGTTGCTCAAGATGAAGTAGCGATTGGTAAAACAGTCACTATCCAAGAAATTGGTGAGGACGAAGAAGAAGTTTATATTATCGTAGGTTCAGCTGGTGCGGATGCCTTTGCGGGTAAAGTTTCAAATGAAAGCCCAATTGGACAAGCCTTGATTGGCAAGAAAACAGGTGATACAGCAACTATTGAAACACCTGTTGGTAGCTATGATGTAAAAATCTTAAAGGTTGAAAAAACAGCCTAAAACAGAAAAAAAGGAGTGGGGAGGCAGTGCGCTTCACTCACTCCTTTTTCCATTTTAAATTGAATTGGAGACGATATGAGTTCAAAGAAGAAAAAAAATAAGATGGAGCGTGGCCTGACCAATCGTCACGTGCAGGTTATGGCCATTGCGGGAACAATTGGAACAGGACTCTTTTTGGGAGCAGGTCGCTCTATCAGCCTAACAGGTCCTTCCATTGTACTGATTTATATGATTACTGGGGCTTTTATGTTCCTCATGATGCGTGCGGTTGGGGAAATGCTTTACCAAGACCCTGAGCAACATACCTTTATCAACTTTATCACGCGCCATTTAGGTAAGGGCTGGGGTTATTTCTCAGTTTGGTCTTATTGGCTATCCGTTGTCTTTATCGGTATGGCGGAAATCACTGCGATTTCTCACTATGTTCAGTTCTGGTTCCCTAGCTGGCCAAGTTGGATGATTGAGATTGGATTTTTGACTATTCTAGCCTTGGTCAATCTAATCGCGGTGAAGCTCTTTGGGGAAGTTGAGTTTTGGTTCGCTATGGTCAAGATTGTGGCTATTTTAGCCATGATTGCAACAGGAGTCTTTATGGTCTTGACAGGCTTTAAGACACCTCATGGAGTAGCAAGTTTGGCTAATATTGCCGACAATTTCTCCCTCTTCCCTAATGGTGGAGTGAACTTTGTCATGGCCTTCCAGATGGTTTTCTTTGCCTACCTCATGATTGAGTTTATCGGGGTAACGACTTCAGAAACAAAAAATCCACGCCAGGTCTTGCCAAAAGCCGTTAAGGAAATTCCTTTGCGTATCGCCTTTTTCTACGGTGGTGCCCTCTTAGCCATTATGGCTATCATTCCGTGGCGTGAACTTGCATCGGCTGATTCTCCCTTTGTTACAGTATTTGAGTTAGCAGGTATCAAGTGGGCGGCAGCCTTGATTAACTTCGTCGTTTTGACTTCAGCAGCATCTGCTCTTAACTCAACCCTTTATTCAACAGGTCGTCATTTGTATCAGATTGCCCATGATTCGCCCAATCCATTCTTAAAGGCGATTAAGGCAGATACTCTTTCTCGTCACAATGTGCCACAAAATGCCATCATCGCTTCAGCAATTTTGATTGCCCTAGCAGCCTTTATCAATGTCTTGCCAGGTGTTTCGGATGCCTTTGCCTTGATTACGGCATCGTCGTCTGGTGTCTATATCGCCATTTATATCTTGATTATGGTGGCTCACCTTAAATACCGCAAGTCACCAGACTTTATGGCAGATGGTTATCTCATGCCCCATTATCGTTTCCTAAATCCCTTAACCATGCTCTTCTTTGTCTTTGTCTTTGTAACCCTCTTTTTACAAGAGTCTACATTTGTAGGAGCGATCGGTTCAGCTATCTGGATTATCGGTTTTGGGATTTACAGCCAGTGGAAATTTAGAAAATAGATTAAGGACTCATCAACTCAGGTTGGTGAGTTTTTCTTTGAGATCAAGTCAAAAAAGCACCCGAGTCTAAAGTGACTTTGGTGCTTTAAAGTTGTAAATATTTTGTTCCGAACTACTGTTGATAGTTATTCTTCATCTTCTTTAGGGAATGGAATGCCCGTTTTATTTAGTCGTTGAACTTCTTGGATAAATGTATTTTTCCAAGTAAACATATATGGTAGTGGGAAAAGGTCGTTCTGGGCATCAATGTAATGAAGAAGACTATTAGCTTGTTCAATAGCCTTAGGGTTGTTTTGTCGAAGTAGATTGTATACTTTATACATGTTCAAAAAAAATAGGGAATGTATTGCAATGGTAGCGTAGGATTCTTGAGTTAGTATTAGTTTTAACTTATAGATGAGTTTTTCAGCTTTATCGTAGTAGCCATAGCGAGAGTAAGTCCTAACCAAATTAAGACCACAGTGAATATGTATGTGAGTAAAATCTACAATTCTATATTGAACCTCATCTAATCCTTTAACGATTAGATTTTCGAGGTATTCAAGGAATTGTACTTCAAAAAATTGACCTTCAAAATCAAGGAGAACATTAACAATAACAAAATCACGAATATAAAGTGTATCTATACTTAAGATATAGTCAATCAAGTAATGAATAGCTTCTAGTTCATCAGGAGTGACTTCATCCAATCTCCTTGAATATTTGCTAATGAGTAATTTTAGGGTGTAATATTCTATGACACTTGTCCACTCACTTTTTCCCCCTAATAGTTGTCTGGCTTTGGTAAAATCCTTTTTATGTAATGCATCCGTAACTTGTTTTACTCTTTGAGCAACCTTATCTTGAATATTTAACACTTCTGCATAGTCTATTGACTCTAAATTAAATCTGTTCAAAATTTCAAAAAAAGTATCGACTTTGACAGTTGATAATCCTTTTTCAAAACGACTGAGATTGTTGGGGGTAATAGCATCTCCAGCAGCCTCTTTAAGGCTCATATTGCGATCTTGACGGATTTTATGAATGATTTCTCCATAGTGTTTTGATTTCATAATGTTCTCCTTGAGCTCTATTGGTTTTATTATAACTTAAATTTCTCCATTTTTGGAAAAAACTACTGTTTTTAGTAGATTTTTTTTGAAAAATCCGGGGGGGGTATAAATTTCTACTGTTTTCAGTAGAAATATCCAAAAAGGGGATTATTTACTGTATAATCAAGTCAATCAAAACTAAAGGAGATAAGGATGAAAAAGTCCCTAATTATAACAACTGCTACAGTGGCTGGTTTGGGAGTCACTGCAACTACTCAAACAGCCTTTGCTACAGAAGCCCCAACTGAAAGCACGGTCAACGCTACTGTCAATGATAAGGTCACAGACAAAGACCTGTCTGATGCTGAAAAACGCGCTGTAGATACCGCTAAAGATGCTGACCAAAAAGCAAAAGATGCCAGTCAAGCCAAAGACGAGCTTGACAAAGCGCAAAAAGACAAAGACACTAAGAAAGCTGAGAAAGAAGCCATTGAAAAAGACCTTGAAAAGGCAAAAGGCGCTACACCTGAAAAAATCAAAGATGAAACTGATGATGTAGATGCGAAAGAAAAGGCTAAAGCTGACAAAGACGTAGATGCCAAAGATAAGGCAACCCAAGTCGAACAAAAGACTGACGAGGCCAAACGTGCTCACGATGAACTTGACAAGGCTCGTACAGGGGTTGAAAAGGCTGACAAAGAAGTGAAAGACGCAACGGACGACTTTGACCCAGCCGCGAAAGAAAAGGCACAACAAGAAAAAGATGACGCGGATAAAGATGTGCGTATCAAAGACCAAGCTAGACGCGATGCGGAAACAGAGCTAGAAAAAGCAAAAGAAGACGACAAAACGCGTGAAGCTAAGAAAGTACAAGAACGTCAAAACAAAGCCGACAAAGAAGCGGATAAAAAAGCAAAAGAAGGCGATGTCAAAGATGCAGAACAAGCCATCAAAGACGCGGAAGAAAAGCTGAAAACCGCTCAATATCCAAAAGAGGTTGTCCTCACTCCAGAATGGCGAGACAAAGCAAAAGAGTTGATTCGCAAATACAAAGAACCATATCCAGAACCATACCCAGATATGACAGGTATGGACCTAGACCAAATCAACAAAGCTGACGAAGCTTGGAGCGCTCGTTACAACGTTTGGTTGGAACAACACCGTAAAGAAATGCGTCGTTTACAGGAAGAATTGAGTCAACTTGACGAAGGTACTCGTGACAAGTGGTTAGAACTTGTACGCAACATTACCACCGATGGACTTCAAGATGAAGAAACAGAGGTTAAATATGACCCAAATAACCTCCCTCAAGATGTCGTAGATGAATTGAATGACCGATTCATTACACTTCTCAACAGTCTTCGTAAGCAACTGAACTTGCCAGAGGCAAAAATCAATACAAATAATAAAGATTTTGCCAAAGAAGTCGCAAAAGTTTACAAAGACAATAACTACCAAGAAGACGGCCATTTTGGACAAGGCATCAATGACGTTGCACGAAAACGAGGGCTAGAGGCTTCTGAAAAGCCAGGTGTCGAAACGACAGAGCAATATTATGAAAACCTTATGCCAATCGTAAGACGTGGGGATAAGATGACAAAACGAGCATTAGTAGAACAGGTGACCGAAACGTTCATGGTGTTCTTCGCAGAAGGTGATTTGACGGGGGGCTACGGCCACTTCTTTAGTCTCTTAACTGCCGATAATCTAGGATTGAGTACATCAATGATTAAAGGTGGTAAAGCCGTAGACGATTATCCGATTGAATCCGGTTTGGACCATGTACTCCGTATTCACGTTTTGCATGTAAAAGACGCAGATTATATCGACGACACTGATTCAACAGCGCAAAAAGCTAAGTTTGACGAACTCTATGGACCAAACTCTAAAGCCAATCTTCCAACACCAACGGTGAAAGACAAACAAGAAGTTGAAGCGGAATTGGAAAAAGCCAAAGCGGATAAGAAGACAGCTGAAGACAACTTGGAACACGTGAAAACAGAGCTTCAAGAAATTGAGAAACGCATTGCTGACTTGGAAAACGAAGTATCTGAAACACCAACTAAAGAAGCAAAACGCACCGAAGCTGTCAAAGAGCTTGAAAGAGCCAAAGAAAAAGCTGAAGATGCTAAACGTAAGTTGGAACGTGCAACGCTCGACGACAATGCCAAATCATTACGTCTGGAAAAAGCTCGCAAGGCAAAAGCTGAAGCAGACAAAGAATTGGCTAAGAAATTAGCAGAAAGTCAGCAAAAAGATAAAGACTTGGAAAATGCGAAGATTGAGCGATTGAAAGCGAACAAAGAGTTGAAAGACGCAGAAGACGCACTACAAAAAGCAAAAGACAAGTTGGCAGAAACCATTCGTTTGAGCCAAGAAAAAGGCAAACTGGAAGCAGAATTGCAAGCTAAGTCAAAAGAATTGGATGAAGTCTGCAAACACGTAGACGACTTGAAACGCGACGTGAAGCAAAAAGAAGACGAAGCTGAGAAAGCGAGAAAAGCCAAAGATGATGCAGAACGTGAGTATCAAAAATTGTTGCTACGTAAGACAATCGACGACGCTATCATTCCAGAGCAACCAGAATTCAAAGGTGGCGTGAACGGTGAAGGTCTAATCCAACCAGAACTACCAGAATTTCCACTAGATAAATTGCCTAAGGATGATGAGCCAGGCCAAGAACCGGGCAAAGAGCCGGGCAAAGAACCAGGTAAAGAACCAGGCCAAGAACCAGGTAAAGAGCCAGGTAAAGAGCCAGGCCAAGAACCGGGCCAAGAACCAGGCCAAGAGCCAGGTAAAGAACCAGGCCAAGAGTCAGGTCAGGCTGGTAACCAAGATGTGAAACCTGTGGGACAAGCACCAAGCTACCAAGCACCAGCAGTTCTATCTCCAGCCCAAGAAGAAGCTGGACAAAAAGCATTGCCAAATACTGGCAGTCAAATCAGCCTCCTAGCTTTATTAGGATATGGCTTATTGGCAGGATTGGGCATTGTTTTAAAGAAAAAAGAGGGATAAAAATTGAAAAAGAAACTAGCATTTGTATTATCGTTAGTGACTAGCTTATTGCTTCTTGCAGCCTGCTCATCAGCAGATGGGACTTATGTCTATCAAGGTAGCATGCCATTTATGGAAGAAGCAACTGTGACTATCCAGATCAAGGGTGACAAGGGACAAGTTCATACAAGCGGAAAAACAATTGGTATCCTAACAGAAGGTAAGCCAACGGAGCAGACAGACGAGATGAAGGTCAATCAGAAAGAAAAGACTCTTGAATTGTCTTCACTGAAACTAGGTTATGAAATCAAAGGTGGAGAGTTGACCATTACTTCAGATCCTTCTGGTGTACTAGCTGGCAAATCCTTTAAAAAGAAATAAAGGGAGGGATTATGTCCAAGAAAGGCATCTTTAGTGGCTTGTTAGTGGCTAGCTCAGTGCTTTTATTAGCAGCCTGTGGGCAGCAAGCTAGCCAGACAAGCGAAGCTGAGTCGGCTGACGCTACAGTTCAAACCAGTGCTTCAGAAGACAAAAAAGCTGAACAAGCAAAAATTGATTACCAGATTGTCTATCAGAATATCTTAGACTCCTATAGAGAGCGAGTTAAGACAGCGCAAAAACAACAAATGCCACAGAATTCGACAGGTAACAAAGAAGAGTCTTATATCGATTCCATTTTGTTTGATTACCAAGGAAGAGACATCAGCTATACTTTCTACGATATCAATAAGGATGGGAAGAAAGAATTGCTAATTAAGCAAGATAAGGTCTTGCTTGGGATTTACTATCTGACAGATCAGGGAGCCCAGCTAGTCAAGGCTGGTGGGGTTGCTGGTAAAGGTGGTTCACGTCAAATCTTGATTCCTTATGAAAATGGCGCCATCTCTTACTTGATTTTCAGCGCTTCTAGACCGGAGGCCATTGCTAAAACTTATCTCTTTGCGGATGGCCGTTATCAGGAAGCCAGCTCAGTTGACTATGATTTGAGAGAAACCAAGGATCCTTCAAGTTTACAAGGGTTAGATGGGATTAAGCAGGTGGACTTAGAAGGCTTGAACTGGTTGATATTTGATGATGCTTCAGCTAGCCGTCCCTTTATTGACCTAGAGGAGCAGGCCAAGGGACCTGGTGCTCATCTGGCTGAGATTCATCAGAAAAACTTTAGCAGTATCAAAGGTACTTGGAAGAATAACAAGGGTGGCGAAGTCACTTTTGATGAGAATGGCTTTACAAATGGAGCGGTCTTGACTGATGCAGCACCGAAGATTGTAAATAATATGGCTCAATTTGGCATGACTTCAAGCAGTGGTGTCGGTGGCGCATCTGTTACCCTCATTCCACAAGGAATTGTGCATCCAGACTTTAATGCAGGCGATGCAACTTACACAGATGTATCTGACAGTAGCAAGGATCGGTTGTTGATTGCCCAATATGCAGGTGCATTATCCGATCCAAACGAATTTTATTATAAGGTTAGTGAGTAAAAAAGGAGAAATAGAAAATGAAACTAAAACACGTATTGACAGGAACAGTGATGGGGTTGAGTCTCGTGATGGCAGGGGTATGGAATTCTGTAGGAGCTAAGAATCTTTCATATCATTTTGAAAGAGCTACAGTTCGTCCTGATGATGGTAATGATATAAATTTTTCAGGTTACACAACTCTAGTAGATATTGATACAAAAGAAGAGATAAAGTATTTGGGGCGTGGAAGAGGTCCTGCAGAGACAATTGAAGGATATACTTATGTGAATAGTGTAAAAATTGATTCTCCATTAGGAGATAACTTGTTCCACCAATACAAGAAGAATGAATCTAGTCCAATGTATGCACTGCCAGGTGTAGGTGTTAAGACATCATCAATTCCAAAATATACATCACCAGCTAAAGAACCTATAGGACCAGAAAACGAGTCTAAAAAGAATTACGTAATCCCAGATCCAGGTTTTACATCAGGAGATCCTTTGAACAGAAATTCAAAAAAATCTGAAGAAACTCCAAAAGCTAAAAAAGTAGGTTGGGTTTTAGAAAACGGTAAATGGTTCTACTTTGACCAGTCAGGTCGTAAGCAAGTAGGTTGGCTCCAAGTAGGTGGCGTTTGGTATTACCTTGCTAATGATGGTCAAATGCAACTTGGCTGGCTCTACATCGGGAATGCCTGGTACTACCTCAATGGCTCAGGTGCAATGGTAACAGGATGGTTCCAAACAGGCGGTGTATGGTATTATCTTAATGGCTCAGGAGTCATGGTAACAGGTTGGCTTCATCAAGGGAACACTTGGTATTACTTAAACGGTTCAGGTGCTATGAATAAAGGTGGCTGGTCTCAAGTTGGAAAATCATGGTATTACTTCACAAACTCAGGAGCTCTTTTGGTAAATACTACAACACCAGATGGCTATCGCGTGAATGCTAATGGTGAGTGGGTGTAGGAGTGACAGAGCTATAGTCATACTTGATAGATAAAATATATTTTAGATATATCGTATTTAAGGAGAACAATAATGGCTTATTTTTTAGTTGGTAAAGATAATTCTTCTTTATTTTCTAAAAGAACAACTTGGGATTTTGATGCTGCAATTGCGGCTGCAAGTGATGGAGATACAATTGAAATCCAAGAAAATTTTAAAGTAGAATTTGGATCAATTCTAATTGATAAAAATTTATCATTTATTGGAAACGTTATTGAAGAGGAGCAACTCATTTTACCTACATTAGATGGTTTGTTTGCTATTGATGGTGTAAATGTGACGTTTAAAAATCTAGCTTTAAATGTCAAAGAAGAAAAATATAATTGTTTGAATATAAAACCAGGATCATCTGTACTATTAGATACTGTTCTTTTAGAATCAAATCAGACTGAAGGTGAAATTTATCCGATCTGTTATTCTAAAGATTCAACCGTTACGATTAAAAATTCTGTAGTTCGTTCTTTTCAACCAGATAAACGTCAGCGTATATATTTTGATAATTCTACAGTTCTAATTCAAGATACGAATATCTATGTTCAAACAGTATTTGATAACTCACGATTTGAATTATCCAATATTGAGTTAGAAGTTTCGGATAATAATGGAATATTCTTAGGGACAAAATCAGAAGGAAGTATTAAAAGTTCTATTTTATTTGCAGGAAGTTTTGAAAATAAGCGCTCTACAATTGAATGTACTCAATCAAGCTTAACCTTACTGGATACGAGAGTTTTTCTAGACAATGATGAGAAGTATATAAACGCTTGTTATCTAAAAGAGAGTTCCTTATCTGTAGGCTTTGCAATGCTTCATTCGATTAAAACAGTGAAATCGTCAGTCTATATTGAAGACCATCTGGGATTGGTAGAACTTGGAGATTTTGAAGATCATTCATCTGTTACTGGAAATATCTTAATGGTTTTAGGAGGAAATCATAATAAGATTAATGTATACTCTGACGGTAATTCTAACCTACGATTAAATAAAATAATTGTAGGAATGAAAACAAACCCAGATATAAAACTGGAACGAAATGTTAAATTTGAAGTCGGTGAATTACTGAGAGTAAAAACCAATGAAGATTATACAGATGTTATCTTAGATGAAAATAATCAATATACCTTAGTAAATGATGAAGTATCTATTAGTCATTTTGGTGAAAAAACAACGTTTGAAAAGTTACAGGATATGATTGGACTGGATAGTGTCAAAAATGAAGTTCAAGAATTTATTGCTATTACTAATATGAATAAATCCCGAAAAGATAAGGGCTTTAATACATCTGGAGTAACTTTGCATTCATTGTTTTTAGGAAACCCTGGTACTGGTAAAACTACAGTTGCTAGATTGATGGGGAAACTACTTTATGAAAATAATATCATTCCAACAGATAAGTATGTAGAAACGTCTCGAAGTGATTTAGTCGGTCAGCATATAGGTCATACTGCTATCAAAACAAGAAAAGTATTAGAATCTGCACTAGGTGGAGTTCTCTTTATTGATGAAGCCTATACACTTGCAAAAGGTGGAGAAAAAGATTTTGGCTCGGAAGCTATTGACGAAATCTTGAAATTCATGGAAGATCATCGAGAGGATATTGTCTTAATTTTTGCAGGTTATACAAAGGATATGGAAAAATTCTTAGAAATGAATGAAGGATTGCGGAGTCGTATTCCAAATGTATTTCATTTTGAAGATTATTCTATTGAGCAATTGTATCAGATTGGTCTAAATGATTTAGTAAGCAAGGGTTATAAAGTAGATGTAGAAGCTTATCAAAAACTTCTGAAAAATAATTTTGAAAGAAGCAATGATTTTAGTAACGGTCGCTGGGTCAGAAACCAAAATGAGAAAATTTTACGCAAGGTAGCAATGTATCTTTTTGAAAACAATATCGAGATCATAGAAACGATACCTAGTGAAGTCTTGGAGAATTGTTATATTTAATAGAAAGAGGAAAGAAAGTATATGTCAGATAATTTTAAGAAAGAATATGTAACCCCACCATCCGCAGGAGCTGCTAAAGAAAAATTTGGTAATTTCTTACAATCTGTAAGGGATCATTTAAGAGAGGACTATCGTAAACAATATGTAATTAGAAAAACATTATGTAGTTTCTTGGTCTTTCTTTTTTGGATAATGTTTTGGGTTCCTCCTTTAGGGATTTTCGGTTTTCTAATTGCTGTTGTCTTAACTTGGTTATCTTTTGTGTTTTGGCACTATTCTTATTGGAATTATCAAGGGGGAATTATACAGAATTTCTTGGATGGTCTAGTTCGCTATGGAACATTCTGGGGATTAGTAAAGAAAACTATTTTACAGTATATCTTAGTTTATTTTTGGATAACATTAGCTGCTCCAGCTTTTGGCTTCTTCATCTGGAGAAAAGCTGTAAAACATAATCAAGTTTTATATGTTACCAATGAACGCAGAGACATATGGAATGAAAACTAAATCGTTTGAAAAGTTTCCAAATTAGATGAAAGTAGTTTAAATGTATTCATCAGTGAAAGAATGAGATGCTTAGAATCTAGTATATAAGTTCCATTTGCTAGTACTAGCAATGCAAGAAAGAGTTCAATATCAATATTCTATGATGAATATTTGGAAATATAAATTGTTAAAAATATACCTTCACAACGAAGTAACAAGCATCTCCAAGAGGGGGTGCTTGTTTGTTCATTTGATGTTTATGCAAGCTGATATGCTCAATTTTTCTTTGGTTTGACAGTCTATTGAAATAAGACTATAATCAAGCTGTAATCGTTCTCTAGGAGGTTTGGATGTACTTTAGATTGGAAAATGAGGAATCCCAGAAAGTCCAGGAAATTGGGAATTTGATTCGTGCTTATAACCGTTCAAAAAGAGAAGAGGCTGAAAGTGAGCCACTGAATCTTTATGTCGAAGATGAAAAGGGCAATCTCCTGGCAGGTTTGATAGCAGAGACTTTTGGAAATTGGTTGGGAATCGAATATTTGTTTGTAAAAGAGGAATTACGAGGGCAAGGAATCGGTTCAAAACTATTGAAGCAGGCAGAAAGTGAAGCTAAGAATCGAAACTGTCGTTTTGCCTTTGTCAATACTTACCAGTTCCAGGCACCAGACTTTTATCAGAAGCATGGCTACAAGGAAGTTTTTACCTTGCAAGACTATCCCTATACAGGGCAAAGATTTTATTACCAAAAGGATTTGTAAGCTGAATATGAAAGTATAAGGCAAAGAGGGGTTCTTGACATAAGTATAAAGGAGATTCTCGATAAATATCAGTTAAATCCTACAAATTGTGTCTTTCTAGACGATATGGAGGACAATACAATCGCAGTTGAGAAATTGGGAATCAAGTCCTATCAGGTTAAGAAAAGAACTGATGTCGTCGATATTTTAAAATCCTATATTTAAACTCAACACTCTCTATTTTTTATGGTAGAGAGTTTTTTTGTTAATAAAATTTTACAAAATGACATTTATATATTGCATTAAGTTAGATATATGATATAATGTTGTTAAAAAGAGGCGCAACTTTTTAAAATTAATGATGATCAAAGAGAAAACCAAGAATATTAATGGAGGAATTACAAAATGGAAGTTATAAATGTAAGTAAACATTATGGTCATTCAATCATTCTCAAAGATATAAATTTCGCACTTAACAAGGGTGAAATTGTTGGTCTAGTAGGGAGAAACGGAGTTGGTAAGAGTACATTGATGAAAATTCTTGTTCAGAATAATCAACCGACTTCAGGGAATATTATAAGTAGTGATAATGTTGGGTATTTAATCGAAGAACCAAAGTTATTTTTATCTAAAACAGGTTTAGAGAATTTAAAATATTTGTCAAATTTATATGGTGTTGATTACAATAAAGAAAGATTTGGGAGTTTGATTCAAAAGTTAGATTTGACTCAGTCTATTAATAAAAAAGTAAAGACCTATTCTTTGGGTACAAAACAAAAATTAGCTTTGCTTCTAACTCTCGTTACGGAACCTGATATATTGATTTTAGATGAACCGACTAATGGTTTAGATATTGAATCATCACAAATAGTTTTAGCGGTTCTAAAAAACTTAGCTTTAAGTGAAAATGTGGGAATTTTAATATCGAGTCATAAATTAGAAGATATTGAAGAAATTTGTGAGAGAGTCCTCTTCTTGGAGAACGGGCTTTTGACATTCCAAAAAGTAGGAAAAGATAGTCATAATTGCTTGTTTGAGATAGCTTTTTCATCAGCTGTAGATAAAGACATTTTCATTACCAAACAAGAATTTGGGGATATTGTTCAGGAAGAGGGACTGAAAATTACTATGTCTGGGAATATTCAAAGTAGTGAGCTTTTTAAATTTTTTAACGAAAACTCTATTAAAGTAGTTGATTTTGAAACTAAAAAAGAGACGCTTAAAGATATTTATCTAAATCGTTCAAAATAAAGGAAGGTTATAATCATGAAATTAAATAAATTAAATTTTCTTAAGGAAAATATAAGAGATTTATATTCATCAGGCGTAATATATCTTGGATTGATTATCTCGTTTATACCGCCGATACTGGTTACATTCTTTATTCTAAAGAGTCAAGGGACATCACTTGGTATTAAGCATATTTCAAATTTTTATGCTATGCTCGGTATGTTAATGGCTGTTATACATGCTAACCGAATTATTAGTAGGGATTTTTCCCACAATGCGATAAGTTTATTTTATAATCAACAGAAAAATCGGATGATTTACGTCTTGTCCAATTTTCTATATGCCATCTCAGTTTCCATTATTTATGCTTTGAATGGCATTGTGTTACTAGTCATCGTAAGTAAATTGGGTGTTCCAGGTGATTTAGGATTAGATTTTATAGTAGCCATTGTAGTCAATACAATTTTGTTAGTCCTATTTTATTTTCTATTATCTTACACTTTCTATTTATACAAATTGAAAAGTGGCTTGGTATTTGGTATTTTAGTAGCTTTACTACTCTTTGTCCCTAATATATTAAATACGATTATGATGAATACTAGTAATGATTTGTTTATCAAAGCAATTGAACTTCTTCCTTTTTATTCCTTACCTGTATTTGTTGCTTCAAATACGATGTCTATTAGTCAGTATCTTGTGGCAATCACTACAATCATTTTATTGTACTTTTTCACTCTCAAGAAAAGCAAGGAGTATTCATTTTAGTTTTGTTTAGTATTATTTTGTAGACTTAAAATCTAGTAAAAAATAAAAAGTACTTGCACCTATCTTGCTTTCGTCTCTTCACGGGAGGTATCTCTATGAAAAAAATCAGTCATCTTTGTATGCTCCTGCTCTTGCTGTGTACACGTTTTTGTCTTACACTAGACTCATTTCCAAAAGCATTATATAATAGTGATATGAAAGCAACTAAACTAAACAAGAAATACAAGTAATCAAAACTCGTTTAAAAGACTCTACTAAAGCTAATACTAAACAAAAAAATCAAATAGCCAGCTAGGGAGTTTATTTCAAACAATCTAACATACTGATTTTAGGCTGAAGATAATATTGGAGTGCTAATTAATGAGGTTATAATAAATAGCTGACAGCTTGTGTTAGTTTTGGATTTTTTAAGAGTAGATGAGTATTAAAATTATTAGGAGGACGCAGGTGGCTAAAAATTTAAAATTAAAATTAGCTCGAGTCGAGCTTGATTTAACACAAGGTCAACTGGCAGAGGCTGTCGGGGTGACGCGCCAGACTATTGGTTTGATAGAGGCGGGAAAATACAATCCCAGTCTCTCGCTCTGCCAGTCCATTTGCAGATGTTTAGGGAAAACCCTAGACCAACTATTTTGGGAGGAAGAAGATGGTAAATAAATTCATTCATTATCAATTACTTGACGAAAGAGAAGAACAACTAATCAATAAAGCTGGGGCAGAATCCTTTTCCCTCTTCATTGTGCTTGTGCTTCTAAGCTATTTGGTGGCTGTATTAGCTCCCTCTCTTTTTAATCCGAATTTTCTAGTCTATACTCTGATAGTAGGAATTTTCTTCTTTTTCAATCGTGCCCGTTATCTGGGAGTGACCTACTATAGTCGTTTTCATTTTACGATTTTGGGTTGTTTTTTCCTAACCTTGGCGATTACAACTCTATTGATGTTGCAGAATTATCAATTCAACATAGAAATTTATCAGCACAATCCTTTGAACGCTAAATACCTGTCCGCTTGGGTCATTACTTATGTCATTTACCTTCCTTGGGTCTTTATCGGCAATCTTGGTCTGAAGAGCTATGGCGAATGGGCTCAGAAAAAGTTCGAGCAAGACATGGATGAATTGGAGAGTGGAGAATAGCTTGTTACACTTTTCTCAATCCAGCTAAAATGTGATATAATAGTACTAATTTATTGGAATACATGAAAGTTTTTGAAAATTTTCATGGGTTTCTAGTTAAGGAAGTAGGAAGAGTATGTATCCAGATGATAGTTTGACATTGCACACGGACTTGTACCAGATTAACATGATGCAGGTTTACTTTGACCAAGGGATTCACAATAAAAAGGCGGTCTTTGAGGTTTATTTCCGCCAACAGCCTTTTAAGAACGGCTATGCGGTTTTTGCTGGTTTGGAAAGAATCGTGAACTATCTTGAAGACTTGCGTTTTTCAGATAGTGATATTGCCTATTTGGAGTCGCTGGGCTATCATGGGGCATTCTTGGACTATCTCCGCAATTTCAAGTTGGAGTTGACCGTTCGTTCTGCCCAAGAAGGGGATCTGGTTTTTGCTAATGAACCGATTGTGCAGGTGGAAGGCCCTCTAGCCCAATGTCAGTTGGTCGAAACAGCCCTTTTGAACATCGTTAACTACCAGACTTTGGTGGCTACCAAGGCAGCTCGTATTCGTTCAGTTATTGAAGATGAGCCTTTGATGGAGTTTGGAACACGTCGGGCGCAAGAAATGGATGCGGCTATATGGGGAACACGCGCAGCGGTGATTGGTGGTGCCAATGGAACCAGCAACGTGCGTGCTGGTAAACTCTTTGACATTCCTGTCTTGGGGACCCATGCCCATTCCTTGGTGCAGGTTTATGGGAACGACTATGAGGCCTTCAAGGCTTATGCTGCGACCCACAAAAATTGCGTCTTTCTTGTGGATACCTATGACACCCTTCGCATCGGTGTGCCAGCTGCCATTCAGGTGGCGCGTGAGCTGGGCGACCAGATTAACTTTATGGGTGTGCGGATTGACTCTGGGGATATTGCCTACATTTCCAAGAAAGTCCGTCAGCAGCTTGACGAGGCTGGATTTACAGAGGCCAAGATTTATGCTTCAAATGATCTAGATGAAAATACCATCCTCAACCTCAAGATGCAAAAGGCTAAGATTGATGTCTGGGGTGTGGGAACCAAGCTGATCACAGCCTATGACCAACCAGCTCTTGGGGCAGTGTATAAGATTGTGGCCATCGAAGATGAAAGTGGCCAGATGCGCAACACCATCAAGCTGTCAAATAATGCGGAAAAAGTGTCTACGCCAGGTAAGAAGCAGGTGTGGCGCATTACTAGTCGTGAAAAAGGTAAGTCAGAGGGTGACTACATCACCTATGATGGTGTGGATGTGAGCGACATGACTGAAATCAAGATGTTCCATCCGACCTATACCTACATCAAGAAGACAGTTCGTAATTTTGATGCTGTTCCTCTCTTGGTGGATATTTTCAAAGACGGACAATTGATTTACAAGTTGCCTAGCTTGACTGAGATTCAGGCTTATGCCCGTAAGGAATTTGACAAGTTGTGGGATGAGTACAAGCGTGTGCTCAATCCGCAGCATTATCCAGTGGATTTGGCGCGTGATGTATGGCAAGACAAGATGGATTTGATTGACAAAATGCGCAAGGAAGCCCTTGGTGAAGGAGAAGAAGAATGAGTTTGCAAGAAACAATTATCCAAGAATTGGGTGTCAAACCTGTGATTGATGCCCAAGAAGAAATCCGTCGTTCTATTGATTTCTTAAAGAGATACCTCAAAAAACATCCCTTCCTAAAAACCTTTGTACTAGGGATTTCTGGGGGACAAGACTCAACCTTGGCAGGTCGATTGGCCCAATTAGCTATGGAAGAACTGCGCGCAGAAACTGGAGATGATAGCTACAAATTTATCGCTGTCCGCCTGCCATACGGAGTGCAAGCTGATGAAGCAGATGCTCAAAAAGCCCTCGCTTTCATCCAGCCAGATGTCAGCTTGGTTGTGAATATCAAGGAATCAGCTGATGCCATGACAGCTGTTGTTGAAGCGACAGGAAGCCCTGTTTCAGACTTTAACAAGGGAAATATCAAGGCACGTTGCCGTATGATTGCCCAATATGCCCTTGCTGGTGCCCATAGCGGAGCGGTCATTGGAACAGACCATGCTGCGGAAAATATCACAGGTTTCTTTACCAAGTTTGGTGATGGTGGTGCGGATATTCTCCCTCTTTTCCGCCTCAATAAACGCCAAGGAAAACAACTATTGAAGGAACTTGGTGCAGACCCAGCCCTTTATGAAAAAATCCCAACAGCAGACCTAGAAGAAGATAAACCAGGCCTAGCTGATGAAGTAGCTCTCGGAGTCACCTATGTAGAGATTGATGACTACCTAGAAGGCAAACAAGTTAGCCCAGAAGCTCAAGCGACTATTGAAAACTGGTGGCATAAAGGCCAGCACAAACGCCACCTACCCATCACCGTATTTGATGACTTTTGGGAGTGAAAACCTCCAGTGGAGGTTTTCAGCCCGAGCACGGAAACAAGTAAGCGAGGAAGATCCGGTAACTCACAGAGTTCGATTCCGTTGTCTCACCCCCGCAACGATGACTAGGTTTGAAAAAGCTTGGAAAAGCGCATTTCAAACCAGACAGCGACTGCGTCAAGGAACTAGATGAAAAACTTGTTTTCTAGCTGTCACTGAGTTTAGCCTTTTTACCCCGAGCATGGAAACAAGTAAGCGAGAGAAGGTCCGGTAACTTGAAGAGTTCGATTTCGTCGTCTCACCCCCGCAACGATGACTAGGTTTGAAAAAGCTTGCTAGAGCGCATTTCAAACCAGACAGCGACTGCGTCAAGGGATTAGACGAAAAACTCGTTTTCTAGTT
The DNA here is from genome assembly GCF_001579045.1 of Streptococcus mitis. GTDB lineage: Bacteria > Bacillota > Bacilli > Lactobacillales > Streptococcaceae > Streptococcus > Streptococcus mitis_D. The sequence goes on along the minus strand of NZ_KQ970261.1, from coordinate 256,403 downwards.
GTTACTGAGTTTAGTATTTTTACCCCGAGCATGGAAACAGGTAAGCGAGGAAGGTCCGGTGGACCTTTTTAGCTTCTTGTCTTGAAATTCAAAAGCAAAGTAAATTTAAATTGAGATTGGACATAGAATCATCTATCAGAAAGCGAGGTAGCGTCATGAAATCTATCGGTACACAAATATTACAGACAGATCGTTTAATCTTGCGAAGATTTGTGGAAAGTGATGCAGAAGCCATGTTTCAGAATTGGGCTTCGTCTGCTGAGAATCTAACCTACGTCACTTGGGATCCCCATCCTGATGTCGAAATCACTCGAAACTCGATTCGCAATTGGGTTGCTTCCTATGCTAATCCCAACTATTACAAATGGGCCATTTGCCTCAAAGAAGACCCAAAACAAGTGATTGGAGATATCAGCATCGTTGCAATAGATGAGAACGATTCTTCTTGTGAAATTGGCTATGTTTTAGGAAAAAACTATTGGGGTCGTGGTCTTATGACAGAGGCCTTGAAAGCGGCCTTGGATTTTTGTTTTACTCAAGCAGGCTTTCAAGAAGTCAAGGCACGTTATGCCAGTCTCAATCCAGCTTCAGGTCGTGTCATGGAGAAGGCTGGAATGTCCTATCAAAAGACTATTACCAATGGTGTAGAGAGAAAAGGCTATCTTGCGGACCTTATTTATTATCAGATAAGTAAGGAGGACTGATAAGCTTAACATTTATTGCTTATCCTCTGTTCTTATTTTTTATTTACTATTTCATTTATCCTCTCTTTTCCGAATAAATAGATAGAACCATAGAATCTAGCAAAATTAGATTTTAAAATATGGTATAATAGAAGGAGGGAATGGATGATTCTCAGACATCCGGGCATCAGCCCAACTAATGACTTGGTTGCTAAGAAAATCTTTAGCAATCCAGAAATCACTTGTCAATTTATTCGCGATATGTTGGACTTGCCTGCAAAAAATGTGACCATTTTAGAGGGGAGCAATATTCATGTATTGCCTTCCATGCCGTACTCGGCGCAGGATTTCTATACCAGTATAGACGTCTTAGCTGAACTAGATAATGGCACTCAAGTAATCATTGAGATTCAAGTCCATCATCAGAATTTTTTCATCAATCGTCTGTGGGCTTACCTGTGTAGTCAGGTCAATCAAAACCTAGAAAAAATTCGCCAACGAGAAGGTGATACCCACCAGAGCTATAAACACATCGCACCAGTATACGCTATCGCTATTGTAGATAGTAATTACTTCTCAGATGATCAAGCTTTTCATAGTTTTAGTATGCGCGAGGACACGACGGGTGAGGTTTTAACCATTACCAACAATGGTCAGGAAAACCATTTAGTTAAGATGGCGTTCTTGGAATTAAAAAAATATAGAGAAACCAGCAAAGATAGCATTCGCAAACCGTGGTTGGAGTTTTTTGGGAATAAACCCTTTACCCAAGAACCCGAGCGAGCCATCAGCCAAGCAGACCAACTGCTAGACTATAAGAGCTGGTCCGAGGAGGACAGGAAGATGTTTAGTCAACTACGTATGCGTGAAGAACAGGCATTGTTAGCGCAGGACTATGCCTTGGAACAAGCAGAGGAAAAGGGCTTAGAACGTGGTCTTGAACAGGGACTGGAGCGTGGGAAAATCTTTACCTTTCTAGACTTAGTCCACCAACATGTTTTAACTTCCGAATTTGCGAGTGAACAATTGGGAATGACCGTCGCTGAGTTTGAGGCGCTATTGACAGATTATCACCAATAATGGACAAGAAAACCATCTGGTCAAGATGGCGTTCTTGGAATTAAAAAATACAGAGAAACCAGCAAAGATAAAGTGTGCAAGCCATGGTTGGAGTTTTTTGGGAACAAGCCCTTTACCCAGCGACTCGAGCGATTAGTAAAGCAGATTAACTGCTGGAATAAAGGGATACTCTGAGGAGTAGTTTTTGCAAATCAATAAGTTAATGACAGATTTTTCCGTGGTAGATGGAAGAATCTGTTTTCAGTTATGCTTGATGTGTTCTCTGAAACAGTAAGGTAGCTTACCTTTTGTATTTATGCTTCTTTTGATTTTTTAAAGTATAACCTGATTAAATTCCTATTTTTCCCTATCATTGTCCCTATTTTTTCTTGATTTTTGGAGCTATAATAGTCCTATCAAATCAAAGAATGGAGGAAGGCAATGGATACGATTATCTTTTTTATCAGTGCTTTTCTTGCTGGAATTCTTTCCTTCTTTTCTCCTTGTATCTTACCCTTGTTACCGGTCTATGCAGGGGTCTTGTTGGATGACAAAGATGGTGCTCAGGCTTCTAGTGGCAAATTTTCAATCTCAGTTGTCAGTTTATTGCGAACTCTGGCCTTTATAGCGGGTATTTCTTTTATCTTTATCTTACTGGGATATGGTGCTGGTTTTTTAGGAGACCTTTTGTATGCCTCTTGGTTTCAGTATGTGACAGGTGCGGTTATCATTCTCTTGGGTCTGCACCAGATGGAAGTCTTACATTTTCAGGGACTCTACAAGGAAAGAAGGCTACAATTGAAGAGACAGGGGCAAAAGGGTAAGGGCTATAGTCAGGCATTTTTACTGGGATTGACCTTTAGTTTTGCTTGGACGCCATGTGTGGGACCGGTTCTGGGCTCTGTTTTGGCCTTAGCGGCTTCAGGTGGTTCAGGTGCTTGGCAGGGAGCTGGTCTCATGTTGATTTACACGCTGGGTTTGGCGTTACCATTTTTGGTTCTAGCTCTAGCCTCCAGCTATGTTTTGAAACGTTTTCGAAAACTCCATCCCTATCTCGGAATCCTCAAAAAAGTGGGTGGTTTTCTCATTATTGTGATGGGAATCTTGGTTCTGTTTGGAAATGCTTCAATTTTAAGTCAATTATTTGAATAAAATGGAAAGGAATATCAGTATGAAAAAATGGCAAACATGTGTTCTTGGAGCAGGTTCGCTTCTTTGTTTGACGGCTTGTTCAGGCAAGTCCATGACTAGTGAACACCAAATGAAAGATGAAATGAAGATGGAGCAGACAGCTAGTAAAACAAGCGCAGCTAAAGGGAAAGAAGTTGCTGATTTTGAATTGACGGGAGTAGATGGCAAGACCTACCGCTTATCTGATTACAAGGGCAAGAAAGTCTATCTCAAATTCTGGGCTTCTTGGTGTTCCATCTGTCTAGCCAGTCTTCCTGACACGGATGAAATTGCTAAAGATGCTGGTGATGATTATGTGGTCTTGACAGTGGTCTCTCCTGGACATAAGGGGGAACAAGCAGAATCAGACTTTAAGAACTGGTACAAGGGTTTGGATTATAAAAATTTCCCAGTTCTAATTGACCCGTCGGGCAAACTATTGGAAAGTTATGGTGTCCGTTCTTATCCAACTCAAGCCTTTATAGACAAGGAAGGAAAACTGGTCAAAACGCAACCTGGTTTTATGGATAAGGATATGATTTTAAAAACATTGAAAGAAGTGGGGTAGAGAAAGGCCATGAATGATAAAGTAAAATTGTTTGTCTTGGCAGGAATCTTTTTCCTAGCCATAACCGGTTTCTATTTTCTATTGATGCGAAATGCAGGGCAGACAGATGCCTCGCAAATTGAGAAAGCGGCAGTTAGCCAAGGAGGAAAAACAGTGAAAAAACAGAAATTAGTAAAGACGCAGACTTGCACGAAATTTATCTAGCTGGAGGTTGTTTCTGGGGAGTGGAGGAATACTTCTCCCGCGTTCCCGGAGTGACAGATGCCGTTTCAGGCTATGCGAACGGTAGAGGGGAAACAACCAAGTACGAATTGATTAACCAAACAGGACATGCGGAAACTGTCCATGTCACCTATGATGCCAAGCAAATTTCTCTCAAGGAAATCTTGCTTCATTACTTCCGCATTATCAATCCGACCAGCAAAAATAAACAAGGAAATGATGTAGGAACCCAGTACCGTACTGGTGTTTATTACACAGATGACAAGGATTTAGAGGTGATTAACCAAGTCTTTGATGAGGTGGCTAAGAAATACGATCAACCTCTAGCAGTTGAAAAGGAGCCTTTGAAGAATTTCGTGGTGGCTGAGGATTACCACCAAGACTATCTCAAGAAAAATCCAAATGGCTACTGCCATATCAATGTCAATCAGGCTGCCTACCCTGTCATTGATGCCAGCAAATACCCAAAACCAAGTGATGATGAATTGAAAAAGGCCCTGTCACCTGAGGAGTATGCAGTTACCCAGAAAAATCAAACAGAACGGGCTTTTTCAAACCGCTATTGGGATAAATTTGAATCTGGCATCTATGTAGACGTAGCAACTGGCGAACCCCTCTTTTCATCAAAGGACAAGTTTGAGTCTGGTTGTGGTTGGCCTAGTTTCACCCAACCCATCAGTCCAGATGTTGCCACTTACAAGGAAGATAAGTCTTACAATATGACTCGCATGGAAGTGAGAAGCCGAGTTGGAGATTCTCACCTTGGCCATGTCTTTACGGATGGACCACAGGACAAGGGTGGCTTGCGCTACTGTATTAATAGTCTCTCTATCCGCTTTATTCCCAAAGATCAAATGGAAGAAAAAGGTTACGCTTATTTACTAGATTATGTTGATTAAGAGGTCTTTCCTAAGCAGTTAGAGGAGAATTTTGCTATACTGATACTAGTAAGTGACAAAGGAGAGAAGCATGACCCACACAATCTTAATCGTAGAAGATGAATATCTGGTAAGACAAGGCTTGACCAAGCTGGTCAATGTAGCAGCCTACGATATGGAAATCATCGGTCAGGCTGAAAATGGAAGACAGGCTTGGGAATTGATACAAAAGCAGGTGCCAGATATCATTCTAACCGATATCAACATGCCTCAGCTGAATGGCATCCAGTTGGCCAGTCTGGTACGAGAAACCTATCCTCAGGTTCATTTGGTCTTTTTAACAGGCTACGATGATTTTGATTATGCCTTGTCTGCTGTCAAACTAGGTGTAGATGACTACCTGCTCAAACCCTTTTCTCGTCAGGATATTGAGGAGATGTTGGGGAAAATCAAGCAAAAGTTGGATAAGGAAGAGAAAGAAGAGCAGTTACAAGATTTACTGACTGATAAGTTTGAAGGAAACATGGCCCAGAAAATCCAGTCTCATCTAGCTGATAGCCAGTTTAGTTTAAAGGCTTTGGCCAGTGACTTGGGCTTTAGTCCGACTTATCTGAGCTCATTGATTAAGAAAGAGTTAGGTTTGCCTTTTCAGGATTATCTGGTGAGAGAACGTGTCAAACAAGCCAAGCTCTTGCTTTTAACTACAGATCTGAAGATTTACGAGATCGCAGAAAAGGTTGGCTTTGAAGATATGAATTACTTTACCCAACGCTTTAAACAGATCGCGGGCGTGACACCTCGTCAGTTTAAGAAGGGGGAAGGTCGATGAAGCGTTCTTCTCTCCTAGTCAGAATGGTTATTTCCATCTTTCTGGTCTTTCTCATTCTTCTAGCTCTGGTTGGGACTTTCTACTATCAATCTAGTTCATCAGCCATTGAGGCTAGCATTGAGGGCAATAGCCAAACGACTATCAGTCAGACTAGCCACTTTATCCAGTCTTATATCAAAAAATTAGAAACTACCTCTACCAGTTTGACCCAGCAGACGGATGTCCTAGCCTATGCTGAGAATCCCAGCCAAGACAAGGTCAAGGGAATCCGAAATCTGTTTTTGACCATCTTAAAGGCAGATAAGGACTTGAAAGCAGTGGTTTTGGTAACCAAGTCCGGTCAGGTCATTTCTACAGATGACAGTGTGCAGATGAAAACTTCTTCTGATATGATGGCTGAGGATTGGTATCAAAAGGCCATTTATCAGGGAGCCATGCCTGTTTTGACTCCGGCCCGTAAATCGGACAGTCAGTGGGTCATTTCTGTCACTCAGGAACTTGTTGATGCCAAGGGAGCCAATCTGGGCGTGCTTCGTTTGGATATTTCCTACGAAACTCTGGAAGCCTATCTCAATCAACTTCAGTTAGGTCAGCAAGGTTTTGCCTTTATCATCAATGAAAACCATGAATTTGTTTACCATCCTCAACACACAGTTTATAGTTCGTCTAGTGAAATGGAGGCCATGAAACCCTATATTGAGACAGGGCAGGGTTATACTCCAGATCACAAATCCTATGTCAGTCAAGAAAAGATTGCTGGAACTAATTGGACGGTTATAGGTGTGTCTTCGTTGGAGAAGTTAGACCAAGTTCGGAGTCAACTCATGTGGACCTTGCTTGGAGCCAGTGTCACATCTCTTCTTGCCTGTCTCTGCTTGGTGTGGCTTAGTCTTAAACGCTGGATTGCTCCTCTGAATGACTTGAGAGAAACCATGCTGGAGATTGCTTCTGGTAATCAGAATCTTCGTGCCAAGGAAACTGGTGCTTATGAATTGAGAGAGGTGACTCGTCAGTTCAATGCCATGTTGGATCAGATTGATCAGTTGATGACAGCTATTCGCAAGCAGGAAGAAACAACCCGTCAGTATGAACTTCAAGCACTTTCCAGCCAGATTAATCCGCATTTTCTCTATAACACCTTGGACACCATCATCTGGATGGCTGAATTTCAGGATAGTCAGCGAGTGGTTCAGGTGACCAAGTCCTTGGCAACCTATTTCCGCTTGGCGCTCAATCAAGGCAAGGATTTGATTTGCCTGTCTGACGAAATCAATCATGTCCGCCAGTACCTCTTTATCCAAAAACAACGTTATGGGGATAAGCTGGAATACGAGATTGATGAAGATTCTACTTTTGATAATCTAGTCTTACCCAAGTTGGTGCTACAACCCTTGGTAGAAAATGCTCTTTACCATGGTATTAAGGAAAAGGAAGGTCAGGGTCATATTAGAGTCTCTGTCCAGAAACAGGATTCAGGATTGGTCATCCGTATTGAGGATGATGGCGTTGGTTTCCAAGATGTTGGTGATAGTAGTCAAAGTCAGCTCAAACGTGGGGGAGTTGGTCTTCAAAATGTTGATCAACGGCTCAAACTTCATTTTGGAGAACATTACCAGATGAAAATCGATTCTGCCCCCTCAAAAGGGACGACGGTTGAAATATACATAAATAGAATAGAAACTAGTTAACTCCCAGTCAATTCTGGGAGTTTTATGCGTAATTGGGCAAGCTTTCTAGGTTGTCTATCTTGCTAAAAACAAGAAAAAACGATATGATAGATAATGACAAAAGAGGTATCAAGTATGAAGGAAAAAGACATTCAAAGAGAAACAAACCAGATTGTAAAAGATGTATTAGAAAAGGCCAATTTGAAGCAAGGATCTATCTTTGTTTTGGGCCTTTCTTCTAGTGAAGTGATAGGTGGTCAGATTGGCAAGGAATCCAGTCAAGAAATTGGCGAAATCATTGTGAAGACCATCCTAGATATCCTAGAGGGAAAAGGAATTCATCTAGCTGTTCAAGGCTGTGAACATGTCAATCGGGCCCTCGTTGTTGAACGTCAGGTGGCAGAGCAGTTAGGTCTGGAAATGGTCAGTGTCCTTCCTACTCTCCATGCAGGAGGTTCGGGTCAGTTGGCAGCCTTCAAGTTTATGCAAGATCCAGTTGAGGTTGAATTTATCAAGGCTCATGCTGGGTTGGATATCGGAGACACTGCAATTGGTATGCATGTTAAGCATGTTCAGGTTCCGATTCGCCCTCTTTTGAGAGAAATTGGGCATGCCCATGTAACGGCGCTGGCTAGCCGTCCAAAATTAATTGGAGGTGCGCGTGCGCATTATCCACAAGATTCTATCAGAAAGTCGTAAGAATGAAAAAAACAAAACAACAACTAGAAAAAATCACAAAATATTCGATTCGTAAGCTAACTATTGGGGTAGGTCCTGTAGCCATTGGGGCCTTCCTTTTTGGTGCCAGTACTCTTTTAGTAGATAAGGTTCAAGCCAATGAAGTCGGTGGTGCTCATAGCGTTCATTACCGTTATTTGGCGGAGCAGGAGTTGACCGAGTCTGAAAAAGCCCTGATTCACCATGAGGTTCCTACAGAATTTCAAGATGAAGATATTCTCTATGTAGTTTATCGCAAGAAGGCAACTGACAGTCAACAACTCCCTTACACAGGAAGTAAAGAATTAACCTTGGCAGGCCTTGGCTTAGCAACGGCCTCGCTAGCAGTCTTTTTGGTGTCAAAAAAAGGTCGTAAAGAGGTTCTAGGTGTTCTCTTGATTGGTTCTTTAGGAGCCAGCACCTTTGTACCTTATGGGACATTCGCATTTGAAAATAAAGAATTGCTTTCTTATAACCAAACTATTTCAGCCTCTACACATGAAGGCTTGGCTGAAGGAATCATCCACATTGATGGCTATGAATATATTGGATACTTTAAGGAAGCAGAACTCCATCCCTCAAGACCAGCTTCAGCTGAGCAGCCTCAGTTGCCAGTAGAAAAGCAAAGTGCAAATGAAATCGAGAAAACAGAAGTAGTTCAAGAAAGATCTGCTGTTGCTCCAGAAACTATCGTTGAGAATCCTGTAGTAGAGACTCCAGTTGCTCCTGCGGTTGAAGCAAAACCAGTTTCTGAGAAGCCTCAGATAAGACAGGAAGAGAATTTGGTAGAGATCCCTTTTGAAACGGTCACAAGCCCAGATGCTAATTTGGCAGAAGGACAGACTCGTATCGTCGCAGCTGGAGTAAATGGTCAGCGTCGTCTTGTAACCAAGGTATCGATGGTTAACGGTCAAGAAGTTAGAGAAGTCATCGAAGACCAAGTAGTCCAAAATCCTGTGTCGCAAGTCATTGTAGTCGGAACTAAGAAAGAGGTACAACCTGCCCCAACTCCAGTACCACAAACTGAGCAAACACATCAAGTAGCTAAAGGAACCCAAGAAGAAGGTAGAGCAGGCCAAGCCTTAACGCAACCTGAATTACCAGAGGCCTCAGTAGAAGAAAAAGGAACTCAAGAGGAGGGGAAAACAGGCCAAGCTCTTACACAGCCAGAACTTCCAGAATATCATGAAGCAAAAGGTGTTCAAGAAGTAAAAGAAGGTGAGAAACAAGGCCAAGCTTTAGTACAGCCAGAACTTCCTGAATATAAAGAACCAGTTTCAACAAAGGGAACTCAAGAACCTGGTCAAGAAGGTCAAGCACCAGTACAAGAAGTAAACCCAGAATATAAAGTAACAACAGGTACAGTTGAGAAGTCTACCGAAAGTGAATTGGATTTCACAACAGAAGTAGTTCCAGATGACACAAAATATGTGGATGAAGAAGTAGTTGAACGTCAAGGTACTAAAGGAGTTCAAGTTACGAAAACAACTTATGAAACAGTGGAAGGTGTAGAAACAGATAAGGTCGTTTCTACAACTACAGAAGTGAAAACTCCTGCTATTTCTAAAATTATTAAAAAAGGTACAAAACCGATTGAAGGAACAAAAGTTGAAACAAGAGAAGAAGTCATTCCTTTCGCTACAAAAACAGAAGATGATGACACTTTAAAACGTGGAACAACTAAAGTTACTCAAGAAGGTGTAAATGGTAAGAAACAAATTACTGAAACTTATAAAACAATTCGTGGTGAAAAAACGACTGAACCACCAACAGTTACTGAAAAAGTTATCTTACAACCTCAAGATAAAATTATAAAGAATGGTACAAAAGGTTTAGAAAAACCAACATTACAATGGGCTAATACTGAAAAAGATGTCTTGAAGAAGAGTGCGACAGCTAGTTATACATTGACTAAGCCAGCTGGAGTAGAAATTAAATCCATCAAATTAGCGCTAAAAGATAAAGATGGACAAGTTGTTAAAGAAGTAACAGTAGCTGAAAATAATTTAAACGCTACTTTAGATAAATTGAAATATTATCAAGGTTACACCCTATCTACTACAATGGTTTATGATCGTGGAGAAGGTGAAGAAACTGAGAAATTAGAAGATAAACAAATTCAATTAGACCTTAAAAAAGTTGAAATCAAAAACATTAAAGAAACAAGCTTGATGAGTGTAGACGATGCTGGTGTTGAAACAGATAAGAGCTTATTAACTGAAAAGCCGACAGATATTTCTCCATTATATTTACGTGTGACAACTCACGACAACAAAGTGACAAGACTTGCAGTAAGTTCTGTTGAAGAAGTTGTTGTAGATGGAAAAACATTGTACAAAGTCGTAGCGAAGGCTCCAGACTTAGTTCAACGTAGAGACGATGATACACTAAGTGAAGAGTATGTTCATTACTTTGAAAAACAAAAATCAAAAGAAGGTAACGTTTACTACAACTTCAACGAGCTTGTAAAAGATATGCAAGCTAATCCAACGGGTGAGTTCAAACTTGGTGCAGACTTGAATGCTGTGAATGTTCCGACTCCGAATAAACAATACGTGACGAACACCTTTAAAGGTAAGTTGTATAGTGAAGGTGATAAACGTTATACCATTCACAACCTAGCTCGTCCGTTGTTCAATCGTGTGGAAAACGCTCATATTCATGATATCAACTTTGGTAATGTGAATATCAATATGCCGTGGGCTGATAAAACAGCTCCACTTGGAGAACTATTTAAGAACTCAACGATTGAGAATATTAAAGTTACAGGTAATGTGGTTGGTAATAACGACGTTACAGGTATGGTCAACAAACTAGATGAATCCAATATGCGTAATGTAGCCTTTATTGGTAACATCACAAGCGTTGGTAATAAAGGTTGGTGGTCTGGTGGACTTGTCAGCGAAAGCTGGAGAAGTAACGTAGACAGTTCTTATGTTGACGCGAACATTAAAGCTAACAATGCTAAATTTGGTGGACTTGTTGCCAAAGTCAACCATGGTGGAAATCCAAATGATGTTAAACAAAAAGGTCGATTAACAAAATCTGTTGTCAAAGGTACCATGACGCTTCAAACGAACAATCAAAGTGGTGGTTTAATTCATGAAAACTATGACTGGGGTTGGGTTGAAAATAACGTCAGCATGATGAAAGTGACAAATGGTGAAATGATGTATGGTTCTGGATCAGTTGACTCAGGTGATCCATACTTCGGATTTGATTACTTCAAGAACAATGTGTATGTGAACGATGTTGCATCAGGTAACGTTTCTTATAACCGTTCGAAACAAATTAAGGGTGTCGATCAAGCAGAAGCGGATAAACGTATTGCTTCGTTCAATATCACAGCTGATAAATATGAAATCACACCATATTTGACTGATAAACTGAATCACGTAGCGTATAAAGAAGACACGTATAAAACTACTCAAGATTATAATGCAGAACGTGAACTTGCATACCGTAATATTGAAAAACTTCAACCGTTCTACAATAAAGAGTGGATTATCAATCAAGGTAATAAACTTGCAGAAGGTTCAAACTTGTTAACCAAAGAAGTATTATCAGTTACAGGTATGAAAGATGGTCAATTTGTAACAGACTTGTCAGATGTTAACAAAATCATGATTCACTATGCAGATGGTACGAAAGAAGAAAAAGCTGTTACGCTCAAAGCCGATTCTAAAGTTCAGCAAGTGCGTGAATATAGCATTGATGGTTTGGGTGACGTAGTTTACACACCAAATATGGTGGTTAAAGATCGTACTCAATTACTAAGTGATGTTAAAGCGAAATTAGATACAATTACTCTTGAATCTCCTGAAGTTCGTGCGATTTCAAATAATGTTCCTGCATTATACCTTGAAGAAAGTTTTGTAGATACAAAAGCAAATCTTGATAAGTTAGTAAAAGCTCTTGTTGAAAATGAAGATCATCAGTTAAATGGTGATGAGGCAGCCATCAAAGCACTTCTTAAGAAAGTAGAAGATAATAAAGCTAAAATTATGATGGCACTTACTTACCTCAATCGTTATTATGGAATTGAATATGGTGACTTGAACATTAAGAATATGATGATGTTTAAACCAGATTTCTATGGCAAGACACCAAGTGTTATTGACAGATTAATTCGAATTGGCTCGCAAGAAAAGAACTTGAAGGGTGATAGAACTCAAGATGCGTACCGTGAAATGATTGCAGGAGATACTGGTAAAGGTGATTTACGTAGTTTCTTAGATTATAATATGCATCTCTTCACAAATGACACGGATCTTAATGATTGGTTTATTCACTCAGCGAAAAATGTTTATGTTGTAGAACCTGAAACAACAAATCCAGACTTCAAAAATAAACGTCATCGCGTCTTTGATGGTCTAAATAATAACATGCATGCTCGTATGATTCTACCATTGTTGAACTTGAAAAAATCACATATTATCTTGATTTCAACTTATAATACCATGGCATACAGCTCGTTTGAGAAATATGGTAAGAACACTGAAGCTGAACGTGAAGCCTATAAAGCACGTATTCAAGAAGTTGCAAAAGCTCAACAAACATACTTAGACTTCTGGTCACGTCTTGCACTTCCGAATGTTCGTGATCAACTACTTAAGAGCCAAAATATGGTCCCAACACCAGTATGGGATAACCAAGCTTATGCAGGTATTGGCGGAGCTAATCGTATGGGTTATGCTGACGGTGGAAAAGTCGCAACCCCTGTTCGTGAATTATTTGGTCCGAGCGGTCGTTGGCATCAGACAGATTGGCGTATGGGTGCGACTGCTAGAATTTATGGTTCACCACAAAATGATGAACAAGTTTTCTTCATGGTAACAAATATGTTTGAACCATTCGGTATTTCTGCCTTTACACATGAGACTACTCACGTCAATGACCGTATGGCCTATCTTGGTGGTCATGGACATCGTCAAGGTACAGATCTTGAAGCGTATGCGCAGGGTATGTTACAAACGCCTGATAGTTCTACTTCTAATGGTGAATATGGTGCTCTTGGTATTAATATGGCTTATCATCGTCAAAATGATGGAAATCAATGGTATAACCCAGATCCTGATAAGTTAAATTCACGTGAAGCGATTGATCATTATATGAAGAATTATAATGATGCGCTTATGATGTTAGACCATCTTGAGGCTGATGCTGTATTACCGCATTTAAATGGAAATACGAGTCGCTGGTTCAAGAAAATGGATCGACAATACCGTAGTGGAAATTCAGGTCATCAGTTCGATAAAATTCGTGAGTTGACAGAGGATGAGAAAAAAGTAGTCATCAATACAATTGATGATTTGGTAGATAACAACTTGATTACTAAACATGGTGCTCCTGGAGATGGTACTTATAATCCATCAGACTTTGGATCAGCTTATGTTAATATGAATATGATGACCGGTATCTATGGCGGTAATACGAGTCAAGGTGCACCTGGTGCTGCATCCTTCAAACACAATACATTCCGTATGTGGGGTTACTTCGGATATGAGAATGGATTTGTTGGATATGCTTCTAGCAAATATCAAGGTGCTGCAAACAGTGAAAATAAAGGTTTACTCGGCGACGACTTCATTATCAAGAAAGTTTCTAATGGAAGATTCACTAACCTTGAAGACTGGAAGAAAGAATGGTTCAGGGAAGTCAAAGCAAAAGGTGAAAAAGGATTTACTGCCATTGAGATTGATGGTAAACAAATTACAAATTATGCTGAACTAAAAGTGTTGTTTGATAAAGCGGTTGAGGCTGACCTAGTAGGTGGAGGAACAGCTAAAACGGTGGAACTTAAATCAAAAGTCTTCAAAGCACTTCTTAAAAATACAGACGGATTCTCAGGAAATCTTTTTAAAGCATAGATTGTATTAAATAGATGAGTAAAAAGGTAGATTAAGTTTTTCTTGATTTGCCTTTTTATGCTATACTTGAAATATGCATAGAAAAACAGTGATTGATTTTAGGGCTTTGGGGGAGAGATACATCTTTACCCAGCCGATTAAAGAATTGAAAACGAGAGATGTAGCAGAAGTGGCAGATTTGCTGGCACAAGTGGAAAGCTACCAAGAGCAAGGATATTATGTGGTGGGCTATGTCAGCTACGAGGCTGCACCTGCTTTTGAGGAGAAATTAGCAGTTCACCCTGCACCCTTGTTGGGAGAGTATCTACTATATTTCACAGTTCATGATAGTGTAGAGAAATCTAGTATTCCGTTAACTTATGACGAAGTTGATATGCCGTCAAATTGGCAGGAAGTAACGTCTGCAGCAGACTATGAAAAGGCTATTGCCCAGATACATCATCATTTGCGACAGGGAGATACCTATCAGGTCAACTACACCGTCCAACTCAAGCAAAAGTTAAGTGCCAATCCTTTTGCTATCTACAATCGTATGGTGGTAGAGCAGGAGGCGGGCTACAATGCCTATGTTGAACATGACGAGATGGCAGTGATTTCCATGAGTCCAGAGCTCTTTTTTGAGCAAAATGGCCGAGAATTAACGACTCGTCCAATGAAGGGAACGACTCAGCGTGGGGTAACTGACCAAGAAGATCTTGAACAGGCTGGCTGGTTGGAGCAGGATCCTAAAAATCGGTCTGAAAATATGATGATCGTGGACCTCTTACGCAATGATATGAACCGTATTTCTGAAGTGGGGAGCGAGCACGTGGAGCATCTTTGCCAAGTAGAACAGTATTCAACGGTTTGGCAGATGACTTCGACCATCAAGAGTCAGTTGCGAGAGGATGTGAACCTTGTTGAAATCTTCCGCTCACTCTTTCCTTGCGGATCCATAACGGGAGCACCCAAAATTGCAACTATGGAAATCATTAAGGACTTGGAGCCACAACCGCGTGGAGTCTACTGTGGAACGATTGGTCTCTTGCTTCCAAATGGACGACGGATTTTTAATGTTGCTATCCGAACTATTCAACTGTATCAAGGAAAAGCCATCTATGGAGTTGGCGGAGGCATTACATGGGATAGCACTTGGGAATCTGAATACCGCGAGGTTCATCAAAAGGCAGCTGTTCTCTATCGTAAACAAGCTCGTTTCCAATTAATTTCAACTGGAAAAATCAGCCAAAAACAACTTCTGTTTGAAGAACAGCATCTGGAAAGACTGAGAACAGCTAGTCGATATTTTGCTTTTCCTTTTGATTTAGAAGACTTGAAACAAAAGATAGAGGAAGAGTGTCATGCTTGTGATGATAATCAAGATTACCGCTTGCGTATTTCTCTCAGCAAGTCTGGAGAGATAGAAGTCGATCGCCAAGTATTAACAACCCTCAGTCCAAGTTTTTGTCAGGCCCAACTTTGTCTGCAAGAAGCTAATTTGCAACTAGCATTTACCTATTTCAAAACGACTCACCGACCGCATTTGAACCTAGGGGAGCAAGAGATTATTTATCACAATAAGTCTGGAGAACTTCTTGAAACCTCTATTGGAAATTTGGTTCTGAAAATCGCTGGGAAACTCTACACACCGTCTATCCGACTGGGAATCTTACCAGGAATTTACCGTCAACATTTGCTAGAAACAGGACAGGCAGAAGAGAAAGCTTTGACCTTGGCAGATTTTGCCCAAGCAGAAGCTATTTACGGCTGTAATGCAGTGAGAGGCTTGTATGAACTAAGTCTTGAGGAGAACTAGATGAAACTGATATTTTTACACGGGTTAGGGCAGTCAGCAGAGTCTTGGAAAGAAGTTCGGAAACTACTAACAGATTATCCCTCTGAAGCTTTAGACTTGTTTCCTTCTGGAGTTAGTAGCTATCAAAAAGCTAAGGAGCGAGTTTATCAGCATCTAGCTCAAGAGACAGAACCTTTTATTTTGGTTGGATTGTCCTTAGGTGCGACCCTAGCACTAGAACTTTCCAGTTACGATTTACCAAATCTCCGAGCTTTGGTTCTATCAGGATGTCCACTTAAATTGTCCGGTAATATCCTATTTTATCTTCAGTTGCTGATTTTTAAACTACTTCCCAAAAGGGTATTTGAAAAACAGGGAGCAGACAAGGCTCTTATGGTCGGAGTTTCTGAGAAATTGAAGACACTTGATTTAACGGATATAGCAAGGAATTGCCCCTATCCAACCTTACTAATTTGTGGCAGCAAAGATAAACCGAATCTTAGTTCTATGAGAAGTCTTCATAAACTAATATCAGAATCCCAATTTCAGATTATCCCAGACGGCCCTCATGTCTTGAATAAGGAAAAACCAAAGGAGTTTGTAGAAAATACCAGAAGTTTCCTTGAATTGCTGAAATAAGTTTGATAAAATAATATTGAAATCGATAACATCGTTAGAGGAGAAACAAATGAACAAACGTCTATTTTTAAAAATGAGTCTAGCTACGTTGCCAGTTTTAGCTTTGTTTTCACAACCAGTTTTAGCGGAAGAAAACATCCATTTTTCTAGCTGTAAGGAAGCTTGGGCTAATGGCTATTCAGATCTTCATGAGGGGGATCCTGGTTATTCTGCCAAGTTAGATCGCGACCATGATGGTGTGGCTTGCGAATTGGAGAATGCCCCTAAGGGTGCTTTTAAAGCAAAACAAGAGACTACAACTCAAACTGATACAAGTTCATCAACAACAAGTGGTTGGGTTAAGCAGGACGGTGCTTGGTATTACTTTGATGGAAATGGAAATCCAGTGAAAAATGCTTGGCAGGGAAGCTATTACCTGAAAGCAGACGGGAAAATGGCCCAGAGCGAATGGATTTATGATGATTCTTATCAAGCTTGGTATTACTTGAAATCAGATGGATCTTATGCTTACAGTACATGGCAAGGAAATTACTATTTGAAATCAGATGGTAAGATGGCCAAAGGTGAATGGGTTTATGATGCTACTTACCAAGCTTGGTATTACTTGAAATCAGATGGATCTTATGCTTATAGTGCATGGCAAGGGAATTACTATTTGAAATCAGATGGTAAAATGGCTGCCAATGAATGGGTTGATGGTGGACGTTATTATGTTGGTGCTGACGGAGTTTGGAAGGAGGGGCAAGCGAGTACAAGTTCTTCTTCTAGTGATGATAGCAATAGTGAATATTCTGCTGCTTTAGGAAAGGCAAAAAGTTATAATTCATGGGCTACGATGTCTAAAAAACGCTTATATAAACAGTTGACTTCTCAATATGGGGAAAAATTTACAAGTGATGCTGCGCAATATGCAATTGATCATCTGGATGCAGATTATAAGTCAAATGCTTTAGCTAAGGCCAAGAGTTATCAAAAATTACTTAATAAATCGAAATCAGCAATTTATGATCAGCTTGTCTCACCGTATGGTGAAGAATTTACTGAAGAAGAAGCTCAATATGCAATTGATCATTTAGATGATTAACAGATACTGGCAGGCGAAAAAATTCCTTATAAGTCATTTACGCAAACCTTTGCATAAATGACTGAATTTTGTTATACTATATCTGTAAGCATTTTCAATTAATTCATAATGAAAAAGGAGAATATGATGAGTCAAAAGATTATTGGGATTGACCTTGGTGGAACTTCTATCAAATTTGCAATCTTGACAACAGCAGGAGAAATCCAAGAAAAATGGTCTATCAAGACCAACATTTTGGATGAGGGAAGTCATATCGTAGATGATATGATTGAGTCTATTCAACACCGTTTGGACTTGCTTGGATTGGTAGCAGAGGACTTCCAAGGTATTGGAATGGGATCACCAGGTGTGGTTGATCGTGAAAAAGGGACTGTTATTGGTGCCTACAACTTGAACTGGAAAACCCTTCAACCAATCAAAGAAAAAATTGAAAAAGCCTTGGGCATTCCATTTTTCATCGATAATGATGCCAACGTAGCAGCTCTTGGTGAGCGCTGGCTGGGTGCTGGTGATAACCAACCAGATGTTGTCTTTATGACACTAGGTACTGGTGTTGGTGGTGGTATTGTCGCTGAAGGCAAATTGCTTCATGGTGTTGCTGGTGCAGCAGGTGAGCTTGGCCACATCACTGTTGACTTTGACCAACCAATCGCATGTACTTGCGGTAAGAAAGGTTGCCTTGAGACAGTTGCTTCAGCAACAGGGATTGTCAACTTAACTCGTCGCTATGCCGATGAATACGAAGGTGATGCAGCCTTGAAACGCTTGATTGATAACGGAGAAGAAGTAACTGCTAAGACAGTCTTTGACCTCGCAAAAGAAGGCGATGAACTTGCTTTGATCGTTTACCGTAACTTCTCACGTTACTTGGGAATCGCTTGTGCCAATATCGGTTCAATCCTCAACCCATCAACAATCGTCATCGGTGGTGGTGTATCAGCTGCGGGAGAATTCCTTCTACAAGGTGTTCAAAAAGTTTACGATGAAAATAGTTTCCCACAAGTACGCACATCTACTAAATTAGCTCTTGCAACTCTAGGAAATGACGCTGGAGTTATCGGAGCAGCATCACTTGTTTTACAATAAGATAGAAAAAGGGGAAAATGCTAACCTAGAGTTAGTAATGTTCCTCTTTTCTTTTTTATGTTATACTAGTTATGACAGTAAATGAGGTGAGAGTAAATGACAAAAGCAGATACGATTTTTAAAGAAAATATTGAACGAATCCTCAAAGACGGTGTCTTTTCAGAGCAAGCACGTCCCAAGTACAAGGATGGGACAGTTGCTAACTCCAAGTACGTAACAGGTGCCTTTGCTGAGTATGATTTGGCTAAGGGGGAATTCCCCATCACGACTTTGCGCCCCATTGCCATCAAATCAGCTATCAAAGAAGTACTCTGGATTTATCAAGACCAGTCCAATAGCCTAGAGGTACTTAATGATAAGTACAATGTTCACTACTGGAATGACTGGGAAGTGGGAGATACAGGGACCATTGGGGAACGTTATGGTGCCGTTGTTAAGAAACACGATATCATCAATAAGCTTCTCAAGCAGTTGGCAGCCAACCCTTGGAACCGCCGCAATATCATTTCGCTCTGGGATTACCAAGCTTTCGAAGAAACAGAAGGGCTGCTCCCATGCGCCTTTCAGACCATGTTTGATGTCCGTCGCGTTGATGGGGAAATCTATCTGGATGCAACCTTGACCCAGCGTTCTAATGATATGCTGGTTGCCCACCACATCAATGCTATGCAGTATGTGGCCTTGCAGATGATGATCGCCAAACATTTTGGTTGGAAGGTTGGAAAGTTCTTCTACTTTATCAACAACCTCCATATCTATGATAATCAATTTGAACAAGCTCAGGAATTGCTTCGTCGTGAGCCGTCAAATTGCCAACCACATTTGGTCTTGAATGTACCAGACAAGACCAATTTCTTTGATATTAAAGCAGAGGACTTTGAGTTGGTGGATTATGACCCTGTCAAGCCACAGTTGAAGTTTGACCTAGCTATTTAAAAGAATAGAAAAAAGAAGTTGAGAAATAAATCCCAACTTCTTTTGTTTTTTTAACGTGATACGCGGCGGCGAGCTGCTTTTTTACGGTTTTCTTCGATGAAAGCTGCTTTTTGCTCTTCTGGCTCGATCACTTTCTTTTTAAATGCGTATACTGCACCTGCGACTGCAGCGACAGTTCCTGCGACACCTGTTACAAGACCTTTAGCGAATCCTTTAGCCATGAGTCTTCCTCCTTTATCTTCTTAATCAGCCAGCCTCTTCAAGAGGTCACATTTTTCTGACTGACCTTTTTGTGTTATAATAATAGTAACGAAAAAATGGGAATTTTTCAAGGAAAAAAGATGAAAACAAAAATAATTGTGATTGTTGGACCGACTGCTGTTGGAAAAACAGCTCTTGCTATTGAAGTGGCCAAGCGTTTTAATGGCGAAGTGGTTAGTGGTGATAGTCAGCAAGTCTATCGAGGACTTGATATTGGGACGGCTAAGGCTAGTTCAGAAGAGCAGGCAACTGTTCCCCATCATTTAATCGATGTTAGAGAGGTAACCGAGTCTTACTCGGCTTTTGATTTTGTTTCAGAAGCTAAGATGGCTATTGAGGACATTCACAGCCGTGGCAAGCTAGCTATTATCGCTGGTGGGACTGGACTTTATATCCAGAGCTTGCTAGAAGGTTACCACTTGGGTGGGGAGACTCCCCATGAGGAGATTTTGGCCTATCGGGCTAGTTTGGATCCTTATACAGATGAGGAATTAGCTCATTTGGTGGAGCAAGCAGGTCTTGAGATTCCCCAGTTTAATCGTCGTCGTGCTATGCGTGCCTTGGAAATTGCCCATTTTGGTCAGGATTTGGAAAATCAAGAGAGCTTGTATGAACCATTGATTATCTGCTTGGATGATGAACGTAGTCAACTTTATGAGCGTATCAATCATCGAGTGGATTTGATGTTTGAGGCTGGGATTTTAGATGAGGCCAAGTGGCTTTTTGACCATTACCCTGATGTTCAGGCTGCTAAAGGCATTGGCTACAAGGAACTCTTTCCTTATTTCCGTGGAGAGCAAACTCTTGAGGAAGCTAGTGAGAGTCTCAAACAGGCGACTCGTCGTTTTGCCAAGCGTCAGCTGACCTGGTTCCGTAATCGCATGCAGGTCACCTTTTATCAGATTGGAGAAACTGGTGTGCAAGACCGCATTTTAAGCCAGATAGAGGAGTTTTTAGATGATTGAAACGGAGAAAAAAGAGGAGCGAGTCCTGCTGATTGGTGTGGAATTGCAGGGTATGGACAATTTTGACCTCTCCATGGAAGAATTGGCCAGTTTAGCGAAAACGGCAGGGGCAGTCGTTGTAGATAACTACAGACAAAAACGTGAAAAATATGATTCCAAGACCTTCGTCGGCTCTGGTAAGTTGGAAGAGATTGCGCTTATGGTGGATGCAGAAGAAATCACCACTGTCATTGTCAACAACCGTCTGACGCCAAGGCAGAATGTCAATTTAGAGGAAGTTCTGGGTGTCAAGGTTATTGACCGTATGCAGTTGATTTTGGATATCTTTGCCATGAGAGCTCGAAGTCACGAAGGCAAGCTCCAAGTTCATCTTGCCCAGCTTAAATACCTCTTGTCTCGCTTGGTTGGTCAGGGGATTATGCTCAGCCGTCAGGCAGGGGGAATTGGTTCCCGTGGACCTGGTGAAAGCCAGCTGGAGCTGAACCGTCGTAGCGTTCGCAATCAAATCACGGATATCGAGCGCCAGCTCAAGGTGGTTGAGAAAAATCGGGCGACTGTCAGAGAAAAACGTCTGGAGTCCAGCACCTTTAAGATTGGTTTGATTGGTTATACCAATGCTGGGAAGTCAACTATCATGAACACCTTGACTAGCAAGACCCAGTACGAGGCAGACGAGCTCTTTGCGACTCTGGATGCGACAACTAAGAGTATCCATCTAGGAGGTAATCTACAGGTGACTTTAACTGATACCGTGGGCTTTATCCAAGATTTGCCGACAGAGTTGGTGTCCAGCTTCAAGTCAACCTTGGAAGAAAGCAAGCATGTGGACCTTCTTGTTCATGTTATCGATGCCAGCAATCCTTACCATGAGGAACATGAAAAAACAGTTCTTTCCATCATGAAAGACTTGGACATGGAGGATATTCCTCGCCTGACTCTGTATAATAAAGCGGATTTGGTGGAGGATTTTACGCCGACCCAAACGCCCTATGCCCTCATTTCTGCCAAGTCTGAGGATAGTCGTGAGAATTTGCAGGCTTTGTTTTTAGAGAAAATCAAGGATATTTTTGAGACCTTTACCCTGCGCGTGCCTTTTTCCAAGTCCTACAAGATTCATGATTTAGAAAGTGTTGCGATTTTGGAAGAACGTGATTATCAGGAAGACGGCGAAGTCATTACAGGCTACATTTCCGAGAAAAACAAATGGAGGTTAGAAGAATTTTATGACTGATATTAAAGCGTTGGCTCTAAAATATGGGGGCTATACAAGTCTGGATAAGGTCTATCTGGATCAACTTCTAGCTGGTAAAACAGAGCAAGAGCAGTTGGCACTGATCACTCCTCCGCCGAGTGTAGTCAATGCCTACTTTGCAGAACTCTACCAGAAAAAGAGTCCTGAAGCAGCGACGGATTATTTTGCAGAACTCAGTCAGGAACTGAATCTCTACAATGTTGAGCCAAGTTTCACCCTAGAAAATAAGCCTTTTATTCGACTTAATCTGTCTGGTAAATCCTTTGGTTTTTGTTATGAGAGTGAGGGTCTGGGTCGGATTTTCTCTGAAAATGAAGAGGTAATCTCAGATGATTTGCTCTTTGAAATTGCGCAAATTTTCCCCCATCAATTAGTCTTTGAAGAGTCTGGCAAGATTTACATGAAGGCTGTCGGAGATGAGGAAGTTGTGAGCGTGGAAAATCTCACAGCTTTGACTGTTCTGGAAAGCTTGGCTGATGGTCGCAAGCGTCTTAAAGGCTATAGCCAAGAGGATTTATTGCAAGAAGCTGTTGCTTTTTCTGGCAAGCGCTATTTCCGATCGGAAAACCGCACAGCCATGTTATATATTGATTAATTAGAAAGTATCGAATGGATATTCAATTTTTAGGAACGGGGGCTGGTCAGCCCTCTAAAGCCCGCAACGTTTCAAGTCTTGCTCTGAAACTCTTGGATGAGATTAACGAAGTTTGGCTCTTTGACTGTGGAGAAGGTACGCAAAATCGCATTCTTGAGACCACAATTCGACCACGTAAGGTCAGCAAAATCTTTATCACCCACCTACATGGAGACCACATTTTTGGCTTGCCAGGTTTCCTTTCTAGCCGTGCCTTTCAGGCCAATGAAGAGCAGACAGATTTGGAAATCTATGGACCTCAAGGAATCAAGTCATTTGTCTTAACCAGCCTTCGTGTGTCAGGTTCGCGCCTGCCTTACCGCATTCATTTTCATGAGTTTGACCAAGATTCTTTAGGAAAAATCCTTGAGACCGATAAATTCACTGTGTATGCAGAGGAGCTGGATCATACTATTTTCTGCGTTGGCTATCGTGTCATGCAAAAGGACCTAGAAGGAACGCTGGATGCTGAAAAACTCAAGGCGGCAGGTGTCCCATTTGGCCCACTTTTTGGAAAAATCAAAAACGGTCAGGATGTTGTCCTAGAAGACGGAACTGAAATCAAGGCTGCTGACTATATCTCAGCCCCACGTCCAGGTAAAATTATCACTATTCTTGGTGATACCCGTAAAACTAGTGCCAGTGTGCGTCTGGCTGTCAATGCCGATGTCCTTGTCCATGAGTCTACTTATGGTAAGGGCGATGAAAAGATTGCCCACAATCATGGTCACTCTACTAACATGCAAGCTGCACAAGTAGCGGTAGAAGCAGGAGCCAAACGACTATTGCTTAACCATATCAGTGCCCGATTCCTTTCAAAAGATATTAGCAAGCTCAAGAAAGACGCTGCTAGCATTTTTGAAAATGTTCATGTGGTCAAAGACTTGGAAGAAGTGGAAATCTAAAAGATTGAGAAAGGAACAGTATGCCTACTATTCTCATTACAGGAGCTAGCGGTGGTCTAGCCCAAGAAATGGTCAAACTCCTGCCCAATGACCAACTCATCTTGCTTGGTAGAAATAAGGAAAAATTAGCTCAACTCTACGGGAAGCACCCCCATGCAGAATGGATTGAAATCGATATTACCGATGATTCAGCCTTAGAAACTCTGGTAGCAGACCTCTATCTCCGCTATGGCAAGATTGATGTTTTGATAAACAACGCTGGTTACGGGATTTTTGAGGAATTTGACCAGATTTCCGACCAAGATATTCATCAGATGTTTGAGGTCAATACCTTTGCCCTAATGAATCTATCTCGTCGCCTTGCGGCTCGAATGAAGGAAAGTCGAAAAGGCCATATCATCAATATTGTTAGCATGGCAGGTTTGATCGCTACTGGCAAGTCTAGTCTCTACTCTGCGACCAAGTTTGCGGCTATTGGTTTTTCAAATGCTCTGCGTCTCGAACTCATGTCTCATGGTGTTTACGTAACGACAGTCAATCCAGGGCCAATCCGTACAGGATTTTTTGACCAAGCGGACCCAGATGGCACCTATCTCAAGTCGGTTGATCGCTTCCTGCTGGAACCAGATGCAGTGGCTAAAAAGATTGTCAAGATTATGGGGAAAAACAAACGAGAACTCAATCTCCCAGTTTTGTTGAACCTAGCCCATAAGTTTTATACCCTCTTTCCCAAGCTAGCTGATAAGTTGGCAGGGGAAACTTTTAATTATAAATAAAAAAGTTGTTCCTAAAATGGAGCAACTTTTTTGACGATTAGAATAAATCAATACCAGTCTTATTTAATGCATGGCAATGATAGGTGAAGGCGTTGATAAAATTAGAGTAGTACTGCTGATCAATAAATTTTGCGCTTTGAAGATAATTAAATAGATTTTTGGCTAGGGGAATAGCCTCAGGTTTATTCCATCTAAATTGATTGTAAACATGTTCAACTTCTAGGAACATGAGTGGAATAGCTAGATAGCCTCGTTCGAAGGTCTGAAGTGATTTAATTTTTTTAATAATCTCATCAGCCTTTTGATAGTATCCCAGCTCTGAGAAGTATTTTGCGGAGAAAGTGAGAGCATTTAAAATACGGATGTAGGTGTCAGTATTGGCACTTTCTTTGTACATGAGTAGTAATTGTTTGGCCATATGGTCAATGAGTTCCATCGGACAATGATTGACAATGACGCGATAAATTTCAAGTTCGATACTATTAAAGACATCCGATTTCATTAAATGATTGATAATGTTTTGAATTCTGGCAACAGTTTCTGGACTCTTTGATATGGTTGGATAATGTCTTAATTTAATAGATTTAAAAATCATTTCTGCTTGAAGTGGATTGTCTTTTAGGTAGACATCAAATAATTTTTCGTATTCTTCAATATAAGTGAGGATATCTTCTTCATGGACCACATGCTTGCCAAATTCAATAGCAGGTAATTCTAAACAATCTCCACCTTTATTTGCATAGGCGAGAACAAAATCATTCCATTCAACTCCGATAACAATTAACAGTTTGGCAAAGTTTTCAAGTGAAATTCCTTTGTCTCCTTTTTCAAATTGACTAAGGAACTGTGGTGATACGATATCTGAGGTGGCTTCCTTGAGAGTTAATCCTCGTGCTTCGCGTAGGTACTTAAATGTAGTTCCAAATGGATATAGGTTTTCCATAAATAGTCTCCTTATATACTTCTAAGACTATTATACAAAAATTTAGAGAAAAAAATGGAGAAAGAAAACTATAGTTACAAAATATTAGAATTCTATGCTATTTTTTATTTTTGTGAACAAGATTGAAACTATAGTTTATACTCAATGAAAATCAAAGAGCAAACTAGGAAGCTAGCCGCAAGCTGTACTTGAGTACGGTAAGGCGACGCTGACGTGGTTTGAATTTGATTTTCGAAGAGTATTAGTTTGCAAAAAAATAGATAGGTAGGTAGAGTCTAATAAGCTGTATAAACACAAAAAGGAATAAATTCCTTATAGTAGAGTTAACACCTCTCACTATGAGAAATTTATTCCTAATGTGGTCATGAATAGTTTTTGAGAATATTTGATGAACCAAACTCAAATGACTTATTAATGCACTGAGTAACGGTGGGCAATATCTACGATATTATCAGCTATAAGGTCTGCGGTTAAATGAGAACCTCCATTATCTAACTCTTCAAACCAGTTTTCCAATACGACATTTGTAACAGGAGAAACAGTATCAGGAGCAATATGATAATTATTCCTTAAAAACTGTTCTACTTCAGCTCTGAGAGTTTGTTTTTCATTTGACAAAATCATATCGTTTCCTCCTTAACTAGGGTTAGTTTATCTGCAATTTGTTGACTACATATACACAATTGAGTATCATCCTGATATTTTCCCAAAAGAATTTTAGCAGTTTGTTCTAAGGTATTCAACCCTTGGAAATAATTATCTAAAGTTTCTTTCAATCGTGTAACTTGACCATCAAGAACTGGACCAAATACTGCTGAAAAATGATGAATATTAATTCCAGACTTAGCATCTAACTCCAATCTATTTTTATAAACAAACTGAAAGTATTCTTTGTCAATTTCAAAAATTTTAGTTTCAGAATTATCAAGTTCTTGAAATTGATAACTTAGAACAACCGATTTTACATTCGGATTAAAAGGAATTTCATCTTTTGTTTTCCGCTGAGCCCATTTAATTGCTTGGCCAAGCTTAGATGTCACATAAAATCCGATACCAAAATCACAGTTACGTTTACTATGATAGACATCTATTCCATCTTTCAAAGAAGCAACTTGAGTAGATGTTGTTCCGTGATACCAAATTTTTGTACTGCTAAACTCCTTATTAAAGTTGAACTCTTCCATAAAATAATTATAGCATTTTTCTAGGATTTACGCACCTACTACCTGTTTCAATTCTAGTTTAGATAAGCCAACTACTTTAAAATTCTTCTAAGACTATTATACAAAATTTTAAAGAAAATACTTGGAAAAGTAAACTATAGTTACAAAACATTAGAATTCTATGCTAATTTTTTATTTTAAAAATTATATTGAAACTATAGTTTAAATGACGAAAAAAATAAATATCTATTATGGTATGATAAGGGAAAGAATAGCCAATAAAGCCGGCTTGTTATACTAGTATAACAAGGATTGACTTATCACTCAATCCTATTCTATCAGCCATCAAAGGAGAAAATGATGAAGAAACTGAAAACCCTCACAACCTCAACAGCTATTGCGCTTGCGTCTGTTGGTGGAACTGCATTTGCTCAGGAAGCAACTACTACAACAGCAGTTGATGCAACTGCTGTAAACGAACCAGCTCTTGTTTCTAAACCTGTAGCTGATACAAAACCAGAAGTGAAGAAATCTTCTGATGTCAAACCTGCTCTTGATGCTCAAGCGTCTACTGTTAAGCAAGTTGAAGCTGAAAGCCAAACAGCAAAAGCTGAAGCTACTTCTGCTAACCAAGCTGTTACAACTACTGAAACTGCTTTAACAAGCGCTAAAGAGGACTTGAAGTCAGCGGAAGCTGTTAAAGCCAATGCTACAGAAGAAAATATCACAGCTACAAAAGCTAAACAAGACGCCAACGTAAAAGCTCAAGAAGCCAATCAAAAAGCAACTGAAGCGTCTACTGAAGCGATTAAAGCGCAAACTGAGACTGTAGCAACTGAAACAGCTAACGTTGCAAGCGCAACAAGTAAGAAAGCTGAAGCTGATAAAACAGTAACCGCTAAAGAAGCTAATGTAAAATCAGCTGAAGACGCACTAAATGGTTCAGGACTTGGCGAAGCTAAAGCCTCATTTGCCCAAGCTGAAAAAGATATTGAACAAGCAAATGCGAATATCTCAAGCGCAACAACAGCTGTCGAAACCGCTAAGAAAGCAGATAGCAACCGCGCAGATGCCATCAAACAAGCTGAAAACAATGTGAATGTCAAAAATGATGCATTGAAATTAGCTAAAGAAATGATGGACGCCGACCAAAATAAAGTGGATTCTATCCAAACAAAAGCAGATGCTACAGCGTCTAAAGAAAAAGAAGCTCAAACTGCATTGGATGCACAAAAAGCTCGCTCTGGTGAAGCAGTCATCAAAATGGGAAATCCAGTTCACCATTTGACAGATGAAGAAAAAGCTTACTATGGTCTTGATAAAAACGATATTACATTTAAAGATGCTTCAAGCTATTATATCCGTAATCGTTATAAAAATAAAGGTAAAGCTGATGAACTAATGTTGACAATGGGAGCAAAAATGCATAACGCTCTCACAGTTGACTTCAATAAAAACGATGCCAACCGTAAAGTCGATATTGACCATTTAACAGATGCTGAAATTGCTGAAGTTAGTGATTTCTATGCTAAATTAGTAAATGCTTTACAAGAAAACATGAATTATCCAACAACATATAGAGCTTATGCTGCACAAGATACTCTTGAGCATAGTAAACAAAAAGCTAAAGCATATGAAGCTCGTGGAACTGACCCTGCTGTTGCTGGTCACATTAAAGATAATGTTGGTAATGAAAATATGGCATTCATCTATGCTAGTGACGATATTTCCACAATGCAAGATTTGAAAAATGCAGCATTGCGTGCTTTCAAGAGCTATTCATTCTTAGATGATGAATCAAATTGGGGACACGCTGCTAACAACCTAAACGGTGGTGGTGTTGCCATGACAGTCGCTAACATCAATGGTAAACGTTGGTTCGTTAACTCATTTGGTAGCGATGGTCAACACAAAATCAATCTCAACCAAGACCTTGCCCAACTCGAAGCAAAACTAGCTGAAGCACAAAAACAAAACAGCCAAGCTCAAACTGCTCTTGCAAACGCTAAAGCAGAATTGGCAGAAGCTTCACGCAAATATGCTTCTGCACTTGAAGCTAAAACAGAAGCTGAAAAAGAATTGGCAAGCAAATCAGCAACACCACTTCAAACAGAAGTTGCTGAAAAGAACTTGCAATTAGCAAATCTTGCTTTGACAAATGCTCAAACTCGTAAAGCAAACGCTGAAAAAGCTGTTGAAAACTTCTCAAGAAGCCAAGCAGAAAAACAAACTGCTCTTGAAACAGCTAAAGCTGAACTAGCTACAGCTAAAACTGCTCAAAAAGATGCTGAAACTGCTCTTACAAGTGCGCAAGCAAAATTGCAAGCAGAAGAAAACAAGTTGACTGCACTTCAAGCTGAACAAGCAAAACTACATGAAGAAAAAGACAAATTGGTTTCAGATGCGAAAGCAATTGCGACAGAATTGAGTGCTTATCTAAACGCAGATAAGAATCTTGCAGATGCGCAAGCAAAAGTAGCTGATTTAGAAACAAAACTAACTCAAGCAAAATCTACTGCAAAATTGGCACAAGATAAATTGGACGCCGTTACAGCTAAATTGCAAGCTGAACAAGCTAAATTAGCTGAAATCCAAGAAGAGTTTGATAAGTTAGTCAAGGCTGAAAGAAAGGACTACTACAATTTATCAGATTGGTATCTGGAGTATCTTGCAGGGAAACAAGCGGATAAGAAAGCAGATACAGAAATCAAGAAAGTAGAGGTTTCAAAAACTTCACAAGCTGGTAACTGGATTGAGTCAGCTGGTCGCTGGTGGTACAAACATGCTGACGGTTCATATACAACCAACGGCTGGGAACAAATCAAGGGTACTTGGTATTACTTTGACCACGCAGGTTGGATGCAAACTGGATGGGTCAAGACTGGTGGCACATGGTATTACTTGAACAACTCAGGCTCAATGGCTACAGGCTGGGTAAAAGACAACGGTACATGGTACTATTTGAACAACTCAGGTTCACTGGCTACAGGCTGGGTTAAAGAAAATGGCTCATGGTATTATCTTGACCAGTCAGGTGCTATGACAACAGGCTGGTTTACAGTTTCTGGTAAATGGTACTATGCCTACAGTTCAGGAGCTCTAGCAGTTAACACCACTACACCAGATGGCTATATGGTCAATGCCAACGGTGAGTGGATAGGATAAGGAAAAAAGAAAAGGAAAATGAAATCATGAAAAATAAAAAAATATTAGTTAGTTCTTTATTAGCAGGTTCGTTGTTATCAGTGGGTCTTATGGCTTCTAAACCGACAGAGGTTCATGCCTTAACAGATATGAGTGTTAAGGATACTCAAAATCCCTTGAAAATCACCTTGATACCCACTACTGGGAACCCGTTTTATTCAGCAAGTGTGCTGGTAGATATTCAAAGAAATTCTTCTACTAATGATAAAACATCATTGTATTACGATCTAGTTAATGAAGATACAGGAGCTATTGTAGCTAGTTATTACTTTAATAGTTTTGGGAATCAAACTAGAAGTCAAGAACATGTTTGGTTACTATATGCTGAAGATGGAAGATATCATATTGATGTTTATAGTCAAGATGACTTTGGAAAACGATATTTTGGTCGGTCAGAAGTCTTTAAAGTATCAAACAAAGAATATGTACCTATAAAAAATTCAGAAACACCAAAAGCTACTGAAACTCCAAAACAAACCACTAACTCTAACTCAGGTCAGACTGGCTGGTCAGGTTCTTCTTACTACAAAGCTGGTGTGAAAGTAGTCAATCAATGGATTTTTGATGTTCAGTACAATTCATACTTCTACCTAAATGCTTCAGGTAACTTTGTTCAAAATGCTTGGTCTGGAAGTTACTACCTCAAGTCAGGCGGCTACATGGCTAAGAGCGAGTGGATTTATGACAATAACTATCAATCATACTATTACTTGACAGCAGAGGGTAGCTATGCACGTAATGCTTGGGCTGGAAGTTACTACCTCAAATCAGATGGTAAAATGGCTAAGAGTGAGTGGATCTATGATAATAGTTACCAATCATACTATTACCTAACATCAGAAGGAAGCTATGCTCGCAATACATGGGTAGGTGACTACTACCTCAAGTCAAATGGTAAGATGGCAGTCAACGAACGTACACCAGATGGCTACCAAGTAGATGGCTCAGGCAAGTGGATGAAATAAGAAAATAAATCTATAGTGTAGATAAAACTTATTTTAAACTGGGAGAAAATAATGGAAAAACATGAAAACCAAACGAATGAAGAAGTGACTGTAGAAAAAGTCGAAGAGACTACGGAAAGAATGGAAGAATCAATTCATGAAGTAGTGACAGAGAAGCCTAATAGAGTAGAAGCAATCAAAAAAGAGGTATCAAGTTTTGTAGATAAAGCTGGAAAACAAATCGAAAATCTAGATATGGATGGTTCGATTGAAAAAATTAAAAATTATTTGAAACAAAACCTCTACAATCTATCGGAATAAGCCTAGCTATCTTTCTTGTTCTGTTCTTTGGAGTTCGTAAATTAACCAGTGATCCATTAGATGGAACTTATGAAATTTTAACAAAACGTGATCATTTAGTCATGGTTATTAAAGGAAATTCTGGGACCGTCATCTCTGAAGATTCAGACGGAGACAAAGAAAAAAGACTAGTGAAAATTGATAAAAAAAAGAAAGAATTGACAATCACAGACACTAAAGGAAGAGATTTAGGAAAAACAAAATATATGTTAAAAGATAAGGAACTTGCCAGATCAAACCTTTAACCGAGTAAAATAGACTACACGTTAAAAGCTTACCTCAGTACCTTATACTCAATGAAAATCAAAGAGCAAACTAGGAAGCTAGCAGCAGGCTGTACTTGAGTACGGCAAGGCGACGCTGACGTAGTTTGAATTTGATTTTCGAAGAGTATTAAAAGTTACTGGGGTAGGAAATTGTATATAGGGAGAATATGAATGAAATTTAAAAAATTAATAACTCTAGCCAGCTTGGTTGGCCTAATTACTTTCTTATTGCCTGTTGTTTCATCAGGTAATCAATCACTAGCTCCGGTAAGTGAGTACGTAGTTGATTATCTAAATGCGCCTTCCCGATTTATGGTATTTATTGTTTGGTACGGTGCATTTGTAATCACTTTATTATTATCTTTATTTATAGTAAATAGAAGAGTGATAGCAATTATTCAGTCACTTGTCATTATTTTATTAAGTGCATTTAGTTTGTTTATTCATTTTACATTCTTGAATGAAATAGTTGGTAGATCACAATTAGGTTACGGAGCTATTCTATATTTTATCTGTGTTTTGATAAATATTTTTGCGGCGATTATGATTATAAAAGGTGATAGGACTACTAGTAAACAGATTCATTAAATAACTTTCTTTCAGTTGTAGTTGGGATGGATGTACTAGTAGAAATTCTGCATTATATAGTGATAAGAAAGGTTTTAGGTTAAAATGAAAAAAATTTTATTTCGCTTTCCATTTTGGTATTATTTAAATCCAATTAATTTTTTAGGTGTAGGTGTAATAGGTGCTATCACCTATTACAATACTGTAAAATTCTTTTCAGAAATTGCTGAGTATGAAAAATTCCACGTTACTCATTCGCAAAGTCAATTTTCTGTAATGTTGAATATTGTGTTAACTATAATTTTGGCAATTATCAATATTCTATTGTATCCGTATGTATTTTCTTACATTTTTAAGGTAGTCTCAAATATTATCCCAAAAGGATTTTTCTTCAGTTTAATGTTTAAGCAAATAGGTGCAGCCTATAGAGAAGAAATGGATAAAGGGGATATTTATTTACATCATAGAATCTATTATGATTATCGTGGATATCCTACATCCATTGAACCAGTATATGATAGAGCAATTGATCGTGCACTTGACGCACTTGGTAATATGTTTGCTATCCAGTTTGGAATTAGGGTTGTATGTATTAGTCTTGGGATAGTAGCTTTATTTGCATCATGGTATTTTACCATCTTTTATGGTTGGATTTTTGCTATTAAATATAATCGTCAACATCCTCCAAAAAAAAGAGTCAAAATGAATCAGTAAAAATGCCTTCAATGCAAAAAGTAAATTCAGTTCCTGAAGTACAGGGGAGTGAATTGGACTCTGAAAGTCCAATATCGAGTGTTCATAGAAGTCAAGAAATGTCTTCGCAAAAAAGAAAAGTGTCTGATTTATTAACTCAAGAAAGGGTAGAAAAGGCTGGGAATATTTTGGAAAAAATGCTATCAATCTTACTTAGAATTAGTATTGGATTTTTCAAAGTTTTAGGAAAAGTTTTATTCTCTACTTTTAAAGTTACTGGGCAAATTTTTAGAGGTATTGAGCATTCTGTGGAAGATTCAATCAGAAGAATGTTTTAGTCAGTTAAATAAAAACTTAAATATTGCATAAAATTGATAGATAGATTAATAAATGATAAAATCTAAATGAAATGATATCTATAAGTCATTTTATTTAGATTTTTCATGGTTTAGAAAGATAATAGAAAAATGACAACATATAGAGTAGGAACAAGTTTTAGTTCATGGTCTTTTGGAGATGCTTATTCGAAGGCTAAAGATGGGGATATTCTTGCATTTGAAGAAGGTTTTATGCTTGAACTACCAGCAGGAAGACATTATAAGATAGAAAAAAGTATCAAAATAGTTGGACAAATTTCTGGGACCGAAGGTGGAGGAACGCTTTATCACAATACTATAGCAGCGACTCTGAGAATTATGAACGGCGTTACAGTTCAGTTTGAAAATATTTGGTTTCAAGTAGATGACCACCGTTTTGCTCTAGTGATAAAGGGTAATTCAACTGTCGTTCTAAATACTGTATACTTTAATGAACAATTAGAAAATAAACAATTTTTCATATTGGTTGAAGGTAAGTCGAAATTGTCAATCGAAAATGCAGGCAATCAATTATATAATTGTTCTTACAGTACAACATCAATTAAAGTTAGTAATTCTAGCTTAGAGCTAAAGCGTGCAGAGTTAAATATAAAATTGAATGCAGATAAGGGCTCATCTATTCAAATTGAAGATACAGTGATGGAGAATTGGGTTTCTAATATATTAAATATAAAAGATTCATCAGTAACTTCCATAAATACTGCCTTAAAAGGGGGGAACGCTGAACAAGGTTACCCCGCTGTTTTTTTAAGCCGTTCGACTGCAAAATTACAAAATACAGAAGTCACTCAACCGTTGTATCAAGCAGCTGTTTTTTTAAAAAATAGCTCTAGTCTTGAATCAACTGGAGATTCTTTGACATCAATAAGGGCAATTAGTAGTCGAGTCTGTATAGAGAAAACGGTCATTAGGGAATCTCTTATGTTAGAATCAAATTCATTTTGTAGAGTTAGTGACTATGTTGATATCAAAGGGGAGAACGAGGAGAAAGTTGATATTTATTGTGGATCTTCTGTCTTAATAGCAAATACAATAAAATTAAATCGTAATATTACCCCAAATATTCGACTTTCAGATAGTTCATACCTAATTGCAGATACTATTCTTAAAGAATTTGAAGATACGAATGGTATAATATGGGATATTTCAGATGATAGCTGTAAAATTTTGAATGAAGAGAGTACAAATTCAGAACTACAAGAGGAAATCAGTGAGACTATCGAACGCAATTATGAGGAAGAATTGTATAGCTTGATTGGTTTAAATAATGTAAAAAAAGAAGTTCAAAAATTACTAAGAACAGTCGAATTCAATCAAAAAAGATTATCAGAAGGCCTTCCAATTCAAGAACAATCTCTACATTCTGTTTTTACAGGAAATCCTGGTACAGGGAAGACAACAGTAGCAAGATTGTTAGGTAGAGTTCTATTTGACAGAGGTGTCCTCCCAGGAGATGAATTTAAATTTATTGAGGTTTCTGAGTCGGATCTTATTGCAACTCATATTGGTGAGACAGCAGTACAAACGCAAGCAATATTGGAAAAGGCTAAAGGTGGTATTCTTTTTATTGATGAAGCATATACTTTAAATAAAGGAAAATCATCTCAACATAATTTTGGATTAGAAGCTATAAACACGATTCTAAAGTATATGGAAGATTACCGCAATGAAATTATGATTATATTTGCGGGGTACACTAAAGAAATGGAACAGTTTTTTGAAACAAATCCTGGATTAAAGTCGCGTGTACCAAATATATTCTTCTTTGAGGACTATTCTGGTGATGAAATTGTCGAAATGGGATTGAAAAATCTTCAGAAATCTTCGTATCAACTTGAAGACGAAGCTTATTATGCTATGAGAGTCAAGCAGGCCTATAGTCGCTCGTTAGATCATAGTAATGGACGATGGATTCGTAATTTTAATGAACACTTAATGAGAGCTTTAGCCAATCGTGTTGTTGAGACGCAGGTTGATGACTATGTGACAATTATCAATGAAGATATAGATGATGTCCTTCTTCAAGGCACCCAACAACCAGAAGAAAATCAAAAAGATGCTTTGGAACAATTACAAAACTTGATAGGAATAGAGAAAGTTAAAAAACAGGTTGAACAATTTATTTCATTAGCAGAGCTGAATAAGAAGAGAGAAGAACAAGGTGCTGCTGTGAGCGAGTTCTCACTACATTCGTTATTCTTGGGAAATCCAGGGACTGGTAAAACCACTGTAGCGCGTATCGTAGGAAAAATTCTGTATCAAAAGGGAATTATTCCTCAAAATAAATTCATAGAGGTATCTCGTAGTGATTTAGTAGCTGGGTATGTAGGGCAAACGGCTATCAAGACGCAGGAAGTATTGAAATCTGCTTTAGGAGGAGTTTTGTTCATTGATGAAGCATACACGCTATCAAATTCTAATGAAGATCGATTTGGTAAAGAAGCAATTGATGAGATTCTTAAATTTATGGAAGATCATAGAAGAGATATTGTCATTATTTTTGCTGGATATACAAAGGAAATGGAAGAGTTTCTCTCAGTAAATTCAGGACTACCAAGCCGAATTCCAAACACTTTTGATTTTGAAGATTATACAGCGGATGAAATTATTCAAATTGGTTTATTAGGATTAAAAAATCAAGGATACTTTATTGATGTGGACTATTATACTCAAACTATTGAATCTTTGTATAACAAAATCAATGATTGTAGTAATGGTCGCTGGATTAGAAATATCAATGAAAAAATCATTAAGAATTTATCAATTAGAGTATCACGTGATAACGTGACTGATTTATCGACAATAGATAAAGTCGATATTGAGAGAATGATGCTAGAATATGAGAGATTATAAAAATATGGAGAATCGTTTGAAATTACTAAATAAACTAATGGTGGTGCTTTCTTTTATAATAGGCTTATTTTCACTAGTGAATTCAGCCCAAGCTGACAGCACTGACTACAACCAACTATTGCCACAAATTACTGAGAAGTGGGAGAGCAAAAATTTATCGGACAAAGTTAGATACCAAATAGGTTATGCGCTAGTCGATATTGATAAAAATGGGACAGATGAGTTATTAATTGGTCGCTCTTATGATAGAAATTGGAGTTTGTATGCGGTCTATTATTTAAATGATCACACACCAACAAAACTGATTGAAAGTACCTCAGAGGTTCAAAGCATAGGTCGAACATCTATTAGCCTTTTTGGTGATGGAAGTGTTGCTATCAGTGAATGGACTTCAGGTTCTGGACAAGGAGTAACAAAACTTTATCAACTCTCAAAAGAGAACAAAGAAGCGGAGCTTGTTCAAAATGTCGAATTTGATATGAAGGAAAAAGAGGGATTTGGTATTGATTTTTCTGGAAAGTCAAAAATAGACACCTCAACTATTGAATATACTTCTCTAAATCTCCCAATCATCGGAGATAATATGGATCCGAATCCTCCTATGCCTAAGTCTCTTGTCGATGCCAAAATTGGAGATGAAATTCCTCTCCCATCCGAATTAGTAGGTACTTGGATTAATAAAGAACCTAATAATGGTACTAGACCTGGTAGAGCTTCATCACTCATTTTAGGAGAAGATGGAAGCTACACTGGAACCTTTAAAGATGGAGATATTAGAGGAAAATTATCTCGACTGAAAAAAGTGAGTGATAATGGATTTATTGTCTTAAAAGAGAACAATGACGGAGAAGCTTTCTTTTTTAGTGTAGGTTTAGGAGCAGTTTTGTCTCCTGGTGAGCGAATTGATTTTGGGATGGTATTGGAAGGACGGAATTTATATAATGCGTCATGGTTAGTCAAAGAAGGAGAGGAAGACTATTCTAAGCCCACCATGCTCGCAACTTTTGTAAATCCAAATTATGGTCCTAAGAAAATAGAGAAAAAAGCAGAACAAGACGTGGCGAAACAAGGTGATACGGTGGCAGAATCAACTCAAGAAACTAGTGAGGAGACAAAGACAGAAGACAACCTATTTGAAAACATTCCAGTATTTGGACTGGTTGTGGGAGCTGGACTTGTCCTTGTTTTAATCCTTGCTATATTTTTGTTTAAAAAATAAGATTTTATAAAATACTCTTGATTTATTATAGAAAAAACCTCAAGAACTAGGGTTGAAAACTGGTTCTTGAGGTTTTTAGGTTATTCGATTTAGAGTGATTCTCATACTCAATGAAAATCAAAGAGCAAACTAGGAAGCTAGCCGCAGGCTGTACTTGAGTACGGTGAGGCGACGCTGACGTGGTTTGAATTTGATTTTCGAAGAGTATCAACTATCAAACTGGACTTCTTCTAGGAGATAGTCGATAAAGCGTTCGCCCATCTTAGATAGGCTGGTTTTCTCATGCTGGATATAGACCAGTTCAATTGGATCATCAATATCCAGTGGGATAGAAACGATATTGTCTCCGTTGAGATTGCTGTTCAAAATCCCTGTCGCAATGGTATAACCGTCCAGACCAATCAAGAGATTAAAGAGGGTAGCACGGTCGCTGACTACGATGGATTTCTTGTGGTGTTCTTGGGAAAGAATCTCTTCTGAAAAGTAGAAGGAGTTGTGCGTCCCTTGGTCATAGCTGAGATAAGGGAAGTTTTCTAAATCAGATAGTTTGACCTTGTCTTTTTTTGCCAGAGGATTGGTCTTACTGACAAAGATATGCGGTTGGGCGGTAAAGAGATGATGAGCCAGCAGGTGATTGTCATCCAGCATTTTTGTTAAAACATCACGGTTGTAGCTGTTCAAAAAGAGAACACCGACCTCACTGCGGAAGTTCTTGACGTCGTCGATAATCTCCCAAGTACGAGTTTCACGAAGGAAAAGCTCGTATTTCTCCATATCGCTTTTCTTGAGCAGAGAGACGAAAGCGTTTACCACAAAGGCATAGTGTTGAGACGAAACGCTAAAGAGTTCACGGTGGGCGACAGGATTTTTATAGCGTTCCTCCAGAAGCTGGGTCTGCTCGACAACCTGACGGGCATAAGAGAGAAACTCCATCCCATCACGGGTCAAGGTGATTCCCTTAGGATTACGAATAAAGATTTCAATGCCCATTTCATTTTCCAAATCTCTCACAGCATTGGAAAGACTCGGCTGAGTGATAAAGAGTTGCTTGGCTGCCTCATTCATGGAGCCAGTTTCGACGATTTTGATAATATAGTGTAATTGTTGAATTCTCATGTTTTTATTGTACCACACTTGCGTCAGAATCGCCAAAGAAGATAGGAAAATCAGGAGCATTGTGTGAGTCTCTTCTTGAAAAAAACACAAAATTTTGCTAAAATGAGTCTTATGAAAACATTCTATGATGTGCAGCAATTCCTCAAACGATTTGGTATTATTGTTTACATGGGAAAACGCTTATATGATATTGAACTGATGAAGTTGGAGCTCTCTCGAATTTACGATGCAGGGTTGATGGACAAATTAGACTATCTGGAAGCGGAAGCGGTTCTTCGCAGAGAGCACAAGGTAGAATTGGATTATATTGAGAAAAATGGAGAAAAGAACTAATGGTTACTTGGATTTTGTGGGCACTTATACTAGCAATGTTGGCGTGGATGGGCTTTAACTATCTTCGTATTCGCCGTGCGGCTAAAATCATAGATAATGAAGAATTTGAAGCCTTGATTCGTACGGGTCAATTGATTGATTTGCGTGACCCAGCAGAATTCCACAGAAAACATATCCTTGGGGCCCGCAATATTCCTTCAAGTCAGTTGAAGACTAGTCTTGCAGCCCTTCGTAAGGATAAACCTGTCCTTCTTTACGAAAACCAACGTGCGCAACGTGTGACAAATGCAGCCCTTTACTTGAAAAAACAAGGTTTTTCTGAGATTTATATCCTTTCTTATGGCTTGGATTCTTGGAAAGGGAAAGTCAAAGTTGAGAAATAAGAAAACGAGCTTGGATGTTTCCGAGCTCATTTTTTAACCACTTTTTCTGAGAAATTCACGAATGCTTGTCAGCTCTTTTGAGTTGAGGGGGCGATAGTCTCCCTCTTGAAGATTATCATCCAAACTCCAAGTGCCAAATTGGGTGCGTTTGAGGGAGGTTACCTTGACACCAACTGAGAGGAACATTTTTTTTACCTGATGAAATTTCCCTTCTGAGATAGTGATGGAGGCTTGACTGAGGGAAGGACTTGCAGATAGAATCTCTAGTCTTGCAGGTTTACAGACAGTACCATCTAAAAAGACAATTCCTTTTTGAAATGCTTGGATATGGTCAGGTGTTAGAAGTCCATTAACTTCAACTTGATAAGTTTTATCGACATGATATTGGGGATGGAGGAGCTGAAAGCCCAAGGGACCGTTGTCAGTCAAGAGGAGGAGTCCTGTCGTATCACGGTCCAGTCGGCCGACGGCATAGAGCTTGTCAGACTGGATGTCAGGCGGAAGGAGGTCCATGACGGTCGGAAGTTCCCTGTCTTTGTTGGCTGTAACGAAACCAGCAGGCTTATGAAGCATCAGATAGGTGTGCTCATAGCCTTGAATGATTCGGCCCCGAAAGAGGAGTTCTTGTAGTCCTGTATCGATATTTTGGGCTAGGGAGCGGGCTGGGCAACCATCGACGAGAATATCCCCTTTGAGTAAGGCTTGCTTCATGGCCTTTCGGCTAACTTTTTCTTGGGCTAATAAATTATCTAAACGCATACTGTGCCTATCTTATCATAAGTCGCTTGCTTTGAAAAGGCTTGACGTGAAAAGAAAAGCAGAGTGAAAACATTTACACTTGCTTGAATTATGTTATTTACCTGAAATTATGGTATAATCGTTCAGTTAGAAAATAAATTTTGAATATTATAGAGGAAATCATGACAAAATTAAGAGAAGATATCCGTAACATTGCGATTATCGCCCACGTTGACCACGGTAAAACAACCCTCGTTGATGAATTATTGAAACAATCAGAAACGCTTGATGCACGTACTGAATTGGCTGAGCGTGCTATGGACTCAAACGATATCGAAAAAGAGCGTGGAATTACCATCCTTGCTAAAAATACAGCCGTTGCCTACAACGGAACTCGTATCAACATCATGGACACACCAGGACACGCGGACTTCGGTGGAGAAGTTGAGCGTATCATGAAAATGGTTGACGGTGTTGTTTTGGTCGTAGATGCCTACGAAGGAACAATGCCACAGACTCGTTTCGTATTGAAAAAAGCCTTGGAACAAGACCTTGTGCCAATCGTGGTTGTTAACAAAATCGATAAACCATCAGCTCGTCCAGCAGAAGTAGTGGACGAAGTCTTGGAACTTTTCATCGAGCTTGGTGCAGATGACGACCAGCTTGACTTCCCAGTGGTGTATGCTTCAGCTATCAACGGAACTTCTTCATTGTCAGATGATCCAGCTGACCAAGAAGCTACTATGGCACCAATCTTTGACACAATTATCGACCATATCCCAGCTCCAGTAGACAACTCAGATGAGCCTTTGCAGTTCCAAGTGTCACTTTTGGACTACAATGACTTCGTTGGTCGTATCGGTATCGGTCGTGTCTTCCGTGGTACAGTTAAGGTTGGGGACCAAGTTACCCTTTCTAAACTTGACGGCACAACTAAAAACTTCCGTGTTACAAAACTCTTCGGTTTCTTTGGTTTGGAACGTCGTGAAATCCAAGAAGCTAAAGCGGGTGACTTGATTGCCGTTTCTGGTATGGAAGATATCTTTGTCGGTGAAACCATCACTCCGACAGACGCAATTGAAGCTCTTCCAATCCTACACATCGATGAGCCAACTCTTCAAATGACTTTCTTGGTCAACAACTCACCATTTGCTGGTAAAGAAGGTAAATGGGTGACTTCTCGTAAGGTGGAAGAACGCTTGCAGGCCGAATTACAAACAGACGTTTCCCTTCGTGTTGACCCAACTGATTCACCAGATAAGTGGACTGTTTCAGGACGTGGAGAATTGCACTTGTCAATCCTTATCGAAACAATGCGTCGTGAGGGATATGAACTTCAAGTATCTCGTCCAGAGGTTATCGTAAAAGAAATCGATGGTGTTAAATGCGAACCATTTGAACGTGTTCAAATCGACACTCCAGAAGAATACCAAGGGTCTGTTATCCAAAGCCTTTCTGAACGTAAGGGTGAAATGTTGGATATGATTTCAACTGGTAATGGTCAAACTCGTTTGGTCTTCCTTGTTCCAGCGCGTGGTTTGATTGGATACTCAACTGAGTTCTTGTCAATGACTCGTGGTTACGGTATCATGAACCATACCTTTGACCAATACTTACCATTGATTCCAGGTGAAATTGGTGGTCGTCACCGTGGTGCCCTTGTTTCTATCGATGCTGGTAAGGCTACAACTTACTCAATCATGTCTATCGAGGAACGTGGTACAATCTTTGTCAACCCAGGTACTGAGGTTTACGAAGGAATGATCATCGGTGAAAACTCTCGAGAGAACGACTTGACAGTTAACATCACGAAGGCGAAACAAATGACCAACGTCCGTTCAGCTACTAAGGACCAAACAGCTGTTATCAAGACACCTCGTATCTTGACCCTTGAAGAGTCTCTTGAGTTCTTGAACGACGATGAGTACATGGAAGTAACGCCTGAGTCTATCCGTTTGCGTAAACAAATCCTTAACAAGGCAGAGCGTGAGAAAGCTAACAAGAAGAAAAAATCAGCTGAATAAGAGCTAGAAAGAGAGAAAGATGGTTTATTTAGTCCTAGGAATTTTATTGCTTCTACTCTATGTATTTGCGACACCAGAAAGCATTAAAGGGACAGTCAATATCGTCGCTATGGTATGTATTTTAGTGGCACTCTTGGTTTTGTTGGCTCTATCTTTTCTGAAAATCTTTCAATTACCAACAGAAATATTCCTAGCAATAGCCATGTTAATCCTAGCTTACTTTAGTGT
Source organism: Streptococcus mitis (assembly GCF_001579045.1). Lineage (GTDB taxonomy): Bacteria > Bacillota > Bacilli > Lactobacillales > Streptococcaceae > Streptococcus > Streptococcus mitis_D. Next base: position 215,017 of record NZ_KQ970261.1, on the reverse strand, counting down.
GAGAGACATCACACTTATGCCAGTCAAAAAAGGTAAAAGAAGATAAAAAAGAGAGTTTTGGCTCTCTTTTTTTGGTAGGAATTTTACAATAGTTTGAATTGTTTTTTTACTATAACATCATCTCTTTTGCTTGGATAATATGAATGGGAAAAACTGGAATAAAATTCGTTAATGACATCTATTTTTAAGGGAACTATAAAATTCTATTACTAATAATATTTTGGTAAAATATGTTGACAGATTATATAGAAAGTGATATACTTAAGTTATAAGAAATCGTTTTCAAAACGAGGAAGGATTAAATTTATACTCAATGAAAATCAAAGAGCAAACTAGGAAACTAGCCGCAGGTTGCTCAAAGCACTGCTTTGAGGTTGTAGATAAGACTGACGAAGTCAGTCACATATATAATCCAAGGCGACGTTGACGCGGTTTGAAGAGATTTTTGAAGAGTATTGTTGTCTTGGTGCTCAGGGTGTAATGGATTAAACTAGGAAAATAATTCTAAGAATTTATAAAATGTAAAATTTCTTTCTATAGAGTTATTCTCTTATACAAGGAGTCTACTATGAAGAAACTATTCATATTATTATCAACTTTTTTTCTCAGCTTCTTCCTTGCTTGGATTATTGTCTTACGTGCGCCACAATATTTATATGCAAGCTATGATTCCGTCTCCTTACTTCGTGTCAAAAAGGATACTCAGGAACCGACGCGTGAGGTATTTGAAAAGGAATTAGAGAATTTTGTAAACTCAGAACAGAGTTTAATAGCTAGAAGAATCGTAGAGCCGAGTAAGGATGGGACGACTCACTTTACTTATGCAACTTATGGTCAGGGAACTTTACCAAAAGAATTCCAAGAAGCTAGCCAAGAAAGTCGTGAACGTAGTGATCCGCTAAATAGTTATCTCCTTTTGTCAGGCTCCTTGACGAAAGAAAAGCTAGCCGATAAATTAGGAGATTTGGGTTATAAAGCAATTCCTGACCGAAAGACACCGCCCTATTCTCTTGCTTTTAGGATGTTACTAATTCCCCTTATTTTAATTAGTTTAGCAATATTTGGCTTATCTTTCTTTGCTTTAGTGATTATTACTCGGATTAAGGAAATGAGAGCAGCAGGTATAAAACTCTTTTCTGGTCAGACTCTCTTATCCATCATGGGGCATTCTTTATCTACTGATATCAAATGGCTCCTTCTATCAGCCCTCCTTTCCTTCCTAGGTGGGGGAGTCGTTCTTTTTAGTCAAGGTTTGTTTTATCCTATCTTGTTAGCCACCTATGGTTTTGGGATTAGTTTCTATCTGTTGTTTTTATTGGCGATTTCAATTTTACTAATGCTCCTTTATCTAATGAGTTTGAGTTATAAAGCATTAGTTCCCGTTATTAAGGGAAGATTACCCCTTAAACGCTTGATGGCTTTAACCCTATTGTGTCAGTTAGTAGCTGTTTTTACAGTAGGCTACGCTGTTAAGACAGGTTTGACGTCTTACCAACGATTGAAAGAACTTGAAATTTCAAAACAAGCATGGAAGGATAGAGCAGATTATTATCAAATTTCTTTTGGTTTAGGTGATAGAGGAAAAGATACAGAAAATCTGAATAAGTGGTATGAATTTTCCAAAGAAGCAGTTGAAAAAGAACAGGCTCTATTTGTAAAAGATAATCTCATTCATTTTGCAAATCCTCAAGGAAAAAATGAACAGGGAGAGACACTGGATACCTATAGTCCAGATGCTAATGTTCTCTATGTCAGTCCAAGTTATTTAGACAAGGAAAATGTGGCTGTAAATGGTGAGACTAGACAGAAACTAGCCCATCTTCAAAAAGGTGAATTTGGACTCTTATTACCAGAATTTCTTCGTTCACAGGAAGCAGAACTTAAGAAAGTTTTTGAAGAACGTTTGAACTATTACGGAAAATCAAACGAGGATAAAGACGCTCCTTTAGAGTATGAAATGAGAGCGATTGTTAGCTATCTTCCAACAGGAGAAAAACGATTTGTTTATAATAACGGTGAAAGTCCAGTATCTATTCAGTACTTAACCGATCCGATTTTAGTTGTATTTACTCCAACATCTACAGGTGATAGTATCATTTCTAAATCTAGTTGGTCTATCAATGCTGGAAAACAACTCTTTATCAAAGGATATGAGAGTGGGCTAGCTCTCTTGAAGGAAGCTGGAATTTATGAGCAAGTATCCTATCTTAAAGAAGGAAGAAGTGTTTATTTAACTCGTTATAATGAAGTTCAAACTGAAACAGCAACTTTAATCTTAGGAGCTATTGTTGGGATAGCTAGTTCCTTGTTACTCTTTTATTCTGTCAATCTTCTATATTTCGAGCAATTCCGCCGAGATATCTTGATTAAACGAATTTCAGGTTTACGATTTTTTGAAACACATGCTCAGTATATGGTTAGCCAATTTGCCAGTTTTGTATTTGGTGCTAGTTTCTTTATTTTAAGCAGTCGAGACTTGGTGATTGGCTTGCTCACTTTATTAGTCTTTCTAGCTAGTGCAGTTTTGACGCTTTACCGTCAAGCTCATAAAGAATCTCGTGTTTCTATGACAATTATGAAAGGAAAATAGGATGATTGAACTAAAGAATATATCTAAAAAATTTGGAAGCCGTCAGCTATTTTCAGATACGAATCTTCATTTTGAAGGTGGGAAAATTTATGCCTTAATCGGTACAAGTGGCTGCGGTAAGACAACACTCTTGAATATGATTGGACGATTAGAGCCATATGACAAAGGGCAAATCATCTATGATGGCACCTCTCTTAAAGACATCAAGCCTTCTGTTTTCTTTAGAGATTACTTGGGATACTTATTTCAAGATTTTGGCTTAATTGAAAGCCAAACCGTCAAAGAGAATCTCAATCTGGGTTTAGTTGGTAAAAAGTTGAAGGAAAAAGAGAAAATCTCTTTGATGAAACAAGCTCTAAACCGTGTAAACCTCTCTTATTTGGATTTGAAGCAACCTATATTTGAATTATCAGGAGGAGAAGCACAACGTGTTGCATTAGCGAAGATAATTTTAAAGGATCCACCTTTGATTCTTGCAGATGAACCAACCGCTTCCTTAGACCCCAAAAACTCTGAGGAATTACTTTCTATCCTAGAATCTCTAAAAAATCCGAATCGAACTATTATTATTGCGACCCACAATCCTCTGATTTGGGAACAAGTGGACCAAGTTATTCGAGTTACCGATTTAGCACATAGATGATATGGCAAGATTCATACTCAATGAAAATCAAAAAGCAAACTAGGAAGCTAGCCGCAGGCTGCTCAAAGCACTGCTTTGAGGTTGTAGATGAAACTGACGAAGTCAGTAACCATATATACGGCAAGGCGAAGCTGACGTGGTTTGAATTTGATTTTCGAAGAGTATCAGTTAGAAGAAAGAGTCACAAACACACTTTGTGGCTTTTTTATTTCCATAAAAATGGTAAAATAGTAAGAGTAGAAATGGAGTTCGAGACATGAAAGTAATAGATCAATTTAAAAATAAGAAAGTCCTAGTTTTAGGTTTGGCCAAGTCTGGTGAATCTGCAGCTCGTTTGTTGGACAAGCTAGGTGCCATTGTGACAGTAAATGACGGAAAACCATTTGAGGACAATCCAGCTGCGCAAAGTTTGCTGGAAGAAGGGATCAAGGTCATTACAGGTGGCCATCCTTTGGAACTCTTGGATGAAGAGTTTGCCCTTATGGTGAAAAATCCAGGTATTCCCTACAGCAATCCCATGATTGAAAAGGCTTTGGCAAAGGGAATTCCAGTCTTGACTGAGGTAGAATTGGCTTACTTGATTTCTGAAGCACCGATTGTTGGTATCACAGGATCAAATGGTAAAACAACCACAACGACCATGATTGGGGAAGTTTTGACTGCTGCTGGACAACATGGTCTCTTATCAGGAAATATCGGCTATCCAGCTAGTCAAGTGGCCCAAACTGCGACAGATAAGGATACGCTTGTCATGGAACTTTCTTCTTTCCAACTGATGGGTGTTCAAGAATTCCATCCTGAGATTGCGGTTATTACCAACCTCATGCCAACTCATATCGATTATCATGGTTCATTTGAGGAATATGTAGCAGCCAAGTGGAATATCCAGAACAAGATGACAGCGGCTGATTTCCTTGTCTTGAACTTTAACCAAGACTTGGCAAAAGAACTGGCTAGCAAAACACAAGCTACTGTTGTACCATTCTCAACACAGGAAAAGGTTGATGGAGCTTATTTGGAAGATGGTCAGCTCTACTTCCGTGGGGAAGTGGTCATGGCAGCGAATGAAATCGGAGTTCCAGGTAGCCACAATGTGGAAAATGCCCTTGCGACGATTGCCGTAGCCAAGCTTCGTGGTGTGGATAACCAGATCATCAAAGAAACTCTTTCAGCATTTGGTGGTGTCAAACACCGTCTCCAATTTGTGGATGAAATCAAGGGTGTCAAATTCTATAATGATAGCAAGTCAACCAATATCTTGGCTACTCAAAAAGCCTTGTCAGGATTTGACAATAGCAAGGTCATTTTGATTGCAGGTGGTTTGGACCGTGGCAATGAGTTTGACGAATTGGTTCCAGACATTACTGGACTCAAGAAGATGGTCATCCTGGGTCAGTCTGCAGAACGTGTCAAACGGGCTGCAGATAAGGCTGGTGTGGCCTATGTGGATGCGACTGATATTGCAGATGCGACTCGCAAGGCCTACGAGCTTGCGACTCAAGGAGACGTGGTTCTTCTTAGTCCAGCCAATGCCAGCTGGGATATGTATGCTAACTTTGAAGTACGTGGCGACCTCTTTATCGACACAGTAGCGGAGTTAAAGGAATAATATGAAAAAAATTGTCTTTACAGGTGGGGGGACGGTTGGACACGTGACCCTCAACCTTTTGTTAATGCCCAAGTTCATCGAAGATGGCTGGGAAGTCCACTATATTGGGGACAAGCGTGGTATCGAACACCAAGAAATCCTCAAGTCGGGTCTAGATGTCACCTTCCATTCCATTGCGACTGGAAAATTGCGTCGCTATTTCTCTTGGCAAAATATGCTGGATGTCTTCAAAGTTGGTTGGGGAATTGTCCAATCGCTCTTTATCATGTTACGACTTCGTCCACAGGCTCTTTTTTCAAAGGGAGGCTTTGTCTCAGTACCGCCTGTTATCGCAGCGCGTGTATTAGGAGTGCCTGTCTTTATTCACGAATCTGACCTATCTATGGGCTTGGCCAATAAAATCGCCTATAAATTTGCGACGAAGATGTATTCAACCTTTGAACAAGCTTCAAGTTTGTCTAAGGTCGAGCATGTGGGAGCAGTGACAAAGGTTTCAGACCAAAAAACTCCAGAACCAGATGAATTGGTGGGTATTCAAACCCACTTTAATCCTAAATTGCCAACTGTATTGTTTGTCGGTGGTTCTGCAGGCGCTCGTGTCTTTAACCAATTGGTGACAGACCATAAGAAAGAACTGACAGAGCGCTACAATATTATCAATCTAACTGGAGATTCTAGCCTGAATGAGTTGAGCCAAAATCTCTTTCGTGTTGACTATGTGACCAATCTCTATCAACCCTTGATGGAATTGGCTGATATTGTTGTGACACGTGGTGGTGCCAATACGATTTTTGAGCTCTTGGCCATGGCAAAATTACATGTTATTGTGCCGCTTGGTCGTGAAGCTAGTCGTGGAGACCAGATTGAAAATGCAGCCTACTTTGTTAAGAAAGGCTATGCAGAAGAGCTTCAAGAAAGCGATTTGACCTTGGATAGTTTGGAAGAGAAGCTGTCTCACTTACTAAGCCACAAGGAAGATTACCAAGCTAAGATGAAGGCTTCTAAGGAATTGAAATCTCTAGCAGATTTTTATCAATTATTGAAAAAAGATTTATCATAAGGAAAGTAAATGTCAAAAGATAAGAAAAATGAGGGCAAAGAAATCCTCGAAGAATTGAAAGAGTTATCAGAATGGCAGAAACGAAACCAAGAATATTTAAAAAAGAAGGCTGAAGAAGAGGCAGCCCTAGCTGAGGAGAAGGAAAAGGAAAGACAAGCTCGAATGGCTTCAAAATCTGAAGATTCAGATGAAACTGAAGACCAAGAGAGTGAATCTGACCCAAAGGACCCAGAATCAGCTAAGGAAGAGTCTGAGGAAAAAGTAGAAGAGTCAGAAGACGTCAAAAAAGAAGTATCCAAAGAGGAATCAAAATCTACAGAGAAGGAGAACCAGGATAAAAAGCTTGCTAAAAAGGCTACAAAGGAAAAACCAGCCAAAGCAAAGATTCCTGGCCTCCATATCTTACGAGCTCTAACGATTTTATTTCCAAGTCTGCTTTTATTGATTGTCTCTGCCTACCTACTCAGTCCTTATGCGACCATGAAGGATATTCATGTTGAGGGAACGGTACAAACTACGGCTGATGATATTCGACAGGCTTCAGGCATTCAGGATTCGGATTATACGATTAACCTTCTGCTAGATAAGGCAAAATATGAAGAGCAGATTAAGTCTAATTATTGGGTTGAATCAGCTCAGCTTGTTTATCAATTTCCAACCAAGTTTACTATCAAGGTTAAAGAATACGATATTGTTGCCTACTATGTTTCTGGTGAAAATCATTATCCTATTCTTTCCAGCGGTCAGCTTGAGACCAGTGCGGTGAGTTTGGTCAGTCTGCCAGAAACTTATATATCAGTTCTCTTTAATGATAGTGAACAAATCAAGGCTTTTGTCTCAGAACTTTCTCAAATTAGCCCCGAACTCAAATCTGCTATCCAAAAGGTGGAACTAGCCCCAAGCAAGGTGACTTCCGATTTAATTCGATTGACCATGAATGATTCGGATGAAGTCTTGGTTCCCTTGTCTGAAATGAGCAAGAAATTGCCTTACTACAGTAAGATTAAGCCTCAATTGTCAGAACCGAGTGTGGTCGACATGGAAGCTGGAATCTATAGCTACACTGTAGCGGATAAATTAATTATGGAGGCTGAGGAAAAAGCCAAACAAGAGGCTAAGGAAACTGAGAAGAAACAGAAAGAGGAAGAGAAGAAAAGGCTAGAAGAACAGCAGAATAAATTGGAAGAAGAGAAGAAAAAATTGGAGGAAGAAAGCAATCGAAACCAAACAAGTCAGCGTTCATCGCGCCGCTAGGCTTGATATTTTCTCTCATAGTTCTTTAGTGACCATGGTAAGTGTCTAGAGTTTTGAGAAATGTAGAAAGCATATAAGTATATGCCAATCCTTTCGTGTATCTGCATTTATTTATATGGAGTTTGAAGTTTCTCAAAAATCGCGACACATACGTGACCATGTTTTTACTTGACAAGTGCTAGTAGAAATAATAGAATAGAAAAAAACCTTTAAAGCAGTCCAGAGAGGCAGCTAAGGTTAGACGGTGAAAGGGTGGAGACTACCCATTTTTCGTGGAACCTTGCTGTTGGCAGGTTCCTTTTTTTGTGGCTTCTGTTGGCCAGACTCTCTCACTAGCAAAGGTAAAAGGAGAAACCTATGCGAGAACATCGTCCAGTCATTGCTCTTGATTTTCCTAGTTTTGAGGCGGTCAAGGAATTTTTAGCTCTTTTCCCAGCAGAAGAAAGCCTTTATCTCAAGGTAGGGATGGAGCTTTATTACGCAACGGGTCCTGAGATTGTGTTTTACTTGAAAGGTCTGGGTCACAGTGTCTTTTTGGATCTCAAACTTCATGATATTCCCAATACAGTCAAATCAGCTATGAAGGTCTTGTCTCAGCTTGGTGTGGATATGACTAATGTTCATGCAGCTGGTGGTGTAGAGATGATGAAGGCGGCGCGTGAAGGTCTGGGGACACAAGCCAAATTGATTGCTGTCACTCAGCTCACATCAACCTCGGAAGCTCAGATGCAGGATTTTCAAAATATCCAAACCAGCCTGCAAGAGTCTGTGATACATTATGCCAAGAAGACAGCCGAAGCGGGATTAGATGGTGTTGTTTGTTCGGCTCAGGAAGTGCAAGTCATCAAACAGGCTACCAATCCAGAGTTTATCTGTCTGACACCGGGCATTCGTCCTGCAGGTGCTGCAGTGGGAGATCAAAAACGCGTTATGACACCTGCTGATGCCTATCAAATCGGTAGTGACTATATTGTAGTGGGACGTCCCATTACCCAAGCTGAGGATCCTGTTGCAGCTTATTATGCCATCAAGGATGAATGGACACAGGACTGGAATTAAAGAATATATTAGAAAAATAAAAGGAGAATACCATGACAATTGCTAAAGATATCGCTAGCCACCTATTGAAAATTCAAGCCGTTTACCTCAAACCAGAGGAACCTTTCACTTGGGCATCTGGTATCAAGTCACCCATTTACACTGATAATCGTGTGACACTAGCCTATCCAGAAACTCGTACTCTAATTGAAAATGGCTTTGTGGAAGCTATTAAAGAAGCCTTTCCAGAGGTAGAAGTCATTGCAGGAACTGCAACAGCAGGAATTCCACACGGAGCTATCATTGCTGATAAGATGAACTTGCCATTTGCCTATATCCGTAGCAAACCAAAAGACCACGGAGCTGGTAACCAAATCGAAGGCCGGGTAGCTCAAGGTCAAAAAATGGTAGTGGTTGAAGATCTTATTTCAACAGGTGGTTCTGTTCTTGAAGCTGTAGCAGCTGCTAAACGGGAAGGAGCAGATGTGCTTGGAGTTGTAGCGATTTTCAGTTACCAATTGCCAAAAGCAGATAAGAACTTCTCAGATGCAGGTGTCAAACTTGTGACGCTTTCTAACTACAGTGAATTGATTCATCTAGCCCAAGAAGAAGGCTATATCACACCAGAAGGACTCGATCTTCTAAAACGCTTTAAAGAAGACCAAGAAAATTGGCAAAATGCTTAAAACATAGAAAATCAGGTAGTCACTAGGATTGCCTGATTTCTTTTTGTGATGTTATTGTATCTTATACTCAATGAAAATCAAAAAGCAAACTAGCCGCAGGTTGCTCAAAGCACGGCTTTGAGGTTGTAGATAAAGCTGACGTGGTTTGAAGAGATTTTCGAAGAGTATTAGTCAACTTTTCCACCTTCAACAACTAGATCATCTGCTTTAGCAGCGTCACCGTAGGTTGGGTGAAGTGTTTTTTCATAGGCCTTGTGGAAGAAGTTTTCTTTGCCTAATTTTTCAATATCTTTATTGATGAAGTCTAGCAATTCTTGGTTACCTTTTTGAACTGCTGCTGCGATGGTATCTGGATCACCGAGGGAAGTAATTCCTACTTCAAATCCTTTATTTTCAAGCGCCCAAGCTAGAACTTCCGTATTGTCAGTAGAGAAGGCATCTCCACGTCCGTCAAGAAGAGCTTGGTAAGAGTCACTGTATTGGTCGTATTTTTGGAGTTTGATTTCTGGATGATTCTTTTCAAAATAAGTCTCAGCAGTCGTTCCTTTTGTGACAATTAAGGTTTTACCTTCAAGTTGTTTGACGTCTGTAATGAGACCGGTCTTAGGTGATACGACACCAAGAGAAACTTTCATATATGGAAGGGCAAAATCAACTTGTTTCTTGCGTTCGTCAGTTACTGTAAAGTTGGCAAGGGTAATATCCACCTTGTTTGAAATCAAGTATTCAGCACGGTTGGCAGCATCGACTGAAACGTATTTAACCTTGACACCAAGGTCTTGCGCTAATTGGTTCCCAAGTTCAATATCGTAACCTTGGTAAGAACCGTCATTGTCAACGTAACCAAACGGTTTCTTGTCCCCAAATACGGCGATTCGTAGTTCACCGCTTTTTTTGATTTCATCAATTGTGCGGGCCTTGGCAGTGGTTTTACCAGATGATGAACCAGCATTTCCACCTGAGCTACAAGCTGTGACAAAGATAAGGGCAAAGGCAAGTGCCAAAACAGTTAAGAGTGGTTTGAATAGTTTCATAAGAATCTCCTTTATAGATATGAGCCAAATTGGCTAAAGTCAAAGACGTTTAAAAATTCCTGGGCTCGTTTGGTCTGTGGATTTGTAAAGAAGGCTTGAGCCGTTCCTTCTTCAGCGATTTTCCCTTGGTCTAGGAAGATAATGCGGTCTGCAATGGCTTGGGCAAACTGCATTTCGTGGGTTACTAAAATCATGGTGCGACCTTCTTGGGCCAAATCATTGATAAGTTCCAGCACCTCACGCACCATTTCTGGATCCAGCGAAGCCGTCACTTCGTCAAAAAGGATGATTTCTGGATGCATGAGCAGGGCACGGACAATTGCAACCCGTTGCTTCTGTCCACCAGATAATTGACGCGCGAAGCTATGTTGTTTATCTAGCAAACCAACACGTTCCAATAGTTGTAGAGCTTCTTCAGTTACTTCCTTCTTGTCGCGTCCCTGAGCCTTGATAGGGCCTAGGATGAGGTTTTGTAGGACATCCAGATGGGGAAAGAGTTCATAACTTTGAAAGACCATGCCAATCTTTTGACGAACTAGATGAAAATCTTTTTTATTTTCAACGATAGACTGACCGTCCAGAAGAATATCTCCACCTTGAATACTTTCTAAGCCATTGAGGCAACGAAGGAGAGTACTTTTCCCACAACCAGATGGCCCCAGAATAACCACAACTTCCCCTTTATTGATTTGTAGGGATAGACCTTGGAGGATGGGATTGTCTCCGAAGGATTTTTTGAGTTCCTTGATTTCTAAAATAGTTTCAGACATTTAGTTCCTCCAATGTTTTTCTAGGTGAGTGGATAGTTTGGAAATAGGAAAGCAGACTGCAAAATATAAGACCAGAATGGTTCCATAAATCCAAAAGGAAGCAGTTGGGATGGTCAAGCGATTGCTATCGATGATTTGTTGTCCAACCTTGGTCACTTCAACTACCCCAATCAAGACAACCAAGGAAGTGGTTTTGATCATCCGAGTGACAAGATTGATGGCTTGTGGAAGTAATCTTCTCAAGACTTGTGGGATGATGATGTGGTAGTAAAGTTGAACATTGGTCAAGCCGAGTGCCTGTCCACTTTCAAACTGATGTTTAGGAAGGGAAGTGATGGCTCCACGGACCAAGTCTCCCATTTCAGCTGTTCCCCAGAGGGTGAAAACGATAATAGCAGAAGTCTCACCTGAGATATTGATATTAAAGTTTCGAGCCAAGCCGAAATAAACGATGAAGAGTAGCACTAGTTGGGGCATGATACGGATAAATTCCAGATACAATCGTGTTAAAAATCGTACGATTCTAGAATGGGAGGTCATGATGATTCCCATGACTGTTCCGAATATCATGGATAAGAGGACAGACAGGATGGATATCCCAATCGTAATACCCAGTCCCTGTATGATTCTCAGGAGATTATTTCCCTGAAAGAGCACTTGGATTCCCGAATCCTGCATGGCGGAGCCTCCTTTCTATCCAACTAAAGATCAGTGAGATGGGTAGCAGCATGATCAGATAAGCAACTACCAACATAGCTAGCGCAATGTCTGTCTCATAATAGAGCCCAATCAAGTCCTTGGCGACGTACATGAGGTCTGCCAAAGCTACTGCTGAGAAAACAGAGGTTTCCTTGATGAGGAAAATGACATTGGCACTAAAAGATGGTAGAGCAACAGCTGTTGCTTGCGGAAGGACCACATAGCGAAAGACCTGTAGAGGTGTCAGACCGATAGCAAGGCCAATCTCATGCTGGGTTTGACTGACGGCTTCCAACCCGCTTCGGAAAGATTCTGCCATATAGGAGCCTCCTAAAAAGACCAGTCCTAAAGTGGCACAGACTTCTGAAGATAGGACAATCCCTACTCTAGGAAGTCCGAAGTAGAGAAAGAAGAGTTGAATCAAAAGGGGCGTATTGCGTGACAATTCAATATAGGCTGTCGCTACTTGCGCCAAAACAGGGATGCGGTAATGCCGGATGATACTAACGATTAAGCCGAGCAGAAAGGATCCCAGAATACCCCAAACTGCAATATGCAAGGTTAGAAAGAATGCCTTTTGATATAGTGGTAGATATTGTTCAACAATGGACCAATCCAAAAATAGAACCTCCTATCTAGAAATAATACAGTTATTGTAGCACTTAAAATCTTCTTTGGATAATATCTATTTTTTATTGCCGTTATAAGGATTTTTTATCATAGACATAAAATTTCTGAAATTTCCAAACAAAATATTTGAAAAGTTTTGAAAAAAGAGTTAAGATATTTTTGTAATATACAAAGTAAACGCTTACTTATTAAGGAGGACAGTTTATGTCATACAAAACAAGCAATGCAGAAGGTCATGTAGATTTCATCAATACCTATGATTTGGAACCAATGGCGCAACAAGTGATCCCTAAAGCAGCATTTGGTTATATCGCTAGTGGGGCGGAAGATACTTTCACTTTACGTGAGAATATTCGCGCCTTTAACCACAAACTCATCGTTCCACATACGCTTTGCAATGTAGAAAATCCAAGTACAGAGATTGAATTTGCAGGTGAAAAATTGTCTTCACCAATCATTATGGCGCCTGTTGCGGCTCATAAATTAGCAAATGAACAGGGTGAAGTGGCGACTGCGCGTGGTGTGCATGAGTTTGGTTCCCTCTATACAACCAGTTCTTACTCTACTGTCGACCTTCCAGAAATTACGGAAGCTCTTCAAGGGACACCTCACTGGTTCCAATTTTACTTTAGTAAAGATGATGGAATCAATCGCCACATCATGGACCGTGTGAAAGCTGAAGGTTATAAAGCGATTGTCTTGACGGCAGATGCTACTGTAGGGGGCAATCGTGAGGTTGATAAGCGTAATGGTTTTGTCTTCCCAGTTGGCATGCCGATTGTTGAAGAATACCTGCCAGAAGGTGCTGGAAAATCAATGGACTTTGTTTACAAATCAGCTAAACAACGCTTGTCTCCACGTGATGTAGAATTTATCGCTGAATACTCAGGACTTCCTGTGTATGTCAAGGGACCACAATGCCGTGAGGATGTTGAACGTTCGCTTGCTGCGGGAGCTTCTGGTATCTGGGTAACCAACCATGGTGGCCGCCAAATCGACGGTGGACCAGCTGCCTTTGATTCACTTCAAGAAGTAGCAGAAGCAGTTGACAAACGCGTACCAATTGTCTTTGACTCAGGTATTCGTCGTGGTCAACACGTCTTTAAAGCCCTGGCTTCAGGAGCAGACTTGGTAGCTATTGGTCGCCCTGTTATCTATGGTTTAGCTCTTGGTGGTAGTGTCGGTGTACGCCAAGTTTTTGAACACTTGAATGCAGAATTGAAGACAGTTATGCAGTTGTCTGGAACTCAGACTATTGAAGATGTTAAACACTTTAAACTTCGTCATAACCCATACAACCCAACCTTCCCAGTTGACCCTCGTGACTTAAAATTGTATTGATAAAATGATTTCCTCCACTGAATGTGGAGGTTTTTGTTTGTGTTTTAAACACTTTTGAAATGAAAATTTTAAAAAAAGAGAAAGATTTGCATTTTATAGTTGACAAATGTAGATTTTCGGAGTATACTAACAACTGTAATCGACAAATGTAGATTTAGGAGGTGTGATGATGCAGATTTCAGATGCAGAATGGCAGGTCATGAAGATTATTTGGATGCAAGGAGAGCAGACCAGTACGGATTTGATCAGGGTTCTGGCGGAGCGGTTCGACTGGTCCAAGTCAACCATTCAAACTCTTTTGGCTCGTTTGGTTGAGAAAGAGTGTCTGACAAGGAAAAAAGAAGGCAAGTTCTTTGTCTATTCAGCCCTTTTAACTTTGGATCAAAGTCGGGATTTACTTGTCCAAGATATCAAGGACAAGGTTTGTTCTCGTAGAATTAAGAACTTGTTGGCTGATTTGATTACTGAATGTGATTTTACTCAGGCTGACTTGGAAAACTTGGAAGCTGTGATTTCTGAGAAGAAATCAAGCGCTGTAACAAAAGTAAAATGTAATTGTATGTAAAGGAGACGTCATGTTAAATAGTATTGTAACCATTATTTGTATTGCCCTTATCGCGTTTATCTTGTTTTGGTTTTTCAAAAAGCCTGAAAAATCTGGACAAAAGGCCCAGCAAAAAAACGGCTACCAAGAGATTCGAGTGGAGGTCATGGGGGGCTATACGCCTGAGTTGATTATCCTCAAGAAATCAGTGCCAGCCCGCATTGTCTTTGACCGTAAGGACCCTTCACCCTGTCTGGACCAAATTGTTTTTCCAGATTTTGGTGTACATGCGAATCTACCTATGGGGGAAGAATATGTAGTGGAAATTACGCCTGAGCAGGCTGGAGAGTATGGTTTCTCTTGTGGCATGAATATGATGCACGGTAAGATGATTGTAGAATAGGAGAATGATATGACTGAAATTATAAAAGCAAATCTTGAAAATGGTGTTCAAAAAATCCGTATCACGGCAGACAAAGGCTACCATCCAGCCCACATTCAACTGCAAAAAGGAGTTCCTGCTGAGATCACCTTTCACCGTGTGACACCTTCAAACTGTTATAAGGAAATTCTGTTTGAAGAAGAAGGCATCTTGGAACCAATCGGCGTAGATGAGGAGAAAGTCATTCGTTTTACACCTCAAGAATTAGGTCAACATGAATTTTCTTGTGGCATGAAGATGCAAAAGGGAAGTTATACCGTAGTTGAGAAGACTCGAAAATCTCTATCACTTTTACAGCGTTTTTGGATTACTAGTATCTTTACTGTGCCTCTTGTGATTCTCATGATTGGGATGTCGACAGGTAGCATTAGTCACCAAGTCCTGCGTTGGGGAACCTTTTTAGCCACAACACCGATTATGCTAGTAGCAGGTGGTCCTTATATCCAAAGTGCTTGGGCTAGTTTTAAAAAGCACAATGCCAACATGGATACCTTGGTTGCTCTGGGAACCCTAGTGGCCTATTTCTACAGCTTAGTTGCCCTCTTCGCTGGTCTCCCCGTTTACTTTGAAAGTGCTGCATTTATCTTCTTCTTCGTTCTTATGGGAGCCGTTTTTGAGGAGAAAATGCGGAAAAATACTTCCCAAGCTGTGGAGAAATTACTTGACTTGCAGGCTAAAACTGCAGAAGTCTTGCGTGAGGATAACTATGTTCAAGTCCCCTTGGACCAAGTCAAGGTAGGTGACCTGATTCGAGTGCGTCCCGGTGAAAAGATTGCGGTTGATGGTGTCGTAGTAGAAGGTATCTCTAGTATTGATGAGTCTATGGTGACAGGTGAGAGTCTGCCTGTGGACAAGACAGTTGGAGATACCGTCATTGGTTCAACCATCAATAATAGTGGAACACTTGTTTTTAGAGCAGAAAAAGTTGGTTCAGAGACTGTTTTGGCTCAGATTGTGGATTTTGTGAAGAAAGCTCAGACCAGTCGTGCGCCGATTCAGGACTTGACGGATAAAATTTCAGGCATTTTTGTCCCAGCAGTTGTCATTTTAGGGATTGTGACCTTTTGGATTTGGTTCGTCTTGCTCAGGGATAGTGTAGTCGTGCTTGGAGCGAGTTTTGTCTCTTCTCTTCTCTATGCGGTGGCGGTTTTGATTATCGCCTGTCCTTGTGCCTTGGGGCTCGCAACACCGACAGCCCTTATGGTAGGGACAGGACGCAGTGCTAAGATGGGAGTTCTCCTCAAAAATGGAATGGTTCTACAGGAAATCCAGAAAGTCCAAACTATTGTTTTTGATAAGACAGGAACTTTGACGGAAGGGAAGCCTGTGGTAACAGATATCATCGGCGACGAAGTAGAAGTGCTTGGATTGGCAGCCTCCTTGGAAGAAGCTTCTCAACACCCACTGGCTGAAGCCGTTGTGAAACGAGCGAGTGAAGCTGGACTTGAGTTTCAAACTGTTGAAAATTTCCAAGCCTTGCACGGAAAAGGTGTCTCAGGGCAAATCAATGGAAAACAAGTTCTGCTTGGAAATGCTAAAATGCTGGATGGCATGAACATTTCTAGCACTTATCAAGATAAACTAGAAGAACTAGAAAAAGAAGCTAAGACAGTTGTGTTTTTGGCTGTGGACAATGAAATCAAAGGCTTGCTTGCTTTGCAAGATATCCCTAAGGAAAATGCTAAGCTAGCCATCAGTCAGTTGAAAAAACGAGGACTTAAAACAGTCATGCTGACAGGAGACAATGCAGGTGTGGCGCGTGCTATTGCGGATCAGATCGGAATCGAAGAGGTCATTGCAGGTGTCTTGCCAGAAGAAAAAGCCAACGAAATCCATAAACTACAAGCGGCTGGCAAAGTAGCCTTTGTTGGGGACGGTATCAATGATGCTCCTGCCCTCAGTGTAGCAGATGTGGGAATTGCTATGGGTGCTGGAACAGATATTGCCATCGAGTCAGCAGATTTAGTGTTGACAACCAATAACCTCCTAGGCGTGGTGCGTGCCTTCGACATGAGTAAGAAAACCTTTAATCGAATTCTGCTCAATCTTTTCTGGGCCTTTATTTACAATGTCGTCGGAATTCCGATAGCTGCAGGAGTCTTTTCAGGTGTTGGACTGGCCCTCAACCCAGAACTGGCAGGTCTAGCCATGGCCTTTAGTTCTGTATCCGTTCTGACCAGTTCCCTCTTACTAAACTTTAGTAAAATAGATTAAAAGCGGGCTTGCTTGCTTTTATTATAACACAGTTTCGTAAAACGTTTTCGGACTGTACTGTAATAGAGAATAGAAACTTCTGAGCAGATTCTTAGTAAACTAAAAATAAATGTGATAAATTAGTAGTGTAAAAATTTACTGAAACGTTTTCAAAAATTATATGAAACCTTTTTTAGTAAATTTAAAAATATTTGAAGGAGAGTTATCATTATGACTCAAGGGAAAATTACTGCATCTGCAGCAATGCTTAACGTATTGAAAACATGGGGCGTAGACACAATCTACGGTATCCCATCAGGAACACTCAGCTCATTGATGGACGCTTTGGCTGAAGACAAAGATATTCGTTTCTTGCAAGTTCGCCATGAAGAAACAGGTGCTCTTGCAGCGGTTATGCAAGCTAAATTTGGCGGCTCAATCGGGGTTGCAGTTGGTTCAGGTGGTCCAGGTGCGACTCACTTGATTAACGGTGTTTACGATGCAGCTATGGATAACACTCCATTCCTTGCTATCCTTGGATCACGTCCAGTTAACGAATTGAACATGGATGCTTTCCAAGAATTGAACCAAAATCCAATGTACAACGGTATCGCTGTATACAACAAACGTGTAGCTTACGCTGAGCAATTGCCAAAAGTAATCGACGAAGCTTGCCGTGCTGCAGTTTCTAAAAAAGGTCCAGCTGTCGTTGAAATCCCTGTAAACTTTGGTTTCCAAGAAATCGACGAAAACTCATACTACGGTTCAGGTTCATACGAACGTTCATTCCTCGCTCCTGCTTTGAACGAAGTTGAAATCGACAAAGCTGTTGAAATCTTGAACAATGCTGAACGCCCAGTTATCTACGCTGGTTACGGTGGTGTAAAAGCTGGTGAAGTGATTACTGAATTGTCACGTAAAATCAAAGCACCAATCATCACAACTGGTAAAAACTTTGAAGCTTTCGAATGGAACTATGAAGGTTTGACAGGTTCTGCTTACCGTGTTGGTTGGAAACCAGCCAACGAAGTGGTCTTTGAAGCAGACACAGTTCTTTTCCTTGGTTCAAACTTCCCATTTGCTGAAGTTTACGAAGCATTCAAGAACACTGAAAAATTCATCCAAGTTGATATCGACCCTTACAAACTTGGTAAACGTCATGCCCTTGACGCTTCAATCCTTGGTGATGCAGGTCAAGCAGCTAAAGCTATCCTTGACAAAGTAAACCCAGTTGAATCAACTCCATGGTGGCGTGCAAACGTTAAGAATAACCAAAACTGGCGTGATTACATGAACAAAATCGAAGGTAAAACTGAGGGTGAATTGCAATTGTATCAAGTTTACAATGCAATCAACAAACATGCTGATCAAGACGCCATCTATTCAATCGACGTAGGTGACACTACTCAAACATCTACTCGTCACCTTCACATGACACCTAAGAACATGTGGCGTACATCTCCACTCTTTGCGACAATGGGTATTGCCCTTCCTGGTGGTATCGCTGCTAAGAAAGACAATCCAGATCGCCAAGTATGGAACATCATGGGTGATGGAGCATTTAACATGTGCTACCCAGACGTTATCACAAACGTTCAATACGACCTTCCAGTTATCAACGTTGTCTTCTCAAATGATAAATATGCCTTCATCAAGGACAAATACGAAGACACAAACAAACACTTGTTTGGTTGTGACTTCCCTAATGCTGACTACGCTAAAATTGCTGAAGCTCAAGGAGCTGTTGGATTTACAGTTGACCGTATCGAAGACATCGACGCAGTTGTTGCAGAAGCTGTTAAATTGAACAAAGAAGGTAAAACTGTTGTGATCGATGCTCGCATCACTCCACACCGTCCACTTCCAGTAGAAGTACTTGAATTGGATCCAAAACTTCACTCAGAAGAAGCAATCAAAGCCTTCAAGGAAAAATACGAAGCAGAAGAACTCGTACCATTCCGTCTCTTCTTGGAAGAAGAAGGTTTGCAATCACGCGCAATTAAATAATTTCTCTCGTCGAAAATCAAAGATAAATTTATAGACTTCTTTATTAGCTTACTGCCGACGATTCCATCATTGAAACCATAAATTTCAATGATGGAATCTAGTGTGGAGCCTAGAAAAAGTCCCAAAGGATTTTTCGTAGTTTGATGAGCAAACATTTGCCATCAAACTTGGTTTCACCTCGTTTATTCTTTGATTTTCATAGAGAGAAACTTAAAAAGATCGGAGCAATCCGGTCTTTTTATGGAGGATAGTAAATGGATTTAAATCAATTAGATATTATCGTTTCAGATGTTCCTCAAGTCTGTGCTGACTTGGAGCATATCTTGGATAAAAAGGCAGATTATGCTGACGATAGTTTTGCTCAGTTTACGATTGGCAGTCACTGTCTGATGTTGTCCCAAAATCATTTGGTTCCTTTGGAAGAGTTTCAGTCAGGAATCATTCTTCATATCGAGGTTGAGTATGTAGACCAGAATTACCAACGGTTGAAAGAACTTGGTATCCAGGTTTTAAACGGACCAACTGTAACCGATTGGGGAACAGAGTCCTTATTAGTTAAAGGTCCTGCTGGTCTAGTGCTTGATTTTTATCGTATGAAATAGGTCGCTTAATCATTTGAAGCTAACCTTAGCTATTTTTAAAACAGAAATTGAGAATATGAACTATTGAAAGATCGGAGCAATCCGGTCTTTTTGATATAAAGCAATTGCATATAAATAGTTGACAGCGCTTTCCTTGTATGATATAATAACAGTGAAATAGGAGGAGTAAAGCTTTTTAATAATAAAGAAGGGAGGAAGAGTTGCTTTTTAGAAAAAGTTTTACTTTGCTAATCCTGGGGAAAGAGGAAAATCCTATGAGAAAATTAAAAAACGTTTTATTAGTTAGTGCGCTAGCACTTTCAGCAGTAACAGCTACTGTTACTATAGCAGAGACTGTTGATGTAGAGGGTGGTACATGGTCATATGGTTATACTACTGGTATTAACGCGTATTCAGATTATTATCATTCATATAATTATCACGGTTCTAGAGTAAAAAATAGAAATAATGGAGATACTAATACAGCTAATGCTGAATCTGGAGTTTGGTCAAAAGCTTGGATTTGGGATGTTTGGGATCCTGCTACTTTTTATTATAGCTCAAATGGAGGCTATTAACTCTTAATACAGATAGGGAGGAGGCTTCTCCTCCTTTTTTGCTAATGAAAGGAGAAGTCTATGTATAACATACTAAAACGAAGCCTTGCAACTTTTTCCTTTGTTTTAATTGCTTTTGTTAGTCTTTTCTTTATTAGCCAATATAAAAGTGAAATGTTGGGTGGATACAGTAAGATGATTTCTGTAGAGAAATCTACTACTACCATTAAGAAGGATTTAGAAGAGATTGCAAAAGATAAACAGAGTGTTTTAGCTCGTAGGATTGTTTCTGTAAAGGATAATGTTAGGGGAAAGACAGAAAATACCTATATACCAATTGGAGGTGAACTACCTGTAGATTTACCATTACAACAAGATCAAAACCTAATCCAAAATGCATCTGATGACACCTTATATTTGATTGTAAGAGGAAACTTAAGTGCACAGGAACTAGCACAAACTTTAAACCAAAAAGGACATCAAGCCATTGTTGAACAATCAAGTTCTGGTCTGACCTTGTTAAAGGTATTTTTGACTTATCCTCAATCGATTACTTTTACATTAGTTTTGATAATTGCTTTTGGGACTCTGACACTAGCTGATTACATAGCCAAACTGCGTTCTGTAAGTATAGAACGATTGTCAGGTAGAGGGAAATATCAAATTGCTTTGAGAAATATTAGCAAAGATAGTATTTTCTTAATATTGATAGCAAGTATAGTTTATTTAGCGACAGTTTTATTCTTATTCTCTACTAGAACTGTAAACATTTTGTCGTTAAGTCTAGTATTTTATCCTTTGCTTTCTTGGTTATTTCTTTTACTTTTTTAAATTTCTTTTTATCAAATATTTTTTACCATATTTTACAAAAGCAAGCTCTTAATCTATCCATAAAAGGTAAGGCACCTTTGCATCTTGTGTTCATTTTGGTTATTTTGACGCAGTTACTATCTCTTTTAATCGTGATGTATAGCGTTTATGGTGTTGTTAACTTAAATCAACAATTGTCAACATTACAAGTAGGACGAGACGAATGGAGTAAGCATTCTAATTATTTTGCTACTAATGAATTATATACTGGAGAGTCAAATAAAGACAGAGAAGCAGAAGTAGCTTTTTATTCAGAACTTAGTCAAAAAACAAATCTCCTTTATATAGATACAAATCTAGATAAAATTGCTTTTCAAAAGAGTTCTTCAGCTAATTCTTATTATCCTACCCCAGATATGGTATCAAATGAAATTCGTGTGAATCGACGTTTTATTGAAACAAGTGGCATTCAGTTGAGTATGCAAGCTAAAGCATTCTTTGAACAGATGGGAGATTTTGATCGTCTCGTGTTAATACCAAAGAATCAAGAATCAAACTTTTCAGAATTACATAAGGCTTGGTTGCGATATGAACAAAAAGGCTTTGCTCCAGATGATGCTCCTGTAAAAAAGAAAGATCCTAATGAGAAAATTGAGATAGCCACTTATCAAGGCGGTGAAAATCTATTTGTTTACCCTATCTTCACTTCGGTTAATTACTTAGTGAATCAAAATGCTTTTGTTCATGAACCAATTATTACTGTGTTTGGTTCTGCTTATGAAAATAGAACAATTCGCCAATTCTCTTTGGCACATTATATTTTTGATAAACCTGAGGTAGTGAAAGAATTGATTTCTAAATACAAGTTAACAGCTAGTATTGGTAGTTTTTCAAATGGAATGTATTCATTTGAAAATAGAATTCAAAAAGTAGAGACAGATAGATTTATATTATTTTTTGCGATGATTATTAGTTTTGTGAGTTCCATTTTATTGATGGTGTTACTTAACACTCTTTACCTCTATCAAGGGCGCAAAACTTATTTCATTGAGAGATTAGCAGGGAAGTCACTTTTTGAAATTCATCATGTTTATTTTTCGATTTTATCTAGTAGCTATATTTTTTGCACGTTATTGTCGGTAATATTAGGCTTTAATTTGTTTGTAATTTCTATTCCTTTGCTCTCATTGCTATTATTCACAGGAATTTTTCTTCTTCAACTGAGACAAGATAAAAAGGCTAATATTTTATATCTAAAAGGAGGATAGTATGATTGAATTGAAAGATATTTGTAAACAATTTGATGATTATGTTATTTTTAAAGACTTTAATTATCAATTTCATGAAGGTCAGACCTATGCTTTGATAGGTGAGTCTGGAGCAGGCAAAACAACTCTTTTAAATATTATAGGTAAATTAGAAACTGTCCAAAGTGGCTCAGTAGAAGTTGATGGTAAGGATTTAAAACAAATTAAGGAAAAAATCTATTTTAAGGATTATGTAAGCTACTTATTTCAAAATTATGGTTTAATTGAGAATAAGAGTATTAAGGATAATTTAGAACTTGCATTTATTGGGAGAAAAGAAAGTAGAAAAGAACAAGAAGCTCTTATGAAAGAATCCTTGAAGCATGTTCACTTACAATTAGATTTAAAACGTAAGATTTTTACTCTTTCAGGTGGTGAAGCGCAACGTGTCGCAATTGCTAAAATAATGTTGAAAGATTCCCCAATAATCTTAGCAGATGAACCAACAGCCTCTCTTGATAGTAGGAATAGTCGTGAAATTATTGACCTTATTCTTGGATTACGAAATGAAAAACGTACGATTATTATTGCAACTCATGATAGTAGTGTATATGAACGAATGGATCAGGTTGTAGAAATTAGAAAGGAAAAGATATGAAAACAAAATTTAGTTTAACAACAATTTTTTTCCAAGTAATGATTTTTGGTTCTTCTCTCTTTGTAATACTGACTCAGTTTGGCTTACTGCGTCAACCTACAAAGCTAATTATACAGATGATTTGCTTACTAAGTTTGTTATCTTTAGCTATTGCGATTTGGAATTATGTACGTGAAGAAAAAGACTGAACAGATCGGAGCAATCCGGTCTTTTTAATATAAAGCAATTGCATATAAACAATTGACAGGGTTTTTCTAAAACCTTATAATAAAAATATAACAGATAAAACAAAATTCATATGAAAGGATGGTTTCTGTCTGTTAGAGAAGACTGTAAAACATGTCCCTTTGTTTTAGTCTGTAAATCAGGCTTTTGTTCAATGGCCAAGCATATTACGAAATTAAGCTCTTCTGTGATTTGTAAGAATATGCAAGAGAAAATTCGTAAAAATCTAGCACTTTATGCTATTTCTGGATGCTATGAAGATATTTTAGATGTGGACTAGAGAGGGGTAAGTAAAAATGTCTATTAAGAAAAACAAAAAGGTTGTAAAAAACCTGAAGCTGTAAGCAATAATTGTAATATTTGTAAAATTTATATAATAAAAATGGAGAGGAGTGCTAGCATCTCTCTTTTTCTAGGAGGGCATTATGAATAAAATATTTCACTATCTGGATAAGAAAACGAAGTTTTATACTATCATCGGTGCACTGGCAAATGGAGGTTTGGCTCTTGCTCAACCCTTAGTCGTATCACAAGCCTTGTCCTTAAATCAAGGAGAGCTGACTTATTCTAAAATCATACAGTTTGCTGTTTTTGGCTTTACAGTATACTTCGTCTTGTATAGCTTAATGCTCTTTTGTAATCATACACATAATGTTTTTAGACGTGAAATTCAAATGAATATGAGGGCAGATTTATTTGACAAGCTGATGATAAATAAAGATTTTAACGAAGATGAAAAAGTCACCATGCTCACACAAGATATGGAGTATTTGGGGGATAATTACTTAGAAAAATACGTTAATATCATTTGCTGGAGTTTTGTAGCATTACTAACAGCGATTTATATTATTTCGCAAAATTTGTTACTAGGTAGTATTTTTGTCTTTTTCACTATTTTACGTCCTATTCCTCAGTTCTTGATGAATAAAAGACTCAAACATACTGGTGATGACATGGCTCAAGGCAGAGTAGAAGTGCATAATCAAGTATCTGATAGTATCCGAGGAGCACATACTTTACTCATGAACCAAGCAATTTCTGAAAATCAGAACAGATTTTGGAAGATTAATCGAAATTATCAACGAGCCATTCAAAAATTTTGCTTTACCCATAATATAATTTTCTTTTGCAACGGTTTCATGGTCTTCTTAAGCCAAGTTTTACCACTTGTTTTAGGTTTTTACTTTGCTATGGCTGGGCAGAAAGTGTCAGTGGCAAGTCTTGTTGCTATGTATATCGCAGCAGGTCAGCTAGTGAGCCCTATTCAGACTATTATGTATGATGCTGTAGATATACAAGGGGCAAAAACGACAGCAGATAAGATTTTTGGAGTATTAGAAATTGGAGATGTAAAACAGATAGATAAAAAAGATGCGCAAGAATTGCATGCTCTGCACATTAAAAATTTAAGTAAATCCTATGGTGACAGACAACTTTTTACTCATCTAAATTTGGATGTTCAAGCAGGTCAGAAAGTTTTAATCAAAGGACCGAGTGGTTGTGGTAAGTCAACCTTGTTTCGACTCATTACTGGAGAAGAAATAGCAGATGAGGGAGAAATTATCGGTGTGACAACTGTTAATGAATGTACATCAAGTTTTGTATCCAGTATAGGAATTATTAGCCAACACCCATTTCTCTTTAACGATACAGTGCGTTATAATTTGACCTTAGGACAAGAATTTTCTGAGGAAGAGTTGCTTGCTGTTTTGAAACAAGTCAAACTAGATTTTGAATTGACGGGTGGGATGGATTTTATTATCAAGAATAACGGGGAGAATATTTCTGGGGGACAAAGAGTAAGAATTGAATTGGCACGTTTTCTTCTTCGTAGAAAAAATCTGTTATTGGCTGATGAAGTGACCGCAGCCCTAGACAAAGAAAACGCCTTCATGGTACATGAACTACTATTTTCTCTTCCTGTTATGATGTTAGAAATTGCCCATCATATTGATGATGAAAGTAGATATCAACAAGTTGTAGATTTAGGAAAATATTGATTCTGGCTTAAAAGTCAGTTTTATCAGAAAATAAAGTAAATATTTCAGCAATAAAACACCCAGTATCAAGATTTTTCAATACATCATAATATGCTTTTTCTGATTATATATACTTTTCCTAACTTCACTCTTCTTTCTTATCACAAGATTGTGATAGTTTATATTTTTATAACAAAACTCTCAAACTCTTGCTTGTTTTTGC
The DNA here is from genome assembly GCF_001579045.1 of Streptococcus mitis. Lineage (GTDB taxonomy): Bacteria > Bacillota > Bacilli > Lactobacillales > Streptococcaceae > Streptococcus > Streptococcus mitis_D. The sequence continues at coordinate 190,197 of NZ_KQ970261.1, read as the reverse complement.
ATCATATTATAAAATAAAAATCATAAAAGAATAAAAGAGGTTTTGAAAATATCCGAAAAACAAATGAAAGTTTTGGGTTGGGTAGCGACTTTCATGTCTGTTATGATGTATGTGTCTTACTTCCCACAAATCATGAATAATCTAGCTGGTCAAAAAGGAAATTTCATCCAGCCCTTGGTTGCTATCATCAACTGTAGTCTCTGGGTTTACTACGGTCTTTTCAAGAAAGAAAGAGATATTCCCTTTGCTGCTGCCAATGCTCTAGGTATCGTTTTTGGCCTTGTGACGGCTATTACAGCTTTGATTTAAAAAGAAGACTGGTTTCAGTTTTGTTCGTTTATGAAAATAGATGCTTCATTAAAGTAATTTTTGAATGAGAGTTGAGGGAAGAAGTCCAGTGACAGCTAGCTTTACGAGAGTCTTTTATGTTCGTCTCTATCAAAGAAAAAAGTATATCGTTACTATTTTTATAAAATCTTCTCCCTACTTTATAATATGTGAAAAAGAGTTCAATTAGATGGAGCTTTTTGCTATAATGAGGGGAGAAAAATCAGACAGGAGATCGACATGTCAGAACCATTATTTTTACAATCAGTTATGCAAGAAAAAATCTGGGGTGGTACCAAGCTACGTGATGAGTTTGGCTACGACATCCCAAGTGAAAAAATCGGAGAATACTGGGCCATCTCAGCCCATCCAAATGGAGTCTCTAAAGTTGCCAATGGTCGCTTTGAAGGAACAGATCTTGCTACTTTGTATGCGGAACACCGTGAATTGTTTGGCAATCGTCCCGAGCCTGTATTTCCGCTTTTGACCAAAATCCTCGATGCCAACGACTGGCTCAGTGTCCAAGTTCACCCAGATGATGCTTATGGACTCGAGCATGAAGGCGAACTTGGAAAAACAGAATGCTGGTACATTATCGCAGCGGATGAAGGTTCAGAGATTATCTACGGTCACAATGCCAAGTCAAAAGAAGAACTCCGTCAGCAAATCGAAGACAAAAACTGGGATGCCTTGCTGACCAAAGTACCTGTTAAGGCTGGAGATTTCTTCTATGTACCAAGTGGCACCATGCATGCTATCGGTGCAGGTATCTTGATTCTTGAAACCCAACAATCTAGTGACACCACCTATCGCGTCTATGACTTTGACCGTAAGGATGATAATGGTAACTTGCGTGAACTTCACCTTGAAAAATCCATTGATGTATTAAACATTGGTGAGCCTGCAAATAGCCGTCCTGTAACTGTTAAAGCAGATCATTTGAGTTCCACTCTCCTTGTATCTAATGATTTCTTTGCAGTTTACAAGTGGGAAATTACTGGAAAAGTTGACTTCGAAAAGACAGCTGATTATAGCTTGTTTAGTGTCTTAGCTGGTCAAGGTCAGCTAACTGTTGACGTAAAAAACTATCCAATCCAAAAAGGCAGCCACTTTATCCTACCAAGTGATGTTGAAGCTTGGACTCTGGAAGGGCAAGGTTTGGAATTGATTGTTAGCCATCCATAAAAAAGAAAGGGCCTGAGTTCACTACTCAAGTCCTTTTTGATTACATAAATTGGGCGATGAAGACCACGATGATGATGATTGGAATGATGAAACGAAGAAGGAAGAGCCAGACTTGGAACAGTCCTTGTTTCCACGCTGTTTCATCGAGATGGAGTTCCTCCATTGCAAGTGTCTTCTTAAAGATGTAGCCAGTAAAGAGTGAAAGGCAGAGAGCTCCAAATGGCATAAGAAGATTAGAAACCAAGAAATCCATAGCATCAAAGAAGGTCTTCCCAAAAATGTGAACATCCACCATGACACCATAAGACAGGGCTGAAGGAATTCCAAAGACAAAGGTCAAGATTCCTAAAATCACACTCCATTTAGCACGCTTACTGTTGTCCTGATTAGTGATATTACCCACATTGATTTCCAGCATAACGACGGAAGAAGTGACTGTCGCAAAGAGGAAGAGCAAGAGGAAGAGGATGTAGAAAATGGTTCCAAAAGGCATCTTGTCAAAGAGCTGAGGCAAGACGATAAAGAGCAAGCTTGGTCCCCCTTCAGACTGGATATTGAAGGCTGACATGGCTGGAAAGATGGCTAGACCTGCCATGATGGATACCGAGATATTCATGGCTACGATGGAAATCCCTGACTGGACCAGATTGGTTTTCTTATCCAAGTAAGAAGCATAGGTCAGCATGGCTGTAACCCCTAGTGAGAGGGCAAAGAAAGATTGTCCCAGAGCGTAGAGGAGACCAGCACTGGTCAGTTTTGAAAAGTCTGGTTTGAGGAAGTAGAGAACGCCTTCCATGGCATTTGGCAAACTGAGAGAACGACCGATGATGACGACAAAGATGATAAAGAGTAGGGGCATCATAACCTTAGAAGCTCTTTCAATTCCTTTTTGAACTCCACGTGATACAGTAAAGATATTCAACAGGATAAAGGCAGCTTGAGCTCCTAGGGCAATGACTGGATTTGAAATGATTGAAGTAAATAACTGAGCGTAATCACCCGTTCCACCAAGCTGGAACAATTTCCCAAACTCAATGCCTAGATAGACTAGAATCCAGCCGCCAATAACACTGTAGAAAGATAAGAGGATAAAGAGGGCAAAGGCACCAATCCAACCGATAAAGTTGTACTTGCTATTCTTGCCCAGTTTTCCAAAGGTTTTGATAGCTGAGACACCAGCACTTCGGCCGAGAGCAAATTCAGCCAGCAATAGGGGGAAACCGATTAGAATAGTGGAAATGAGAAAGACCAGTAAAAAGCCTCCTCCACCGTTAGCAGCAGTCATGTAGGGGAATTTCCAAACGGCACCAAGTCCGATGGCTGAGCCAGCAGACGCTAGGATAAAGCCCAGTTTAGAACCCCATTGCGATTTTTCAGACATAGTTAAACTCCTAAAATTAGTATTACAAAAGAAAAAGCTACTGCCCTTGGCAAATAGCCTCATCAGTACTCAAGATGAGCGTTTCTTTTGATTGATAGACTTGACTATCCTATCATGTTTTCTAAGGTCTGTCAAGAAAACCATTTTCATGTTATGATAAAGTAAAAAAATTTCGCAAAAACGCTTGACTCTGACCTAAGGGGAGGGGTTATACTATCAATGTAATACTCTTCGAAAATCTCTTCAAACCACGTCAGCTTCGCCTTACCGTACTCAAGTACAGCCTGCGGCTAGCTTCCTAGTTTGCTCTTTGATTTTCATTGAGTATAAGGAGGAAATAATGTACCATATAAAAGAAGCTGCCCAGCTTTCAGGTGTCTCTGTCAAGACCCTGCACCACTACGATAAGATAGGACTTTTGGTTCCTTTAAAATCGGAAAACGGCTATCGAACATACAGTCAGGAGGATTTGGAACGCCTTCAGGTCATTCTTTACTATAAATATCTAGGCTTTTCTTTAGAAAAAATAGCAGAGCTATTAAAGGAAGAAAGGACAGATTTATTGCCCCATCTGACCAGGCAGTTGGACTATTTGACTCGAGAAAGGGAACATCTGGATACTTTGATTTCAACCTTGCAAAAAACCATTCAAGAACAAAAAGGAGAAAGAGAAATGAGCATTCAAGAGAAATTTGCTGGATTTAACTACCAAGACCATCAAAAATACCACCACGAGGCGGTAGAGAAATATGGACAAGAAGTCATGGATCAAGCGCTCGAGCGCCAAAAAGGTCATGAAGACGAAGCTACGGCTGCCTTCAACCAAGTCTTTCGAGCCTTGTCACAAAATCTTCAAGCTGGTCTACCTGTAACAGCAGCCGAAAATCAAGAAGAAGCCGCTAAACTCTTGCAAGCCATCCGTACTTATGGATTTGACTGCTCTATTGAGGTATTTGGTTATATCGGTAAAGGCTACGTCTACAACCCAGAATTTAAGGAAAACATTGACAAATTTGGACCTGGGACAGCCCAGTACACTTCAGATGTCATTGCCCACTATGTCCAAACTCAGACAAAATAAAATCGGAGGAGTATTCTTCCGATTTTTGCTAAATTCAAGTACTACTTGCTTAATAATTTTTCTACCACATTTAGTTTTCGCATGGTCAAATCCACATTGAAAAGCTTTTCAAGATAGTTAGTACTGAGCTTTTTTCGTTTTGCAGTTCTAGGGAGATAGAGGTAGAGACAGTGGTTACCGACACAAATTTCTTCTTCGCTGTAATCAATTTTTAATTTTTCTAAAGGGAGACTTTGAATAGCTTCTTGATAAAAAATCACGTGTACACGGTCATAAAGATAGTGTTCTCCAAACGGATTTTCTTGGACAATGTTTTTAAAAATATCCTTATTCTTAATGATTATTTTGAGATCGGCTCCAATCTTTTCCTTTATTAGAGTATGAACCTGTTCTCGTATTTCTTCGAGAGCTAAGTTACTTTCAAGAATAATATTTCCACTTTGAATATAAGTTCGAACTTGTTGAAAACCAGCTTCTGTCAAGATATCTACTAGATAAGACATTTTAGGGATAGCATTTTTTCCATTAGGAGTAACTCCCCTTAACAAGATAATATGTTCCAAAGGACTTCCTTTCTTTTGGGGCGGATTGTTCCATTTAGTAATGTATATTTAGATTGGGTTTGATCCCGCCACCCAACCAGTGCAGAGGGCAGAAGTGATGTTAAAGCCACCAGTGTGGGCATTGATATCTAGTACCTCGCCAGCAAAGTGGAGTCCAGGTACCAGCTTACTTTCCAGAGTTTTAGGGTTGATTTCCTTAAGACTGACGCCTCCTTTTGTAACAAAGGATTTAGCTAAGGACATTTTACCAGTAACAGGAATTTTAAGTCCTTTGATGGACTGGAGAAGTTGTTCTTGTTCCTTTTCAGTCAACTGTTTGACTTTGTCAGGATATCCTTGCACAAAAAAATCTGCCAAACGTTCTGGAAGCAAAGTTTTTAAGGCATTTTTCAAGGATTTTTCCCGATTTTCTTCTAGAAATGCAACCAAGTCCTTCTCAGAAAGTTGAGGCAAAACATCTAGCGAGAGAACCTCCCCACCCTTGACAAAACTAGACATACGTAGGGCAACAGGACCAGACAAACCAAAGTGAGTAAAGAGCAAATCGTGAGTGATGACATGCTTGCCATAACTTAGGGTCACATCATCCAATGAAATTCCCTGCAAGGCCTTGTGTGGAAAATCTGTCAACAAAGGGCTTTCAGCGGCCTCAAGCTCGGTAATGGTGTGTTTAAAATGACGGGCAATCTCATGACCAAAACCAGTCGAACCAGTCGAAGGATAGGATTTCCCACCAGTTGTGACAAGCAATTTATCACAAGTGAAAGTTTGGTCTGTGGATTTAAGGACAAACTGATTTTCTACCTTTTTAACCGAAACAATTTCTGTTTGAGTAGCAACTTGACCACCTAGCTCAATGATTTTCTTTTCCAAGGCCTCGATAATAGTGCGAGACTTATCACTAGCAGGAAAGACGCGTCCGTGGTCCTCGACCTTAAGTTTAACCCCATTTTCAGTAAAAAAGTTAATGATATCATGGTTATCAAACTGGGAGAAGACACTGTAGAGAAATCGCCCATTTCCAGGGATTCCAGCTAGTAGGTCGTCTAGAGTTCCGTTGTTGGTTACATTACAGCGTCCCCCACCTGTCCCGGCTAATTTTTTTCCAAGTTTTCGATTTTTTTCGATGAGGAGGGTTTTCTGACCATAAAAGCTACTGGAAATCGTAGCCATCATGCCAGCAGGTCCCCCACCGATGACAATAGTATCAAAATGTTTCATAGCTCTATTGTACCACAAAAAACAAGAGATGATGGTCACCTCTTGTCAAGAATGCAATTAATCAATTTCATATCCCATCAGCAAACCACCATCTTCTGCATAGAAACTGCAGAGGCCAGAGGTTGGGAGAATTTTAATATCCGCCTGTGGGAAATTTTCACGGATTCGCTCTGAGAGTTGCTGACAACATTTCTCGTTATTGCGTTGGGCCATGACAATACGGCCACCAGCATATCCAGCTTTCACTAACTCTTCATATGCTGCCTGAATCGCTTTCTTTGGTCCTCTTGCTTTTTGTAGCAATTCGAGGGTTCCAGTTTCACTAGCTTCTCCGACCATGCGGATATTTAGAAGGCCAACGACCGTACCGATAAGCTTGCTCAAACGGCCGTTCTTCACCAAGTTATCGACTTTGGCTAGAACAAAGAGCAACTTGGTTTTTTCTTGATAGGCAGTGATAGCTTCAACCACTTCTTCAAAAGATAAGCCCTGGTCAATCAAATTATTTAATTTTTCTACGAGCAAGTCAACTTCCCCGCCAGCAGACAAACTATCAATCACATGAATCTTAGTGTCAGGATGGTCTTCCAGATAAATATTCTTTGCTAGTTGAGCACTATTGTGACTGCCAGAGAGAGTACCTGTGATGGTTACTAGGAAAATGTTTTTGGCTCCTTCAAATGCTCGCAAATAATCATCTGGGCTTGGACAAGCTGATTTTGAAGCTTCTGCAGTTGCATACATGGTTTCCATCATTTGGTCAATATCAAGATTGGCATCATCAACAAAGACCTGATCAGCTACTTGAATGGTTAAGGGGACGCTTACAAAGGTTGTGTCAATAGCTGGTTTTGCCAGTTGACGATAATCACAACCAGAGTCAGCAATAATCTTCCAAGTCATAGAAATTCTCCATCTTTGCCATTTATACATTGACAAAGGTTCTGTCTTTTTTTACAATTATATCATGAAAGCCCTTGAAACAAAAGCCTCATCCGTCTGTTGTGACAAGTAGAAAGAAAATGTTATGTCTAAACGTAGAATCTCTGAAAAATCTCTTGAAAATCTCAGAAAATCAAACCAAGAATCCAATTTATTAACTAGAGAAGCGATTGAAACAGCTCTCTTGCAGCTCTTGGAAAAAAAGGACTTGACCAAGATTAGTATTTCTGAATTGGTCAAACGTGCAGGAGTTTCGCGTGCGGCCTTTTATCGCAATTATGATTCCAAAGAGGAGATTTTAGAGAGCGTCTTTAAACGGAGTGTCCACAACATCATGGAACAGCTGCACCATTATGATTTAAAGACAGACCTTTATCTGGTATGGGTTCACCTTTTCCGCGAGGCAAGAAAGGAAGCCAGAGTGATTCAATTGGCCTTAGATTACCATTTGGAAAAAATCTTTGTCCAAGCCATGCAGGAATTTCTAGAAAAATACCATGGAAAATCAAAAGGTGTCAGCTCTTATCTTCATTCCTTTTGGAGCTCAGCCATCGTCTCAGTCCTTTTAAAATGGATCAAGGATGGCATGAAGGTACCAGCTGAAAAGATTGCGGATTTACGTTTACCATTTTTTAAAAAATAGAGAAAAAGGAGAAAAGAGATGACTGAAAAAAGACTAGCCTGGGATGAGTATTTTGCAGCCCAAGCCCTACTAATTGCCAATCGTTCCACTTGTAAACGTGCCAAAGTGGGCGCGATTCTGGTAAAGGATAATAAGGTAATTTCCACTGGTTACAATGGTTCGGTGTCAGGGACTGAGCATTGTATTGACCACGAATGTCTGGTCATTGAAGGACACTGTGTTCGCACCCTTCACGCTGAGGTCAATGCTATCCTGCAAGGTGCTGAACGTGGTGTTCCTAAAGGCTTTACAGCCTATGTGACCCATTTTCCTTGTCTGAACTGTACAAAACAATTGCTTCAGGTCGGCTGCAAGCGCGTGGTTTATATTAACCAGTACCGAATGGACGACTATGCTCAATACCTTTATCAAGAAAAGGGAACAGAATTGACCCATTTACCACTTGAGACCGTACAGGAAGCTCTTAAAGAAGCAGATCTAATGTAAAAATTATCCAAAATAAATGGTTTAGAAAGATTTTTAAACCGTTTTTTGGTATAATAAGAAGAATAAATTGAAAGAAGGAATTCCAAAAATGGGAAAAATTGAAGTTATTAATCATCCACTGATTCAACACAAATTGTCAATCTTGCGTCGTACAGATACTTCTACAAAAGCTTTTCGTGAGCTAGTAGATGAGATTGCAATGTTGATGGGGTATGAAGTACTTCGTGATCTTCCACTAGAAGATGTGGAAATCGAAACACCAATCACAAAAACAGTTCAAAAACAATTGGCAGGTAAGAAATTGGCCATCGTTCCAATCTTGCGTGCAGGTATCGGGATGGTTGATGGACTCTTGAGCTTGGTTCCAGCTGCTAAGGTTGGTCACATCGGTATGTACCGTGATGAAGAAACGCTTCAACCAGTTGAATACTTGGTAAAATTACCTGAGGATATTGACCAACGTCAAATTTTTGTAGTAGACCCAATGTTGGCAACAGGTGGATCAGCAATCTTAGCTGTTGATTCTCTTAAAAAACGTGGTGCATCAAATATCAAATTTGTCTGCCTTGTATCAGCACCAGAAGGTGTAAAAGCCCTTCAAGAAGCTCATCCAGATGTAGAAATCTTTACAGCAGCCTTGGATGAACGCTTGAACGAACACGGTTATATTGTTCCAGGTCTTGGAGATGCTGGAGACCGCTTGTTCGGTACAAAATAAGATCGAAAAGAAGATTGACTTGGAAAAGAAGTTCCAGTCACGAAAGGAGGTTGAGTTTTTGTTTCTGTCTAATGAAAACAGAGCAAAAATTTGACCTTTTTTGACCTAGATATTATAATAGTCTTATCTTCAGTCATTTGACAAACAAAAATAAAACTCAAAAGGAGAAATGAATGATTCCTGTAGTTATTGAACAAACAAGCCGTGGAGAACGTTCCTACGATATTTACTCACGTCTTCTAAAAGACCGCATCATTATGCTGACAGGTCCGGTTGAAGACAATATGGCTAATTCTGTTATTGCCCAATTGCTTTTCTTGGATGCCCAAGATAGTACAAAAGATATTTACCTTTATGTCAATACACCTGGTGGTTCCGTTTCAGCTGGTTTGGCAATCGTTGATACCATGAACTTTATCAAGGCAGATGTCCAAACCATCGTAATGGGAATGGCTGCATCTATGGGAACAGTCATCGCATCAAGTGGAGCAAAAGGCAAACGTTTCATGCTTCCAAATGCAGAGTATATGATTCACCAACCAATGGGTGGTACAGGTGGTGGTACTCAACAAACTGATATGGCGATCGCTGCAGAACACTTGCTTAAAACTCGTAATACCTTGGAAAAAATCTTGGCTGAAAATTCAGGTCAGTCAATCGAAAAAGTCCATGCAGATGCAGAACGCGATAACTGGATGAGTGCCCAAGAAACACTCGAATATGGCTTTATTGATGAAATCATGGCTAACAATTCATTGAACTAATGATCAAAAAAGGCAAACTCGACTGGGTTTGCTTTTTTTGGTATAATAAGGGGAGATTTCTTAGAAAGAGGATTTACCATGTTTGAAAAAGTCAATCGATCTGGCTTGATTATCTATCTTTACTATAACCGTGATGCAAAAAAGCTGCAGGATTATGGAGATATTACCTATCATTCCAAGAAACATCGTTACTTACAACTCTATGTTCCAACTCAAGAAGTGGAGCAATTGATTGGGCACTTGAGCAAGGAAAAATTTATTAAAAAAGTTAGAGTTTGTCATATCCAAGAGTTGGAAACACCCTTTGTGGGCAATCTTTATCGAGAGGAAAACGTTATCATCGAAAAAATTTAAGAAAAGTGTTGACAATTTTCTGATAATTCGGTATATTCTTAACATGCTATTTATTTAAGAAATAAGGAGACAAAAAAGATGAAGAAAAAATTTGCCCTATCGTTTGTGGCGCTTGCAAGTGTAGCACTTCTTGCAGCCTGTGGAGAAGTGAAGTCCGGAGCGTCAAACGCTGCTGGTAACTCAGTAGATGAAAAGACAATCAAAATCGGATTTAACTTCGAGGAAACTGGTGCCGTAGCTGCCTACGGAACATCTGAACAAAAAGGTGCCCAACTTGCTGTTGATGAAATCAATGCTGCAGGTGGTATCGATGGAAAACAAATCGAAGTAGTCGATAAAGATAACAAGTCTGAAACAGCAGAGGCTGCTTCAGTAACAACTAACCTTGTAACCCAATCTAAAGTATCAGCAATCGTAGGACCTGCGACATCTGGTGCAACTGCAGCTGCGGTAGCTAACGCTACAAAAGCAGGTGTTCCATTAATCTCACCAAGTGCGACTCAAGATGGATTGACTAAAGGTCAAGATTACCTCTTTGTCGGAACTTTCCAAGATAGCTTCCAAGGAAAAATTATCTCAAACTATGTATCTGAAAAATTAAACGCTAAAAAAGTCGTTCTTTACACTGATAATGCCAGCGACTATGCTAAAGGTATTGCCAAATCCTTCCGCGAGTCATATAAAGGTGAAATCGTTGCAGATGAAACTTTCGTAGCGGGTGATACAGACTTCCAAGCAGCCCTTACAAAAATGAAAGAGAAAGACTTTGATGCCATCATCGTCCCTGGTTACTACACTGAAGCTGGTAAAATTGTAAACCAAGCGCGTGGTATGGGAATTGACAAACCAATCGTTGGAGGCGATGGATTTAACGGTGAAGAGTTTGTACAACAAGCAACTGCTGAAAAAGCATCAAACATCTACTTTATCTCAGGCTTCTCAACTACTGTAGAAGTTTCAGCTAAAGCAAAAGCTTTCCTTGATGCTTACCGTGCTAAGTACAATGAAGAGCCTTCAACATTTGCAGCCTTGGCTTATGACTCAGTTAACCTTGTAGCAAACGCAGCAAAAGGTGCTAAAAACTCTGGTGAAATCAAGGATAACCTTGCTAAAACAAAAGATTTTGAAGGTGTAACTGGTCAAACAAGCTTTGATGCAGACCACAACACAGTCAAAACTGCTTACATGATGACCATGAACAATGGTAAGGTTGAAGCAGCAGAAGTTGTAAAACCATAATAGAAAATGTTGAAATAGGGAATGAGACTCGGACTCACTCCCTGTTTCGATGTTTAAGAACCTATCAAAAAGTGAGGGAAAACCCTCGGAATTATAAATAGAAAGAGTGAATCTTATGCTCCAACAACTAGTAAATGGTTTGATTCTAGGTAGTGTATACGCGCTTTTAGCCCTAGGGTATACCATGGTTTATGGAATTATCAAGCTCATCAACTTCGCCCACGGTGATATTTATATGATGGGAGCCTTTATCGGTTATTTCTTGATTAATTCTTTCCAAATGAATTTCTTTGTAGCGCTTATTGTAGCTATGCTAGCGACAGCTATTCTTGGTGTCGTGATTGAGTTCCTTGCTTACCGACCTTTGCGTCACTCTACGCGTATTGCTGTTTTGATTACGGCTATTGGGGTTTCTTTCCTATTGGAGTATGGGATGGTCTATCTGGTTGGTGCTAATACTCGTGCTTTCCCTCAAGCGATTCAAACAGTTCGCTATGATTTGGGACCAGTTAGCCTAACAAATGTGCAGTTAATGATTTTGGCCATTTCCTTGATTTTGATGATTTTGTTACAAGTCATTGTCCAAAAAACAAAGATGGGGAAAGCCATGCGTGCTGTATCTGTAGATAGCGATGCAGCGCAATTGATGGGGATCAATGTAAATCGTACTATCAGCTTTACCTTTGCTTTAGGTTCAGCTCTTGCGGGTGCGGCTGGTGTTCTGATTGCCCTCTATTATAACTCTCTTGAGCCTTTGATGGGGGTTACTCCAGGTCTTAAGTCTTTCGTTGCCGCGGTACTTGGTGGTATCGGAATCATTCCTGGTGCGGCTCTGGGTGGTTTTGTGATTGGTCTATTGGAAACCTTTGCGACAGCCTTTGGAATGTCAGACTTCCGTGATGCCATTGTTTATGGAATCTTGTTGTTGATCTTGATTGTCCGCCCAGCTGGTATCCTTGGTAAAAATGTGAAAGAGAAGGTGTAAACGATGAAGGAAAATTTAAAAGTTAATATTCTATGGTTACTCCTTTTGTTAGCTGGCTATGGCTTGATTAGTGTACTGGTTTCAGTCGGAGTACTCAACCTATTCTATGTACAGATTTTACAACAAATTGGAATTAATATTATTCTGGCTGTTGGTCTCAACTTAATCGTTGGTTTTTCAGGACAATTTTCACTTGGTCATGCTGGTTTCATGGCGATTGGTGCCTATGCCGCTGCTATTATTGGATCTAAATCACCAACCTACGGTGCCTTCTTTGGAGCCATGCTGATAGGTGCTTTGCTTTCAGGGGCAGTTGCCTTGCTTGTCGGAATTCCAACCTTACGCTTGAAGGGGGACTATCTTGCGGTAGCGACTCTAGGTGTTTCTGAAATTATCCGTATCTTTATCATCAATGGTGGAAGCCTTACAAATGGTGCGGCAGGTATCTTGGGAATTCCTAACTTTACAACTTGGCAAATGGTTTACTTCTTTGTCGTGATTACAACCATTGCAACCTTGAACTTCTTGCGTAGTCCAATTGGACGTTCAACCCTATCCGTTCGTGAGGATGAAATCGCTGCTGAGTCAGTTGGGGTTAATACGACTAAAATTAAAATCATCGCCTTTGTCTTTGGTGCCATTACTGCAAGTATTGCAGGGTCACTTCAGGCAGGATTTATCGGGTCTGTTGTACCGAAAGATTACACATTCATTAACTCAATCAACGTATTGATTATTGTTGTATTTGGTGGACTTGGTTCCATTACAGGTGCCATCGTTTCAGCTATTGTTCTTGGAATTTTGAATATGCTTCTCCAAGATGTTGCTAGCGTACGTATGATCATCTACGCTTTGGCCTTGGTCTTGGTAATGATTTTCAGACCAGGTGGACTTCTTGGAACATGGGAATTGAGCCTATCACGTTTCTTTAAAAAATCTAAGAAGGAGGAACAAAACTAATGGCATTACTTGAAGTAAAACAGTTAACCAAACATTTTGGCGGTCTAACAGCTGTTGGAGATGTGACTCTTGAATTGAACGAAGGGGAACTGGTTGGACTAATCGGTCCAAATGGAGCTGGGAAAACCACCCTTTTCAACCTCTTGACGGGTGTTTATGAACCAAGTGAGGGAACAGTAACACTAGATGGTCACCTTTTGAATGGAAAGTCACCTTATAAGATTGCTTCTTTGGGACTTGGACGTACATTCCAAAATATCCGTCTCTTTAAAGATTTAACAGTTTTGGACAATGTTTTGATTGCTTTTGGCAACCATCACAAACAACATGTTTTTGCTAGTTTTTTGCGCTTACCAGCTTTTTACAAGAGTGAAAAAGAATTAAAGGCTAAGGCTTTGGAATTGTTGAAAATCTTTGATTTAGATGGTGATGCAGAGACTCTTGCTAAAAATCTTGCCTACGGACAACAACGTCGTTTGGAAATTGTTCGTGCCCTTGCTACGGAACCTAAAATTCTCTTTTTAGATGAACCAGCCGCAGGTATGAATCCGCAGGAAACAGCAGAATTGACTGAGTTAATTCGTCGCATCAAAGATGAATTTAAGATTACGATCATGCTGATTGAACATGATATGAATCTGGTCATGGAAGTAACAGAACGTATCTACGTACTTGAATATGGCCGTTTGATTGCCCAAGGAACTCCAGACGAAATTAAGATCAATAAACGAGTTATCGAAGCTTATCTAGGAGGTGAAGCCTAATGTCTATGTTAAAAGTTGATAATCTTTCTGTGCATTACGGCATGATCCAAGCAGTCCGTGATGTAAGCTTTGAAGTGAATGAAGGAGAAGTTGTTTCCCTTATCGGTGCCAATGGTGCAGGTAAGACAACCATTCTCCGTACCTTGTCTGGTTTGGTTAGACCAAGTTCTGGAAAGATTGAATTTTTAGGTCAAGAAATCCAAAAAATGCCGGCTCAGAAAATCGTAGCAGGTGGGCTTTCACAAGTACCAGAAGGACGCCATGTCTTCCCTGGCTTGACTGTTATGGAAAATCTTGAAATGGGAGCTTTCTTAAAGAAAAACCGTGAAGAAAATCAAGCTAACTTGAAGAAGGTTTTCTCACGTTTCCCACGTCTTGAAGAACGGAAGAACCAGGATGCAGCCACTCTTTCAGGAGGAGAACAACAAATGCTTGCCATGGGACGCGCTCTTATGTCAACACCAAAACTTCTTCTTTTAGATGAACCATCAATGGGACTTGCCCCAATCTTTATCCAAGAGATTTTTGATATCATTCAAGATATTCAGAAGCAAGGAACAACCGTCCTCTTGATTGAACAAAATGCCAATAAGGCACTCGCAATCTCTGACCGAGGATATGTACTGGAAACAGGGAAAATCGTCCTATCAGGAACAGGAAAAGAACTCGCCTCATCAGAAGAAGTCAGAAAAGCATATCTAGGTGGCTAAAAAGGTCCGGGGGACCTTTTTAGTCGGCAGATAGAGATTGCGAAGCAATCATCAGAATCCAGTGGATTGTTTTAGTCGGTGGATGAGGATTACGAAGTAATCATCATTATAGTCCGGGGGACCTTTTTAGTCGGTGGATAGAGATTGCGAAGCAATCTTCGCATAGTCTGGGAGACTAGTTTAGGTTTCGGATAGAGAGTGTGAAGCAATTCTCATCTGCACTGGAAGGTTAGCTTCTGATAATTGAAATAAAATTGAATGAAGTGTACCTACCCTTCATTCACAGAGCTCAATTTCAGAGCTCTTTTTACTAACTTATTTATGCTTTTCTGAATTTTGAAAAAGAAATGTAAGCGTTTGATAGATTTACAAAAAGATTGTATAATAGGGATAAGAATAGAAAAGGAGAAGTATCATGGCAGTTAAAGATTTTATGACCCGCAAGGTAGTTTATATTAGTCCAGATACAACAGTATCTCATGCAGCAGATTTGATGAGAGAGCAAGGGTTGCACCGCTTGCCTGTTATCGAAAATGATCAATTGGTTGGTTTGGTGACTGAGGGAACCATTGCCCAAGCTAGTCCATCCAAGGCAACAAGTCTTTCTATCTATGAGATGAATTATCTTCTGAATAAGACAAAAGTAAAAGATGTCATGATTCGCGATGTTGTCACTGTTTCAGGCTATGCGAGTCTAGAGGATGCAACTTATCTGATGTTGAAAAACAAGATTGGTATTCTTCCTGTCGTAGATAATCATCAAGTATACGGAGTTATTACGGACCGTGACGTTTTCCAAGCCTTTCTTGAAATTGCTGGTTATGGAGAAGAAGGAATTCGTGTGCGCTTTGTTACAGAAGATGAAGTTGGTGTCCTCGGAAAGATTGTTTCTTTGATTGCAGAAGAAAATTTGAATATCTCTCATACAGTAAATATTCCGCGTAAAGATGGTAAGGTGATTATCGAAGTTCAAATCGAGGGATCAATTGATTTACCAGCCTTGAAAGAAAAATTTGAATCAGAGAATATTCAAGTAGAAGAGATCACTCGTACTTCAGCAAAAGTCTTGTAAGAAGGGAAGCCGAAAGGCTTCTTTTTTCATTAGAGCAAAAGATGGAAAGAAATGATAAAATATGCTATAATGAAACGATGTAAAAAAGGAGTATTTATGGACATTTCAGTAATTCGTCAGAAAATTGACGTAAATCGTGAAAAATTAGCTTCTTTCAGGGGGTCTCTTTGACCTCGAAGGTCTAGAGGAAGAGATTGCCATCTTGGAAAATAAGATGACAGAACCTGATTTTTGGAACGATAATATCGCGGCCCAAAAAACGTCGCAAGAATTAAATGAATTAAAAAACACTTACAATACCTTCCATAAGATGGAAGAGTTGCAGGATGAAGTTGAAATTTTATTGGACTTCTTAGAAGAAGACGATTCAGTGCATGATGAACTGGTCGAACAGTTATCAGAACTTGATAAGATGATGACCAGTTACGAGATGACCCTTCTCTTGTCAGAACCTTATGACCACAACAATGCCATATTGGAAATCCATCCAGGATCTGGTGGTACTGAGGCGCAGGACTGGGGGGATATGCTGCTTCGTATGTATACTCGTTATGGTAATGCTAAAGGCTTTAAAGTGGAAGTATTGGATTATCAAGCAGGTGATGAGGCTGGTATTAAGTCGGTAACCTTATCATTTGAAGGTCCTAATGCCTATGGCCTTCTCAAGTCAGAAATGGGTGTGCACCGTTTGGTGCGAATTTCGCCGTTCGACTCTGCCAAACGTCGCCATACCTCTTTCACATCTGTAGAAGTGATGCCTGAGTTGGACGATACCATTGAAGTGGAAATCCGGGAAGATGATATCAAGATGGATACCTTCCGTTCAGGTGGTGCTGGTGGACAAAACGTCAACAAGGTTTCAACAGGTGTGCGTTTGACCCACATTCCAACTGGAATTGTTGTCCAATCAACAGTGGATCGTACCCAGTATGGAAATAGAGATCGAGCTATGAAGATGTTGCAGGCTAAGCTCTATCAAATGGAGCAAGAGAAGAAAGCTGCGGAGGTAGATTCCCTCAAAGGTGAGAAAAAGGAAATCACATGGGGAAGCCAAATCCGTTCTTATGTTTTCACGCCATATACTATGGTAAAAGATCATCGAACTAGCTTTGAAGTTGCTCAGGTAGATAAGGTTATGGACGGAGACCTAGATGGTTTTATCGATGCCTACCTCAAGTGGCGAATCAGCTAAGAAAGAAAGGAACTCACATGTCAATCATTGAAATGAGAGATGTCGTCAAAAAATACGACAACGGAACGACTGCCCTACGCGGTGTTTCGGTCAGCGTTCAACCGGGAGAATTTGCTTACATTGTAGGACCTTCAGGAGCAGGGAAGTCAACCTTCATTCGTTCTCTATATCGTGAAGTAAAAATCGATAAAGGAAGCCTATCAGTTGCTGGTTTTAATCTGGTTAAGATCAAAAAGAAAGATGTCCCGCTTCTACGTCGTAGTGTTGGGGTTGTCTTCCAGGATTATAAATTGTTGCCAAAGAAAACGGTCTATGAAAATATTGCTTACGCTATGGAAGTAATCGGGGAAAATCGCCGTAATATCAAAAAACGTGTGATGGAAGTTTTAGACTTGGTTGGGTTGAAGCACAAGGTTCGTTCTTTCCCAAATGAGCTCTCAGGTGGAGAGCAACAGCGGATTGCGATTGCACGTGCCATTGTAAATAATCCCAAAGTATTGATAGCCGATGAACCAACAGGAAACCTGGACCCGGATAATTCATGGGAAATTATGAATCTCTTGGAACGGATTAACCTACAAGGGACAACTATTTTGATGGCGACTCATAATAGCCAGATTGTAAATACCTTGCGCCATCGTGTCATTGCCATTGAAAATGGCCGTGTTGTTCGTGACGAATCAAAAGGAGAGTATGGATACGATGATTAGTAGATTTTTTCGCCATTTATTTGAAGCCTTAAAAAGTTTGAAACGAAATGGTTGGATGACAGTTGCTGCTGTCAGCTCAGTTATGATTACTTTGACCTTGGTGGCAATATTTGCTTCTGTTATTTTCAATACAGCGAAACTAGCTACAGATATTGAAAATAATGTCCGAGTAATGGTATACATTCGTAAGGACGTAGCTGATAATAGTGAGACTATTGAAAAAGAAGGTCAAACTGTTACAAATAATGACTACCACAAGGTATATAATGCTTTGAAGGGGATGTCTACTGTTAAGAGTGTTACTTTTTCAAGCAAAGAAGAACAATATGAAAAATTAACCGAGACAATGGGTGACAACTGGAAAATCTTTGAAGGAGATGCCAATCCCCTCTATGATGCCTATATCGTTGATACCAATACGCCAAGTGATGTAAAAACTGTAGCTGAAGATGCTAAAAAAATTGAAGGTGTGTCTGAGGTTCAGGATGGTGGTGCCAATACAGAACGCCTATTCCAACTAGCATCATTTATCCGTGTTTGGGGATTAGTTATTGCAGGACTTTTGATTTTCATTGCAGTTTTCTTGATTTCAAATACCATTCGTATTACCATTATTTCTCGCAGTCGCGAAATTCAAATCATGCGCTTGGTTGGTGCTAAGAACAGTTATATCCGTGGACCTTTCTTACTTGAAGGTGCCTTCATTGGTTTACTTGGAGCAACTGCGCCATCAGTGTTGGTCTTTATTGTTTATCGAATGGTTTACCAATCTGTCAACAAGTCGTTGGTCGGACAAAATCTTTCTATGATCGCGCCAGAGGTATTTACTCCTCTGATGATTGCCCTATTATTTGTGATTGGGATTTTCATTGGTTCACTGGGATCAGGAATTTCAATGCGCCGATTCTTGAAGATTTAGGTAAACTAGCTGCTTTTATGAGGAGATTGCAAAATCTCCTTTTTTGCTACAATAATGTTTGAAAAGAGATGCGTAGAAGAAAAGAACTTCCAAAAGAGTCGCTCAGAGAAGGCTTCTTTATGGCTAACTTGAACTTGAATTTTTGCACTAGAAATTTTTTTGAAAAAAGAGTATTTTTTTGAATAAAAGCCTTTACAAAAAAAATTAAAGTGGTATAATTAAATCATAAAAGGTGCAAACGTTTTCGTAAAACGTTTGCCTAAATAAAAATAAAGGAGATTTGAATGATGAAAGATACATTCAAAAATGTCTTGTCTTTCGAATTTTGGCAAAAATTCGGTAAGGCTTTGATGGTGGTTATCGCGGTTATGCCGGCTGCCGGTTTGATGATTTCAATCGGTAAGTCTATCGTGATGATTAACCCAACCTTTGCACCACTCGCTATTACTGGTGGTGTACTAGAGCAAATCGGTTGGGGAGTTATCGTTAACCTTCATATCTTGTTCGCCCTTGCTATTGGAGGAAGCTGGGCTAAAGAACGTGCTGGTGGTGCTTTCGCCGCTGGTCTTGCTTTCATCTTGATTAACCGTATCACTGGTACAATCTTTGGTGTATCAGGCGATATGTTGAAAAATCCAGATGCTATGGTAACTACTCTCTTCGGTGGTTCAATCAAAGTTGCTGATTACTTTATCAGTGTTCTTGAAGCTCCAGCTTTGAATATGGGTGTCTTCGTAGGGATTATTTCTGGTTTTATTGGGGCAACAGCTTACAACAAATACTACAACTTCCGTAAGCTTCCTGATGCACTTTCATTCTTTAACGGAAAACGTTTTGTACCGTTTGTAGTTATTCTTCGTTCAGTAATTGCTGCAATTGTACTTGCTGCTTTCTGGCCAGTAGTTCAAACAGGTATCAATAGCTTTGGTATCTGGATTGCCAACTCACAAGAAACTGCTCCAATCCTTGCACCATTCTTGTATGGTACATTGGAACGTTTGCTCTTGCCATTTGGTCTTCACCACATGTTGACTATCCCAATGAACTACACAGCTCTTGGTGGTACTTATGGTGTCTTAACTGGTGCAGCTAAAGGTAGTCAAGTATTTGGTCAAGATCCACTTTGGCTTGCGTGGGTAACAGACCTTGTAAACCTTAAAGGTACTGATGCTAGTCAATACCAACACTTGTTAGATACAGTACATCCAGCTCGTTTCAAAGTTGGACAAATGATC
This sequence comes from Streptococcus mitis, assembly GCF_001579045.1. Classification (GTDB taxonomy): domain Bacteria; phylum Bacillota; class Bacilli; order Lactobacillales; family Streptococcaceae; genus Streptococcus; species Streptococcus mitis_D. Next base: position 170,746 of record NZ_KQ970261.1, on the reverse strand, counting down.
GGTTCATTCGGTATCTTGATGGGTGTAATTGTGGCTATCTACCGTAATGTTGATGCTGACAAGAAACATAAATACAAAGGTATGATGATTGCGACAGCTCTTGCAACATTCTTGACAGGGGTTACTGAACCAATCGAATACATGTTCATGTTCATCGCAACACCTATGTATCTTGTTTACTCACTTGTTCAAGGTGCTGCCTTCGCTATGGCTGACGTCGTAAACCTACGTATGCACTCATTCGGTTCAATCGAGTTCTTGACTCGTACACCTATTGCAATCAGTGCTGGTATCGGTATGGATATCGTTAACTTCGTTTGGGTAACTGTTCTCTTTGCTGTAATCATGTACTTTATCGCAAACTTCATGATTCAAAAATTCAACTACGCAACTCCAGGGCGTAACGGAAACTACGAAACTGCTGAAGGTTCAGAAGAAGCTAGCAGTGAAGTGAAAGTTGCAGCAGGCTCTCAAGCTGTAAACATTATCAACCTTCTTGGTGGACGTGCAAACATCGTTGATGTTGACGCATGTATGACTCGTCTTCGTGTAACTGTTAAAGATGCAGATAAAGTAGGAAATGCAGAGCAATGGAAAGCAGAAGGAGCTATGGGTCTTGTCATTAAAGGACAAGGGGTTCAAGCTATCTACGGACCAAAAGCTGACGTATTGAAATCTGATATCCAAGATATCCTTGATTCAGGTGAAATCATTCCTGAAACTCTTCCAAGACAAATGACTGAAGCGCAACAAAACACTGTTCACTTCAAAGGTCTTACTGAGGAAGTTTACTCAGTAGCAGACGGTCAAGTTGTTGCTTTGGAACAAGTAAAAGATCCAGTATTTGCTCAAAAAATGATGGGTGATGGATTTGCAGTAGAACCTGCAAATGGAAACATTGTATCTCCAGTTTCAGGTACTGTATCAAGCATCTTCCCAACAAAACATGCTCTTGGTATTGTGACTGAAGCAGGTCTTGAAGTATTGGTTCACATTGGTTTGGACACAGTAAGTCTTGAAGGTAAACCATTTACAGTTCATGTTGCTGAAGGACAAAAAGTTTCAGCAGGAGATCTCCTTGTCACAGCTGACTTGGATGCTATCCGTGCAGCAGGACGTGAAACTTCAACAGTAGTTGTCTTCACAAATGGTGATGCAATTAAATCAGTTAAATTAGAAAAAACAGGTTCTCTTGCAGCTAAAACAGCAGTTGCTAAAGTAGAATTGTAATATACTTGAGGTTGGAAGCTGTATTCCAACCTCTTATTTTGGGAGAAAAGAATGAAATTTTTAACACTCAATACTCACAGTTGGATGGAAAAAGAAGCTGAGGAAAAATTCCAATTTTTGCTTGAGGATATTCTTGAAAAGGACTATGATTTGATTTGTTTCCAAGAAATCAATCAGGAGATTACCTCGCCTAAGGTAGAAGTTAATGATCTCTATAAAGCTTTGCCAGCAGCAGAGCCTATTCACCAAGACCATTATGTTAGACTCTTGGTTGAAAAGTTGTCTGAGCAAGGGAAAAATTACTACTGGACTTGGGCCTATAACCATATCGGTTATGATCGCTACCATGAAGGTGTAGCTATCTTGTCTAAAACACCTATTAAAGCCAGAGAAATTTTAGTTTCAGATGTGGATGATCCAACAGACTATCATACTCGTCGTGTTGCCCTAGCTGAGACTGTAGTCGATGGTAAGGAGCTAGCAGTTGCAAGTGTCCACCTTTCTTGGTGGGATAAAGGTTTCCAAGAAGAATGGGCACGATTTGAGGCTGTCTTGAAAGAATTGAACAAGCCGCTTTTGCTAGCTGGAGATTTCAACAATCCAGCAGGTAAGGAAGGCTACCAAGCTATTTTATCTAGTCCATTAGGCTTACAAGACGCATTTGAAGTTGCTCAAGAGAAAAGTGGTAGCTATACTGTTCCACCAGAAATTGATGGCTGGAAGGGGAATACAGAACCCCTTCGAATCGACTATGTCTTTACTACCAAAGAGTTAGCGGTGGAAAATTTACATGTCGTATTTGATGGTAACAATAATCCGCAAGTGAGTGATCACTATGGCTTGAATGCTATGTTAAACTGGAAATAATGACTGAAAAGAGGTTGGGATTCACAAGTTCCAGCCTTTTTCTGACTAGAGAAGCTACAGGAAATAGCCTAAATAAGTGAGATTACTGAAATGGAATAAAATATGGTATAATTGATAGGATAGATAGAATCGAGGATATTATGTCATTTACGAAATTTCAATTTAAAAACTATATTAGAGAAGCCTTGCAGGAGTTGAAATTTACAACTCCAACAGAGGTACAAGATAAGTTGATTCCCATTGTCTTGGCAGGTCGTGACCTAGTAGGAGAATCAAAAACAGGTTCAGGTAAGACTCATACTTTCTTGTTACCGATTTTCCAGCAATTAGATGAAGCTAGCGATAGTGTACAAGCAGTGATTACTGCACCGAGTCGTGAGTTGGCTACTCAAATTTACCAAGCAGCCCGCCAGATTGCTGCTCACTCAGATGTCGAAGTTCGTGTGGTTAATTATGTGGGTGGTACGGATAAGGCTCGCCAGATTGAGAAATTGGCAAGCAATCAGCCTCATATTGTTATTGGAACACCAGGCCGTATCTACGACTTGGTTAAATCTGGTGATTTGGCTATTCACAAGGCCAAGACCTTTGTGGTCGATGAGGCAGACATGACCTTGGATATGGGATTCTTGGAAACTGTTGATAAGATTGCTGGCAGCCTTCCAAAAGACCTGCAATTCATGGTCTTCTCAGCTACTATTCCACAAAAATTGCAACCATTCTTGAAAAAATACTTATCAAATCCTGTTATGGAGAAAATCAAGACCAAAACGGTCATTTCTGATACCATTGATAATTGGTTGATTTCAACCAAGGGCCGAGATAAGAATGCTCAAATTTACCAGTTGACTCAGTTGATGCAACCGTATTTGGCAATGATTTTTGTTAACACTAAAACGCGTGCTGATGAATTACATGCATACTTGACTGCTCAAGGTTTGAAGGTGGCAAAGATTCATGGGGATATTGCCCCTCGTGAGCGCAAACGTATCATGAACCAGGTGAAAAATCTGGATTTTGAGTATATTGTCGCAACAGATTTGGCAGCGCGTGGAATTGACATTGAAGGTGTCAGCCATGTCATCAATGATGCCATTCCGCAAGATTTGTCCTTCTTTGTTCACCGTGTTGGTCGTACTGGACGAAATGGACTACCAGGTACAGCTATTACCCTTTATCAGCCAAGTGATGACTCGGATATCCGTGAGTTGGAGAAATTGGGAATCAAGTTTACTCCTAAGATGGTCAAAGACGGGGAATTTCAAGATACTTATGACCGTGATCGTCGTGCCAACCGTGAGAAAACACAAGATAAACTTGATATCGAAATGATTGGTTTGGTTAAAAAGAAAAGAAAAAAGTCAAACCAGGTTATAAGAAGAAAATTCAATGGGCGGTTGATGAAAAACGTCGCAAGACCAAGCGTGCTGAAAATCGTGCTCGCGGTCGTGCAGAGCGTAAAGCAAAACGTCAAACATTTTAATAGAAATTGTTGGAGTACTGAGCTCCAACTTTTTTATTTATGAGAATGAACTATCTAAATAGAAACACTACGTTAAAGACTGTAAATTGCGTTAAAAAATGGTATAATGATAAAGTTATATAGTCCCGATAAGATGGTAGAAATTTCTATTTTTTCTTTCGAGTCGCAACTAGCAAAGAATGACGGCTCCAAAGTCGTTCGTCATTCTACGGTTGCCGATATAGGGCGGTCACCCTATGCGCCTTACTAGCTTCAGAAATAAAAAGTATCGTTTTTTCTTACGTGTCGCAACTCGTAGATGATAGGGATTTCTATCAGTACTTTGTAACTCTATAACACTATTTTTAAGGGGGGACATTTTTATGTCAGAACGTAAATTATTCACGTCTGAATCTGTATCTGAGGGGCATCCAGATAAGATTGCAGACCAAATTTCAGATGCTATTTTGGATGCTATTTTAGCTAAGGATCCAGAGGCGCACGTTGCTGCGGAGACAGCTGTATATACTGGTTCCGTCCACGTTTTTGGTGAAATTTCTACAAATGCCTATGTGGATATTAACCGTGTGGTTCGTGATACCATTGCAGAGATTGGCTACACCAATACAGAATATGGTTTTTCTGCTGAGACTGTAGGAGTACATCCATCTCTGGTAGAACAATCTCCTGATATTGCCCAAGGTGTTAACGAAGCCTTGGAGGTTCGTGGGAATGCAGACCGAGATCCGCTTGACTTGATTGGTGCTGGTGACCAAGGGCTCATGTTTGGATTTGCAGTGGATGAAACAGAAGAACTCATGCCATTGCCAATCTCACTCAGTCATAAATTGGTTCGTCGTCTGGCAGAACTTCGTAAGTCTGGTGAAATCAGCTATCTTCGTCCAGATGCTAAATCACAAGTTACAGTTGAGTATGATGAAAATGATCGTCCAGTACGTGTGGACACAGTCATTATTTCAACTCAGCACGATCCAGAAGTCAGCAACGAACAAATTCACAATGATGTCATTAGCAAGGTTATCAGAGAAGTTATTCCAGCTTCTTACTTGGATGAGCAAACAAAATTCTTCATCAATCCAACTGGTCGCTTTGTAATCGGTGGACCTCAAGGAGACTCAGGCTTGACTGGTCGTAAGATTATCGTGGATACCTATGGTGGCTACTCTCGTCACGGTGGTGGTGCCTTCTCTGGTAAGGATGCGACTAAGGTGGACCGTTCTGCCTCATATGCAGCTCGTTATATTGCCAAGAATATTGTTGCAGCGGGTCTTGCTAAGAAGGCGGAAGTACAATTGGCCTACGCTATCGGTGTTGCCCAGCCTGTTTCTGTCCGTATCGATACCTTTGCTACAGGAACAGTAGCTGAAAGTAAGCTTGAAAAAGCAGCTCGTCAAATCTTTGACCTTCGCCCTGCAGGAATTATCCAAATGCTGGATCTTAAGCGTCCAATTTACCGTCAAACAGCAGCTTATGGACACATGGGACGTACAGATATTGATCTTCCATGGGAACGTTTGGACAAGGTAGATGCTTTAAAAGAAGCAGTCAAATAAAATCTTAAGAGGGGGACTTCCTCTCTTTTTAATATACTGTTTCCTCTAAAATCATTGAAATTATAGCCTGAATTTGATATGATGGTTCTATGAATAAAAGTAGAGCAAAGCGTGTTGAGCACGATAAAAAGAGAATCGGTTTAATAGCCCTAGTAGCTATCTTTTCGGTAAGTATTTGCGTCCTTGGTTCAATGATTGGATACAAGGTATTTTCAAAACAAAACTTTGAACAAAAGATTGAATCGCTTAAAAAAGAGAAAGATGATCAATTAAGTGAGGGAAATCAGAAAGATCATTTTCGTAAGGGAAAAGCCGAAGTAATTGCCTATTATCCTCTCCAAGGGGAGCAAGTGATTTTATCTGTAAAAGAAATCATGACACAGGATATTAAGGAAAATCTGAAAGACAAGGAAAATCTGGTTTTTTATTATACGGAGAAACAGGATTCGACTTTAAAAGGTATTGTCAACCGAAGTGTGATGAAACAAGTCTATGATTTAACTTCGTCAAAAGTTGAAGAGACTGAAAAAACTAGTCTAGCGAAAGTGCATTTGACAGAAGATGGTAAACCTTTTACACTTGATCAATTATTTTCAGATGCTAGTAAGGCTAAAGAGCAACTGATAAAAGAACTGACTTCTTTCTTACAGGATAAGAAATTGGAGCAAGAAAAGATTGATCAGATTGTTAAAGGTTTCTCTGACCAAGACTTGTCTGCATGGAACTTTGATTATAAGGACAGCCAAATTATTCTTTATCCTAGTCAGGCAGTGGAAAATCTAGATGAGATTGCCTTGCCAGTATCTAGTTTCTTTGAAGTTGTTCAGTCCTCTTATTTATTAGATAAGGACGCAGAGCTATATAAGGCTTATTATGAAAAGAAAAATCGTAAAGTAGTGGCCTTGACTTTTGATGATGGACCAAATCCTGCGACGACAAATCAAGCATTAGATACACTTTCTAAGTATGGTATTAAGGCAACTTTCTTTGTTTTAGGTAAGAATGTTCCTGGAAATGAGGAGATTTTGAAACGCATGAAAGCAGATGGTCATGTTATTGGAAATCATAGTTGGAGCCATCCAGTGCTTTCAAAACTTTCCCTTGATGAAGCTAAAAAACAAATTACTGATACGGAGGATGCGCTAACTAAGGTGCTGGGTCCTAGCTCTAAACTTATGCGTCCCCCTTATGGAGCTATTACAGACGACATTCGCAAAAGCTTAGATTTGAGCTTTATTATGTGGGATGTAGATAGTCTGGACTGGAAGAGTAAAAATGAAGCATCTATTTTGACAGAAATTCAGCGTGAAGTCAAGAATGGTTCTATTATTCTCATGCATGATATCCATGCTGAAACAGTGAATGCTTTACCAAAGGTCATTGACTATTTGAAAGGGCAAGGTTATGACTTTGTAACAATTCCAGATTTGTTAGATACTCGTCTTAAACCTCACCAGCTCTATTACGACCGTGACCAATAATACACAAAATCTAAAGAGATAAGTTTTCCTTGAGAAGTTGTTTCTTTGGATTTTCTTCTCATAGAAAGGAAAAATAATGAAATCTTATACTTTAAATAATGGTGTTACGATTCCAGTACTGGGATTTGGAACCTGGAAAGCTGAAAATGGGGAGATTGCCTATCAAGCTGTTCTAGAGGCTTTAAAGGCAGGCTATCGCCATATCGATACGGCAGCTATTTATAAAAATGAAGAAAGCGTTGGTCGTGCTATTCAAGATAGTGGCGTTCCGCGTGAGGAAATTTTTGTAACCAGTAAACTCTGGAATACAAATCACAGCTATGAGCAAGCTCGTCAGGCTTTTGAAGAGTCTTTAGAGAAGCTGGGCTTGGAATATTTGGATTTGTATTTGATTCATTGGCCAAATCCAAAACCGCTCAGAGAAAATGACCAATGGAAAATCCGAAATTCAGAAGTCTGGAGAGCGATGGAGGAGCTTTATCAAGAAGGCAAAATCCGTGCTATCGGAGTTAGTAATTTCCTTCCCCATCATTTGGATGCCTTGCTTGAAACAGCAAAAATTCTTCCTGCGGTCAATCAAGTTCGTTTGGCGCCAGGTGTCTATCAAGAGGAAGTCGTAGATTACTGTCGAGAAAAAGGAATTTTATTGGAAGCTTGGGGACCTTTTGGTCAGGGAGAATTGTTTGATAGCAAGCAAGTGCAAGAAATCGCGGCAAATCACGGAAAGTCTGTTGCTCAGATAGCCTTGGCCTGGAGCTTAGCAGAAGGATTTTTACCACTTCCAAAATCTGTCACAGCTTCTCGTATTCAAGCTAATCTTGATTGCTTTGGAATTGAACTGAGTCATGAGGAGCGTGAAACCTTAAAAGCGATTGCTGTTCAGTCTGGTGCTCCACGAGTTGATGATATGGATTTCTAGAAAATCATAAAAAGAATTGTACATTGTTCCAATTTTTGATATAATAGTCAACAGGAAAGAAAGTCTTATGGCGTTCTTCAAGCGAGCTTGGGATAGTGGGAGCCAAGTAGGGCAAAATAAAGAACTGGCGCTTTCTGTAGTATTTTCAAAAACAATGAAGTAATAAATTAGGGTGGAACCGCGTTTCTGACGCCCCTAGTCGCAAGGCTTGGGTGTTGAAATTCGGTTCTTTTGCTTATTCAGTCTATTGTGTGAAAGAAAGGAGAGACGTGGAAAACCTTTATCTTGTAAAAGACGATAGTCAACTAGCTGCATTTCGTGATTTTGTAGTAAGAAATACTGAAAAGTTGAAAGATTATCAATCTTTTTTAAAGAATGAACTTGCAGTCTGTGATTTACCGCAAGCCGTTATTTGGTCAAGTTTTAATGCTGCTACACAGATTATTAGGGAAAGCGCTGTTCCAGCCTATACAAATAATAGACGAATGGTTATGACGCCTGATTTAGCTGTTTGGAAAGAGTTGTATTTGTATCAGTTGATGGACTACGAGTGTTCTCAGCAAACTCAAGCAATAGAAAGTCACTATCATTCTTTATCTGAAAATTTCCTCTTACAGATTATAGGACATGAGTTAGCTCATTGGTCGGAGTATTTTTTAGATGATTTTGATGGTTATGACTCTTATATCTGGTTCGAAGAGGGGATGGTTGAATATATTAGTCGCAAGTATTTCTTGACAGAAGAGGAATTTCAGGCGGAAAAAATTTGTAATCAATCTCTCGTAGAACTTTTTCAGAAGAAGTATGGTTGGCATTCATTGAATGATTTTGGTTCTTCGACTTATGATAAGAACTATGCAAGTATTTTTTACGAATACTGGCGCAGTTTTTTGACAGTAGATAAGTTGGTAGAAAATCTAGGTAGTGTACAAGCGGTCTTTGATTCTTATCATCTATGGGCAAATACAGATAAAACTCTTCCCTTGTTGAATTGGTTTGTTCAGCAAAAATTAATTGAGAAAGAAATATAAAAACTAAAGGAGTAAAAAATGTCTAAGAAATTAACATTTTACTGCGTCAGTGGCAGAGGCCTCCTTACAGTCGGGCTGCACCACGCTCAGCACTAGAGTGCCTGAGCTAGACGCAGTACTAACTCGTCTTGCCTCGTATGATCGACGAGGCAGACTCGTGTCGCAAGTAATTTATATAAAAAGGAGTAAATAATGTCTAAAAAATTGACTTTCCAGGAAATCATCCTTACTTTGCAACAATTTTGGAATGACCAAGGTTGTATGCTTATGCAGGCTTATGATAATGAAAAAGGTGCGGGAACAATGAGTCCTTACACTTTCCTTCGTGCTATCGGACCTGAGCCATGGAATGCGGCTTATGTAGAGCCATCACGTCGTCCTGCTGACGGTCGTTACGGGGAAAACCCTAACCGTCTTTACCAACACCACCAATTCCAAGTGGTCATGAAGCCATCTCCATCAAACATCCAGGAACTTTACCTTGAGTCTTTGGAAAAATTGGGAATCAATCCTTTGGAGCACGATATTCGTTTCGTTGAGGATAACTGGGAAAATCCATCTACTGGTTCAGCTGGTCTTGGTTGGGAAGTTTGGCTTGACGGTATGGAAATCACTCAGTTCACTTATTTCCAACAAGTAGGTGGACTGGCAACTGGCCCTGTGACTGCGGAAGTTACCTATGGTTTGGAGCGCTTGGCTTCTTACATTCAAGAAGTAGATTCTGTCTATGATATTGAGTGGGCCGATGGTGTAAAATACGGAGAAATCTTTATCCAGCCTGAGTACGAGCATTCAAAATATTCATTTGAAATTTCGGATCAAGAAATGTTGCTTGAAAACTTTGATAAGTTTGAAAAAGAAGCTGGTCGTGCCTTGGAAGAAGGCTTGGTTCACCCTGCCTATGACTATGTTCTCAAATGTTCACATACCTTCAACCTGCTTGATGCACGTGGTGCCGTATCTGTAACAGAGCGCGCAGGCTATATTGCACGTATCCGTAACTTGGCCCGTGTCGTAGCCAAAACCTTTGTCGCAGAACGCAAACGCCTAGGCTACCCACTTTTAGATGAAGCAACACGAGCTAAACTCCTAGCAGAAGACGCAGAATAAAGAGAGTGACAAATTACGAAAATGGGCGAACAGAGTGAGCCCTGAGCAAGTTGTCGCAGTGATGAAGGTATCCTTAGTGAAACTAAGGATACTAGGCAAAATTGGAGACTTTTGGCTCCAATTTTAGCAATGAAACAACGAAGTTGGTTGCTTGCGTGCCAATCACATAAGGCAAGCTGGAAAATAAAAAGATACTTTTCGGAGAAAAAACATGACAAAAAACTTATTAGTAGAACTCGGTCTTGAAGAATTACCAGCCTATGTTGTCACACCAAGTGAAAAACAACTAGGCGAAAAAATGGCAGCCTTCCTCAAGGAAAACCGCCTGTCTTTTGAAGCTGTTCAAACCTTCTCAACACCACGTCGTTTGGCTGTTCGTGTGACTGGTCTTGCAGACAAACAGGCTGATTTGACAGAAGATTTTAAGGGGCCAGCAAAGAAAATTGCCTTGGATAGTGATGGAAACTTCACAAAAGCAGCTCAAGGATTTGTTCGTGGCAAAGGTTTGACGGTTGAAGATATCGAATTCCGTGAAATCAAGGGTGAAGAATATGTCTATGTCACTAAGGAAGAAATTGGTCAAGCAGTTGAAGCCATTGTTCCTGGTGTTGTAGATGTCTTGAAGTCATTGACTTTCCCTGTCAGCATGCACTGGGCTGGCAATAGCTTTGAATACATTCGTCCTGTTCACACTTTAACAGTTCTTTTAGATGAAGAAGAATTTGATTTGGATTTCCTTGATATTAAGGGAGGGCGTGTGAGCCGTGGCCATCGTTTCTTGGGACAAGAAACTAAGATTCAGTCAGCATTGAGCTATGAAGAAGACCTTCGTGCACAGTATGTAATTGCAGATCCACGTGAACGTGAGCAAATGATTGTTGACCAAATCAAGGCAATCGAAGTTGAACATGGTGTACGTATCGAGATTGATGCTGATTTGCTGAATGAAGTCTTGAACTTGGTTGAATACCCAACTGCCTTTATGGGAAGTTTTGATGCTAAATACCTTGAAGTTCCGGAAGAAGTCTTGGTAACTTCGATGAAGGAACACCAACGTTACTTTGTTGTTCGTGATCAAGATGGAAAACTCTTGCCAAACTTCATTTCTGTTCGTAACGGAAACGCAGAGCATTTGGAAAATGTCATCAAAGGAAATGAAAAAGTTTTGGTAGCCCGCTTGGAAGACGGTGAATTCTTCTGGCGTGAAGATCAAAAATTGGTCATTTCAGATCTTGTTGAAAAATTAAACAATGTGACTTTCCATGAGAAAATTGGTTCCCTTCGTGAACACATGATTCGTACTGGTCAGATTGCTATTCTCTTGGCAGAAAAAGCAGGTTTATCAGCTGATGAAACAGTTGACCTAGCCCGTGCAGCAGCCATTTACAAGTTTGACTTGTTGACAGGTATGGTTGGTGAATTTGACGAGCTCCAGGGAATTATGGGTGAAAAATATGCCCTTCTTGCTGGTGAAACTCCAGCAGTGGCAGCTGCTATTCGTGAACATTACATGCCTACATCAGCTGAAGGAGAACTTCCAGAGAGCAAGGTCGGCGCAGTTCTAGCCATTGCAGACAAATTGGATACGATTTTGAGTTTCTTCTCAGTAGGTTTGATTCCATCAGGTTCTAATGACCCTTATGCCCTTCGTCGTGCAACCCAAGGTGTGGTTCGTATCTTGGATGCTTTTGGTTGGCATATTGCTATGGATGATCTGATTGATAGCCTTTATGCTTTGAATTTCGATAGTTTGACTTATGAAAATAAGGCAGATGTGATGGACTTTATCAAGGCTCGTGTTGATAAGATGATGGGTTCTACTCCAAAAGACATCAAGGAAGCCGTTCTTGCAGGATCAAACTTTGTTGTGGCAGATATGCTAGAAGTAGCAAGTGCTCTTGTAGAAGCAAGCAAGGAAGAAGACTTTAAACCATCTGTTGAATCACTTTCTCGTGCCTTTAACTTAGCTGAGAAGGCAGAAGGAGTTGTTGCAGTTGATTCAGCTCTCTTTGAGAATGAAGAAGAAAAAGCCTTGGCGGAAGCAGTAGAAACACTCGTTTTATCAGGTACTGCAAGACAACAATTGAAACAACTCTTTGCTCTTAGCCCGGTCATTGATGCTTTCTTTGAAAATACTATGGTTATGGCCGAAAATCAGGCTGTCCGTCAAAATCGTTTGGCTATCTTATCTCATTTAACTCAAAAAGCTGCTAAGCTTGCTCGTTTTAACCAAATTAACACTAAATAAAATTTGATAAACGGACTTTATCTTATCACAAAGGAGAAGAAATGGATCCGAAAAAAATTGCTCGTATCAATGAGCTTGCTAAAAAGAAAAAAGTAGAAGGCTTAACCCCAGCTGAAAAGGTGGAACAAGCTAAACTACGTGAGGAGTACATCGAAGGTTATCGTCGCGCTGTTCGTCACCACATCGAAGGGATCAAAATTGTGGACGAAGAAGGAAACGATGTTACACCAGAAAAACTACGTCAAGTCCAACGTGAAAAAGGGTTACACGGTCGTAGTCTCGATGATCCAAATTCATAATAAATATTCGTTCTTTTGACAAAGATTGATGAAACGATAACAAAACGACTAGCAGACACAAACTGCTAGTCTTTTGTCACTTAAAAAGGAACCAAAATGGTTCCTAATACTCTTCGAAAATCAAATTCAAACCACGTCAGCGTCGCCTTACCGTACTCAAGTACAGCTTGCGGCTAGCTTCCTAGTTTGCTCTTTGATTTTCATTGAGTATAAAACTATTATTAGTTACTTGCTCCAGATGTAGCGTCTGCGCCACCACCGTGACCTCCAGCATCACCTGCATCAGAAGCTCCAGATGTAGCATCTGCATCACCGTGACCATGCCCGCCAGCAGGAGCTGCAGCATTTCCACCAACTAGACGTTGACCAGTTGTATTGAGGTACCAATCAAGCCATGGTTGGAAGTTGAAGACTATTTCATTGATACCAGCGTATGATCCATCAGGATAGTACATAGCTTGATAGTTGTGAGTATTAATAACCCCTGCAGGAGATCCAGGAACGATTGTACGAACATATTCTTGATCACCATTACGCAGTACACCGACAACCCATTCAACATTTTTCATACGTCCACCGGGAAGTGAGTTATGGACAGTTGAGAGACGGTTACCAGATTGAGATGGTACACGTTTAGCAAACATGGTGTTTGGATCTTGGTGAACATTATTGTAGTATAAGAATTGGTTGTTATCATCTGCAAATGTCAACTCAAATGGCATTGCTTTCAAGAACATGTCAATTTGGTTAACTGTCAAGATACCATGGTCTAATTTAACGTAAGTATCTCCAGAAACAGCTCCAACAAGTTCAGCTGCTTTTTCTACCCATTCTGGATCATCGGGATCAACTTCTGTGATTGTGGTAGCAATTGGTCTGCCACAATCCAAATCTTCTGGTTCAATTGGTTTTGGTTTTTTCAATTTTGAAACAACTCCTACATATTTTACAAAATTATCCAAGCAAGTTTCGAGGAATTTAACTGTTCCGTCATTTGTAATATTCCCATCAACATCAAAGGCTTCCTTAGCTTTACCAAGAAGGAATTCGTTTCCAGGAAGTGTATAGGCATTGACACCTGGAGCGTCAAGAATCTTACGAAGGTGAACTTGGGCACGAGAAGTACCTTGATCATAGTAAGAAGCTCCCACAATCATAACTGGTTTGTTTTCAAAAGGATGAACCTCGTATGAAAGCCATTCAAGAACTGATTTAAGAGAAGCTGAGATCGTGTGGTTGTGCTCAGGAGTAGCAATAATGACACCATCAGCACGCGTAATTCTGTTATACAAGAGACGCAATTGGAAGCTTTCGTCCCATTTTTCGTCCTGGTTAAACATTGGAACTTCGTCAATTTCAAGGACTTCTAATTCAAATTTGAGTTTGAAGTGACGACGGATGAATTCCAAGAGTTTACGGTTATATGATTGATCGTAGTTTGATCCTACAAGTCCAACAAATTTCATTCTTTTTGGTCTCCTATCTTACAAATTTTCCCAGTCAAAGTCTTCAGCATCTTTGCGAAGTAGGGCTTGTGCGTTGCGCAATTTTTCTGTAATTTTTACAAAGATACGGAAGTCGTCAAAAGTGGCATCCAGTTTTTTAATAACATCAAGATCTACTAAATCTCCACTTGGATTAAAGGCTTGAAGAGAATGTGAAAGCAAGAATTCATCTGGAAGGACACTTGCTTTAATTTCTGGAGCATTCAAGATTTGGCGAAGTTGTAATTGGGCGCGTGATGAACCAAGTGTACCGTAAGAAGCACCTGTAATCATGATTGGTTTGTTCAAAAGTGGGTAGATACCATAAGACAACCAAGCAAGAGCGCTCATCAAAACAGCTGGGATAGAGTGGTCGTACTCAGGAGTACCGATAATAACACCATCTGCCTCTTCGATTTTAGCAGCAATTTCCAGAATTTCAGCAGGTACTTGCTTGTCAGCTGGCTTGTTAAAGACAGGGATATCCTTGATTTCAACAAGTTCAATTTCAGCTTTGTCAGCAAAGTGTTTTTGCATGTATTGAAGCAATTGACGGTTTGTAGAACGTTTTGAATTTGTTCCAACAATAGCAATAAGTTTTAACATGAGATTTCCTTTCTCTTTTTACATAATACGATTTTAAAACTCCATTGAAACAGTTGTCTCTATAGAGTAGGAATTCCTGAAGAACAACTGAGGTGACCTTCCTTATCAATCAGAATCGCTTCGATGCCCTCCAAACTTTCGACTTGCCAGAGGATAGAAGCAGGTCTTTCTCCAAATAAACGAGTTGTCCAGATTTCACCATCAACTGATTTATCAGAGATAATTGTTAGACTTGCTAGTTCCGTTTCAATAGGATATCCTGTTTGACTGTCAAAAATATGATGGTAATCTTTTCCATCAACTGTCAGGTGACGTTCATAAATGCCCGAAGTCACGACAGATTGATTGACAACAGGGATGGTCATTAAGTGATTTCCCCTTGGATTGGCTGGGTCTTGAATCCCGATTTGCCAAGGCTGATTTGCTCTTGCCTGATTTTTTCCAATAGTCAGGATATTCCCTCCCAGATTGATCAAGGCAGATGTCACTCCCTCTTCTCTAAGAAATTGGGCAACCTTGTCCGCACTATAACCCTTGGCTAAACAACCAAGATCGATCTTCATTCCTTTTTGTTTTAAAAACACAGTGGAAGTGGAAGAATCTAACTCGATATAATGAGGATTGATTAAAGGGAGCACCGATTCAATTTCTTGAGGTTGGGCCACTTTGGCATCTGAAAAACCGATGCGCCAAGTTTGAATCAAGGGACCAATGCTGATATTGAGATGACTAGAGGGCGCTAGGCTATGCTCTAATCCAAGTGAAATCAATTCAAACAAATCAGGATGAACTTTGACTGGAGCTATTCCAGCTTGATAATTGATTTCCATCAACTCTGATTCTTGACTATTGGCATTGAAGCGGTATTCAAGCTCTTTAAGCAAATCAAAGGATTTTTGGAGCAAGATATCAGCTCGCTCATCCACTAATGAAATAGTGATAGTGGTTCCCATTAGGCGTTCAGAATGTGAACTAAGAGGCAAGCTACCAACTCCTTTCTCTTATGAAAAGAAGGTTGAAATATAGTAAATTTATGAAAAATGAACCCCTTACATTTTCTTTCCATGATACTAGCATACCATAAAGTCAGCGTTTTCACAAATAAAATTTGTAAAGATGTCAAGAAGTATGCTCAGAAAATAAAAAATAATTGTAATAATCTGTGTTAAATTACAGATTATTTACAATTTTTTACAAAAAATTAGGAAAAATCAGCCAAACTCTTGTAAACGCTAACAGTAAATGGTATACTAGTAGGGTAAATTTAAAATTGAAGGTAGGAATTTTTCTATGAGTAAAATCGTTGTAGTTGGTGCTAACCACGCTGGTACAGCATGTATTAATACTATGTTGGATAATTTTGGCAATGAGAACGAAATCGTTGTATTTGACCAAAACTCTAACATCTCTTTCCTAGGATGTGGAATGGCCCTTTGGATTGGTGAACAAATCGACGGTGCTGAAGGCTTGTTCTATTCTGATAAAGAAAAATTGGAAGCTAAAGGTGCTAAGGTTTACATGAACTCACCAGTTCTTTCAATCGACTATGATAACAAAGTAGTTACAGCAGAAGTTGAAGGGAAAGAGCACAAAGAATCATACGAGAAATTGATTTTCGCTACAGGTTCTACACCAATCTTGCCACCAATCGAAGGTGTTGAAATTGTTAAAGGAAACCGCGAATTTAAAGCAACTCTTGAAAATGTACAATTCGTGAAATTGTACCAAAACGCTGAAGAAGTTATCAATAAACTTGCTGACAAGAGCCAACACCTTGACCGTATCGCCGTTGTTGGTGGTGGCTACATCGGTGTTGAACTTGCTGAAGCTTTCGAACGTCTTGGAAAAGAAGTAGTCCTTGTTGATATCGTAGATACAGTCTTAAACGGCTACTATGACAAAGACTTCACACAAATGATGGCGAAGAACTTGGAAGACCACAACATCCGCTTGGCGCTTGGTCAAACTGTTAAAGCAATCGAAGGTGACGGTAAAGTAGAACGTTTGATTACTGATAAAGAAAGTTTCGACGTGGATATGGTTATCCTTGCAGTTGGTTTCCGTCCAAACACAGCTCTTGCTGACGGCAAGATTGAACTCTTCCGCAACGGTGCCTTCCTTGTAGACAAGAAACAAGAAACTTCACTTCCTGGTGTATTTGCTGTTGGTGATTGTGCGACTGTTTATGACAACGCTCGTAAAGACACAAGCTACATCGCGCTTGCTTCAAACGCTGTTCGTACTGGTATCGTTGGTGCCTACAATGCTTGTGGACATGAATTGGAAGGTATCGGTGTTCAAGGTTCAAACGGTATCTCTATCTACGGTCTTCACATGGTTTCAACTGGTTTGACTCTTGAAAAAGCGAAAGCTGCTGGTTACAATGCAACTGAAACAGGCTTTAACGATCTTCAAAAACCAGAATTTATGAAGCATGACAACCATGAAGTTGCCATCAAGATTGTCTTTGACAAAGATAGCCGTGAAATTCTTGGTGCACAAATGGTTTCACACGATTCTGCAATCAGCATGGGAATCCACATGTTCTCACTTGCTATCCAAGAGCATGTGACAATTGATAAATTGGCCTTGACAGACCTATTCTTCTTGCCACACTTCAACAAACCATACAACTACATTACAATGGCTGCCCTTACAGCTGAAAAATAAAAATGATGAACTATCTGGCTTTAAGTTAAGGTCAGATAGTTTTTTAGTTATACTCTTCGAAAATCAAATTCAAACCACGTCAGCTTCGCCTTACCGTACTCAAGTACAGCCTGCGGCTAGCTTCCTAGTTTGCTCTTTGATTTTCATTGAGTATTAATCTGTACCCACACAATTATCTTTTTTTTATCTTGTGATTCCTTCTAATCTGACTTAAAATGAAATGGTAGCTACCAATACAAATGATGAGGATAAAGAAATGACTGAAAATCGTTATGAATTAAATAAAAACTTGGCGCAGATGCTCAAGGGTGGGGTTATCATGGACGTTCAGAATCCTGAACAGGCCCGTATTGCAGAAGCTGCTGGTGCGGCAGCTGTGATGGCCTTGGAGCGGATTCCGGCTGATATTCGTGCGGCTGGTGGAGTTTCCCGCATGAGTGATCCAAAGATGATTAAGGAAATCCAAGAAGCGGTTAGTATTCCAGTAATGGCTAAGGTCAGAATCGGGCATTTTGTGGAAGCTCAGATTTTAGAGGCTATTGAAATTGACTATATCGACGAGAGTGAAGTTCTATCGCCAGCTGACGACCGTTTCCATGTGGACAAGAAAGAATTCCAAGTTCCTTTTGTCTGTGGGGCTAAGGACTTGGGTGAAGCCTTGCGTCGTATCGCTGAAGGTGCTTCTATGATTCGTACAAAAGGAGAACCGGGTACGGGGGATATTGTTCAAGCTGTTCGCCATATGCGTATGATGAATCAGGAAATTCGCCGTATTCAAAACCTGCGTGAGGACGAACTTTATGTTGCTGCTAAGGACTTGCAAGTCCCTGTAGAATTGGTTCAATACGTTCATGAACATGGGAAATTGCCAGTTGTAAACTTTGCGGCTGGAGGCGTTGCAACGCCAGCAGATGCTGCACTGATGATGCAATTAGGGGCAGAAGGTGTCTTTGTCGGTTCAGGTATTTTCAAATCAGGAGATCCTGTTAAACGAGCGAGTGCTATTGTTAAGGCTGTGACTAACTTCCGTAATCCTCAAATCTTGGCTCAAATCTCTGAAGATTTAGGAGAAGCCATGGTTGGTATCAATGAAAATGAGATCCAAATCCTCATGGCTGAGCGAGGAAAATAGATGAAAATTGGAATATTGGCCTTGCAAGGGGCTTTTGCAGAACATGCAAAAGTGCTAGATCAATTAGGTGTCGAGAGTGTTGAAATCAGAAATTTAGAGGATTTTCAGCAAGATCAGACTGACTTGTCAGGTTTGATTTTGCCTGGTGGGGAGTCTACAACCATGGGCAAGCTCTTACGAGACCAAGATATGTTGCTTCCCATCCGAGAAGCCATTCTATCTGGTTTACCAGCCTTTGGAACCTGTGCAGGCTTAATTTTGCTGGCTAAAGAAATTACTTCTCAGGAAGAGAGTCATCTAGGAACTATGGATATGGTGGTCGAGCGCAATGCCTATGGGCGCCAATTAGGAAGTTTCTATACGGAAGCAGAATGTAAGGGAGTCGGTCAGATTCCAATGACCTTTATTCGCGGTCCGATTATCAGTAGTGTTGGAGAAGATGTAGAAATTCTAGCAACAGTGGACAATCAAATCGTTGCAGCTCAAGAAAAAAATATGTTGGTAACTTCTTTTCATCCAGAATTGACTGATGATGTGCGCTTGCACCAGTACTTTATCGAAATGTGTAAAGAAAAAAGATAGTAAAAAAGCGCAAAAAATCACTTCCTGTGCTATACTGTAATTGAAATTTTTTTAGTTTGGGCGTTAGAACTGTTTCCTCAGTCCTAGCGCCTTTTCTGTTTGATAAGTCTGCTTGGTGGAGAGTAGTTTGTAAATGATTCTGAGAATCTTATGAACACAAGAAATGACGGCTTTCATCTTGCTTCCTCTTTGGGAAATTCGATTGTAAAACTCTAAGCAGGCTCTGCCTGCTTAGAGTTTTACATATGCTACTATCTTCGTTATAGCTAACTTTAATTCTCATTTATTAAGTATACCTAAGTTTTATGTTTAAATTTTGTATAGAATAGTTGTATCTCTTAATAAAGCTATGTTTACGCTTTCAATCAAGTCTCATTTATGATACTATTATGGTAATAGAAAAGATTCTTAGTTCGCTAAAGACCTTTATTCGAGATCCAGAGGAACTAGGAATTTTATCCATTAAAAATACGTTTCATAAGTTACTTGCTTGATATTAATAGAATTACAATATTGTATAATTAAATCAAAGATGACACTGGAATCAGGAGGATTTATTATGGTTAATAATGTAGCTGTTAAAGTCTCAAACCTTTCAAAAGAATTTTTGTTAGGACAAGACAAAACTGTCTCTATTTTGAAAGATGTTTCTTTATCTGTCAATTATGGGGAATTTGTATCAATACTTGGTGTCAGTGGTTCTGGAAAGTCTACTTTGCTAAATTGCTTATCAAGTTTGTCTGAACCAACAAGTGGCGAAGTTGTTATCAATGGTGTAAATCCATACACCTTAAAAGAAGGGAAGCTTGCTAAATTTAGAAGGCAAGATATTGCAATAATTTTTCAAAACTATAATCTGATCCCCGCTCTACCTGTACTAGAAAATGTTACACTTCCTCTGAGACTCTCAGGAAAGAGTGTTGATAGCAATAAAGTAAAAAAAATGTTGGATAGTTTGAATTTTAAAGCAGAACTATCATCATTAGTTGCTACCTTATCAGGTGGAAAACAGCAAAAAGTGGCTATTACTCGTGCAATAATAGCTGATAGTAAAATTATTTTTGCTGATGAGCCAACAGGAGCTCTGGACAGCGTCTCAAGAAAACTTATTTTTGAAACACTTCGTAATTTAGCGAGTCAAGGAAAATGTGTTTTTATGGTCACTCATGATATTGAGTTGGCTTCAAAAACTGACAGAGCACTCATTTTAAAAGACGGAAAAATATCTCGACAAATTATTAAACCTTCAGCTGATGAGCTCTACCAAGCACTTGAAAGTAGTAAAGATTAATTTGAGGAGGATTTATTATGCTAAAATTAATCATTTACCAATTTCAGTACTCAAAAAGACAATGGTTAGGAACAATACCATTACTATTTGTATCTAGCCTGATTGTTGGAACATCTTTATTTGGTATTGCTAGTTCAATAAAGACTGCTAATATTAACGCTTCACAACTTTTTCAAATGCTAATAATTTTTGGCGGGACTACTCTATTTTTCCTTATTTCAAATAAT
>NZ_KQ970261.1:143097-149857 GCF_001579045.1 Streptococcus mitis | reverse complement strand
TATAAGACTGCTAATAGATATCTTTAAAAAGGATTACCAATTATGGGCTATCTTAGGCGCAAGCAGAACTCAGCTATCTTTATTAGTATCTGGACAGTTTTATTTAATGGCAGTGATTGTTAGTAGTATTGGTACAATACTTTCATTTATCATGGCAGATAGTTACTACAAATTTTTACAAAATTTATTAGGAAGAGATGAGTTACCTGATTTAGTTATTACAGCCAACATTCAATCAATTTTATTGAGTGTTTTCATAGTCCCAACAATTGTCGGGATAGGGGCTTACTTTTATTCAAGTCGTATACTTAAAATATCATCAATATTAAAACCAAAAAAGAAAAAAGAAAAGTCACAGTAACTGGATTTGTTAACATCTCTGTTCGTTTATTCCTATGGTTAATATGTATAGGTTCTATTGTTTCAGCAGGTTTTATCAGAAACAAAGAAATAATTGAAAAACAGTCAAGCATAATATTATTTTTATTAATTATTCACATTCTTATTATTCAATCACTATCTCCATCAATTCAAATGTTTCTAATAAAATTTTTAATGAGGATATTTCCAACTGAAAATTATGTAATCAATACAGGCTTTTGGAATCTACTATCCAATCCTAGTTATTTGAAAAGTATACAAACTTCAATGAGCATGGGAGTAACTCTCATTTCTGGGTTTATTCTTTACACCCAAAATATGTATTCATTCATGAATACAGCAAACGGAGTAAACGAAGCAAGAGCTTCCTTTATTGCTTATCTGTCTGCTCCAATTATTCTGATTATTACTAGTTCTATTTCTCTTACAATTTTATCTTCTAATAAAGATATTGAGGACATTAAACAGTTAAAGACACTGGGAGTGTTAAGATTACAATTTTTTAAAATACGTATAGGCGAGGCAATAATACATTCGGTGTTAATTTTATTAGTGTCAGTAATTTTCAATTTAATTATTTTAATTTTAGTTAGCCTTATTGGCCAATTTTTAGGCCGTAGTTTAGTAGATATATCAGGTTTCTGGCAACCGAGTCTTATAGTTATTTCTTTGTTAGTTATTTTTTATAGTATTACAAAGGGATTTTATTTATTTCAAGATAGATAAATTGGAATAGTTACTGATTCAAAAAGAACACACTTATTGACATTGAAACCAAAGCGATACTAAAACTAAAAGGCAAGGATAAAAAACCTTGTCTTTTTTTACATGTAATAAACAATGGCAATGTATTGGAGGGCAGATGCTGCTAGGATAAAGAGATGCCAAATCATGTGGAAATAAGGTTTTTTCTTGGCGTAAAATCCAGCTCCAACTGTATAACAGAGTCCGCCAGTTACCATGAGACTCCAGAAAATGGGCGTCGTTTGACTGATAATAGCAGGAATGATAGCTAGAACCAACCAGCCCATAATCAGGTAAAGAGCAAGGCTAAATTTCTCATTGACTTTTTTAGCAAAGATTTTATAGAGAATACCAAAGATGGTCGTTCCCCATTGGATGGCAATAATTAGATAGCCAAACCAGTTATTCATTAAGGTCAAGACGACGGGCGTGTATGAGCCAGCAATGGCAACATAAATCATAGAATGGTCGATGATTCGCAAGACATATTTGTGGGTCGAACCATAGGCCATAGAGTGGTAAATGGTGGATGATAGAAACATGAGAAAGAGACTAATAACGAAAATAGAAACGCCGATAGATGATAAAAATCCGTGTGCCTCATAACTATAGGTGGATGAAATAGGTAGTAAGATGAGCATGATGACTGCACCTACGGCATGGGTCACGCTATTAGCAATTTCCTCTCCAAAACTGAGTTGTTTGCTGAGCTTTAGGCTTGTATTCATTAGATTTCCTCCTCTTGAGTACGATGGATTAAGGCTAGAGTTTGATGATAGAGTTTAACGGTTTGGCAGCTACTTTGGATAATGGGGTTAGCTGGGTCAATTCCTTGGTTCATGTAGTCCACAAAAGCATCGTAGAGTTGGTCTGAACTTGCTTGACTTTGTAGAGTATTCAGTGTCTGGGCGATTTCTTGAATCGAAAATACAGATTTGAGGGTTGTGATAGCAATCAAACGGGCAATCTGTTGGCGTTGGTATTTTTTCTTGTCAGGCTTTGTCAGGTAACCATGTTTGACATAATTGTTGACCATAGATGCTGTTAGGCCCTTATCTTTATCAGGAGAGATAGGGGCGCAGACCTGATTGACATAGAGCAAAACCTGGTCCAGATAGAGGTCAATGTTTGGAATTTCTGCCCATTTTGGGTAGGAAAAGGTAGTTTTCATTTCCGACTCCTTTTTATCTAGTTTTAATAACTAGATTATAAAATAACAAAAACAAAAAGTCAAGTTTTAACTGCTTGTGAAAAGGCTTAAATTATGCTATGATGGGAGAAACTAGTCAGAAATGAGGAGAAAAGATGGAGATTCGTTTAGCTTTTCCAAATGAAGTAGATGCCATCATGCAAGTGATGGAGGATGCTAAAAAATGTTTAGCGGATGCTGGTAGTGACCAGTGGCAAAATGGTTATCCAAATGCTGATATTGTTATTGAGGATATTATCTCAGGTCAAGCCTATGTAGCCTTGGAAGAGGGAGAACTGCTAGCCTATGCTGCTGTGACCAAGAGTCCAGAGGCAGCCTATGAAGCCATTTATGAAGGCAACTGGCAAGCTGGGGAGTCAGAGTACCTAGTCTTTCACCGTATTGCTGTGGCAGCAGATGTGCAGGGACAAGGAGTTGCTCAAACCTTCTTAGAGGGCTTGATTGAAGGTTTTGATTATCTTGATTTTCGTTCAGATACGCATGCAGAAAACAAAGCTATGCAACATATTTTTGAAAAACTCGGATTTAAACAGGTTGGTAAGGTTCCAGTTGATGGCGAACGCTTGGCCTATCAAAAATTGAAGGAATAATGCAAAAGAAGTACGCAAAAATGCTCTACTCTTCGCCTATTGGTTGCCTTTCTCTTGTAGCTGATGACCAGTATTTGTATGGAATTTGGGTACAGGAGCAGAAGCATTTTGAGAGGGGGATAGGAGATGAAACGATAGAAGCAGTTGTTAGTCATCCTATTTTAGACTCCGTTATTGATTGCTTAGATGCTTACTTTAAAGGCAAGCCTCAGGATTTATCCAACTTGCCCTTGGCTCCAATCGGAACGGATTTTGAAAAGCGAGTTTGGTCCTATTTACAGGGAATTCCTTATGGTCAGACAGTGACCTATGGACAAATAGCTCAAGACCTGCAAGTGGCTTCTGCTCAAGCAATTGGTGGAGCTGTAGGACGAAATCCTTGGTCCATCCTTGTGCCTTGTCATCGTGTGTTGGGAGCAGACAAGCGTCTGACTGGTTATGCCGCAGGGGTGGAAAAGAAATTCTGGCTCTTGGAGCATGAAGGAGCAGATTTTAAAGAATAAAATAGAAAGTGAAAGACATGTTAGAATTTATCGAATACCCAAAATGTTCAACTTGTAAAAAAGCAAAACAAGAATTAAACCAACTCGGTGTGGACTACAAAGCTGTTCACATTGTCGAAGAAACACCAAGCCAAGAAATGATTTTAAACTGGATAGAAACCTCAGGATTTGAATTGAAGCAATTTTTCAATACTAGTGGAATCAAATACCGTGAATTAGGGCTGAAAGATAAGGTAGGAAGTCTGTCAAACCAAGAAGCAGCTGAGTTGCTCGCAAGCGACGGTATGTTATTAAAACGTCCGATTTTAGTGGAGAATGGAACTGTTAAGCAAATCGGTTATCGAAAATCTTACGAAGAATTGGGACTGAAATAGTTTTTATCTATCTCTTTGATAGATAAAATATATAACCTCCCTGTTTCAAAGTATGATAAACTAGTAGGTAGACAAAGTCTGTATCTGACCGTAGCAAATAATTTCATTGACGGCAGAAGTATGGTAGAATGAATCATTATCAGGAGAGGATGTTTTTATGAATGTTACAACGATTTTAGCATCAGATTGGTACCAAAACTTGATGCAATTGATTCCAGATGGCAAGCTTTTTAGCCTGCGTTCAGTCTTTGATGGAATCCCGAGAATTGTCCAACAACTTCCAACAACGATTATGTTGACAATTGGTGGTGCCCTTTTTGGCTTAGTTTTGGCGCTTCTTTTTGCCATTGTGAAGATCAATCGTGTCAAGATTTTATATCCCTTGCAGGCCTTCTTTGTTAGTTTCTTAAAAGGGACACCGATTTTGGTGCAACTCATGTTGACCTATTACGGGATCCCTTTGGCTTTGAAAGCTCTCAATCAGCAATGGGGGACTGGTTTCAATATCAATGCTATTCCAGCTGCAGCTTTTGCGATTGTCGCCTTTGCTTTTAATGAGGCAGCTTATGCTAGTGAAACCATCCGTGCAGCCATTCTCTCAGTCAACCCTGGTGAGATTGAAGCGGCACGCAGTCTGGGGATGACCCGAGCACAAGTTTATCGACGAGTGATTATTCCAAATGCAGCAGTTGTGGCAACTCCAACCTTAATCAATTCCCTCATCGGCTTGACCAAGGGAACTTCCCTAGCCTTTAGTGCGGGTGTTGTGGAAGTCTTTGCCCAAGCTCAGATTTTGGGTGGTGCCGATTATCGTTACTTTGAGCGATTCATCTCTGTAGCCCTTGTTTATTGGGTAGTCAATATCGGAATTGAAAGTCTCGGTCGTTTCATCGAGAGAAAAATGGCTATTTCTGCACCCGATACAGTGCAAACAGATGTGAAAGGAGACCTTCGTTAATGATTAAGATTTCGAATTTAAGCAAATCCTTTTCAGGACAGACTGTCTTGGATCATCTGAACTTGGATATCCAAAAAGGGGAAGTTGTAGCCTTGATTGGTTCTTCAGGAGCTGGAAAATCAACCTTCCTTCGCAGTCTCAATTATCTTGAAACACCTGATAGTGGCTCTATTCAGATTGATGATTTCTCAGTTGATTTTTCTAAAATCACTCAAGAAGAAATTCTTGCCCTTCGTCGTAAGTTGTCTATGGTTTTTCAGCAGTTTAATTTGTTTGAACGCCGCACAGCACTTGATAATGTAAAAGAAGGCTTGGTTGTTGTCAAGAAATTATCTGATCAAGAAGCGACTAAGATTGCCAAGGAAGAGTTAGCTAAGGTTGGGCTTTCTGATCGTGAAAACCATTACCCTCGACATTTATCAGGTGGACAAAAACAACGGGTTGCCCTAGCGCGTGCACTTGCTATGAAACCAGATGTCTTGCTCTTAGACGAACCAACTTCAGCCCTTGACCCAGAATTGGTTGGTGAAGTAGAAAAATCTATTGCAGATGCTGCTAAGTCAGGTCAAACCATGATTTTGGTTAGTCATGATATGTCCTTTGTAGCCCAAGTGGCTGATAAGATTCTCTTCCTAGATAAGGGGAAAATCATTGAGTCTGGAACACCGGATGAGATTATCCACCATCCTAAAGAAGAACGAACAAAAGAATTCTTCGCTAGTTACAAACGAACTTATATTTGATATAATAGATAAAGGAAAACTCAGTTAGATGGACTAGCTGAGTTTACTCTTTAAAAAAGATAGAAATGAGAGAAATCATGCTACTGCAACTATTTTCTTTATATTTCGAGAGTTTGATCTTGACCACCATCCTCGTCCTGATTTTTTTAGGGATTTGGATTGGACTGAGAGCCATGTCGGGAGTTGATAAGACAGCCAAGGCTCGCCAAGCCCATCTCTATGATATGATTATGATTGGTGTCTTGGTTGTTCCAGTATTATCCTTTGCGGTTATGAGTTTAATTCTTGTTTTCAAGGCATAATCCTTGCATGATTGACAAGAAAGAGTTAGAATGAAGATAGTTACAACAAGAAAGAAGGAAACTATATGTACGATACTATTATTATCGGTGCTGGACCTGCAGGGATGACTGCGGCCTTGTATGCTGCTCGAAGCAATTTGAAAGTAGCCTTGATTGAAGGCGGTCTGCCAGGTGGTCAGATGAATAATACATCTGATATTGAAAATTACCCAGGATACGCTAATATTAGTGGGCCAGAATTGGCAGAAAAGATGTTTGAACCGCTTGAAAATCTTGGTGTTGAGCACATTTATGGTTATGTTGAAAATGTCGAAGACCATGGTGATTTTAAGAAAGTGATGACTGATGACCAAACATATGAAACTCGTACAGTCATCGTAGCGACTGGATCTAAACACCGTCCTTTGGGAGTACCTGGAGAAGAAGAACTGAACAGTCGTGGTGTTTCTTACTGTGCTGTGTGTGATGGTGCTTTCTTCCGTGACCAAGATTTGTTGGTAGTTGGTGGTGGAGATTCAGCTGTTGAAGAAGCCCTCTTCTTGACTCGTTTTGCAAAGACTGTTACCATTGTTCACCGTCGTGATCAACTTCGTGCCCAAAAAGTGTTACAAGACCGCGTCTTTGCGAATGAGAAAATCAGCTTTATCTGGGATTCTGTAGTGAAGGAAATCAAGGGTGAAAACCGAGTAGAATCTGTCGTATTTGAAAATGTGAAAACAGGTCAAGTGACAGAACAAGCCTTCGGTGGCGTCTTTATCTATGTTGGCTTGGACCCTCTTAGTGATTTTGTTAAAGAATTGAATATCCAAGATCAGGATGGTTGGATTGTGACAGATAACCACATGAAAACTGCAGTTGACGGTATCTTTGCGGTTGGAGATGTTCGCTTGAAGGATCTTCGCCAAGTGACAACGGCAGTTGGAGATGGAGCTATCGCCGGTCAAGAAGTCTATAA
>NZ_KQ970261.1:109279-143008 GCF_001579045.1 Streptococcus mitis | reverse complement strand
GACTAGAACTTTTTTATAGTCTATTTCGAAAAACTTCGTACATGAGAATGGCCGCAGCAACACTGGCATTAAGGCTTTGAACATGTCCATTCATCGGAATGGTAATCATTTCATCGACCTGTTTTTTGATGTTGCTAGAGATACCTTTTCTTTCATTTCCAATGATGAGGGCGATTTTCCCTTTTGTATTCCACTTGTGGCAAGGAGTCCCATTCATATCCGTTCCAAAGGTCCAGAAGCCTTCATCCTTGAGTTTGTCTAGAGTTTGGCTCAGATTGGTCACTCGGGCAATTGGAACGTGTTCAATAGCACCTGTGGCCGTTTTGGCAACGACAGGAGTTACTCCGACAGCACGGTGCTTGGGAATGATGACACCTGAAACATTGGTCGCATCGGCTGTTCGCAAGATAGACCCCAGATTATGGGGATCGGTTAGACCATCTAGAATCAATAGTAGTGGATTTTCTTCTTGACGCGTTTGGGCAAGGATGTTATCCAGCTCGCTATAGGCAAATTCAGACACTCGTAGAACAAAACCTTGGTGGACAGCACCTTCAGTCATATCAGAGAGGGATTTTTTTGAAGTCCAAGAAATGGACACCTTCTTTTCTGTAGCCAGTTCTTTGACTTTCTCAACATTCTTACCTCGGAGATCTTCTTGGAGGTAAAGTTTGTTTCCTGTGTTTGCACGGAGGGCTTCGGTAACAGCGTGGACGCCATAGACAATATCATTTGTTTTCATGCCTCTATTATAACACAAAACCCCGTCTTGCAACGGGATTTTCTTTATTCCAGAATCAGTAAACCATCTTTAACTGCAAATGGGTCTTTTTCATTGATACGATCGTAAAACATGATTCCGTTGATGTGGTCAATTTCATGCTGAACAACGATGGAGTTGTAGCCTTTGAGCTTGATGCGGTGTTTTTCTCCATCCTTGTCAAAGTAGTCAACAGTAACGCGGGCATGGCGCACCACATAGCCAGGCACGTTGCGGTCAACAGACAGACAACCTTCTCCTTCGCCAAGAGCAGCGTCTTGAACAGAGTGAGAGACGATTTTTGGATTGTACATAATGGCTTGTAAGTCGTAGGCTTCCTGTGGAGTTTCTCCTTCTTCAACAATATTAGGCACCAAAACAGCGATAATGCGTTTTGAGATATCTAATTGAGGAGCAGCAAGTCCAACCCCACCGCGTAGCCCCATCTTTTCAGCCATGACAGGATCTTGGGAATGTTTGAGGAATTGCATCATCTTTTCGCCTAGGATGATTTCCTGGTCAGATAGGGGGAAAGTGACTTCCTCAGCAACCGCGCGTAGAGTTGGATTCCCCTCGCGGATAATATCGTTCATATCAATTAAGTGAGCAGCTTTTGTAATACGTTCTATAGCAGACA
Source organism: Streptococcus mitis (assembly GCF_001579045.1). Taxonomy (GTDB): domain Bacteria; phylum Bacillota; class Bacilli; order Lactobacillales; family Streptococcaceae; genus Streptococcus; species Streptococcus mitis_D. The sequence goes on along the minus strand of NZ_KQ970261.1, from coordinate 141,611 downwards.
TTTTCTCTCCTTTCATTACCTCTACATGATAACACAAAATGACAAGGATTGAAAGTATTACAGCCTTTAGGATTTATAGAAAATAGATAGGATGTTCAATTCATACTCAATGAAAATCAAAGAGCAAACTAGCAAACTAGGAAGCTAGCCGCAGGCTGTACTTGAGTACGGTAAGGCGACGCTGACGTGGTTTGAATTTGATTTTCGAAGAGTATCAATTGTGAAAGAATTACTTATCTATGATATAATAAAAAGAAAAGGCTTGCATAAGAAAGTAGGGAGAATGAAGATGCAAAGAAGACAAGATAGAAATCAGGGTGGTTTAGCTTTTCGTTTTATGAAGGGCTTGGTAAACTTTTTTAGGAGTTATCGCAAGTGGAGCAATAAAGGATTTGTGGCGGTACTCTTGCTAGCAGTTGCTTTATCAATGGGCTTGGTCTTATTGTTTGAAAGTTTCCAAGGCATGCCTCTGACCAGTCAAAAACGAGATACTATTTCTCAAGAAGGGACTAAGCAAAAGTCTCAGGAGCAGGAAGAGGAAAAATCTGCTAGAATTATGGCCAACGGAGATTTGCTCTACCACGATGGACTTTTCTTTTCAGCTAAAAAAGAAGACGGTACCTATGACTTTCATGAGAATTTTGAGTATGTGACTCCTTGGCTTAAGCAAGCAGACTTAGCTATTGGTGACTTTGAAGGAACCATCAATAAGGATCACTATTTAGCGGGTTATCCTCTCTTTAATGCTCCTGCTGAAGTTATGGATGCCATTAAGGATGCAGGTTATCATGTGCTGGATTTAGCTCATAATCATATTTTGGATTCGCAAATTGAGGGAGTTATTTCAACGGCCGATATTATTGAGAAAGCCGGAATCACTCCAATCGGAGTTTATACGCATGAACCACGTGATCAGGCTCCGCTGGTCATTAAGGAAGTGAATGGTATCAAGGTTGCTCTTTTGGCCTATTCCTATGGATTTAATGGAATTGAGCAAAATATTTCTCAAGAGGATTATAATCACTATCTTTCAGATTTAGATGAGAATAAAATGAAGTCTGAAATTGAACGGGCGGAAAAGGAAGCAGATATCACTATTATCATGCCACAAATGGGTGTTGAGTATCGCATAGAACCGACTGAAGAGCAAAAAGCTCTTTATCACAAGATGATTGATTGGGGAGCAGATATTATCTTTGGAGGGCATCCACACGTAGTTGAACCGTCTGAAATTGTTGAAAAAGATGGGGACAAGAAACTCATTATCTATTCAATGGGGAACTTCATTTCCAATCAACGAATTGAGACTATGCAAGGGGTAGAAAATGCTAAGTGGACTGAACGGGGTGTTCTCATGGACGTGACCATTAAGAAGAAGGATGGAAAAACAACTATCGGAACAGCTAAAGCTCATCCTACTTGGGTCAATCGAACACCAAAGGGAACTTTTTCACCAGAAAGCTATCCTTTATATCATTATCAAACCTATATCTTGGAAGATTTTATAGAGGGTGGTAGTCATCGTGATCAATTAGATGAAGCGACTAAGGAACGAATTGATACAGCCTACAAAGAAATGAATGAACATGTGGGATTGAAGTGGGATTAGCTTGAATCCAGAGGAAAGTAAATGACGATTAAGGTAATTGCGACAGATATGGATGGAACCTTGCTGGATGCTAGAGGCCAGCTGGATCTCCCACGCTTGGAAAAGATTTTAGATCAGTTGGATCAAAGGGGGATTCGTTTTGTCATCGCGACGGGCAATGAAATTCACCGCATGAGGCAACTACTGGGGCACTTGGTCGATCGAGTGGTTCTGGTTGTTGCAAACGGTGCTCGTATGTTTGAAAACAATGAATTGATTCAGGCTCAGACATGGGATGACGCCATTGTTGTCAAGGCTTTGGCTCATTTCAAGGATCGAGCGTGTAAGGACCAGTTTGTTGTAACGGGGATGAAGGGTGGTTTCGTCAAAGAAGGTACCGTTTTTACAGATCTTGAAAGTTTTATGACTCCAGAAATGATTGAAAAATTCTACCAACGGATGCATTTTGTGGATGAGTTAACATCTGATCTCTTTGGTGGTGTGCTCAAGATGAGCATGGTTGTTGGTGAGGAACGTTTGAGTTCGGTTTTGGAAGAAATCAATGACCTCTTTGATGGCCGTGTTCGGGCTGTATCGAGTGGCTATGGTTGCATTGATATCCTCCAAGCTGGGATTCATAAAGCATGGGGCTTGGAAGAATTACTCAAGCGCTGGGACTTAAACTCCCAACAAATCATGGCTTTTGGTGACAGTGAAAATGATGTTGAAATGCTTGAAATGGCTGGAATTGCCTATGCGATGGAAAATGCTGATGAGAAAGCCAAAGCTGTGGCTACTGCTCTAGCGCCAGCCAACAGCCAAGGAGGAGTTTACCAAGTCTTGGAAAACTGGTTAGAAAAAGGAGAATGAAGTGGCAGTACAGTTATTAGAAAATTGGCTCCTAAAGGAACAAGGCAAAATTCAAACCAAGTATCGTCACTTAAATCAGGTTTCTGTTCTAGAGCCAGACATTCTTTTTATTGGGGATTCCATTGTCGAGTATTATCCTCTACAGGAGCTATTTGGGACTTCAAAGACAATTGTCAATCGAGGGATTCGTGGCTATCAGACAGGACTGTTATTAGAGAATCTGGATGCGCATCTGTACGGTGGAGCAGTAGATAAAATTGTCCTTCTGATTGGGACAAACGATATTGGAAAAGATGTGCCTCTGAATGATGCTCTTAATAATCTCGAAGCTATCATACAGTCCATTGCTCGCGATTATCCACTGACAGAGATTAAATTGCTTTCCATTTTGCCAGTCAATGAAGGCGAGGAGTACCAGCAGACAGTCTATATCCGTACGAATGAAAAAATTCAGAGATGGAATCAGGCCTATCAAAAGCTTGCGTCGGCCTATATGCAGGTGGAATTTGTGCCAGTTTTTGATAGTTTGACAGACCAAGCAGGTCAACTAAAAAAAGATTATACTACTGATGGACTGCACCTCAGTGTTGCTGGTTATCAGGTTTTGACCAAAGCTTTGAAAGATTATCTTCTGTAGTTCATTGATTTCCTTTTTGCATTTTTGAGTTAGATAAGGTATAATGGTTTTATTGTCTTTTGGGGTCGTTACGGATTCGACAGGCATTATGAGGCATATTTTGCGACTCGTGTGGCGACGTAAACGCTCAGTTAAATATAACTGCAAAAAATAACACTTCTTACGCTCTAGCTGCCTAAAAACCAGCAGGCGTGACCTGATTTGGATTGCTCGTGTTCAATGACAGGTCTTATTATTAGCGAGATACGATTGAGTCTTGTCTAGCGGCTTGATAAGAGATTGATAGACTCGCAGTTTCTAGGCTTGAGTTATGTGTCGAGGGACTGTTAAACTAATACATAACCTATGGTTGTAGACAAATATGTTGGCAGGTGTTTGGACGTGGGTTCGACTCCCACCGGCTCCATTATTCCTTTGCATTCTTTTGCATTCCTTGGTAAAACGTTGTTAAATCAACGTTTTTTATTTTTATCTTTGGTATTCCTTAGTATTCTTTTGCGAAAAAGGATACAACAAAGGAGTCACAAATAGATCCTAAAACAGACCCTATTTTTAAAAAAGCGATAAAAAAAGATACAACATTTGTTGCATCCAAAAAATAATTTTTCTTTTCCACGGAAGACATGGGATTCGAACCCACGCACGCTGTTACACGCCTACCGCGTTTCCAACACGGCCTCTTAAGCCTCTTGAGTAATCTTCCAATACTTACTCAAATAGTCTACCATAAAGCCTCTTATCTTGCAATAAAAATTCTGGAAATAAGAAAAATGATAGATTTTGAAAGAAAATGATAAAAAATGCTTGACTTTAAAAGAAAGTGTGATAGAATGAATAGTGTAAACGATAACAGGAGGTGATTCGGTGTTAAAAACAGAGCGGAAGCAGCTGATTTTAGAGGAGTTAAATCAACATCATGTAGTTTCTCTAGAAAAATTAGTTAGTTTGCTAGAAACGTCAGAATCAACGGTTCGAAGAGACTTAGATGAGTTGGAAGCAGAAAACAAGCTTCGTCGTGTGCATGGTGGAGCAGAATTGCCCCATTCCTTGCAGGAAGAAGAAACCATTCAAGAAAAATCTGTCAAAAACCTTCAAGAGAAGAAGTTGTTAGCTCAGAAAGCAGCCTCTCTCATCAAGGAACAAGATGTCATCTTTATCGATGCTGGAACAACGACAGCCTTTTTGATTCATGAATTGGTTAATAAAAATGTCACAGTCGTGACCAATTCGATTCACCATGCCGCTCAGTTGGTTGAAAAGCAGATTCCAACTGTCATGGTTGGAGGAAGTGTCAAGATGGCAACAGATGCGAGCATCGGGGGCGTTGCTCTTAACCAGATTAACCAATTGCACTTTGACCGTGCCTTTATCGGGATGAATGGTGTGGACGATGGCTATTATACGACTCCTGATATGGAGGAGGGGGCTGTGAAGCGTGCTATTTTAGAAAATGCCAAACAGACCTATGTCTTGGTGGATTCGTCTAAAATTGGACAAACTTGCTTTGCCAAGGTAGCACCACTCAAACGAGCTATTGTTATCACAAGTCAAGGGCATGAGCTCTTGCAGGCTATTAAGGAGAAAACGGAGGTAATAGAAGTATGATTTATACAGTCACACTCAATCCATCCATTGACTATATCGTGCGCTTGGACCAAGTCCAAGTCGGTAGTGTCAATCGTATGGACAGTGATGATAAGTTTGCTGGTGGGAAAGGAATCAATGTCAGTCGTGTCTTGAAACGCTTGGGTATTCCCAATACAGCGACGGGATTTATCGGAGGTTTTACTGGTAAATTTATCACAGATACTTTGGCTGATGAAGAAATTGAGACACGTTTTGTCCAAGTGGCAGAAGATACTCGTATCAATGTTAAAATCAAAGCAGACCAAGAAACAGAAATCAATGGGACTGGTCCAAATGTGGAACCAGCTCAGCTAGAAGAATTGAAAGCTATTTTATCTAGCCTGACAGCAGAAGATACGGTGGTGTTTGCGGGTTCAAGTGCTAAAAATCTGGGCAATGTCATTTACAAGGATTTGATTGCCTTGACGCGTCAGACGGGTGCGCAAGTCGTTTGTGATTTTGAAGGACAGACCTTGATTGATAGTTTGGACTACCAGCCACTTTTGGTCAAACCAAACAATCATGAACTTGGAGCGATTTTTGGAGTGAAACTCGAAAGTTTAGATGAAATTGAGAAATACGCTCGTGAGTTACTGGCTAAAGGTGCTCAAAACGTCATTATTTCTATGGCTGGTGACGGTGCTCTTCTTGTCACATCTGAGGGAGCTTACTTCGCTAAACCAATCAAAGGAACAGTCAAAAATTCTGTCGGAGCTGGCGATTCTATGGTCGCTGGATTCACAGGTGAATTTGTCAAATCAAAAGACGCAGTAGAAGCCTTCAAATGGGGAGTAGCTTGCGGAACGGCAACCACCTTCTCAGATGATTTGGCAACGGCGGAATTTATTAAAGAAACATATGAAAAAGTTGAGGTAGAAAAACGATGAAAATTCAAGACCTATTGAGAAAAGATGTCATGTTGCTCGATTTGCAAGCAACTGAAAAAACTGCTGTCATCGAAGAGATGATTAAAAGCTTGGTAGACCACGGTTATGTGACAGATTTTGAAACCTTTAAAGAAGGAATTTTGGCGCGTGAAGCTCTCACTTCTACTGGTTTGGGTGACGGAATTGCTATGCCTCACAGCAAGAACTCTGCTGTCAAAGAAGCGACAGTTCTCTTTGCCAAGTCAAACAAGGGTGTTGACTACGAGAGCTTGGATGGGCAACCAACTGACCTTTTCTTTATGATTGCAGCTCCAGAAGGTGCCAATGATACTCACTTAGCAGCCTTGGCAGAATTGTCTCAATACTTGATGAAAGACGACTTTGCTGATAAACTTCGTCAAGTAACATCAGCTGACCAAGTTATCGAACTTTTTGACCAAGCTTCAGAAAAAACTGAAGAGCCTGTTCAAGTGCCTGCTAATGACTCTGGTGACTTTATCGTAGCTGTTACAGCTTGTACAACAGGTATTGCCCACACTTACATGGCCCAAGAAGCTCTTCAAAAAGTGGCTGCTGAAATGGGTGTTGGAATTAGGGTCGAAACCAACGGTGCTAGTGGTGTTGGTAACCAACTAACTGCGGAAGACATTCGTAAGGCTAAAGCTATTATCATCGCAGCAGATAAGGCTGTAGAAATGGATCGTTTCGATGGTAAACCATTGATCAATCGTCCAGTTGCTGACGGTATCCGTAAGACAGAAGAGTTAATTAACTTGGCTCTTTCAGGAGAAGCGGAAGTCTACCGTGCAGCTAATGGTGCAAAAGCTGCAACAGCCTCTAACGAAAAACAAAGCCTTGGTGGTGCCTTCTACAAACACTTGATGAGTGGTGTATCCCAAATGTTACCATTCGTTATCGGTGGTGGTATCATGATTGCCCTTGCCTTCTTGATTGACGGTGCTTTGGGTGTTCCAAATGAAAACCTTGGCAATCTTGGTTCCTACCATGAGCTAGCTTCTATGTTCATGAAAATTGGGGGAGCTGCCTTTGGTTTGATGCTTCCAGTCTTTGCAGGTTATGTTGCCTATTCTATCGCTGAAAAACCAGGTTTGGTAGCAGGTTTCGTGGCTGGTGCTATTGCCAAAGAAGGTTTTGCCTTTGGTAAAATTCCTTATGCCGCAGGTGGTGAAGCAACTTCAACTCTTGCAGGTGTCTCATCTGGTTTCCTAGGTGCCCTTGTGGGTGGATTTATCGCAGGTGCTTTGGTTCTTGCTATCAAGAAATACGTTAAAGTTCCTCGTTCACTTGAAGGTGCTAAATCAATCCTTCTCTTGCCACTTCTTGGGACAATCTTGACAGGATTTGTCATGCTAGCTGTTAACATCCCGATGGCAGCAATCAACACTGCTATGAATGACTTCCTAGGCGGTCTTGGAGGTGGTTCAGCTGTCCTTCTCGGTATCGTCCTTGGTGGAATGATGGCTGTTGACATGGGTGGACCAGTTAACAAAGCGGCTTATGTATTTGGTACAGGTACGCTTGCAGCGACTGTTTCTTCAGGTGGTTCTGTGGCTATGGCAGCAGTTATGGCTGGAGGAATGGTACCACCACTTGCAATCTTTGTCGCAACTCTTCTTTTCAAAGATAAATTTACTAAAGAAGAACGCAACTCTGGTTTGACAAACATCATCATGGGCTTGTCATTTATCACTGAGGGAGCAATTCCATTTGGTGCCGCTGACCCAGCTCGTGCTATCCCAAGCTTCATCCTTGGTTCAGCAGTAGCAGGTGGACTCGTTGGTCTTACTGGTATCAAACTCATGGCGCCACACGGAGGAATCTTCGTTATTGCCCTTACTTCAAATGCTCTTCTTTACCTCGTTTCTGTCTTGGTAGGAGCAATCGTAAGTGGTGTAGTCTATGGTTACCTACGCAAACCACAAGCATAAAACTTAGATAGAAAATGAAAAGATTGGACCGTTTGGTGCAGTCTTTTTCTCTTTCCGAAATGCCTGTGAAATATGGTATAATAGAAGAATGGCAAACAAGAATACAAGTAAAACAAGACGGAGACCGTCTAAAGCAGAACTCGAAAGAAAAGAAGAGATTCAACGAATGTTGATTTCGTTAGGAATCGCCCTTTTATTGATTTTCGCAGCCTTCAAATTAGGGGCTGCAGGTATAACCCTTTACAATTTAATTCGCTTGCTAGTGGGTAGCCTAGCTTATCTGGCAATATTTGGTATCCTGCTCTACCTCTTCTTTTTCAAGTGGATACGAAAACAGGAAGGACTCTTATCAGGTTTTTTCACCATATTTGCTGGCTTACTCTTGATTTTTGAGGCCTACTTAGTTTGGAAATATGGTTTGGACAAGTCGGTCCTAAAAGGGACCATGGCTCAGGTTGTAACTGATCTGACTGGTTTTCGAACGACCAGTTTTGCTGGAGGTGGCTTGATTGGTGTTGGACTCTATGTACCAATCGCCTTTCTCTTCTCCAATATCGGTACTTACTTTATTGGTTCTATCTTGATTTTAGTGGGTGCCCTCCTAGTCAGTCCTTGGTCTGTTTACGATATTGCTGAATTTTTCAGTAGAGGCTTTGCTAAATGGCGGGAAGGGCATGAGTGTCGAAAAGAGGAACGCTTTGTCAAACAAGAAGAAAAAGCTCGTCAAAAAGCTGAGGAAGAGGCTAGATTAGAAAAAGAAGAGGCTGAAAAAGCCTTACTCGATATGCCTCCTGTTGATATGGAAACGGGTGAAATTCTGACTGATGATGTTGTGCTTGACGTTCCTCCTGTTCCAGAAGAAGAGTGGGTGGAACCAGAAATCATCCTACCTCAAGCTGAACATGAATTCCCTGAACATGAGGAGGTTTTTGATGATGAAGATGTACAAGTTGATTTTTCAGCCAAGGAGGCTCTTGAATACAAACTTCCAAGCTTACAACTCTTTGCCCCTGATAAACCTAAAGACCAGTCTAAAGAGAAGAAAATCGTTCGTGAAAATATCAAAATCCTAGAAGAAACCTTTGCTAGCTTTGGTATCAAGGTAACGGTTGAACGGGCCGAAATTGGGCCATCAGTGACCAAGTATGAAGTCAAGCCTGCAGTGGGTGTACGGGTCAACCGCATTTCCAATCTAGCAGATGACCTCGCTCTAGCCTTGGCAGCCAAGGATGTCCGAATCGAAGCACCTATCCCAGGGAAATCTTTAGTGGGAATTGAAGTACCTAACTCCGAGATTGCGACAGTTTCTTTCCGAGAACTATGGGAACAATCTCAAACGAAAGCAGAAAATCTCTTGGAAATTCCTCTAGGAAAGGCGGTTAATGGCACCGCAAGAGCTTTTGACCTTTCCAAAATGCCCCACTTGCTAGTTGCAGGTTCAACGGGTTCAGGGAAGTCAGTAGCTGTTAACGGCATTATCGCCAGCATCCTCATGAAGGCGAGACCTGACCAAGTTAAATTTATGATGGTCGATCCCAAGATGGTTGAGTTATCTGTTTACAATGATATTCCCCACCTCTTGATTCCAGTTGTGACCAATCCACGCAAAGCCAGCAAGGCTCTGCAAAAGGTTGTGGATGAGATGGAAAATCGTTATGAACTCTTTGCCAAGGTAGGAGTCCGCAATATTGCAGGCTTTAATGCCAAGGTAGAAGAGTTCAATGCCCAGTCTGAGTACAAGCAGGTTCCGCTACCACTCATTGTCGTGATTGTGGATGAGTTGGCTGACCTTATGATGGTGGCCAGTAAGGAAGTGGAAGATGCCATTATCCGTTTGGGACAGAAGGCGCGTGCTGCTGGTATCCACATGATTCTCGCAACCCAGCGCCCATCTGTTGACGTCATCTCTGGTTTGATTAAGGCTAATGTCCCATCTCGTGTCGCTTTCGCAGTTTCATCAGGAACAGATTCTCGTACTATCTTGGATGAAAATGGAGCAGAAAAACTGCTTGGTCGAGGTGACATGCTCTTTAAACCGATTGATGAAAATCATCCAGTTCGTCTCCAAGGATCCTTTATCTCGGATGATGATGTTGAACGCATCGTAAACTTCATTAAGGCTCAGGCAGATGCGGACTACGATGAGAGTTTTGATCCCGGTGAGGTTTCTGAAAATGAAGGAGAATTTTCAGATGGTGAATCTGGTGGGGATCCGCTATTTGAAGAAGCCAAGGCTTTGGTAATCGAAACTCAGAAAGCAAGCGCATCTATGATTCAGCGTCGTTTGTCAGTTGGATTTAACCGTGCGACCCGTCTCATGGAAGAGCTTGAGATGGCAGGTGTCATTGGTCCAGCTGAAGGTACCAAACCAAGAAAAGTTTTACAACAATAAAAAAATAGCTTCTTTCCAAGTTTGGAGGGAAGCTATTTTAGAGGCTATTGATTGCTTTTATTTTCTGAAGTTGGAGTATTATTGGACTGTTTTTCATTATCAGCGGCAGGCTTACTTGGAGTAGGAGCAGGAGTAGAAGAATCCAGAGTTGATGCTTTCTGCTCTTCTTTTTTCTCTTCCTTGACGCTGGATTTTGGTGTTTCCTCTTGCTGTGTTTTTTCTTGACTAGTGTTAGTTTCCTTAGTTGGACTGGTGTTTTCCTTAGGGGATTCCTTTTGGATTTCTTTGACAATGGTTGTCGTCTGGGTTGTCGCAGGTTCTTTTTTAGTATTTTTGTTATTATCCAAGGCGTTCATGATAGTGATACTTGCGGTAATTAAGCCAAGGATACTACCGATAGTAGCGACGGTTTTTTGAAAGACTGTAAAGCCTTTTTTGATGTGTTCTGTTTTTGGTTTTGAAGTTCTACGATAATTAGACATACATTCTCTCCTTTAATTAAAATTTATTATACCTCATTTCTTTAAAAAAATCTTAAAAAAAGAGGAAATGCCCTTTCTTGTCGCAGGCTTCGTTTCATGATACAATAGAAGGAGTGATTTTAGAAAGCGTGAGAAAACATGATTTACTTTGATAATTCGGCGACGACCAAGCCCTATCCTGAAGCCCTTGAAACCTATATGCAGGTGGCGTCAAAAATTTTAGGGAACCCATCTAGTCTCCATCGTTTGGGAGACCAGGCAACACGAATCTTAGATGCTTCTCGTCAGCAAATTGCAGATTTAATCGGTAAGAAAAGTGATGAAATCTTCTTTACCTCTGGAGGAACAGAAGGGGATAACTGGGTCATCAAGGGGGTGGCCTTTGAAAAAGCCCAGTTTGGCAAGCACATCATCGTTTCGAACATTGAACATCCAGCAGTTAAGGAATCAGCCCTCTGGTTGAAATCTCAAGGTTTTGAAGTGGATTTTGCTCCAGTTAATGAGAAAGGATTTGTGGATGTTGAGGCACTAGCAGATTTGATAAGACCTGATACGACCCTCATTTCTATCATGGCAGTAAACAATGAAATTGGTTCTGTTCAACCTATTGAGGCTATTTCAAAACTATTGGCAGACAAGCCAACTATTACTTTCCACGTTGATGCGGTTCAGGCACTTGCTAAGATTCCGACTGAAAAGTATCTGACAGAACGAGTGGATTTCGCGACTTTTTCTAGTCACAAGTTCCACGGAGTTCGTGGTGTTGGTTTTGTTTATATCAAGTCTGGCAAGAAGATTACGGCTCTTTTAACAGGTGGTGGTCAGGAGCGCGACTATCGTTCGACAACTGAAAATGTTGCAGGGATTGCTGCGACAGCCAAGGCCCTCCGTTTGTCTATGGAAAAGCTAGATATCTTTAGGAGCAAGACTGGACAGATGAAAGCTGTTATTCGCCAAGCCCTTCTGGACTATCCAGATATTTTTGTCTTTTCAGATGAGGAAGACTTTGCCCCTCATATCCTGACTTTTGGAATCAAAGGTGTTCGAGGTGAAGTCATCGTTCACGCCTTTGAAGACTATGATATTTTCATCTCAACGACCTCTGCTTGTTCGTCCAAGGCAGGAAAACCTGCAGGTACCTTGATTGCTATGGGAGTGAATAAGGACAAGGCCCAGTCAGCTGTGCGTCTTAGTCTAGACATTGAAAATGATATGAGTCAGGTCGAGCAGTTTTTGACTAAGTTAAAATTAATTTACAATCAAACTAGAAAAGTAAGATAGGAGCATTCATGCAGTATTCAGAAATTATGATTCGCTACGGTGAGCTGTCAACCAAGGGTAAAAACCGTATGCGTTTCATCAATAAACTTCGTAATAATATTTCAGACGTTTTGTCTATCTATCCCCAAGTTAAGGTAACGGCAGATCGCGACCGTGCCCATGCTTACCTCAATGGAGCAGATTACACAGCAGTAGCAGAATCACTCAAGAAAGTCTTTGGAATTCAAAACTTTTCCCCTGTTTATAAGGTTGAAAAATCTGTAGAAGTTCTGAAGTCTTCTGTCCAAGAGATTATGCAGGACATCTACAAGGAAGGCATGACCTTTAAGATTTCTAGCAAGCGTAGCGACCACAACTTTGAACTCGACAGTCGTGAACTAAACCAAACTCTTGGAGGAGCTGTTTTTGAAGCTATTCCAAATGTGCAAGCTCAAATGAAAAGTCCTGATATCAATCTCCAAGTGGAGATTCGTGAGGAAGCTGCTTATATTTCTTATGAAACCATTCGTGGAGCTGGTGGTTTGCCAGTTGGAACTTCAGGTAAAGGGATGCTTATGTTGTCAGGAGGGATTGACTCACCTGTGGCTGGTTATCTTGCTCTTAAGCGTGGGGTGGACATCGAGGCTGTTCACTTTGCCAGCCCTCCTTACACCAGTCCTGGTGCCCTTAAAAAAGCGCAAGATTTGACTCGTAAATTGACCAAGTTTGGAGGAAATATCCAGTTTATCGAAATTCCTTTTACAGAGATTCAAGAGGAAATTAAGGCCAAGGCGCCAGAAGCCTATCTCATGACCTTGACGCGTCGTTTTATGATGCGGATTACTGACCGTATTCGTGAGGTACGAAATGGTTTGGTTATCATCAATGGGGAAAGCCTAGGTCAAGTAGCTAGCCAGACCTTGGAAAGCATGCAGGCTATTAACGCTGTGACCAACACTCCCATCATCCGTCCAGTTGTGACCATGGATAAGTTGGAAATCATCGATATTGCACAAGAAATTGATACCTTTGACATTTCAATCCAGCCTTTTGAAGACTGTTGTACGATTTTTGCACCAGATCGTCCAAAGACTAATCCTAAGATTAAGAATGCGGAGCAGTACGAAGCGCGTATGGATGTTGAAGGCTTAGTTGAGCGAGCAGTGGCAGGGATTATGATTACTGAAATCACACCGCAGGCTGAAAAAGATGAGGTCGATGACTTGATTGACAATCTGCTCTAATCAGAAAATCCAAAAGAATTTAGAAAATTAAATGAAAAGTTAGTTTTTAATCCAAAAATGGAAGCAAAACTAACTTTTTTTCTTAAACTGTGATATAATGAGAATAAATTTTGAATATAGAGAGTTTTCTGACAATGAATCAATCCTACTTTTATCTAAAAATGAAAGAACACAAACTCAAGGTTCCTTATACAGGTAAGGAACGCCGTGTGCGTGTTCTTCTGCCTAAAGATTATGAGAAAGACACGGACCGTTCCTATCCTGTTGTATACTTTCATGACGGGCAAAATGTTTTTTATAGCAAGGAGTCCTTCATTGGTCATTCGTGGAAGATTATCCCAGCTATTAAGCGTAATCCTGATATCAGTCGCATGATTGTCGTGGCTATTGACAATGATGGCATAGAGCGGATGAATGAGTATGCGGCTTGGAAGTTCCAAGAATCTCCTATCCCAGGGCAGCAGTTTGGTGGTAAGGGTGTGGAGTATGCCGAGTTTGTGATGGAGGTAGTCAAGCCTTTTATCGATGAGACCTACCGTACAAAAGCAGACCGCCAACATACGGCTATGATTGGTTCCTCGCTAGGAGGAAATATTACCCAGTTTATCGGTTTGGAATACCAAGACCAAATTGGTTGCTTGGGCGTCTTTTCATCTGCCAACTGGCTCCACCAAGAAGCATTTAACCGCTATATTGAGCGCCAGCAACTGTCGCCTGACCAGCGCATCTTCATCTATGTGGGAACGGAAGAAGCGGATAATACGGACAAGACCTTGATGGCTGGCAATATCAAACAAGCCTACATTGATTCATCGCTACGATATTACCATGATTTGATAGCAGGGGGAGTACATCTGGATAATCTTGTGCTGAAAATTCAGTCTGGTGCTATCCATAGTGAAATCCCTTGGTCAGAAAATCTACCCGACTGTCTGAGATTTTTTGCAGAAAAATGGTAAGTTAAGAAAGGAAAAAATGAAATGAATATTGAACATCTTAGCCACTGGAGTGGCAATCTTAACCGTGAAATGTACCTTAATCGTTATGGTCATGATGGTATTCCAGTTGTGGTCTTTGCTTCATCAGGTGGTAGTCACAATGAATACTATGATTTTGGCATGATTGATGCCTGTGCTTCCTTTATAGAGGAAGGCCGTGTCCAGTTCTTTACCCTCTCCAGTGTAGACAGTGAGAGCTGGTTGGCCACTTGGAAAAACGGTCACGACCAAGCAGAGATGCATCGTGCCTACGAGCGCTATGTGATTGAGGAGGCTATTCCTTTTATCAAGCACAAGACAGGTTGGTTTGATGGCATGATGACGACAGGTTGCTCTATGGGCGCCTACCATGCACTCAATTTCTTCCTCCAGCATCCAGATGTCTTTACCAAGGTAATAGCTCTTAGTGGTGTTTACGACGCACGTTTCTTTGTTGGCGATTACTACAATGACGATGCTATTTACCAAAACTCGCCAGTAGATTATATCTGGAACCAGAACGACGGCTGGTTTATTGATCGTTATCGTCAGGCAGAGATTGTGCTTTGTACAGGTCTCGGTGCCTGGGAACAAGATGGCTTGCCATCCTTCTACAAGCTTAAAGAAGCCTTTGACCAGAAACAAATTCCAGCCTGGTTTGCTGAATGGGGATATGATGTCGCCCACGACTGGGAATGGTGGCGCAAACAAATGCCTTATTTCCTCGGTCATCTCTATTTATAAAAGGAGTTACCTATGAATTACCTTGTTATTTCTCCCTACTATCCACAAAACTTTCAACAGTTTACCATCGAACTAGCCAATAAAGGCATCACCGTCTTGGGAATTGGTCAAGAGCCTTACGAGCAATTGGATGAGCCCTTGCGCAATAGCCTAACCGAATATTTCCGTGTAGACAATCTTGAGAACATAGATGAAGTCAAACGTGCAGTTGCTTTTCTCTTTTATAAACATGGACCAATTGACCGCATTGAATCCCATAATGAATACTGGCTTGAACTGGACGCAGCTCTCCGTGAACAATTCAATGTTTTTGGTGCTAAACCAGAGGATCTCAAAAAGACGAAATTTAAGTCTGAAATGAAGAAGCTTTTCAAAAAAGCAGGTGTCCCTGTGGTCCCTGGAGCTGTTATCAAGACGGAAGCAGATGTGGATCAAGCAGTGAACGAAATCGGTCTTCCAATGATTGCCAAACCTGATAATGGAGTGGGAGCAGCCGCAACCTTTAAGCTTGAGACAGAAGACGATATCAATCACTTCAAGACTGAGTGGGATCATTCAACTGTTTATTTCTTTGAAAAATTTGTCACTTCCAGCGAAATTTGTACCTTTGATGGTCTAGTGGACAAGGATGGAAAAATTGTCTTTTCAACAACCTTCGACTACGCCTATACACCGCTTGATCTTATGCTTTACAAGATGGACAATTCTTATTACGTTCTCAAGGATATGGATCCTAAATTACGTAAATATGGTGAGGCAATTGTCAAAGAATTTGGTATGAAAGAACGGTTCTTCCATATTGAGTTCTTCCGTGAAGGGGACGACTACATTGCCATTGAGTACAATAACCGTCCTGCAGGTGGTTTTACCATTGATGTTTATAACTTTGCTCATTCCTTGGACCTCTACCGAGGCTATGCGGCGATTGTCGCAGGAGAAGAGTTCCCAGTGTCAGAGTTTGAACCGCAGTATTGTTTGGCTACTTCTCGCCGTGCAAATGCTCACTATGTCTATTCTGAGGAGGACTTGCTTGCTAAATATAGTCAGCAGTTCAAGGTTAAAAAAATCATGCCAGCGGCCTTCGCAGAACTTCAAGGAGATTACCTTTATATGTTGACAACTCCGAGTCGACAAGAAATGGATCAGATGATTGCAGATTTCGGACAACGTCAGGCTTAAGAGACTATCGGATTAAGGAAATTCACTCCCTTAATCCTTTTGTTTTTATAAGAAATAAAATCGCTTTCTTATATAATCTTTCGGAAAAGTAGTTGCTAAATAGGGTAAAAATTGATAGAATAAGGATTGTCTAAAAAATTTTAAGGAGAATCTATCAAATGGATTTCACATGGGCAATTAAATATGCCACTGAATTTTTGGGAACTGCTATTTTGATCATTCTTGGAAATGGTGCAGTTGCCAACGTTGAACTTAAAGGTACGAAAGGTCACCAAAGTGGCTGGATCGTTATCGCTGTTGGTTATGGTATGGGGGTTATGATTCCTGCCTTGATGTTTGGTAACGTATCTGGAAACCACATCAACCCAGCCTTCACTCTTGGACTTGCAATCAGCGGTCTTTTCCCTTGGGCACAAGTTGCGCCTTACATCATTGCACAAGTTTTGGGTGCTATCTTTGGTCAGGCTTTGGTTGTGGCAACACACCGTCCATACTACTTGAAAACTGAAAATCCAAACAACATTTTGGGTACTTTCTCAACAATTTCAAGTTTGGATAATGGTACAAAGGAATCACATTTCGCAGCAACTGTTAATGGTTTTGTAAATGAGTTTGTCGGTTCATTTGTTCTTTTCTTCGCAGCCCTTGGTATGACTAAAAACTTCTTTGGTGCTGAATTAGTTTCAAAAGCACAAGCGGCTATTAATGCTCAGGTTGCACAAGCAACTACTCAAGGTCAAACAATTCCTCAAGAGCAAGTAACAGCAGCCCTTGATCAAGCTAAAGAACAAGTAGCACCATTTATGACATCTGGTCTTGGAATTGCCCACTTGGCACTTGGTTTCCTTGTTATGGCCTTGGTAACATCACTTGGTGGACCTACAGGGCCTGCCTTGAACCCAGCCCGTGACTTGGGACCACGTCTCCTTCATGCTTTCCTTCCAAAATCAGTTCTTGGTGAGCACAAAGGGGATTCAAAATGGTGGTATTCTTGGGTACCAGTAGTAGCACCTATCGCAGCAGCAATTGCGGCAGTAGCTATCTTCAAATTCCTTTACCTATAAGAAATTGAAACCGAGGAAATCCTCGGTTTTTTAGATGAAATTTTTACGAAAAATTGGTAAATTTGAGCATAATATCTTGTAAAAAATTCTAAAATCCTTTAAAATAAAAGAGTTGGAGGAATTTATGAATGTAAATCAAATTGTACGGATTATTCCTACTTTAAAAGTTAATAATAGAAAATTAAATGAAACTTTTTATATTGAAACCCTTGGCATGAAGGCCTTGTTAGAAGAATCAGCCTTTCTGTCACTAGGAGACCAAACAGGTCTAGAAAAGCTGGTTTTAGAAGAAGCTCCAAGTATGCGCACTCGTAAGGTAGAGGGAAGAAAAAAACTAGCTAGATTGATTGTCAAGGTGGAAAATCCCTTAGAAATTAAAGGACTCTTATCTAAAACAGATTCGATTCATCGATTATATAAGGGGCAGAATGGCTACGCTTTTGAAGTTTTCTCACCAGAAGATGATTTGATTTTGATTCATGCAGAAGATGACAGAGCAAGCCTAGTAGAAGTAGAAGAAAAACCTGAATTTCAAACAGATTTGGAATCAATTTCTTTAAGTAAATTTGAGATTTCTATGGAATTACATCTCCCAACTGATGTCGAAAGTTTCTTGGAATCATTTGAAATTGGGGCATTACTTGATTTTATCCCAGCTCAGGGGCAGGATTTGACTGTGGAAAATACGGTTACTTGGGACTTATCTATGCTCAAGTTCTTGGTCAATGAACTAGATATAGCAAGTCTGCGCCAGAAATTTGAGTCTACCGAATATTTTATGCCTAAGTCTGAAAAATTCTTCCTTGGTAAAGATAGAAATAATGTTGAATTGTGGTTTGAAGCAGTATGAAGTGGACCAAGATTATTAAAAAAATAGAAGAACAAATCGAGGCAGGGATTTATCCTGGAGCCTCTTTTGCGTATTTTAAGGACAGTCAATGGACGGAGGTCTATGTCGGCCAGAGGGATCCAGAGCATGGCTTGGATACTGAGGCAGGACTAGTTTATGACCTAGCTAGTGTCAGCAAGGTTGTTGGGGTTGGTACCGTTTTTACCTTCTTGTGGGAAAAAGGTCAATTAGATATTGACAGACCTGTAACAGATTTTTTAACTGAGAGTGATTATCCAGACATTACTATTCGCCAGCTCTTAACCCACGCTACAAATCTTGATCCGTTTATTCCCAATCGAGACCTTTTAACAGCTTCTGAATTAAAGGAAGCGATGTTTCATCTCAATAGACGAAGTCAGCCAGCCTTTCTTTATTCGGATGTCCATTTTTTGCTGTTGGGCTTTATTTTGGAAAGAATCTTTGATAAGGATTTGGATGAGATTTTACAGGAGCAAGTCTGGAATTCCTGGGGAATGAAGGAAACCCAGTTTGGACCTGTTGAGCTTGCTGTTCCAACAGTCAGAGGTGTCGAGGCAGGTCTGGTACATGATCCCAAGGCTCGTCTCTTGGGAAGACATGCTGGTAGTGCTGGTTTGTTTTCGACTGTAAAGGATTTACAAATCTTTTTAGAACACTATTTAGCAGATGATTTTGCAAGAGATTTGAGTCAAAATTTTTCTCCTTTGGATGACAAGGAACGTTCTTTAGCATGGAATTTGGAAGGAGAATGGCTAGACCATACGGGCTATACGGGTACCTTTATCATGTGGAATCGTCAGAAGCAAGAAGCGGCCATTTTCCTATCGAATCGTACCTATGAAAAGGATGAGAGGGCTCAATGGATTTTAGACCGTAATCAAGTGATGGACTTGATTCGTAAAGAAGAGTAAGGAGAGACATGTCAAACAGTTTAAAAGGGATTCTATTAACAGTTGTGGCTGGTATTGCTTGGGGCTTGTCAGGAACGAGTGGCCAATACCTGATGGCACACGGAATTTCGGCTCTGGTTTTAACCAACTTACGACTTTTAATCGCCGGTGGGATTCTCATGCTCTTAGCTTATGCTACTGCAAAGGATAGAATGCTGGCCTTTTTAACGGATAGAAAGAGTTTGCTGTCTCTTCTTCTTTTTGCTCTAATTGGTCTCTTCCTCAATCAATTTGCCTATCTAACTGCTATTCAGGAAACCAATGCAGGTACTGCGACTGTGCTTCAGTATGTTTGTCCTGTCGGGATTTTGATTTATAGCTGTATCAAGGATAAGGTGGCACCGACACTGGGAGAGATTATTTCCATCATATTCGCCATTGGAGGAACCTTCCTGATCGCCACTCATGGGCAGTTGGACCAGTTATCTATGACACCTGCTGGCCTGTTCTGGGGTCTGTTTTCTGCTCTGACTTACGCCCTTTATATCATTTTGCCCATAACCTTGATTAAGAAGTGGGGGAGCAGCTTGGTCATTGGTGTGGGAATGGTTATAGCTGGTTTGGTTGCTCTTCCTTTTACAGGGGTTCTACAGGCCACTATCCCGACTAGTCTTGATTTTCTCCTTGCTTTTTCAGGTATTATTCTTATCGGGACTGTCTTTGCCTATACAGCTTTCCTTAAAGGAGCCAGTTTGATAGGACCGGTCAAGTCAAGTTTGTTGGCTTCAATTGAGCCAATATCGGCGGTTTTCTTTGCCTTCTTAATAATGAATGAACAATTTTATCCCATTGATTTTCTTGGCATGGCAATGATATTGTTTGCTGTAACTTTGATTTCTTTGAAAGATTTACTCTTAGAAAAATAAAAAAGACTCTTTGTCCGTGACAGAGAGTTTTTGCCTAGTAATCTAATTATTTTCAAGATAAAATTCAAAGCGTTCGCCTACATACTGACTTTTTACGTATTCAAAAGCTGTCCCATCTTCTAGGTAGGAAACCTGAGTTAAACCAAGAATGGCATGTCCTTTTTCAACTTCCAAATAGTGGGCAATCTTTTCTTTAGCGAGACGAGCATAGATGGTCTGTTGTGATTTACCGATACGGTAGCCATGTTTTTGCAAGGTTTGGAAGAAATGACTGGTGATTTCTTCTTTTTTAAAGTCCTTAATGAATTTTTCAGGAATAGAAGCAACTTCATAAACCAGAGGAACTTTGTCGGCATAGCGGACCCGCTCCATTCGGATAATATTCTCCGTTGGAGAAATACCTAGCTTGGCAACTTCCTGCTCATTGGGAATGGTTTTTCTGTAGGAAATGAGTTGGCTAGAGGGAACTTTACCTTGGGACTTAACAATTTCAGTAAAACTAGTTGTCCCTCGCATCTTTTCTTGTACCCGAGTACTGGATACAAAGGTGCCACTTCCTACGCGACGCTCTAAGACACCTTCTTCGACTAATAGAGATACGGCTTGGCGGAGGGTCATGCGGCTGACCGCAAACTGCTCAGCTAAATCTCGTTCACTTGGAAGTCTCTCACCAATAGCCCAACGATGTTCGTCAATATCCTTTTTAATCTGATCATGGATTTTCATATAAGCGGGTAGCATATTTTTCACTTCATTTCTATCTTTTCTCTATTGTACCCCAATAAACTAGAAAAAGTCAAACTTCGCCTTGTTTATACTCTTCGAAAATCTCTTCAAACCACGTCAGCTCTATCTGCAACCTCAAAACAGTGTTTTGAGCAACCTGTGGCTAGCTTCCTAGTTTGCTCTTTGATTTTCATTGAGTATTAGTTGGTAATTCGCCCTTATTTGTGATAGAATATTGGAAAAAGATATTTCTTTTGAGAAAGGAAAAAGATGAGTAACATTTCAACTGATTTGAAAGATGTCGAAAAAATCATCGTATTGGACTATGGTAGCCAGTACAACCAGCTGATTTCACGCCGTATCCGTGAGATTGGCGTTTTTTCAGAACTAAAGAGCCATAAAATTTCAGCTGCTGAAGTTCGTGAAATCAACCCTATAGGAATTATCCTTTCAGGTGGTCCAAACTCTGTATACGAAGATGGTTCATTTGATATTGACCCAGAAATCTTCGAACTGGGAATTCCTATTTTAGGGATCTGTTACGGTATGCAGTTATTGACCCATAAACTTGGAGGAAAAGTTGTTCCTGCAGGTGATGCTGGAAATCGTGAATACGGTCAATCAACCCTAACACACACACTATCAGCGCTTTTTGAATCAACACCTGATGAACAGACTGTTCTGATGAGCCATGGTGATGCAGTTACTGAGATTCCTGCTGATTTCGTTCGTACAGGTACATCAGCTGACTGCCCTTATGCAGCCATTGAAAACCCAGATAAACACATTTATGGTATCCAATTCCACCCAGAAGTTCGTCATTCTGTATACGGAAATGATATCCTTCGTAACTTTGCTCTTAATATCTGTAAGGCTAAAGGCGACTGGTCAATGGATAACTTCATCGACATGCAAATTCAAAAAATCCGTGAAACAGTCGGTGATAAACGTGTCCTTCTCGGTCTATCAGGTGGAGTTGACTCTTCAGTTGTTGGTGTTCTTCTTCAAAAAGCAATCGGCGACCAATTGATCTGTATATTTGTGGATCACGGTCTTCTTCGTAAAGGAGAAGCAGATCAAGTTATGGATATGCTTGGTGGTAAGTTTGGTTTGAATATCGTCAAAGCAGACGCTGCTAAACGCTTCCTTGATAAACTTGCTGGTGTTTCTGACCCTGAACAAAAACGTAAAATCATTGGTAACGAGTTTGTCTATGTCTTTGATGACGAAGCAAGCAAGCTCAAAGATGTGAAATTCCTTGCTCAAGGGACGCTTTATACAGACGTGATTGAGTCTGGTACGGATACAGCTCAGACGATCAAGTCACACCACAACGTTGGTGGTCTTCCAGAAGACATGCAGTTTGAATTGATCGAACCACTCAACACTCTTTATAAAGATGAAGTTCGTGCTCTTGGTACAGAGCTTGGTATGCCAGACCACATCGTATGGCGCCAACCATTCCCAGGACCAGGTCTTGCGATCCGTGTTATGGGTGAAATCACTGAAGAAAAACTAGAAACCGTTCGTGAATCAGATGCTATCCTTCGTGAAGAAATCGCTAAATCTGGTCTTGACCGCGATATTTGGCAATACTTCACAGTTAACACAGGCGTTCGTTCAGTTGGTGTTATGGGTGATGGTCGTACGTACGACTACACGATTGCAATCCGTGCTATCACCTCTATCGATGGTATGACTGCTGATTTTGCCAAAATTCCTTGGGATGTCCTTCAAAAAATCTCTGTACGTATCGTAAACGAAGTGGACCACGTTAACCGTATCGTCTACGATATTACAAGTAAACCACCTGCAACCGTTGAGTGGGAATAATAGATAAGAGTAACTTAGGTTAAGAATCCTTGATGTAACAGCATTTTAATAACTGTAAACAGTATTGAAATGATATAGATTGCTTTAACTTGTCTCCAAAGAAGCTCTTAAATTTGAGCTTCTTTTTCTATTTTATGGGTAAGAATTATAAGTTTTTTGGATAATCATTAAAAGCTTTACCTGGAAGAGATTAAAGTTAATAGACTTGTTCGATGACTATTTGAAGCAAGATATCGAACCAGTTTAATGGTAATTTTGTTGACAATTCATAAATCAAATAATCGTCCATTAAGTTAAAAAAGGTGTTAGGAAAAAATAATGAAAGTACATTTTATACTACATGAGAGTTTTGAAGTCCCAGGTGCTTATCTAACTTGGGCTCAATCAAGAGGTCATGATATCGGAATAACAAAGGTTTATAAGGAAGAATCTTTACCCAAAACAGTTTCTGATATTGATTTTCTTATTATTATGGGAGGTCCGCAATCTCCTGATGAAGATAAAGAACATTTCCCTTATTATCATCCAAAAGAAGAAGTTAGACTCATTCGACAAGCAATAGAAGAAGATAAATATATTGTAGGTGTATGCTTAGGGGCGCAACTACTTTCTGTTGCTTATGGGGGGCAATATGAGCACAGTCCCGAAAGAGAAATAGGTGTATTCCCTATTAGGATGACTAGTCAAGGACTAGCAGATAAACACCTCAAACATTTTGGTAGCGAGCTTTTAGTTGGTCACTGGCATGGTGATATGCCGGGATTGACAGACGAAGCGGTAATCCTTGCTACCAGTCAAGGATGTCCACGACAGATTGTTCGCTTTAGCCCTAAACATTATGCTTTCCAAGTGCATTTAGAGTTTGATTTAGAAGCGATTGATTTATTGATTGCTGCTGATGGTGAAGAACAATTAAAAGAACAAAATAAAAAATTACCTTTTGTTCAATCACCTGAAGAATTACGTGGTAACGATTATTCTGAAATGAATGCAAAATTGCATAATTTTTTAGATTCGCTTACCAGTTAGAATTGGAGAAAATCAAGATATTTTAGTTTGTGATTTTATGAAATATCAAAATCAAGAAAAGGTGAGTGAACGGTATAAAAAAATAAATACTCTTAGCTACAGGGTATCTGTGTTAAATTTCTAATTTGTAATGATTGACCACAGTACGATTTTCCACAAATAGCTAGCTTTGTTTTACTGGACAAGCTGACTATATTGCTAAAAACTAAATATGATTACTCACGTTGGGAATATTTTGTTATTTGATGTCCTTTCTTTGAATAGAATACTGAGCTTGGAAAAGGAGAATTAAAACTGTGGAAATGGATGCGGTGGCTCAACACCACGTTGATACTTATGAAATCATGATCCTTTTTGATAGTCTAGTCAATTCAGGTAAAGATTGAACTGCAGGAGAACCTTAAAATACCCTCACGGATATGATGAAGGTTGGTTTGGAAACCTTGATTGTAGAAAAAAGGAAAAATAAGGTTAGGAAAATTTATTTTGAGGAGAAATTTTATAGATTTTTCCACAATAAGACGCATAGTATCAAGTTTTTTCAAGGCTTGATACTATGCTCTTTTCTGATTTTATACTCAATGAAAATTAAAGAGCAAACTAGGAAGCTAGCCGTAGGTTGCTCAAAACACTGTTTTGAGGTTGCAGATAGAGCTGACGTGGTTTGAAGAGATTTTCGAAGAGTATTAAAGACTTTTTGCCCAACCTCCACATAAACCACCCGTTAGACGAGTGTTTAAGATTTGATATCAAAAGTAAAATGAAGTTGCTACTCAGTAAATAGAAAATAGCAATAATTTTCACCCTACAATAATTGTGAAGTGGACTTTGTCTATCTCTGAGTCTAGAAATTGAAATTTGTAATAAAAATGTTATATTTCACAAAGTACTCCCAATATTTCATGGGGGGGGTAAATATGCGTATAAACAGAAAAAATACTCAATAAAATAAATAGTTATTATTTTTGTGTATTTAATTTTGTGATGAATTTATTATTAGTGGTTATTCTCACTTTTGCTGTGAAAGGAAACCGTGGATATCTATTGATTTTTATTTAGAAAGTATTAAAATAGTAAGATAGGTGATAATATACACATTTGCTTAATGTTTAGTATATGTTTATTATTGTTTGATAAAAGAACCTGAAAAAATAATAAGGGAGAATAGAAGTGAAATTCGAAAAACGTCAAAAGTTTGCCATTAGAAAATTCAGTGTCGGTGTGGCATCTGTTTTGATTGGGCAATTTTTTATTGGTGCTGTAGCCAATGCGCCAGTCGTACGCGCCAGTGAAGTGATTGGTGTCCATGCGGAAAAGCAAAAGGACCCAGATGCTGAAGTAGCTCAACCCAAGGTAGAAGCAACTACTGTAGACACTGATAAAAATCAAGTTGTTCCTAGGCCTGAGTCGGATCCATTGGCAGAAAAACCAGTTGTAACTCAACCGTCAGTTGAAGCAAGCATTTCAAATTCAGAAAAAGCAGTTTCTACAGAAAAGGATCCAAAAGCTCAGCCAGAAATGCTGGCAAAAGAAGTGGCAGAGACTGTTCATAAAGAAGCTGACAGAAAACCACTAGTAGAAGCTCCTCTGACGAAACTGGAGGAAAAGGAAGAGGTTACAAATCCTGACAAGGACCAGTTGGGAACAACAATCACTGAAGCAGAAGTAGTAACGAAGGAAGCCGAAAAATACTTGAGCAGTCTAACAGACTCCAATCAAAAAGCTGCCATCGAAGAAGCCTTGAGTCGCTCCAATCAACTTCTAACAGAGGCCAGAACTTCTCTCAAATCAATAGATGCTTCAAATGCAGCCTTTGAAACAGCTCGTACCAATCTAGCAGAAGCCATCGAGGCAGTCTGGAACCAACTCAAGAAAATGGGGCATTCAGGCAATCTTAGTTATATGTTGGATGCAGATACGACGAGTCAACCAGCTGTGCTAATCCCGACAACAGGGTCAAAAACGGTTTACTCCTACGGAG
This sequence comes from Streptococcus mitis, assembly GCF_001579045.1. Lineage (GTDB taxonomy): Bacteria > Bacillota > Bacilli > Lactobacillales > Streptococcaceae > Streptococcus > Streptococcus mitis_D. The sequence continues at coordinate 116,456 of NZ_KQ970261.1, read as the reverse complement.
CAGCAACTGCACCTAAAGTCGAATTTGATATTTCTACCGATCTTGCGCCGTCAAATAATACCGATTATTCTCGATTTTCAGCAGTAAAATATGGCTCAACCTTAAATGAAGATGCTCAAAAATTGGGGTTAAGGATTGTAGGAAAAGATTTTACTAATGCATCAGGATCTTGGGACAGCAGTCTTGCTTTATCTGGCGATGTCCCAACTACGGTAGAGCCTGGGACTTACAATGTCGGCTTCACTTATAACAATCAAATCTATACGACAACAGTTACAGTCAAGCCTGTTAATGAAGCTCCGTATATGACCCTGGAGCGGTATTTCGGGGACGAAAGGACTCGTGCTGACCGCAATTACAAATTTAAAAAAGATGGCTCTACAGTAGAATTAAAGTATAAGGTGGGCTTGACAAATATCGAGCCCAATGAAGTGGAACTAACCCCCGATGCGAAACGGTTAGGATTTGTATTTAATGACGGTGGTAAAGATGAACGGTATCTGACCAAGACTGTCACCTTGGATAACACGCTTCAAAGTGGAACCTATACAATCGGAGTTCAGTCAAAAGCAGATCCCTATACTAGGATCACAGCTAATCTAACGATAGAAGAGCCACCTACTTATAAGTTGGTTGATGGTTCTAGCCAGGGTAAAGAAACAAATTCTGTTGACTACGACCAAGATAGCCATACAGCCTATATGACAGTAACTCCATTTGGTTATTTTTTAGATTCTCCTAACAAAGCACAAACGATAGCGGATGCGACTCCAGATAGTCCTCAGTATACGTCTAACCTTTGGTTGTCTTTACCAGGTAGTAGAACTGAATATAATATTGTTGGTAATACTGCACCTGTAACCATTACTAAACTAGAGCAGACCGGAGCTAGTCCAGGTGTTAAGGTTGAATTTGTAAAAGATGGCCCCGCAACAGCAGATAATGTCTTTGTCAACTCTACTGGTTACTACAGAAGTGATGTGTTGACAAATAATACTTCTGTCCACTACGATAAAACTTCATACTATAATACATATAAATCACCCTATCGTTTAAACTTCAAAAATCTTCCAGCCAAAGCTGGAACCTATTTTCTTGATTTTCAAGTGACGGATAATCTTGGTCGAGTAACCAATCATCACTTAAATATTGTTACTAGGGAAGTATCACAAACAACACCAAATGGAGACACTCCATCTGATTCTTCTTCTGCTGGTAACCATACTTTAACCAATGCTGATGTTATGTTTGATGCGGACAAGCTTTATCGCGTAACGAATCCAATTCCAGTAGCTGTTCCTATCTCGGATAAGGAACAGAATCTAGGAAGCTTGGTATTGAATAAAGCAAATGCGACTTTAACGGTTGATAGTAAACCTGATGGAGTCGATATTGTTCCAGATACTGAGGATCCGACCAAGTTTAAGATTATCAAGCAAAATGGGCATACCTTGCCTGCGGGTATCCATACTATCACGGCTACAGCAAAGGATGGACACTTTGGAGCCAATGTCCCAGCTCGTACCTATAAGTTTGAAGTGATGGATGGGTTAAATCCTATTTCCAATCAAAGCTGGCAAGAAGGACAAGCTATCCCTACTATTCCTGTTTCGATGACAAATGGTAGTAAGATTACGAGTCTATCAGTTGAGTCTGATGGAGAACATCTCTACCTAAGTCCTAATGCTGACAATACAGGTCTAACAGGTTATGCTTTAAAACATACAGATGCACCACAAACAGCGATTGTAACAGCTACTTATACCAATAATGAAGGTCAAAGTCGTCAGATTAAGACCAGCTTTACTTATACAGTTACACCTCCACCAGTTTCTGATTTAACTTTATCTGTAACGAATGATAAGCAAACAGTTTCAGAAGGAACTAAATTTGCAGATATGGTTGTAACAGCTACTGATGGTGCAACGGTCACAGTAGGAACACTGCCAGATGGTGTTCTGTATGATAGCAATAGCAAAACATTATCAGGCACTGGATTATATGAAGGACATTATGTGATTCCAGTTACTGCTACAAAAGATGGGGCTTCCATTACTAAAGTAGTTGATTTGACAGTAACGCCAGGAAACTTCAGTGTCCCAGAAGCTAGTTACACATTTACAGCAGGTGAAGCAATACCGCCGATTACTCTTAAAATTCCTAAAAATGTGACAGTAAGTTACACAGGGGGCAGTTTACCAAATGGTTTAAATTGGTCTTCAGATAATAAAACTATAACAGGAACACCGACTCAAGTAGGGACCTTCCAAACATATGCTTATGTATACAGAACTGACAAATCGGGGTATAACCAGTATGCCTATGCGTATGTCAATATTACAGTAAACAGTGTTCCTCTAAACTTTTCTATTCCTGATAATACAAAAACAGTAAAAGCTTTAGATGAACTTTCTCCTATTCAGTTACAAGCTGATGGGGCCTTGTTAACAATCACTTCTGGAGAACTTCCTCCAGGTGTAAACTATGATGCTGCGACGAAAACTGTTTCAGGAACGCCTACAAAAGTCGGAACCTATACAGCGACATTTACAGCAACAAGTCCAACAATTAGTGGGAATTCAACCGCAAGTGCAACCTTAACGATTAATGTAACATCACGAGATTTAACTGTAGCGGTTGATAATAAGGAACAAGAGAAGACAGTTCTAACTGCTATAGACAATGTAGTTTTAACTCCTTCAGATGCTAAAGCTAGATTAGAGGTTGATACAAGTCAACTTCCACCAGGAGTTACTTATGATTCAGCTACAAGGACCATTTCTGGCACACCATCTAAAGTGGGAGAATATTTAATTCCATATAAAGCGACTTTCCCAGAAATGGCAGAATCTCCAGTTGATGGGGGGCATATTAAAATTAATGTTCGCCCACTTCCAGTAAGTATCAATGTTACAGAAAAAAATCAAACGATTCGTCTGGGTGAAACGATTAAAAATATGGTGGTTTCTCACAGTGAACATTCAGATTTAGGTGCTCGTTATTTAAGTGTGGATTTACCAGAAACAGACTTAGATTCTTATCTTGAATCAACTGCTGGTCTGCATTATGACAGTGCAAATCGTACAATTAGCGGAACTCCAACCAAGCCTGGTGTCTATAAAGTTCGTTTAAAAGCAACATTAGATTCTGAAACATTAGGTAGAGGTAGTGCGGAAGAGATTATCACTGTAACGGTAGTAGATGATCCAATATCATTAGACATTAAAAATGATCGTCAAATGATTGCCTTAGGAAAAACAAGCCTTCGTCCAATTACGTTCACAGTTCCAGATGGAGTTACACTTACTGTTGATACAACAAAACTTCCAAATGGTGTAACATATGATGAATCTGCTAAAACCATCTCTGGAACCCCAACAGTAGCTGGAGCATTTGATATACCAGTAACAGTAACAAGTGCAGGAGGCAAGTCTCTAACAAAAGACATTACGATAGATGTTGTAGACTTAACACCAGCTACACCAACTGTAACTGTGGCAGAAAACAGTGATGGAACGCATACAATTACGATTTCACAACCAGGTGGACAACCAGTATCAACCGTTATTAAGAATGGTAAAGATGGTGAGACTCCAAAAGTCAAAGTAGACCGTGATGAAACTAAGAAAGAAACGACATTAACCTTCTATAGTGACAAGAATGCCAATAATCAGTTTGACGAAGGAACAGATACAGTTCTAGGCACATCCGTGATTAAAGATGGACAAGACGGAGCAGCTGGACCAAAAGGTGACAAAGGTGACCAAGGTCTTCAAGGTCGTGATGGCCAAAACGGACGTGATGGAAAAGATATCCTAAATGGCACAAGTACACCAACAGCTCAAGATGGAAAAGATGGCGATACATTCATCAATACAACAACAGGAGATGTCCTTGTTAAGAAAAATGGAGAGTGGAAACCAGCAGGAAATATCAAGGGAGCAAAAGGTGATAAAGGTGAAGCTGGAGTAGCTGGCCGTGACGGAAAAGACGGCTTTACACCAGAAGTAAGTGTAGTGACAAATCCAGATGGCAGTCATACAATTTCAATTACTCAACCAGATGGTAAAGAACCAATTGCAACAACGGTTAAAAATGGAGAAAACGGAAAAGATGGACGTTCTCCAAGAATTGAGCTAAAACCAATTTATCCTGCACAACCTCGAAGCGCTAGAAGAGCAAGAAGTGTGGATGAAGATCGTGCAACTACTCAACCAGCAACGGAGCCAATTGGCGTTCATATTACAGTTTATTACGATAATGATAATACTTTGACCTATACTGCTGGAGATACTTTGATTAGTGAGGAAGATATCTATAACGGAGTAGATGGCCGTGACGGTCGTGATGGTATTGATGGTAAATCAGCGATAATTGAAACCAGAGAAAACTCTGATGGAAGCCATACAATTATTATTACCAACCCAGATGGATCAAAACGTGAAATTGTAGTGAAAAATGGCCAAGACGGTAAATCTCCTACAATTGAAACGAAAGAGAATACAGATGGAAGTCATACAATTGTCATCACAAATCCAGATGGAACAAAACAAGAGATTGTTGTGAAGAATGGTAAGGACGGCAAAGATGGTAAAGATGGACGTGATGGTAAGGATGGAACATGTAATTGTACTGTGAATCCAAACCCTGTACAACCAGGGAATACTGGAACAACACCACCAGAACAACCGAAACCAGAATCAGGAAGAATTACACCACCATCAGATAAACCGGTTAAGCCGGAATCAAAACCGGATCCGAAACCAGAAACAAATAAACCAAACACTCCGGGTTCAGGTACTCCAAATACGGGAACGCCAGAAACCGGAACACCAGACACTCCAGGAGCAGGTACTCCAAATACAGAGAAGCCAGGAACGGACAAACCAGGAACAGGTGCACCAGAAACAGGCATCCCAAGTACAAATAATCAAACTGTACTTGATTCACATACCTCTGACACTGTAGAGATTCCAAACGCAGTTCCAGTAACATCTGAACCAAATACTCAAATCCCAGATAATGGAACTTCTGGAATGACGAATCATACAAGAGTAGCCTTACCGAATACGGGAAGCCAAACAGATGTCATTTCAATTCTTTTAGGAAGTGGAATCTTGCTTACTCTTTATGTAGCCAAAAGAAAAGAAGACTAGAAGCTAAATTTTCGCTCTTAGTTTATCAAAAGCGAGAATAGAGTATAGAAGGTGCAAATCCTTCAGATGCTTACTTGCTTTTAATGGTTTAATACTCTTCAAAAATCAAATTCAAACCGCGTCAACGTCGCCTTGCCGTACTCAAGTACAGCCTGCGGCTAGTTTCCTAGTTTGCTCTTTGATTTTCATTGAGTATAAGATAGTTAATTATGGTTGCCAGATTGTAGGTGTTCCATAAGAATATTGCTATGAGAGCTAATCCTCCGATATGCTAGATGAAAGTGGTGTATCGGAGGATATTTTTAGCTTCACCTTGCTGTACGCCTAGCTACCTTGTTTGTTCTTTGATTTTCATTGATACTCTTCGAAAATCTCTTCAAACCACGTCAGCTCTATCTACAACCTCAAAACAGTGTTTTGAGCAGCCTGCGGCTAGCTTCCTAGTTTGCTCTTTGATTTTCATTGAGTATGAGTATAAATTTTTCACGAGATGATGGTGTGAGAAGTTTGTTATAAGTCAAAGCTTTTAGAACTCTGTTATCTAAAGTCTAAAAGATTAGAATTGTCAAAACAATCTGTCTAGACTTGATTTTATGGCTTATTTACTATAAAATGAGAAGGAAAAACGTCAAACTTTTATATTGCAAATAGGAGAAAACATGACAAAAACATTAAAACGTCCTGAGGTTTTATCACCTGCAGGGACTTTAGAGAAGCTAAAAGTAGCTGTTCAGTATGGAGCAGATGCTGTCTTTATCGGTGGTCAGGCCTATGGTCTTCGTAGCCGTGCAGGTAACTTTACCTTTGAACAGATGGAAGAAGGAGTCCAGTTTGCGGCTAAGTACGGTGCCAAGGTCTATGTTGCTGCCAACATGGTTATGCACGAAGGAAATGAAGCGGGGGCTGGTGAGTGGTTCCGTAAACTACGTGATATCGGCATTGCGGCGGTTATCGTGTCTGACCCAGCCTTGATTATGATTGCAGCAACAGAAGCACCAGGTCTTGAAATCCATCTCTCTACCCAAGCAAGTGCCACTAACTATGAAACCCTTGAGTTCTGGAAAGAGCTAGGCTTGACTCGTGTCGTTTTAGCGCGTGAGGTTTCAATGGAAGAATTAGCTGAAATCCGCAAACGTACAGATGTTGAGATTGAAGCATTTGTCCATGGAGCCATGTGTATTTCTTACTCTGGTCGTTGTACTCTTTCAAACCACATGAGTATGCGTGATGCCAACCGTGGTGGTTGTTCTCAGTCTTGTCGTTGGAAGTACGATCTTTACGATATGCCATTTGGGAAAGAACGTAAGAGCTTGAAAGGGGAAATCCCAGAAGAATTTTCAATGTCAGCCGTTGACATGTCTATGATTGACCATATCCCAGATATGATTGAAAATGGAGTGGACAGTCTGAAGATTGAAGGACGTATGAAGTCTATTCACTACGTATCAACAGTAACCAACTGCTACAAGGCGGCTGTGGATGCATATCTTGAAAGTCCTGAAAAGTTTGAAGCTATCAAACAAGACTTGGTGGATGAGATGTGGAAGGTTGCCCAACGTGAATTAGCAACAGGTTTCTACTACGGTACACCATCTGAAAATGAGCAGTTATTTGGTGCTCGTCGTAAAATTCCTGAGTACAAATTTGTCGCTGAAGTGGTTTCTTATGATGATGCGACACAAACCGCAACCATTCGTCAACGGAACGTTATTAACGAAGGCGACCAAGTTGAGTTTTACGGACCAGGTTTTCGTCATTTTGAAACCTATATTGAGGATCTTCACGATGCCAAAGGCAATAAAATCGACCGCGCTCCAAATCCAATGGAACTATTGACTATTAAGGTTCCACAACCTGTTCAAGCAGGAGATATGGTTCGCGCTCTGAAAGAGGGGCTTATCAATCTTTATAAGGAAGATGGGACCAGCGTCACAGTTCGAGCTTAATAAGCAAGCAGGAGATGAAAGATTTCTAGTTGCTTTCCCTTTAATCCTGCTCACTAAAAGAAAATAAGTTAAAGA
>NZ_KQ970261.1:79656-109164 GCF_001579045.1 Streptococcus mitis | reverse complement strand
AGTTAAAGAAAACATATTTATTTCCATCCGAGATTTCATCTCGGATTTTTTCAATATTTTTCAGAAAGACCTAGATAATGGACGAATTTATAACAAGTTTTTTACAAAGTTTTCCATATAATAAACTCAAAAATAGTAAAATTATAAATAATTTTCATTAAACGCTTTCAATGTTAGTAAAAAGTTGACAAATCCAATTTTTAGGACTAAACTAAGTAAGTAAATTTTATTTAAAAGGAGAATTCATCATGAATTTAACATTTTTTGGTCTTTGTCTTGCCTGTATGGGTGTATCCCTTGGTGAAGGTATGTTGATGAATGGTTTGTTAAAATCAGTAGCTCGCCAACCAGATATTATCGCTGAGTTTCGTAGCCTGATGTTTTTAGGGGTTGCCTTTATCGAAGGAACTTTCTTCGTAACTCTTGTCTTCTCATTTATTATTAAATAACGAAATATAAATTGGAGAAGGGAGAATGTTAGATGGAAGAAAGTATCAATCCAACCATCAATATTGGTCCTGTTACCTTTGATTTAACCTTGACAGTCTTAACCTTACTGTCTGTATCACTTATTTTTATCTTTATCTATTGGGCAAGCCGTAATATGTCCTTAAAACCTAAAGGTAAACAAAATGTATTAGAGTATCTCTATGATTTTGTAGTTGGATTTACAGAACCAAATATTGGTTCTCACTACATGAAAAATTACTCACTCTTTTACTTATGCTTATTTCTTTTTATGGTCATCGCTAATAATCTTGGTTTGATGGCTAAACTTCAAACAACAGATGGGACAAACCTTTGGACATCGCCAACTGCAAATCTTTCATTTGACCTTGTCTTGTCTTTCTGTATTATTTTGATGGCGCACATTGAGGGGATTCGTCGTCGTGGGATTAAACAATACCTAAAAGGTTTTGTAACTCCTGCATTTATGACACCGATGAATCTACTTGAAGAAGTCACGAATTTCCTTTCTCTTGCTTTGCGGATTTTTGGGAATATCTTTGCAGGTGAAGTAATGACAAGTTTGCTTCTCGTACTTTCACATCAGGCTATTTTTTGGTATCCAATCGCATTTGGAACAAACTTAGTTTGGACTGCATTTTCCGTGTTCATTTCTTGTGTACAGGCCTATGTCTTTACACTATTATCCTCTATGTACCTAGGAAATAAAATTAATGATGAAGAGTAGAAAGGAGTAACTGATGCACGTAACAGTAGGTGAATTAATTGGTAATTTTATTTTAATCGCTGGCTCTTTTATCCTTTTGCTAGTCTTGATTAAAAAATTTGCATGGTCTAATATTACAGGCATTTTCGAAGAAAGAGCTGAAAAAATTGCTTCAGATATTGACAGAGCTGAAGAAGCACGTCAAAAAGCGGAAGTATTGGCTCAAAAACGCGAAGATGAATTGGCTGGTAGCCGTAAAGAAGCTAAGACAATCATTGAGAATGCGAAAGAAACAGCTGAGAAAAGTAAGGCTAGTATTTTAGCAGATGCTAAACTAGAAGCAGGACGCTTAAAAGAAAAAGCAAACCAAGAAATTGCTCAAAACAAAGCTGAAGCTTTACAAAGCGTTAAGGGTGAGGTAGCAGATTTGACAATCAGCTTGGCTGGTAAAATCATCTCACAAAACCTTGACGGTCATGCCCATAAAGAACTCATTGATCAGTATATCGATCAGCTAGGAGAAGCTTAATGGACAAGAAAACAGTAAAGGTAATTGAAAAATACAGCATGCCTTTTGTCCAATTGGTACTGGAAAAAGGAGAAGAAGACCGTATCTTTTCAGACTTGACTCAAATCAAGCAAGTTGCTGAAGAAACAGGTTTACCTTCTTTTTTAAAAAAAGTGGCAGTAGACGAGTCTGATAAGGAAAAAACGATTGCTTTCTTCCAAGACTCAGTGTCACCTTTATTGCAAAACTTGATCCAGGTTCTGGCATACAATCACAGAGCAAATCTTTTTTATGATGTGCTTGTAGATTGCTTGAACCGACTTGAAAAAGAAACAAATCGATTTGAAGTGACGATTACGTCTGCTCATCCTCTAACTGATGAACAAAAGAGTCGCTTGCTCCCTTTGATTGAGAAAAAAATGTCTCTGAAAGTAAGGAGTGTAAACGAACAAATCGATGAAAGTCTCATTGGTGGTTTTGTCATTTTTGCCAATCACAAGACAATTGATGTGAGTATTAAACAACAACTTAAAGTTGTTAAAGAAAATTTGAAATAGAAAGTGGTGTTCTTTTGGCAATTAACGCACAAGAAATCAGCGCTTTAATTAAGCAACAAATTGAAAATTTCAAACCCAATTTTGATGTGACTGAAACAGGTGTTGTAACCTATATCGGGGATGGTATCGCGCGTGCTCACGGCCTTGAAAATGCCATGAGTGGAGAGTTGTTGATTTTTGAAAACGGCTCTTATGGTATGGCTCAAAACTTGGAGTCAACAGACGTTGGTATTATCATCCTAGGTGACTTTACAGATATCCGTGAAGGCGATACAATCCGCCGTACAGGGAAAATCATGGAAGTCCCAGTAGGTGAAAGTCTGATTGGTCGTGTTGTGGATCCGCTTGGTCGTCCAGTTGATGGTCTTGGAGAAATCCACACTGATAAAACTCGTCCAGTAGAAACGCCAGCTCCTGGTGTTATGCAACGTAAGTCTGTATCAGAACCATTGCAAACTGGTTTGAAAGCTATTGACGCCCTTGTACCGATTGGTCGTGGTCAACGTGAGTTGATTATCGGTGACCGTCAGACAGGGAAAACAACCATTGCGATTGATACAATCTTGAACCAAAAAGGTCAAGATATGATTTGTATCTATGTTGCGATTGGACAAAAAGAATCAACAGTTCGTACGCAAGTAGAAACACTACGTCAGTACGGTGCCTTGGACTACACAATCGTTGTGACAGCCTCTGCTTCACAACCATCTCCATTGCTTTTCCTAGCTCCTTATGCTGGGGTTGCCATGGCGGAAGAATTTATGTACCAAGGGAAACATGTTTTGATTGTTTATGATGATTTATCAAAACAAGCGGTAGCTTATCGTGAACTGTCACTCTTGCTTCGTCGTCCTCCAGGTCGTGAAGCCTTCCCAGGGGATGTTTTCTATCTTCACAGCCGTTTGCTTGAGCGCTCAGCTAAAGTTTCTGATGAACTTGGTGGTGGCTCAATTACAGCCCTACCATTTATCGAGACCCAAGCAGGAGATATCTCTGCCTATATCGCAACCAACGTGATTTCTATCACTGATGGACAAATCTTCCTTGGTGATGGTCTCTTCAATGCGGGTATTCGTCCAGCCATCGATGCGGGTTCATCTGTATCTCGTGTAGGTGGTTCTGCACAAATCAAAGCCATGAAGAAGGTTGCTGGTACACTTCGTATCGACCTTGCTTCATACCGTGAGTTGGAAGCCTTCACTAAGTTTGGTTCTGACTTGGATGCGGCAACACAGGCTAAGTTGAACCGTGGACGTCGTACCGTTGAGGTCTTGAAACAACCTGTTCACAAACCATTACCTGTTGAGAAACAAGTAACCATTCTTTATGCTTTGACACATGGTTTCTTGGATACTGTTCCAGTAGATGATATTGTTCGTTTCGAGGAAGAGTTCCATGCCTTCTTTGATGCTCAACATCCAGAGATTTTGGAAACCATTCGTGATACAAAAGACTTGCCAGAAGAAGCAGTCTTGGATGCTGCGATTACAGAGTTTCTCAATCAAACCAGCTTCCAATAAGAATAGAGGTGTCAGATGGCAGTATCTCTAAATGATATTAAAACAAAAATCGCCTCAACAAAAAATACGAGTCAAATCACTAATGCCATGCAAATGGTCTCAGCTGCTAAGCTTGGTCGCTCTGAAGAAGCTGCTCGCAACTTCCAAGTTTATGCTCAGAAAGTGCGTAAACTTTTGACAGATATCCTTCATGGTAATGGAGCTGGTGGTTCAACCAATCCGATGTTGATTAGCCGTCCCGTGAAGAAGACAGGCTATATCGTTATCACTTCAGACCGCGGTTTGGTTGGAGGTTATAATTCTTCTATTCTGAAAGCCGTTATGGAGTTGAAAGAAGAATACCACCCAGATGGTACAGGTTTTGAAATGATCTGTATCGGTGGAATGGGAGCTGATTTCTTTAAGGCTCGTGGTATTCAACCACTTTATGAATTACGTGGCTTGGCAGACCAACCTAGCTTTGATGAAGTTCGTAAGATTATTTCAAAAACAGTTGAAATGTACCAAAATGAACTTTTTGATGAACTCTATGTCTGCTACAACCACCATGTCAATACGCTAACCAGTCAAATGCGTGTGGAACAAATGCTTCCGATTGTTGACTTGGATCCAAATGAAGCGGATGAAGACTATAGCTTAACTTTTGAATTGGAAACCAGCCGAGAAGAAATTTTGGAGCAGTTGTTGCCACAGTTTGCAGAAAGTATGATTTACGGTGCCATTATCGATGCCAAGACAGCTGAAAATGCTGCTGGTATGACAGCCATGCAAACAGCGACAGATAATGCTAAGAAAGTCATTAATGATTTGACAATTCAGTATAACCGTGCCAGACAGGCGGCGATTACACAAGAAATTACAGAAATCGTAGCAGGAGCTAGTGCTTTAGAATAGGCACTAGTCCAGCTCTTATGAAAATGAACTTATACTCAATGAAAATCAAAGAGCAAACTAGGAAGCTAGCCGCAAGCTGCTCAAAACACTGTTTTGAGGTTGCAGATAGAGCTGACGTGGTTTGAAGAGATTTTCGAAGAGTATTAGGACCTAGTTGAGCTAGGAACCGACAGTATCTTATATAGAATAGGAGAAGGAGATGAGTTCAGGTAAAATTGCTCAGGTTATCGGTCCCGTTGTAGACGTCTTGTTTGCAGCAGGAGAAAAACTTCCTGAGATTAACAATGCACTTGTCGTCTACAAAAATGACGAAAGAAAAACAAAAATCGTCCTTGAAGTAGCCTTGGAGTTGGGAGATGGTATGGTCCGTACTATCGCCATGGAATCAACAGATGGGTTGACTCGTGGAATGGAAGTATTGGACACGGGTCGTCCAATCTCTGTACCAGTAGGTAAAGAAACTTTGGGACGTGTCTTCAATGTTTTGGGAGATACCATTGACTTGGAAGCTCCTTTCACAGAAGATGCAGAGCGTCAGCCAATTCATAAAAAAGCTCCAACTTTTGATGAGTTGTCTACCTCTTCTGAAATCCTTGAAACAGGGATTAAGGTTATCGACCTTCTTGCCCCTTACCTAAAAGGTGGTAAGGTCGGACTCTTCGGTGGTGCCGGAGTTGGTAAAACCGTCTTGATCCAAGAATTGATTCACAATATTGCCCAAGAACACGGTGGTATTTCAGTATTTACTGGTGTTGGGGAACGTACTCGTGAGGGGAACGACCTTTACTGGGAAATGAAAGAATCAGGTGTTATCGAGAAAACAGCCATGGTATTTGGTCAGATGAATGAGCCACCAGGAGCACGTATGCGTGTTGCCCTTACTGGTTTGACAATCGCTGAATACTTCCGTGATGTAGAAGGACAAGACGTGCTTCTCTTTATCGATAATATCTTCCGTTTCACTCAGGCTGGTTCAGAAGTATCTGCCCTTTTGGGTCGTATGCCATCAGCCGTTGGTTATCAACCAACCCTTGCTACGGAAATGGGTCAATTGCAAGAACGTATCACATCAACCAAGAAGGGTTCTGTAACCTCTATCCAGGCTATCTATGTGCCAGCGGATGACTACACTGACCCAGCGCCAGCAACAGCCTTCGCTCACTTGGATTCAACAACAAACTTGGAACGTAAGTTGGTACAATTGGGTATTTACCCAGCCGTTGACCCACTTGCTTCAAGCTCACGTGCCTTGGCACCTGAAATCGTTGGAGAAGAGCACTATGCAGTTGCTGCAGAAGTAAAACGTGTCCTTCAACGTTACCATGAATTACAAGATATCATTGCTATCCTTGGTATGGATGAGCTTTCTGATGAAGAAAAGACCTTGGTTGCACGTGCCCGTCGTATCCAGTTCTTCTTGTCACAAAACTTTAATGTTGCGGAACAATTTACTGGTCAGCCAGGTTCTTATGTCCCAGTTGCTGAAACTGTTCGTGGATTTAAGGAAATCCTTGATGGTAAACACGACCACTTGCCAGAAGATGCCTTCCGTGGTGTAGGTTCTATCGAAGATGTGATTGCAAAAGCTGAAAAAATGGGATTTTAAGAGGTGATCTATGGCTCAGTTAACTGTCCAGATCGTGACACCAGATGGTCTCGTCTATGATCACCATGCCAGCTATGTATCGGTTCGAACTCTGGATGGTGAGATGGGGATCTTGCCACGACATGAAAATATGATTGCGGTTTTAGCAGTTGATGAAGTAAAGGTAAAACGTATTGATGATGAAGAGCACGTGAACTGGATTGCAGTAAACGGAGGCGTTATTGAAATTGCCAATAATACCATCACAATCGTTGCGGATTCTGCAGAACGTGCTCGTGATATCGATATCAGTCGTGCAGAACGTGCCAAGCTTCGAGCAGAGCGTGAAATTGAAGAAGCACAAGACAAAAACTTGATTGATCAAGAACGTCGTGCTAAGATTGCACTGCAACGTGCCATTAACCGTATTAATGTCGGAAAAAGACTATAAGAAAAAAATGAACTTGAGTTACCAAGTTCATTTTTTATGTTTTCTTAAGGGGCAAAACTGATGCAGACCGCTTCTGGAACATGGAAGTCGTTGGAAAGTTCTGCTAGACGACCAGTTTCAGGATTGCGTTTAAAAACGGTTGCATTGTCAGAGTCTTGATGGACAGCAATGACAAATTCTTGGTCTGGTGTCAAATCAAAATCACGTGGAATCTGACCATGTGTCGGAACGATTTCTAACAACTCTAAACTACCGTCCGCAAGGATTGTATATACTGCGATAGAATCATGGCCACGGTTAGAAGCGTAGAGGTATTTACCGTCTTTAGAGAGATGAATAGCAGCAGTACCATTAAAATCTTCGTAACCTTCTGGTAGAGTTGAGATAACTTGCATGCGTTCAAATTCGCCAACACCATCGTAGATTAGAACTTCAATAGTGCTATTGAGTTCACAAATGAGATAAGCGATTTTATAGTGGTTATGGAAAACGATATGACGAGAACCAGCTCCAGGAATACTATTGTAGGTATAGAGTTTAGACAGTTTCCCTTCTTGATCAAGGTCATAGGTAATGACTTGGTCAGTTCCCAAGTCGCAGGTCACTAGATAGTGATCAGGTGTTAAGTCTGTAAAGTGAACATGGGGGGAAGCTTGATTTTCATGTGGACCTTGGCCACTATGTTGATCTACATCACGAAGTAGAAGACTACCATCTTCCTGACGTTTATAAACAAGAACCTGTCCTTTATGGTAGTTGGCTGCATAGACCAAATCACGCTTTTCATCAACAGCAACATAACAGTGGGGGGCTCCTTCTTCAACGACATGATTTAATAAGGTTCCATCAGTTTGATAGGCTGCAATTCCCCCCATGTCATCCTGACTACCAACAGTGTATAAATGTTGGTGCTGGTCAAAGGCAAGGTAGGTCGGACTTGGCTCAGCTGCAAAAAGTTCTAGATTTGAAAGCTGACCAGTTTCTGTATCAAAGTCTGCCTTGTAAATCCCTTGAGAAGTACGACGTGTATAAGTTCCAAAATAAACAGTTTCTTTCATAACTTTACCTCTATATAAAGATAAGACTATTATATCACAAAAATTGTGGTTGGAGGAACTCTATAACACACCAAATAAATATAATAAAATATCAAATTTAGCTTGATTTTGTATTGATTTCCTTTTGAAAAGTGCTATAATAATCCTATACAAATTGCAAAGGAGTTTTTATGAAAAAACGTGTTTTCTTAGCAGCTGGAGTTGCTGTACTTTCAGCAGCTGTTCTAGCAGCTTGTTCATCTGGTAATGGGAATAAGGAAGCAACTAAACCAGTTACTTATGCCTATGTATTTTCATCAGATCCTTCGACTCTGGATTATACAGTTTCTGGGCAAAAGTCTACAAAACAGATTACTGGTAATGTCATTGATGGACTACTGGAAAATGATCAATATGGGAATCTAGTACCATCAGTTGCAGAAGATTGGACTGTTTCAAAAGATGGTTTGACTTATACCTATAAAATTCGTAAGGGTATCAAGTGGTATTCCAATGAAGGTGAAGAATATGGAGAAGTTAAGGCTCAGGATTTTGTGACTGGTCTAAAACACGCTGCTGACAAGAAATCAGAAGCACTTTATCTTGTACAGGATTCTATTAAAGGATTAGATGACTATGTAAATGGGAAAACAACGGATTTTTCTACTGTTGGTGTAAAAGCAACAGATGATTATACTGTAGTTTATACCTTGAATCATCCAGAATCTTTCTGGAATTCTAAGACTACAATGGGAGTACTTGCTCCAATTAGTGAAGACTTTTTAGCTTCTAAAGGAGATGACTTTGGTAAGGCGACTGATGTAACAAGCATTCTATATAATGGGGCTTATCTTTTAAAAGGTCTTACATCTAAATCTTCTATTGAAATGACTAAAAACCAAAACTATTGGGATAAACAAAATGTCTTTATTGATGATATTAAGTTGTCTTACTTTGATGGTCAGGATGCAGACTCTCTAGGACGTGGTTTTGATGAAGGAAATTATCCTGCAGCACCTCTCTTTAAAAACTCTGCTAACTATGAACGGCTAAAAGAAAAATATAAAGATAACATTATTTATAGTCAACAACAAGGAACTACTTTCTATATTTCAACGAATATTGACCGTGTTGCCTATAATCACACTGCTAAAACAAGTGAAGCAGAAAAATCATCTACTAAGAAGGCTTTGCTGAACAAAGATTTCCGTCAATCCTTGGCTTTTGCTACAGATCGTAAAGCAGGAATCTCTCAAGTATTTGGGGACGAAGTAGCACCGCGTAAATTACGTACAAGTTTAACCCCTCCAACATTTGTACAGGTAGGAGAGCAGTCATTTGGGCAAGTAGCTAAGGCAGAATTGGATAAGTTAGATGGTGTATGGAAAGATGTCAGTCTTGATGATGCCCAGGATTCACTTCATAATGTAGATAAGGCTAAAGCTAAATTTGAAGCTGCCAAGAAAACTCTTCAAGCTGATGGAGTACAGTTCCCTATTCATTTAGATATTCCAGTATCTTCTACTCGTCCAGAATTTGTGCGTCAAGCTCAATCTTATAAACAATCTATCGAGGAAGCTATTGGAGCAGATAATGTTGTAGTTGATATTCAACAAGTTTCTGACGATGAATTGGTAAGTATGACAGTTCTAGCTACTTCTAATACTAATACTGACTGGGATATTAATGCAAATAGTGGATGGGGACCTGATTACGCAGATCCTTCAACTTATCTAGATATATTTGATCCAACATCTGGACCAAATCTTCTTGGTTCATTAGGTGTAGTACCAGGTAAAGACAGTTCAGCAATCAAAGCAGTTGGGTTAGATAAGTTTAAAGAGTTAATTACTGATGCTAATAGTGAGAAAACAAATCTTGAAAAACGATATGCTAAATATGCAAAAGCTCAAGCTTGGTTAACAGACAGTGCCTTGGTTATTCCTGTACACTCAGACGGTGCCCAAATGCTAGTAACGAAGAAAGTTCTAGGTACTGGTGCAGGTGGCTGGGTAGGTGATAAGACCAGTGAAAATAGCTACAAGTATCTGAAAATTCAAGATAAGATAGTCACTACTAAAGAAATGGATGAGTTCCGCAAGAAATTTGCTGATGAAAAAGCCAAATCCAATGCTGATTATCAGAAGAACTTAGACCGTCATATTCAAGACTAATCAAATCTCCTCTTTTGAGGAGATTTTTTATGTCGCTGTCTCCATGTAAGCACTTTAAAAAAGAGTTATTTTGATTTAAAAATGGTATAATGAGAGAACAATAGAAAGGAAGTATTTATGGAGCAAAAAGAGAAACATTTTAACCTATCTTGGTTTTTCAAGTGGTTTTTGGATAACAAGGCAATTACGGTATTTTTGGTAACTTTGTTATTGGGATTGAATCTTTTTATTTTAAGCAAGATTAGTTTTCTATTTTCACCTGTTTTAGACTTTTTGGCAGTCGTGATGTTGCCAGTCATTCTATCTGGTTTACTATATTATTTATTAAATCCTATTGTTGATTGGATGGAGAAACACAAAATTAATCGTGTTATAGCCATCACTATTGTCTTTGTCATTATCGCTCTCTTTATTATCTGGGGTTTGGCAGTCGCCATTCCAAATCTGCAACGCCAGGTTTTAACCTTTGCAAGAAATGTTCCAGTCTACCTTGAAGATGCAGATAGGGTTATTGATGATTTGGTAACCAAGCGTTTACCAGATGATTTCAGGCCTCAGTTAGAGCAAGTTTTGACCAACTTCTCAAGTCAGGCTACAGTTTGGGCAAGTAAGGTTTCTTCTCAGGCAGTCAATTGGGTGAGTGCCTTTATTAGCGGGGCATCTCAAGTGATTGTTGCCTTGATTATCGTTCCGTTCATGCTCTTTTATCTCTTGCGTGATGGGAAAGGCTTGCGTAACTATTTGACCCAATTTATGCCAACGAAATTGAAGGAGCCTGTAGGACAAGTTTTATCAGATGTGAATCAACAGTTGTCCAACTATGTTCGAGGGCAAGTGACAGTGGCTATTATTGTAGCAGTAATGTTTATCATCTTCTTCAAGATTATTGGTCTACGCTATGCGGTTACGCTGGGTGTTACTGCTGGTATTTTAAATCTGGTTCCTTATCTTGGTAGCTTCCTAGCCATGCTTCCTGCCCTAGTATTGGGGTTGATTGCTGGGCCAATCATGCTTTTGAAAGTAGTGATTGTCTTTATCGTAGAACAAACTATTGAAGGTCGTTTTGTCTCTCCATTGATTTTGGGAAGTCAATTAAACATCCATCCCATTAATGTTCTCTTTGTCTTGTTAACTTCAGGATCCATGTTTGGTATTTGGGGAGTCTTACTCGGTATTCCAGTTTATGCCTCTGCTAAGGTTGTCATTTCAGCGATTTTTGAATGGTATAAGGTAGTCAGTGGTCTATATGAATTAGAGGGAGAGGAAGTCAAGAGTGAACAATAGTCAACAGATGTTACAGGCTTTGGAGGAACAAGATTTAGCCAAGGCTGAGCACTATTTCGTCAAAGCTTTAGAAAGTGATTCGAGTGAGCTTCTGTATGAGTTAGCTACTTATCTTGAAGGGATTGGTTTTTATCCTCAGGCCAAGGAAATTTATCTGAAAATCGTAGAAGATTTTCCAGAGGTTCATCTTAATCTAGCAACTATTGCTAGCGAAGATGGTCAAATAGAAGAAGCCTTTGCCTATCTAGAGGAAATCCAAGCTGACAGTGACTGGTATGTATCGGCTTTGGCCCTTAAGGCAGACCTTTACCAGATGGAAGGTTTGACAGATGTGGCGCGTGAGAAATTACTAGAAGCCTTGACTTACTCAGAAGATCCTCTCTTGATATTGGGATTGGCAGAGTTGGATAGTGAGTTGGAAAATTATCAGGAGGCTATTCAAGGCTATGCCCAGTTAGATAATCGTACTATTTATGAGCAAACAGGCATTTCTACCTATCAACGGATTAGCTTTGCCTATGCTCAGTTAGGGAAATTTGAAACAGCTATAGAGTTTTTAGAAAAAGCCCTGGAGTTAGAATATGATGATTTAACAGCTTTTGAGTTAGCTAGTCTTTACTTTGATCAAGAAGAATACCAAAAAGCTGTCCTCTACTTTAAGCAGATCGATACCATTTCTCCTGACTTTGAAGGATATGAGTATGGCTATAGCCAGGCCTTACATAAGGAACATCAAGTTCAAGAAGCCCTGCGTATCGCTAAGCAAGGCTTGGAGAAAAATCCCTTTGAAACTCGTCTCTTGCTGGCTGCTTCACAATTTTCTTATGAACTGCATGATGCTAGTGGTGCAGAAAATTATCTCCTTATTGCTAAAGAAGATGCTGAGGATACGGAAGAAATCTTACTCCGTCTAGCTACTATTTATCTGGAGCAGGAGCGTTATGAGGATATTCTAGACTTGCAGAGCGAAGAGCCAGAAAATCTCTTGACCAAGTGGATGATTGCTCGTTCCTATCAAGAAATGGACGATTTGGATACTGCCTATGAGCTTTACCAAGAGTTGGCAGGAGATTTGAAGGACAATCCAGAATTTCTGGAACACTATATCTATCTCTTGCGTGAATTGGGCTACTTTGAGGAAGCAAAAGTCAATGCACAAGCTTACTTAAAACTGGTTCCAGATGATGTGCAAATGCAAGAACTGTTTGAGAGATTGTAAGAATGTTTAAACATATAGAACTGTAGTTTATCTCTTTTGATAGCTACGGTTTTTATTTGTATATGATAGAATTTTTTTGCAAAAATGGTTGGTTATTTTGTTTATTCATGCTATAATAGGAACAATTACTTTTAGGAGGTGCAGTATGTCTTATTTATTTGAGATATTACCGAGTTTACTGAATGGTGCGAGCACGACTGTACAGGTCTTTGCACTGGTCTTGCTATTTTCGATTCCTTTGGGCGTTTTGATTGCCTTTGCCTTGCAAGTCCATTGGAAGCCCCTCCATTATCTGATTAACATTTACATCTGGATTATGCGGGGAACCCCCTTACTCTTGCAATTGATTTTTATCTATTATGTGCTCCCAAGTATTGGGATTCGTTTAGACCGCCTTCCTGCTGCCATTATTGCCTTTGTTCTCAACTATGCAGCTTACTTTGCAGAAATTTTCCGTGGGGGAATTGACACTATTCCAAGAGGACAGTATGAGGCTGCCAAGGTCTTGAAGTTTAGCCCTTTTGACACAGTGCGTTATATTATCTTACCACAGGTGACCAAGATCGTTCTTCCTAGTGTCTTTAACGAAGTTATGAGTTTGGTCAAGGATACTTCTTTGGTCTATGCTCTCGGAATTTCAGACCTTATCTTGGCTAGTCGAACAGCTGCTAACCGCGATGCTAGTCTGGTTCCTATGTTCTTGGCAGGTGCCATTTACTTGATTTTGATTGGGATTGTGACAATTATTTCCAAAAAAGTTGAGAAGAAGTATAGTTATTATAGATAGGAGGCTGCCATGTTAGAATTACGAAATATCAATAAGAAATTTGGAGACAAACAAATCCTGTCTAATTTCAGTCTAAGTATTCCTGAAAAGCAAATCCTGGCTATCGTTGGGCCTTCCGGCGGAGGTAAGACAACTCTCTTACGTATGCTTGCGGGTCTTGAAACCATTGATTCTGGGCAAATCTTTTATAATGGACAACCTTTAGAGCTGGATGAATTGCAGAAGCGGAATCTACTGGGATTTGTCTTCCAAGATTTTCAACTGTTCCCTCATTTATCAGTTCTGGACAATTTGACCTTATCGCCTGTGAAGACCATGGGAATGAAGCAGGAGGAGGCTGAGAAGAAGGCGCGTGGTCTCTTGGAACAGTTAGGACTAGCAGGACACGCAGATGCCTATCCTTTCTCACTATCTGGTGGGCAAAAGCAGCGGGTGGCTTTGGCGCGTGCTATGATGATTGACCCAGAAATCATTGGCTACGATGAACCAACTTCTGCCCTAGATCCAGAATTGCGCTTGGAAGTGGAAAAACTAATCTTGCAAAATAGGGAACTTGGGATGACCCAGATTGTGGTAACCCACGATTTGCAGTTCGCGGAAAATATTGCAGATGTATTATTGAAAGTAGAACCTAAATAGGAGGAAAAATGGATGAAAAAATGGATGCTTGTATTAGTCAGTCTGATGACTGCTTTGTTCTTAGTAGCTTGTGGGAAAAATTCTAGCGAAACTAGTGGAGATAATTGGTCAAAGTACCAGTCTAACAAGTCTATTACTATTGGATTTGATAGTACTTTTGTTCCAATGGGATTTGCTCAGAAAGATGGTTCTTATGCAGGATTTGATATTGATTTAGCTACAGCTGTTTTTGAAAAATACGGAATTACGGTAAATTGGCAACCGATTGATTGGGATTTGAAAGAAGCTGAATTGACAAAAGGAACGATTGATCTGATTTGGAATGGTTATTCCGCTACAGATGAACGCCGTGAAAAGGTGGCATTCAGTAACTCATATATGAAGAATGAGCAGGTATTGGTGACCAAGAAATCATCTGGTATCACGACTGCAAAGGATATGGCTGGAAAGACATTAGGAGCTCAAGCCGGTTCATCTGGTTATGCGGACTTTGAAGCAAACCCAGCGATTTTAAAGGATATTGTCGCTAATAAGGAAGCGAATCAATACCAAACCTTTAATGAAGCCTTGATTGATTTGAAAAATGATCGAATTGATGGTCTATTGATTGATCGTGTCTATGCAAACTATTATTTAGAAGCAGAAGGCGTTTTAAACGATTATAATGTCTTTACAGTTGGACTAGAAACAGAAGCTTTTGCGGTTGGAGCCCGTAAGGAAGATACAACTCTGGTTAAGAAGATAAATGAAGCTTTTTCTAGTCTTTACAAGGACGGTAAATTCCAAGAAATCAGCCAAAAATGGTTTGGAGAAGATGTAGCAACCAAAGAAGTAAAAGAAGGACAGTAAGATAAAATAGTGGCTGAGACTGCGTTTTGATTAGCAAAACGTAGTTTTTTTCATCAAAAAAATCCTCTGGTAAGTACCAGAGGATAAGAGCTTATACTCAATGAAAATCAAAGAGCAAACTAGGAAGCTAGCCGCAGGCTGTACTTGAGTACGGCAAGGCAACGCTGACGTGGTTTGAAGAGATTTTCTAAGAGTATTATTTCATTGTTGGGAAGAGCAATACGTCACGGATAGTAGTTGTATCAGTGAGGAGCATGCAGAGACGGTCGATACCGATTCCCAAACCACCTGTTGGTGGCATACCGTATTCAAGAGCCTCGATGTAGTCATAGTCGATGCCTGTTGCTTCATCATCACCAAGTTCTTTGGCTTTAGCTTGGGCTTCAAAACGGCTAAGTTGGTCGATTGGGTCGTTGAGCTCAGTAAAGGCATTACCGTACTCCTTAGTCATGATGAAGAGCTCGAAACGATCAGTAAAGCGTTGGTCTTCAGGATTTTTCTTAGCGAGTGGAGACACAGCTACTGGATGTCCATAGACAAAGGTTGGTTGGATTAAAGTTTCTTCAACAAACTCTTCAAAGAAGGCATTTATGATGTGACCAACCTCAGTATAGTGTTTCTCAACAGGAACTTTTTTCTCAGCAGCGATAGCTTTAGCTTCTTCCAAAGTCATGTCTTGCCAGAAATCGACACCAGTAATTTCTTTGATAGCATCCACCATATGAACACGTTTAAATGGCTCGTTAATCTTGATTTCAGTACCTTGATAGTTAACTGGACCATCGCCTTTGACTGATTTAGCAGCATGCTGGATAATGCCTTCCGTCAAGTCCATGATGTCTTGGAAGTCAGCATAAGCTTGGTAAACTTCGATAGAAGTAAACTCAGGGTTATGAGTAGCATCCATTCCCTCGTTACGGAAGATACGGCCAATTTCATAGACGCGTTCCATACCACCCACGATAAGGCGTTTCAAGTGAAGCTCAGTCGCGATACGAAGCACCATGTCAATGTTTTGGGCATTGTGGTGGGTGATAAATGGACGGGCAGAAGCACCACCAGCTTCGTTGTGAAGAACAGGTGTTTCCACTTCAAGGAAACCTTTTTGGTCAAGGTAACGACGGATTTCAGAGATGATTTTTGAACGAGTGACAAAGCGTTCAAAGCTTTCACGGTTAGAAATCAAGTCAAGGTAACGTTTACGGTAAATGGTTTCAACGTCTGTCAAACCGTGGAATTTCTCTGGCAGAGGACGAAGAGCCTTAGACAAGTGTGTGATGTGAGTAGCCTTGATAGAGAGTTCTCCCATATCTGTACGCATCACTTCGCCTTCGACACCAAGGAAGTCACCAAGGTCTGCTTTTTTGAAGATTTCGTAGTTTTCTTCACCGACAGCATCCTTACGTACGTAGATTTGGATTTGACCTTCGCGGTCTTGAAGGTGGGCAAAACCTACTTTACCTTTACCACGTTTGGTTACCAAGCGTCCTGCGATAGTAGCTGTTTCATTTTTATCATGTAATTGTTCTTTATCGAGGTCAGCAAATTTATCTTTTAATTCTTGTGAATTTGCAGTACGTTCAAAACGTTTTCCGAAGGGATCGATTCCTTGTTCACGGAGCGCAGCCATTTTTTCACGACGAACGATCTGCTGGTCATTTAGTTCTTCCATATGTTCTGTTGACATGGGATCCTCCTAGTTTTACTCAAAATTGAATACGATGAGTCATTTTTTGCGATACTCCCATTCTATCATAAATAGCCAAGAAATTCACGGATAATCTTTCAAAACTAAAAAGAACTTGACTATAATACTCTTCGAAAATTAAATTCAGATCACGTCAACGTCGCCTTGCCGTATATATGTTACTGACTTTGTCAGTTTCATCTACAACCTCAAAGCTGTGCTTTGAGCAGCCTGTGGCTAGTTTCCTAGTTTGCTCTTTGATTTTCATTGAGTATAAAATCAAGTTCTGTTATTGATAGGAAGTATCATTCCAAGTATCGAGAGTGAATGTTTCAAAATCATGGGTTTCTAGAATTGTTAGGCTGGCATTTGCTAGACCGCCATCTTTACGAAGAAGTGGTTCTTTATATCCTAGAAGAGTACGAAGACTGGCAGTAAGATTGGCACCGTGACCGACAATTAGAATACGCTCAGCTGGACTATCTTTTAATGATTTGATAAATTGGATAGTTCGTTGTGTTGTGCTATAGAGGGATTCGGCTCCAAACATTTGAGTATCAAATTGAGCAAGATTAGTACGGAAAGCCTGGATTTGTTGCGGGTAAATAGCTTCCAAGGTTGCGATTTTCAAGCCTTCTAATTTCCCCAGCTGCCATTCACGGAGATTAGGAATACATTCTAAAGGACAGGGTGTCTGGAGTTGACTTTGGATAATCTCGGCAGATCTGACCGCTCGAGGTAAATCACTTGAATAAATCTGATTAAAAGGAATTTCCTTGAGATATTGGCCAAGTTTTTTGAGAATGTCAATGGATTCAGTAAGAAGGGGAGAATCTCCACTAGCACCTTGAAAACGACCTTCTTGGTTCCAGACAGTACGACCGTGGCGGACAAAGTAGAGTTTCATTACTTGCTGTCCTCCAAAATATCTACAAAGTCTGCCTTTACAAAGCTAGCCAAGTCTTGTGGCGCGACGATAATGCTGTGACCAACTTCGCCAGCAGAGACAATCATTTGATCCAAGTCTAGGGCGATTTTATCGATAAAAATGGGGTAATTGTGTTTCTGACGAATACCGACAGGATTATTGGCTCCATGAATGTAACCTGTTGTTTTTTCAAGGTCCTTTTGTGGAATCATGCTCACTTTTTTATTGCCAGAAATTTTGGCTAGTTTCTTTTCCGACAAGTGTTGGGTGATAGGGACAATTCCGATAATCGGTCCTGTCTTGTCTCCCAAAAGAGCCAAGGTTTTGAAAATTTGGTCTCGTTCATAACCTTGAGGAAGTTCTCCTTCCAGGGCATTGATTTGAATCCCCTGATGTGGGATACCTGCTTTCGACAGGATTTGTTCTACTAATGTTTTTTTGATTTTAACTTTTTTTGCCATTATTTATACTTATCCTCCAATTGACTCATCCAAATACCAAGCCAGATTCCCAGTGCAAAGAAGAAGGCGATGATGACATAACCAACAAGTGAAAGTCCTGTGTATTGGATGCTTTCAGCGTTTCCTGCATTTGGAATCAAGATCAAAAGGGTACTTGATAGGACGATACCGATGATGAAATGATAGACGCGTGAGTGGTAGTTGTTTAAGGCATAATCCATTAATTTTGAAAAAATGATGAGAGTTGCGCCTGCTCCGATTCCAATCGGGAAGAAGGTTCCCAAGAGATCAAAGGTTTTAAAACCAGTCAACATCGGAGCATAGAGACCCAAAATCAAAAGTAGATTTGATGGACTGAGGCCAGGAACCAAGACGCCAAGAGCCAGCAGTGCACCTGCTAGGATGAAATTAAGAAAGCTAGCACTTAAGGTTCCAACGACAAAATTTAAGGCATAGAGTCCTAATCCAGAAATGATAAAGGTTGTCCAGAACCAAGCTAAATCAATCTTGTCTCGGTCAGATTCTCGAGTTGATTCCTTGAGGAGGCTAGGAACTGTACCAATGATGGCGCCCGCAAAGCTCCATAAGACAAAGACCTGATAATTTTCAAGTAGGTATTCAATCGGATAAGAAAATAGGCCAATTCCCAGAAGTATACCGATGGCAACTGGAATAAAGTACAAAACATTTTCTTTAAAGTCTTTAAAGGGATGGGCCAGAAAGCCAATCATCCGTTCGTAAATGCCTAAGATTGCTGCTAGAACTCCTCCGGAAATTCCCGGTAAGATAAATCCAAGAGCAATGACAATCCCTTTAATAAGGCGTGCTAACCATGAGAGCATATATTTCCTCCAACTATTTCTATTTCAAAAAATCCTTACTATATTGTATCACAATCTATAATAAAAAGAAAAAGCAAATGATAAACAAATGCTTTTAAGGTTTTAAAAAGAGTTTTCTAAAGGTTTCTTCTTTATTTTTTAAGGGAGAGATGACGTTGATATCCAAATTGTGGTCAAAGCCGGCAATTTTCCCTTTAGATGTGTATTGGTGGATGTCATAATCTAAATCAGTTTTAGGACTGCTCTCCAAAAATCCTGAGTCTGAGCCGTAGGACGGAATCCAAACAGAGGTAAACTTGCCTGTATCAATACTATGTTCTTCCATGAAGTAGACACCAACGTAGATTCCGATGTTTTTAGCACCTAGTGATGCTAGTTTTGCTCGAAAGGCTTCAACACCCTCGTTCATATTGGACATGGTTTTGTCTTCTACGTCTAGCCAATAGTAACTAGGGCTGTAAGGAGAGGCAGCATTGTAGAAAACTTCAGCGGCTTTTTCCATTTCTTGGACACTTTTTCCAGCTACATAAGCGTAGACCCCAACTGGGACATTCCGTTTTTGAAGTTCAGTGATATGACTCTTATAGGCCTTGTCTATTCCATTGATAAAGGAAGCATCATTTTCTTTTGTCGTTTGAGCACCACTGTGAACACGAACAATAGCGCCTGAAATATTTTGTGAGAGGGCATCGTAGTTGATTTCCTCAGGACGCTGCCAGCCAGAGAGGTCAATAATCGGTTTGTCTAAGTGTTTCAAAGCCTGTGCTTCAATCTGTGCTATATTGGATTTTGTTTTAAAGGATTGGTTGTCATTAAGTGGGCGATTGATGATTAAAATGAAAATTATAATCCCAAAAAAACTAAATAAAATAAGTGGATGAATTTGTTTTCTCATATTTCATAATTTTACCCTAAAAATGAAAAAAAATCAAAAAAAATGGGTTAAGGAAAGGACTTTGGAGCATTTTTTCATTCAAGAGCGCGGAATGATTTGAAATATGGTATAATAAAAGGGAATTTCTAGAGAAAAGAGAAGATTATGTCAAATTATGCCATTATTTTAGCAGCGGGTAAAGGGACTCGCATGAAATCTGATTTGCCAAAAGTGTTGCACAAGGTTGCGGGTATTTCTATGTTGGAACATGTTTTCCGTAGTGTGGGAGCTATCCAACCTGAAAAGACAGTAACAGTTGTAGGACACAAGGCGGAATTGGTTGAGGAGGTCTTGGCTGGACAGACAGAATTTGTGACTCAATCTGAACAGTTAGGGACTGGCCATGCAGTTATGATGACAGAGCCAATTTTGGAGGGTTTGTCAGGTCACACCTTGGTCATTGCAGGAGATACTCCTTTAATCACTGGTGAAAGCTTGAAAAATTTGATTGATTTCCACATCAATCATAAAAATGTGGCCACTATCTTGACTGCTGAAACAGATAATCCTTTCGGCTATGGGCGAATTGTGCGTAATGACAATGCTGAGGTTCTTCGCATTGTGGAGCAGAAGGATGCCACAGATTTTGAAAAGCAAATCAAGGAAATCAACACTGGAACATATGTTTTTGATAACGAGCGTTTGTTTGAGGCTTTGAAAAATATTAATACCAACAATGCTCAAGGTGAATACTATATTACAGATGTCATTGGCATTTTCCGTGAAGCTGGTGAAAAAGTTGGTGCTTATACTTTGAAAGATTTTGATGAAAGTCTTGGGGTAAATGACCGTGTGGCACTTGCGACAGCTGAGTCGGTTATGCGTCGTCGCATTAATCATAAACACATGGTCAACGGTGTTAGCTTTGTCAATCCAGAGGCAACTTATATTGATATTGATGTTGAGATTGCGCCTGAAGTTCAAATCGAAGCCAATGTTACCTTGAAGGGGCAAACGAAAATTGGTGCTGAGACTGTTTTGACAAATGGTACATATGTAGTGGACAGCACTATTGGAGCAGGAGCTGTCATTACCAACTCTATGATTGAAGAAAGTAGTGTTGCTGACGGAGTGACAGTCGGTCCTTACGCCCACATTCGTCCAGGTTCAAGTCTAGCTGCCCAAGCACATATTGGAAACTTTGTTGAGGTTAAAGGGTCTTCAATCGGCGAGAATACCAAGGCTGGTCATTTGACTTATATCGGAAACTGTGAAGTGGGTAGCCATGTTAATTTCGGAGCAGGAACCATTACAGTCAACTATGACGGCAAAAACAAATACAAGACAGTCATTGGCAACAATGTCTTTGTTGGTTCAAATTCAACCATTATTGCGCCAGTTGAGTTAGGTGACAATTCTCTCGTTGGAGCTGGTTCAACTATTACTAAAGACGTGCCAGCAGATGCGATTGCAATTGGTCGTGGACGTCAGGTCAATAAAGACGAATATGCAACACGCCTTCCTCATCATCCTAATAATCAGTAGGAGCCTATCATGGAATTTGAAGAAAAAACGCTTAGCCGAAAAGAAATCTATCAAGGACCAATATTTAAACTGGTCCAAGATCAGGTTGAATTACCAGAAGGTAAAGGAACTGCCCAACGGGATTTGATTTTCCACAATGGGGCTGTCTGTGTTTTAGCAGTAACGGATGAACAAAAACTCATCTTGGTCAAGCAGTATCGCAAAGCTATTGAGGCTGTCTCTTACGAAATTCCAGCCGGGAAGTTGGAAGTAGGAGAAAATACAGACCCTGTTGCAGCAGCTCTGCGTGAATTAGAGGAAGAAACAGCCTATACAGGGAAGTTAGAACTCTTGTATGACTTCTATTCAGCTATTGGCTTTTGTAATGAAAAGTTAAAACTATATCTAGCAAGCGATTTGACAAAAGTTGAAAACCCGCGTCCGCAGGATGAAGATGAGACCTTGGAAGTCCTTGAAGTGAGCTTAGAAGAAGCCAAGGAATTGATTCAATCAGGTCATATCTGTGATGCCAAGACAATTATGGCTGTACAGTATTGGGAATTGCACAAAAAATAGAGGAGGTCAGTATGGGTAAACCTTTATTAACGGATGAAATGATTGAAAGAGCTAATAGAGGCGAAAAAATTTCAGGTCCTCCTTTGCTAGATGATAATGAGGAGACTAAGATTTTACCAACCTCTTCTTCCCGTTTTGGTTATGCCAATCCTAAGGGACATGGCTTTAGCCAGGAAACCTTGAAGATTCAGGTCGAACCGTCTATTCATAAAAGTCGTCGCATTGAAAATACTAAGAGAAATGTCTTCAATTCTAAGTTAAATAAAATCTTATTCGCAGTCATCTTTCTCTTGATTTTGCTTGTCTTAGCAATGAAACTTTTGTAATCGAAAAGGAATTGAAATGAAAATAGGAATTATTGCGGCTATGCCAGAAGAACTGGCTTATCTGGTTCAGCATTTAGACAATGCCCAGGAGCAAGTTGTTTTAGGCAATACCTATCATACGGGAACCATTGCCTCTCATGAAGTCGTTCTTGTAGAAAGTGGAATTGGTAAGGTCATGTCTGCTATGAGTGTGGCGATTTTGGCTGATCATTTTCAAGTGGATGCTTTGATTAACACGGGATCAGCTGGGGCAGTAGCAGAGGGTATTACTGTTGGGGATGTTGTGATTGCTGACAAATTAGCCTATCATGATGTGGATGTCACAGCTTTTGGATATGCTTATGGACAAATGGCGCAACAACCACTTTATTTCGAATCAGATAAAACCTTTGTTGCCAAAATCCAAGAGAGTTTATCTCATTTAGAGCAAAACTGGCATCTTGGTTTGATTGCTACAGGAGATAGTTTTGTCGCAGGAAATGACAAGATAGAAGCGATTAAGTCTCATTTTCCAGATGTTTTGGCTGTTGAGATGGAGGGGGCAGCGATTGCTCAGGCAGCGCATGCTCTTAATCTTCCAGTCTTAGTCATCCGAGCTATGAGTGACAATGCCAATCATGAAGCAAACATCTCTTTTGATGAGTTTATTATCGAAGCTGGACGTCGCTCTGCTCAAGTCTTATTAGCCTTTTTGAAGGCCTTAAATTAAGCGAAAATTTGACAGTTTTTCTAGCTTATGATAAGATTTAAGTAAAGAAAAGCTAGAAAACGTTTCAGAGGATATTATGAGTATTGAAATGACCGTCAGTGAGATTGCAGAGGTCTTAGGATTATCTCGCCAAGCAATCAATAACCGTGTCAAAGAATTACCAGAAGAAGACACAGATAAAAATGACAAAGGGGTAACAGTCGTTACCAGAAGTGGCTTGATTAAGCTAGAAGAAATCTATAAAAAAACGATTTTTGAAGATGAGCCTGTCAGTGAAGATGTCAAGCAACGTGAACTGATGGAGATTCTGGTTGATGAGAAGAATGCAGAAATTCTTCGTCTTTATGAACAATTAAAAGCCAAGGATCGTCAGTTATCAGAAAAAGACGAGCAGATGCGTATCAAAGACCGTCAGATTGCTGAGAAAGACAAACAACTCGATCAGCAGCAACAATTGACCCTTCAAGCCATGAAGGATCAAGAAAATCTTAAGCTAGAGCTGGACCAAGCAAAAGAAGAAGTCCAATCCACTAAGAAAGGCTTTTTTGCTCGTTTATTTGGAGGATAATCAAGGAGCTGTTTAGGTTACATGCTAACCTGATGGCTTCTTTTGTTTCTAATAGTATAGTTGCTCAAGTAAAATAACAGTATAGGAGAGGTAGAAAATGGAACGATTAGAAGATTACATTGCTTTTGACTTAGAATTTAATCAGCACGAAGGACAAACACACTTGATTCAAGTATCGGCAGTGCGTTTTAGAGATGGTCAGGAAATCGATGCCTATGATTCCTATGTTCATACCAGTGTGCCTCTAAAGAGTTTTATCAATGGATTGACTGGGATTACAGCTGAGACCTTAAAAGATGCTCCCCCAGTGGAGGAAGTCATAAAAGATTTCCAAGAGTTTGTGGGTTCTTTACCCATGGTAGGCTACAATGCTGCTAAAAGTGATTTGCCTATTCTAGCAGAGCATGGTTTAGACTACAGCCCGCAGTACAAGGTTGATCTGTATGATGAAGCTTTTGAACGTCGGAGTTCAGATTTACATGGTATTGCCAATCTCAAATTGCAAACTGTTGCCTCATTTCTTGGATTTCAAGGTCAGTCCCATAATAGCTTAGAGGATGCTCGGATGACGGCGCGTGTTTACGAGTCCTTCTTAGAGTCGGATCAAGCTAGAGAATTGTTAGAGACAGAAAGTAGCTTATCAAACAATCCTTTTGGTGGCTTGGACTTGTCTCAATTATTTGACTAGGAGTGTCTATGAAACCTGAAAAACCTAAAAATCTAGGTTTTAGGAAAATCTACTTTAATCTAGATAAAATTCTCTTTCTCTTTTTCTTGATATTCATGATGATTGAGTTTGTCTGGTTACCATTTAATTCTTGGATTGCTGGACTTTTGCTCCGTCAGACAGGTTATCTCTTTCTTTCCTACAACAATATTTTTGCCATTATAAAAGGTTCTCCCTTTGTTAGTCTTGCTTTATTTGTTCTGGTAATCGTTAATTTACTGGTCGCCTATTACCAGATAGGGCTTCTCTTTATCGGAGCTCGACACCTCCTCTATCATGAAAGGAGGACCTTGCTGGAGTACAGTCGCAAGGTCTTTCGTCAAAGTTTCTTGTTTATGAAGCAAGTGACGATTTCAAAAATGGCCTTTATTTTCTTTTATGTCATGATACTCTTTCCATTGATTCGAAAGATTTTAAAGATTTATTACCTCAATAAAATTGTCATTCCGGAATTTATCGTTGATTATGTGGAAGACAAGTATTGGCTAGTAGGTATAGTGGTTACTATTCTGGCTTTACTTCTATTTTACATTTCAGTGCGTTTCATGTTTGCCCTACCTCAACTTTTGTTTGAGAAAAAGACCGTCAAAGAAGCAGTCAGATACAGTCTAGAGAAAACAAGAAAGCAATCCTGGTTTTATATCTGGAACTTGCTTTGGATTGTCGTCAAAACATACCTATTTTTCATTCTTTTATTGATTCCAATATTAGCAAGTCAGGCACTGATGGATGGTCTGACTCATAAGGAATCTCTTGTACTGGGAATTATCAATTTTGTCTTGATTAAAAATTTCCACTATACAGCCTTGACTTACTTTCTCATTAAATTTGTTTCCTTCTTAACAGGAGAAGAACTAGAAATCACCCCAAGGAGAAAGAAAGACCACTGGATGAGATGGGGAGTGATGGGCTGTGCTTGTATCTTTTTCGCTCTCGAGGGTTATGTTTATTTGGAAGCTCCAGTAGCACATAAACCTTTAATTATCTCTCACAGGGGAGTATCTAAAAAGAATGGTGTGCAAAATACCGTCCAATCACTAGAAAAAACCGCTCAGTTATCTCCAGATTTCGTTGAGACAGATGTTCAGGAAACAAAAGATGGCCAGTTTGTCATGATGCATGATGCTAATATCAAGAATCTGACAGGAGTTAATGCCAATCCACAGGATTTAACTTTGAAAGAATTAACTAAACTTGATATTTCAGAAAATGGCTATCATACCAAGGTGTCCAGTTTTGATGGCTATCTCAATAAAGCCAATGAATTACATCAAAAACTCCTTATTGAGATTAAAACTAGTCGAAAAGATAGTCCAGATATGATGAAACGCTTTATGGACAAATATGGAGCCATTATTAAGCAGAATGGCCACCAAATGCAGTCCTTGGACTACCATGTGATTGACCAGGTGTTGGCCTATGACTCACAAATTCCAGTTTATTTCATCCTACCTTACAATAGTATTTTCCCAAGAACCAAGGCTACAGGTTACACCATGGAGTATTCAACTTTAGATGAAAATTTTGTCAATAAGCTTTGGAATACCGATCAGAAATTGTACGTTTGGACCATCAATAGTTCAGAGTCCTTTGATAAATCTGTTCAGTTAGGAGCAGATGGCATGATAACAGATGACTTGGAAATGATTCAAGAGCAGGTTACCATTGCCCAAGAAGACCCAGAGTATACTGAATTGCTGTTCAAACAGGCCATGGAATTCTTTAATTTTTAGTAAGCAAAAAGAGGAACAGTTGTTCCTCCTACGATAGGCAAGTATTCTCTTGAATGCTTGTTTTTCTTATGCTTAGAATGGCAATTTCCCAGCGAAAGCACCTAATTTTTTCTTAGTCGTTTCATCGATTTGTTCAAGAGCAGAGTTGATGGCCTGAACGGTCATATCAGAAAGAGTTTCAAGGTCTTCTGGGTCAACGACAGCTGGATTAAAGTCAATGCTGACAACTTTCTTATCTCCAGTTAAGGTCGCTTGGACAAGGTCTTGAGCAGATTTGCCAACAAATTGCATAGCAGCAAGTTCAGCTTGGCTTTGTTCCATTTGTTTTTGAAGTTTTTGTGCTTGGCGCATCATGTTTTGCATGTTCATCATAAGATTTCTAAAATTCCTTTCATATCAAGGGTTAATTCCCTTATATTTTTTAAATAGTGAGTAGATTGTGTCTTGCAACTACTTTACTGTGTAGTTTAATAGTTCCAAGTACATACTACATTGTACCATTTTTTTGCACTATAGTCTTTCATTTATCTCATATATGAAAGTCAGATAAAGTTTATCACTAAGAAAAGATAGAGAATAGGTTTAGGTGAGATTGCTTAAATGGAACATCTACAAACTGTCATCAAAATGTAAAAATTCTAAAAATATCCGAAAATATGTTAAATTTTCAAAAAAAGAGCCACAAACCTTATAGTATAAGGTTTGTGCATATATATATATATATAATTCGTTTATTTGTAGGAGGAAATCAGTTTGCAAAGAATATAGCAAATTTGATATAATGGATTGAAAAACTATAAAAATATGAGACTTCTTATTACTAGAAAGATAATAGGAGGTTCATTTTCCTGTTTTTTTAAAGAAGTAAACAAGTGTAGATTCACTATATGGTTTTGAGCTATTTAGAACAGGATAGAAAGAAAGGTAACAAATGAAACAATTTAAATTTAATGAGCGCCAGCGTTTCTCTATTCGCAAATTTTCAATTGGTGCTGCATCTGTCTTATTAGGGTCAGTCTTTTTTGTAGTTAGTTCAGTTGAAGATGTACAAGCAGCTGAACACAGTCAAAATGTAGTGAGTGTGAAAGAGAATAAACAAACTCCTGATCCTCTTATACAGAGCAACCCATCTACTACAGGTGTGTCTACTAAAGAAGCTAATACTTTAGTTTCTGATGCAAATGTTGAGAATAAACCAGAAGGAGATGTGGTAGGAAGCTCAAAAGAGACTCAAGAGTCAGTGCCGGTTGTTTCAACTATTTCAGATTCAAATGAGAGAAAGTTAGCTTTATCAAAACTAATAGAAGAAATTGATGGGAAATTTACTAACGGGAAATATGCTTCTAAAACAGAAGAAAGTGTAAACCAATTAAAGACAACTTTAGAAGAAGCAAGATCAGTTTTAAGTAATGCGACAACAGAAAGTGAATTAACACAAGCGCATAGTAAACTAGTTACAGCAACAACAAAATTACAAACAAAACCAGAAGAGAAAAAACAAGCACCAGCAGTAGATACGACAAATGGAAAAGCTACTGTAGGTATTAAAGCAACAAATACTGAGAAAGCATCAGACTCTAACTCTATCTCAAACTCAGGTTCTAGAGATGAACGTTATGGAAAAGCATTGGATAGAAGTAATCTATTCCGTACGGATCCGGCTACTACGGATACAGATCCATCTGCGAATCAAACGTATACATTGCCAGGAGATAGTGCGAGTGTTGCTGAATTAGCTAATAGTTTAAAGGGATTGGACTCTTCTATAAGTAATGAAACTAAATTAGCTTCTATTGATGAAGTGGGTGCTCTTAAAAATGTTCAGGCTGGTGAAGTAAAAGAAATTGATGAATTTGGTGGTTGGTCAGCAGTTTCAGCAGATGGCAAAAAAGGGAAATTTGCTATTGCACGTAAAACTAATGACGGTGTATTTCCTATTGAGACAGTGAATGTTACGAGAACAGGATATACATATACAGCACATGTTGAGGAAAATTCTTTTGATCGCTCTCACGAGTATGCACTATTTCTTTCTAAAGTTAGAACAAATGCAACAAAAAGTGAAGAAACCTTTGATGGACAACCATTTAAAGATATAGGAGAAGGTCGTCAAATAGCTAAAGGGCTAAAAGGGTTCAATGGAATAGAAAAAACTTATAAAGCCTATTCTTCATCAACAGGAACAGGGGTAAATATTTCTTTTAAAACAGGATTTACAGGAGATATTGATGGTTTTAAAGCTGGATATAAAGTTGAAGTAATTGCAAAATTTGAAGATGGGCATACGCAATCTATCTATAATCAAAGTTTTCGTCCTGATCAATCGATAAATGATACAAATAAACAGGTAACCTCAGTTGATGCTAATGATAGCATTAAGTTTACTGTCGGAAGACCACCAGAGCCAACAATTGACGTTCTTAACCAAAAGTTAGCAGGATATAAAAACCGTCAAGGAAATAGAACTGGTAGTTTTACTAGTAAAAATATTGATTTACCTAAAGGGGCTGTAGAATATACTGTACGAATTAGTGCTTCTGATAATTCTAGACTAGGAATGGGATATCAAACTACATGGTCTCAATATGCATTACCTGTTTCAGGGCTTGGATTTTCTATTACACAGGATACGAATAGAGTTGCTAGAACACTTTTGGAAAGAGTTTATAATAAATTACTTGACACACGAGATGCAGATAAGAGAGGTAAAACGCCTGAATCACAAAAAGCATATCAAGACCAACTAGACGCTATAAAAGCTTTGTTAGATGGTACGTTACAACCAACGGATGCGTATAAAAAAATCTTAACAAACACTTTAGAAGCACAAAACGCGTTAAAAGTTGATAAATCGGCATTGACAACATCAACAGGAAAACTAGAACAACTAGTAGATGACGATCCAACTCCAGGTAAAACACCTGAAACTGTTTCAGAATATAATATAGCTAAAAATGCCGCAGAAGAAGAAGCTAGAAAAGCTAAATTGATCATTGATGATGAACATGCAACTGTTGATCAAGTTGCTCAAGCAGTAGCAGACGTGAAAGCTAAAAGAGCTGAATTAAAAGCAGCAAGAGCTGAATTAGTAGTTGCAGCAACAGAAGCTCAAAAAACAAAACTACAAAATGATTCGAATGCACTAACAGAAGCAGATAAGACAGGTAAGACACCGAAGAGTATCGCAGAATATGAGGCAAAATATGAAACGTTAAAAACTGCGTTGACAGCTGCAAAAGCTCAGGCTAAAGCAGTATTAGATAAAACGGTAAATGCCGGTAAAGTAGAAGCTACTGATGCTCAAATTGAAGTTGATAAAATCAAAGCTGAATTAGATAAAGCTGCTGCACTATTGAAAGATAAAGGAAATACAGCTGAATTAGAAAAAGCTAAGAATGCTTTAAGTGATTATATTACTCAACAAACAAATGACAATGTAACTGCTGGAAAAACAAAAGATAGTCAAGATGCTTATGCTATTGCAAAAACTGCTGCAGATAAAGCAGTAGAAGATGCAGCAACTGTAATTAATAGTGAAAACTCAACAGTAGAAGATGTAGCTAATGCATTAGCTGATATCAAAGCTAAGAAAGCAGCGTTAGAGGCAGCTAAACAGAACTTAGTACCTGCAGCAACAGAAGCCCAAAAAGAAAAATTAGAAAATACTGTAGCAAAACTAGTAAAAGCAAGTACAGATGGCAAAACTCAAGACAGTGTTAATGCATATGAAACAGCATACACTAATTTAACAGCAGAGTTAGAAGCAGCAAAAGCTAAAGTAACAGCAGTTAAAACAGCAGGAGACAATGCAAGTAGACTAGAAGCATTAGCAGCACAAGAAGCAGTAGATGCAGTACTAGCAAAACTAGAAGCAG
>NZ_KQ970261.1:78555-79365 GCF_001579045.1 Streptococcus mitis | reverse complement strand
CAAAAGCAACACTAGTAGACAAAGCAACAGATGAGCAAGTAGCAGAGTTACGAAAAGCAGACACAGCGTTAACACCAGCAGAAGGAAGTACGTTCGAAGCAACAAAAACTCCGACAAGTATTGCAGCATACAAAAATGCAGTAGATGCGATTCAATCACAATTAACAGAAGCGAAAACTACAGCAGCAGACTTAGTAACAAAAGCAGGACAAAACAACGCTACAAAAGTAGAAGCTGCAGCAGCAATCGCAAAAGTAGAAGCATTAAAAGCGAAGTTAGTAGATGCGACAGCGTTACTAAAAGACAAAGCAAATACTGGAGACTTAGCAACAGCTAAAGACGAATTAAAAGCATTAGCAGGTGTAGCAAATGTAACAGATGGAAAAACAACATCTACAACAGAAGCATATAACGCAGCAAAACAAGCAGCAGATGCAGCAGTAACAGCAGCAGAAGGTATCATCAATAATGCAGATTCAACACCAGAACAAGTAGCAGAAGCATTAACAAATGTAAAAGCTAAGAAAGCAGAGTTAGAAAAAGCTAAAGCAGCGTTAGTGGACAAAGCAACAGAAGCTCAAAAAGCAAAATTAGAAGCAGATGCAGCAAAACTAGAAAAAGCAGATACAGCAGGAAAAACTCAAGACAGCATTAATGCATATGAAACAGCATACACTAATTTAACAGCAGAGCTAGAAGCAGCAAAAGCCAAAGCAACAGCAGTTAAAACAGCAGGAGACAATGCAAGTGAATACGCAGCATTAAAAGCACAAGAAGCAGTAGATGCAGTACAAGCAAAACTAGAAGCAG
>NZ_KQ970261.1:1921-78134 GCF_001579045.1 Streptococcus mitis | reverse complement strand
CCAAAGCAGTGTTAGTAGAGAAAGCAACAGACGAGCAAAAAACAGCGTTAGAAGGAGCAGAAGCAGCATTAACACCAGCGGAAGAAAGCACATTAGCAGGAACAAAAACTCCGACAAGTATTGCAGCATACAAAAATGCAGTAGATGCGATTCAAACACAATTAACAGAAGCGAAAGCCAAAGCAGCAGACTTAGTAACAAAAGCAGGACAAAACAACGCTACAAAAGCAGAAGCAGCAGAAGCAATCGCAAAAGTAGAAGCATTAAAAGTTGAATTAGCAAAAGCAAATGCATTACTAAAAGACAAAGCGAATACTGGTGATTTAGCCGCAGCTAAAGAAGAATTAAAAGCATTAGCAGGTGAAGCAAATGTAACAGATGGAAAAACAACATCTACAACAGAAGCATATGACGCAGCAAAACAAGCAGCAGACGCAGCAGTAACAGCAGCAGAAGGTATCATCAATAATGCAGATTCAACACCAGAACAAGTAGCAGAAGCATTAACAAATGTAAAAGCTAAGAAAGCAGAGTTAGAAAAAGCCAAAGCAGCATTAGTGGATAAAGCAACAGAAGCTCAAAAAGCAAAATTAGAAGCAGATGCAGCGAAACTAACAAAAGCAGATACAACTGGAAAAACTCAAGACAGTATTGATGCGTATAATGAAAAATATACTCAACTAACAACAGAGTTAGAAGAAGCCAAAGCCAAAGCCGCAGCAGTAAAAGCAGCTGGAGACAATGCAAGTGAACACGCAGCATTAAAAGCACAAGAAGCAGTAGATGCAGTACAAGCAAAATTAGGCGCAGCTAAAGCAACGCTAGTAGATAAAGCTACAGAAGAACAAGTAGCAGAGTTACGAAAAGCAGAAGCCGCGTTAACACCAGCGGAAGAAAGCACATTAGCAGAAACAAAAACACCGGCAAGTATTGCAGCATACAAAAATGCAGTAGATGCGATTCAATCACAATTAACAGAAGCGAAAACTACAGCAGCAGACTTAGTAACGAAAGCAGGACAAAACAACGCTACAAAAGCAGAAGCCGCAGCAGCAATCGCAAAAGTAGAAGCATTAAAAGCGAAGTTAGTAGATGCGACAGCGTTACTAAAAGACAAAGCAAATACTGGAGACTTAGCAACAGCTAAAGACGAATTAAAAGCATTAGCAGGTGTAGCAAACGTAACAGATGGAAAAACAACATCAACAACAGAAGCATATGACGCAGCAAAACAGGCAGCAGATGCAGCAGTAACAGCAGCAGAAGGTATCATCAATAATGCAGATTCAACACCAGAAGAAGTTGCGACAGCATTAACAAATGTAAAAGCTAAGAAAGCAGAGTTAGAAAAAGCTAAAGCAACGTTACTAGACAAGATAACTCAAGACCAAAAAGATGATTTAGCAAACGCTGAAGAAAATCTTAAATTAGCAGATACAACTGGTAAAACTAAAGATAGTATCAAAGCTTATAATGATGAAGTTGCTAAACTTAGTGATGAGTTAGTAGCTGCGAAACAAGCAGCTAAAGATTTATTAGCTAAAGGAGATAATGCTGGTGAGTTAGAAGCTTATCGAGTTCAAGCTCAGATTAATAAGTTGAAATCTAAACTATCAGAAGCAGCAAAACTTCTTAAAGATATCGATAAATCAGCAGCTAAGAAAGAAGTTGAAGATGCAGCTAAGAAAGCAACAGATGCTATTGTGGCTAATAATGATCTAACACCAGAACAAAAAGAATCTGCCAAAGCAAAAGTAGCAGATGCAGCTAATAAAGCAAATGCAGAAATCGATAAAGCAACAACTGAAAACGATGTTACGGCAGCTAAAAATGCTGGTAAATTTGCAATTGAAAAAGAAGCAGCGAAAGCAGAAGTAGAAGCAACAAAAGCAGCGAAAGAAAAAGCAATCAATGCTAATGATAAACTTTCTGACGATGAAAAACGAGCAGCGAATGAAGCAACAGTGAAAGCGGCGAATGCAGCTGAGAAAGCAATTGATGCAGCAACAGATCAGGCAACAGTAGATAGTGCGAAGACAACTGGAATTACAGCAGTAACAGCAGTGAATCCAGTAGGAAAAGACAAAGCCTTAGACGTAATTCAAAAAGCAACAGAAGCTAAACTTGCAGAAATTGATAAGAATGAAAAATTATCAGATAATGAAAAAGCTAAAGCAAAAGCAAAAGTTGCAAAAACTGCTATTGATGCAGTGAACGCAATCATTGCAGCAACAGATCAAACAGCAGTAGATAGTGCGCAAACAACAGGGACTACGGCAGTAGCAACAGTGAATCCAGTCGGAAAAGAAAAAGCATTAGATGCGATTCAAAAAGCAACAGAAGATAAACTTGCTGAAATTGATCGTGATGATAAATTATCAGATAAAGAAAAAGACAAAGCGAAAGCAGAAGTTGCGAAAGCGGCAATTGATGCAGTGAATGCAATTAATGCTGCAACAGATCAAGCTGCAGTAGATGCGAAACAAGCTGAAGGAACAAAAGCTGTATCAGAAGTAAATCCAGTAGGAAAAGATAAAGCAAAAGCAGAAATCGAAGAAACAAAAGCAGCGAAAGAAAAAGCAATTGATTCAAATCCAGATTTGACAGATGCTCAAAAGGCAGAAGCTAAAGCGAAAATTGCAGAAGAAGCTAAGAAAGCAATTGATGCAATTGACAAAGCAAAAACAACAGAAGAAGTTGCATCAGCTAAAGAATCAGGAAAATTAGCAATAGAAAAAGAAGCAGAGAAAGCAGAAATTGAAGCAGCGAAAGCAGCGAAAGAAAAAGCAATTGATGCAAGAACTGATTTGACTGATGATGAGAAAGCAAAAGCAAAAGCAAAAGTTGCAGAAGAAGCTAAGAAAGCAATCGAAGCAATCGGAAATGCTAAAACTCATAATGATGCGTCAGCAAAAACTGAAACTGGTAAAGATGATATCAAAAAGATAAATCCAATCGGCGGTAAAGAAACGGCTAAGAAAGCGATAGATGAAGCCTTAGCAGCAAAAGAAAAAGCAATCGATGCAAGAACAGACTTATTGCCAGAAGAAAAAGAAGCAGCGAAAAAAGCGGCCAGAGAAGAAGCAGAAGCAGCGAAAAATGCAATTGATAAAGCAACAACTTCAGATGACATCAAAAAAGTTTTAGACAATGGGTTAGATAAAATTGCTAAAGTAAACCCATTAGGTGCAAAAGAAGAGGCTAAGAAATCTATTGAAGAAAGATTAGCTGACAAAGAAAAAGAAATTGATGCAAGAACAGATTTAACTCCTGAAGAAAAAGCTAAGGCGAAAGAATTGGCAAGAGAAGAAGCAAAAGCAGCTAAGGATGCAATCGATAAAGCAACAAGTATCGAGGGTATTGAAAAAGCTTTAAGACCATTCTTATACCAAATTGATCAAGATGCATTAGTATTTGATAGACCAGAATTAGACATTAAAGCAGCCTTACAAGCATCTGTTACTGGAGTAGTAACAGTTGAACGTGGAAAAGCAATTAGTCAAGCTGATATTATTTCAAAACTGAACTTACCAGAAACAGTTACAGTGATGAATATTGACTTACCTGATACAACTACACTAGGTAGAAAGTTTGCTAAGGTAACATTAAGACTACCAGGTGGAAAAGAAACAACTGTAAATGTTCCAGTTGAAGTTACTCCACAAAAAAATAAAGATGTGATACCTTCATATAATGGTGGGAATGATGGAAATTCTGGCAATAACGCAGCTAATAACACTGATGCAAAAGTGAATAAAGCTAAGTTAGAAGGTGCTATCCATCAATTAGATGAATTGATCATTAAAGAATTAGCTAAGCTTGATGCAGAAACTGCAAAAGAAGCGAATGACTTATTAGCAGACGCTAAGAAAGTATTTGCCAATGCAGACGCAAGTCAAGCAGAAGTGGATGCAATGGTGAAACGTATCGAAGACTTCATGGCGGAAGTTGCTCCAGCAACTAATCATGCAACTCCAGCTAATGACCAAGCTGCTCAAACACCAGCTGTAGCTCCAGCTACAACTCAAGCAGCAAATGCGCGTAAAGCAGCTAAAGAATTACCAAATACAGGTACAGCAGATTCTACTGTAGCTATGGTAGCCGCTGCCGCAAGTGCATTACTTGGTCTTGGTCTTGCAGGCCGTCGTCGTAAAGAAGACGAAGAAGCTTAATTGGTAGATTATTTGATAATTATCAGATGATAAGTCCGATTTTCAAAGCTTAAACAAGTACCTCTCATAACATAAAATCTCCTAGCAGGAAAGTCTGCTAGGAGATTTATAAGGTAAGCGCGTCATAACAATGTATCTATCATTGATGCAACGCCTCCTGTATACTATAGTGAAAGTAAAATTATTGGAGTATATTTTAATGTCGCAATCTATTGTTCCTGTATAGGTTACACAATCTCGTTTGTGGTGGACGTAAAGACTATTTTAAAGCTCTTTACTGGGATAATCAACTTTATAAACGTTTTGAGAAAGGTAACTGGATTTGGCCAAGTACAGAAAAGGATGTCAAAGTTCTAATATCAGAACAAGTAGACTGGCTAATGAGAAGCTTTTCTATCACTTCAAAATAAATTTAATATTAGTGTATAATACAGAGGGTAAATCTGTAATGAAAATCTATTTTCATCAAGGAAGTCAAAGAACTCAATAACACAGGGATTCCATTCCCCTAGAAAGGTTATAAATGAAATCATATAAGAAATTTACGATTCTTGCTCTGGCTCTTATTGGATTCACTAGCCAAACAGTTTTAGCTAATGATGCTAGTCATTCTGCGAATAACTCTATTGGTAGTTCAACTACTAGCTCTGCAAATGCTTCTCAAGCAGCTACAGAAAACCAGCCAACGACTCCTAGTTCGAGTGAACAGGAGACAAAACCAACTCTTCCTACTAAGTCTAAGCTACAAACTGGTTGGGTAAAAGAAGACGGGAAGTGGACTTATTATAGTCAAACAGGTGTCAAATTTACAGATACTCTTTATGAGGGCTACCTATTTGATAAGAATGGTTACTTACTTGAAAATAGCTGGTATCAGATGGCTAACAAGTGGTACTACGCCAATGGCTCAGGAAAATATTTGTCTAACCAATGGAGTCAAATCAATGGTAAATGGTATGCATTTGATCAAAATGGTGTCATGATGGCTAATACTTGGAAGGGAAATTATTACCTGAAGTCCAGTGGGGCTATGGCAGATAAAGAATGGGTGTACGATCCTAACTACTCTAGCTGGTTTTATCTCAAGTCAGGTGGGCACTATGCTGAACAGCAATGGGTTGGCTCTTACTATCTAAAATCTGGTGGTTACATGGCTCACAAAGAGTGGGTTTATGATCCAGATTATCAAGCTTGGTATTATCTTAAAGAAGATGGCGTTTATGTTACTGGAACTTATACTATTGATGGAAGTAGTCATTTTTTCAAAGATAATGGTAAATGGGTGCAAGAACTTCCAAAAGGATTTGAAAAGGGGCGCTATAGTAAAACTATCTTCCTAGATCCTGGGCATGGTGGACGTGATTCGGGCGCTTACTATTATGGAATAGCTGAAAAAGATTTGAATCTACAGGTCTCTCGTAAATTACGGAAACGTTTAGAAGAATTGGGCTATACAGTTTTAACATCTCGTGATAGTGATGTGGATGTTGACTTTGTGACAGAGCGTTCTCGTATGGTAAATAAGACGAATGCAGACTTCTTTATTAGTATTCATTTTAATGCTACTGGGAATGACACAACGCTGAATCTGGGAATACAGACTTATTCTTATAAGGAAGATGCAGATTATCCGAGCAAGATTAACCAGTACTGGCATAATAATCCAGACCGTATGAGTGAAAGTAATCGTTTGGCCGCTGACCTTCATTCATCTCTCTTGACCGAGACAGGAGCTAGAGATGCTGGGCTTTTGCAAGCCACCTTCGCTGTTCTTCGTGAGACTGCGAAACCTGCTGTGTTATTAGAGTTGGGTTATATGGATAATTCAGAAGAAAACCAACGAATCCGTAGTGACCAATACCAAGATAAGTTGGTTGAAGGTATTATTAAAGGAATTCAAAAATATTACGCTGGAAATTAAGAAACTAGATCAAACTAAGCTTTGGAGATTTTCCTAGGCTTAGTTTTTTATTGGTAAGGTTGCTCATAACATTAAATTGTCTGAAAATTTATTGAAAAATGAGTGAAAACATGATATAATGAAACGTAGTACTCAATAAAAATCAAAGAGCAAACTAGAAAGCTAGGCGCAGGCAGTACTTGAGTACGACAAGCCGACGCTGACGTGGTTTGAATTTGATTTTTGAAGAGTATAAAATTAATTCAGGTTTCCTGAACCAATAGGAGTATACAATGAAAAAACTAGGTTTTGTCCTTTTATCTTCAGCCTTGCTATTGACAGCATGTGCAGTCCGTTTTGAAAAATCAACCGAGACAAATGATTCATCTAAGATGACAGCCTTGTCTGAAGACAAGCAGAAAATGCTTGATAAGGCCACTGCTGACTATAAGACTTTTGTGCAAGAGCAAATCGATAAACTGTTGACAGATACGGAAGGCTTTGTCAAACTTTTGAAAGAAGGTAAGTTGGAAGAAGCTAAGATGGTCTATCCACTGATTCGTATGTCTTATGAGCGTTCAGAACCGATTGCCGAGAGTTTTGGTGAGTCAGATGTCAAGATTGACTTCCGTTTGGCAGACTACATGGACGAAAACAAGACAGAAGAAGGTTGGTCGGGTTTCCACCGTATCGAGCGTATCCTTTGGGAAGATAATACAACTAAAGGAACTGAAAGCTACGGCGATCAGTTAGTAAATGATATCAAGGAATTGAAAGCCAAGATTGCAACTGTTGATGTGGACTACAAGGTTATGCTGACTGGGGCAGTTGACTTGCTTAACGAAGTTGCAACAAGCAAGATTACAGGGGAAGAGGAAATTTATTCTCATACAGACTTGTATGACTTCCGTGCCAATATCGAAGGTGCTGAGAAGATTTTCCAACTCTTTAAACCTTTACTTGAAAAATCAGACGCTAACCTAGTTAAAGAATTGGAAGCAGATTTCAAGTCTGTTAATAGTTTGTTGGACAAACACATGACCGACAAGGAACATTACAAGCTCTATACTGATTTGACAAAAGAAGATACCAAAGAATTGTCAGAAGCTGTGACAAAACTTGGTGAACCTCTATCACAAATGGGTAAATTTCTTAGTGGAGAATAAGAGTCATGACTGAAAAAGACGAAAAGTTTTTTGAAAAGAAAATGGACCGTCGAGAATTTCTAAAAAAAGCAGGGATTGGAGGGGCTGGTTTAGCGCTAGGACTCTCTGGTGCTTCTGCTTTTTTCGCACCTAAGCTAGGAAGTCAGGAAAAAATCTCGTACGGAAATGAAAAAATTGCTTTTTATGGCAAGCAT
Source organism: Streptococcus mitis (assembly GCF_001579045.1). Lineage (GTDB taxonomy): Bacteria > Bacillota > Bacilli > Lactobacillales > Streptococcaceae > Streptococcus > Streptococcus mitis_D. Next base: position 70,702 of record NZ_KQ970261.1, on the reverse strand, counting down.
CAAGCTGGGATTAGTACGCCCATGCAAAAGAATATCTATTTTGTTGTCTTGGACCTGCATACGATGGATAGAGATAAGATTATCCAGTTGTTCAAGGATTGGACGAATTATAGTGCTAAGTTGGTCGAGGGGGAACTGGTCAAAAAAGATGGACAGAATGCTCTCTTGCCTCCGAGCGACACTGGTGAAACAGTGGGGCTGAATCCTCATCGTTTGACACTAACTTTTGGTGTGTCTGCGAGTTTTTTGAAAAAGATGAACTTGGAAAACAAGCGTCCTCAGGTGTTCAGGGATTTACCGCCTTTTCCTAAGGAGCAATTGCGTGAAAAATATACTGGTGGAGATATTGTGATCCAGGCCTGTGCCGATGATGAGCAAGTTGCCTTTCATGCGATTCGTAACCTCATCCGTAAGGGGAGAAATGCAGTGACCCTTCGTTGGAGTCAGTCTGGTTTTGCAGCTATCGGTGATCGAATGGAGACTCCGCGTAACCTCTTTGGTTTTAAGGATGGAACAGCAAATCCAACCAAGGAGCAAGACTTTGACCGCGTTATCTGGACTGATAGTAAGGACTGGATGGAAAATGGTTCTTATATGGCAGTTCGTCGGATTCAGATGTTTTTAGAGACCTGGGACCGTACTAGTCTTGAAGAACAGGAAAATACCTTTGGTCGTTACAAGGAAAGTGGTGCCCCCTTTGGCAAGAAGAACGAGTTTGATGAAGTGGATCTGAGTCTCTTACCTGATGATTCACATGTCCGTTTGGCTAAGGAAGTAGACAAGCCCCTTTTACGTCGTTCTTATTCTTACTCAGATGGGATTGATGAAAAGACTGGTCAGTTTGATACAGGCTTGCTCTTCATTTCTTTCCAGAAGGATCCTGATAATTTTGTCAAGGTTCAAACCAATCTTGGTGCTACAGATAAGATGAATGAATATATCACTCACATCGGTAGTGGACTCTTTGCTTGCTTTGGTGGTGTGGAGAAAGGAGGCTACATTGGACAAAAATTACTGGAAGGCTAGAAGCTGGTTCTTGGTTTTAGCTTTGTCATTTTTAATTCTTTCCCCAGTAGGTGCCCAAGAAAGCTTGAGTTCTTACTTTGTAAAAATCACAGATGCTTCTAAAGCGGTCAAAAATGGCAATCAGTCTGAGGCCCAGAACCTCGTTAAAGAGATGGCTTCAGACTTCGAAAGAGTAGAAGACAGCAATTCTGAGGCTGGTAAAGTCGTTAAGGAAAAGTTAGCTCAATCAGGAAATATCACTGAAGACAAACTCACTGAAATTTCTTCAGCCTTATTATCCTTTGAAAAAGAACAAAATCTTGTTGACCTAGATGCGGAAAAGGAAAAATTGGTCAACCGTCTGAGTTCACGTTTTGAAGCCTTGGAACAGGCTATTACTTCCAAAGATTTGGAAAAGGTTCGAGAGGCTTTTAAGAAAATGAATTCCACTTGGACCATCAATGAAAGTGTGGTTCGTGACAATAGTACAGCCCATTATGGCCGTGTTGAAACAGCTATTTCTTTCTTGCGTAGTAGTATGGAAACCGAGCCTACAGATTTCAACTCAATCCAGACTTCCTTTGAGGACTTAAAAAAGGCTATTGATGATTTTGTAACTGGAAAAGAAGTCGCAACAACATCTTCTGATTTGACTCTCAAAGACGGCATTGCTCTTTTGAAGAAGGCTTTGGAACAATTCCAAGCTGGTGACCAAGCATCAGGAGCAGCTAGTATGAAGGAATTCATCACTATCTGGCCAACGATTGAGGGTTCTGTTAGTACGACCAATCCATCCCTCTATACTAGAGTGGAGAGTGAAAGCCCTGTGATTATGGTCAAGGCAAGTGAGAAGGAATATCAAGAAAAATTAGAAAAACTGATTGCAGATTTATCACAAATTGATACCAGCGCAAGATACAATGCCTTTGATGCTATGCTCATTCTCCTAAGAGAAGGTGTAGAGGCTCTATTAATCGTTATGGCTTTGGTAACGACCTTGAAAGCAGCCAAGTTGCGAAAAGGGCTCAAGTGGGTTTATGGTGGTGCTATCACTGGAATCATGGCCAGTCTTCTTATTGCTTTCATTCTGCAAATTGCCTTTCCAGCAGTAACATCAGGCTCCAATCGTGAAATCATAGAAGGAGCAGTTGGAATTTTTGCGGTAGCTATGATGATTGTGATTGGAATCTGGCTCCATAGCAAATCCTCAGTCAAAAAATGGAATGCCTTTATGGAGTCACAAATGGAAACAGTGACAAAGACAGGTTCCTTTATTTCCATGTTTGCCCTCAGTTTTCTAGCTGTTTTCCGTGAGGGAGCAGAAACCATTCTTTTTTATGTTGGAATTTTACCAAGGATTTCTAGCTTTGAATTTGTCTTGGGAATTTCACTTGCCTTGCTGGTTCTGGTAATTATTGCCGTTCTGATGAACAAGGCCAGTCAATTCTTCTTGCCACATAAGGTCTTCTTTCTCCTAACATGGATGATTTATATCTTAGCCTTTAAGATGCTGGGGGTTAGTGTCCATGCCCTTCAGTTGACCAATATGGCACCAAATCACTTGTTGACAGGATTTCCAACAATCGACTTACTTGGAATTTATCCAAGTTGGGAAGGCTTGACCAGCCAGCTAATCTTTGTTGTTATTGTCTTGATTGTCACTTTTAGACAGGGTGAAAAATAAATGGATAGAAAAGAATTGACAATCGTTGAACATCTGGTAGAATTTAGAAAGAGATTATTGGCTGTGGTCATTTGTTTCTTTTTGGTATTCTGTGTCTCTCTGCTGTTTGCAGACCAGATTTACCAGTATGTGACCCAATCTTTTCAGCAAAAGTTGATTGTTTTAGGCCCTAATGATATTTTATGGATTTACATACGTTTGGCTAGTCTGATGGCCTTCACCATCACCTTGCCTTACACGGTGTATCATATCTGGTCTTTCATCAAACCAGGCTTAAAGAAGGAAGAGGCTAGAGCTGTCTTTGCCTATATTCCAGCTAGTTTCCTTTGTTTTCTAGTTGGACTGGCTTTTGGTTTTTACTTTGTAACACCAGCCTTACTTCAGGTTTTGTTAGGGTTGGGAGAGGGATTATTTGAAACGCAGTTAACAGCTCAAAATTATCTGTCCTTTGTTTTTCAAACGACCTTGCCTTTGGCTCTGATTTTTGAATTGCCAGTTATCATTGCCTTTTTGACGTCGATTGGAGTCATTGGACCAGAATTATTGATTGCTTATCGCCGATATGCCTATTTTATCTTATTGGTACTTGCAGTCATCTTGACACCAGCCGATTTTGTCAGTGATTTAGCAATGACTGCCCCCTTGATTTTACTCTATGAATTGAGTATTACCATAAGCAAATACATTATGAAACGCAAGCAGAAAGGAGCGAGAAATGGGAATCTTACGTGATATCGGAGCACCAGGATTGATTATCATCGTTTTAGGAGCTCTCTTGATCTTTGGACCAAAACGATTGCCTGAACTAGGCGAGTCAATCGGTAAAATGCTATCTGAATTTAAAAAAGCAGTTAAAGGAACTGAAAATCAAGATAAGGAAGACTAAACCTTGTCAAATAAAAAAACTTTGTACTCTGGAAGCCATTGTGTGGCTAGCTAGAGTGCAAAGTTTTTTTGAGTTTTTAGTTAAAACGAAGACTAAGTACAAGGTTATTAAGAGAGCAGTGGGCATTAAAATGATTTATTATTTTTGCTTTGTAGCAAGGTAACATAGTCGCTTTTTGTGTGGAATAAGTGGGAAAGAAAAACAGTTTTTTGAGTTTGATCGATAAAGTAAAGCAAGATATATTGTCCGATAATTTTTCCTCGCGTGGGGTACTTACTGTTGATTTTTAGTCCTATTTTTTCATCTGCATCAAAGCCAGCTTCAGGAAAAGTTTCTAAACTTTTTAAGCCGTCTAAAATTCTGGCTACAGTATTCTTAGCAGACTGAGGTGATAAAAGAACAGTAGTAATGTAGTCATGAATACTGTCAATTGCCTGACTCACTTCAGTAGAAAGAATCACTTTATAAGTCATATCGTAGCCTCATATTGTCTAGGGAAGTTCCTTTTCCGGATTCGTATTCTCTTAAGGCGCGTTCAGATTGGGCTTGTAGTTCCTGAATCAATCGCTCACGATGTAAATCTTCTGCAGTTTTTATTGGCAAATCCTGTTCGAGAACAATCTGCTCGATAAAAAGACTAATAGCATCCGTCATAGTCATTCCTTTTTCCTTGATGATAGCTCTAGCTTGTTCCATTGATGACTCGTTGATTTTAAAATTGTATTGTTTAGTAAGTGATGTCGTCATGGTATATCTCCAGTCTATACGATATATATCTAGTATATATCTTTTATATTTTTTAGGCAAGAGAAAACTTTGTACTCTAGAAACCATCGTGTGACTAGCTAGAGTGCAAAGTTTTTTTGAGTCTGGAACATGAAAACAGCAGTTGATTTCAAGAAAGAAAAAAGAACAGCCGAAACTGTTCTCTTATCATTATTTGAGACCGTATTTTTTGTTGAAACGATCCACGCGTCCATCTGCTTGAGTGAACTTTTGACGTCCAGTGTAGAATGGGTGTGAGTCTGATGAAATTTCCACACGGATCAATGGGTAAGTTTCACCTTCGAACTCAACTGTTTCGTTAGAGCGTTTTGTTGAACCGCTAAGGAATTGGTAACCAGTAGTTGTGTCCATGAAGACAACTGGGCGATATTCTGGATGGATATCTTTTTTCATTTTGCAATATTTCCTTTCTGCCATGGTCTCTTTGCGAGCCATAGATTGTTACCATACTAGTCTATCAGATTCTGAAAAGTTTGGCAAGTATTTTATCAGTTTTTAAGCAAGTTTTTTAACTTTTGGTAGATGATTTCGTTTTCCTCTAGGCTATAGGAATTAGCCCCACTTGCTAGAGGGTGGCCTCCTCCATCATGTTCTTTGGCAATTTCATTGATAGGATGAATTTTACTGCGTAAGCGAACGCGGTAGTGGCCATCAGCCTGCTCTACAAAAATTCCCCAGAGACTCACACTGTCAATACGTCCAGGTGCACCGACAATGGCTGCAGTTTCAGCATCGGTGACATTGAATCGTTTTAAGATTTCCTGACTCAGGATAACGCGCGCTGCGCCATTTTCATCCACCTCCAGATGGTCGTAAATGTAGCCTTGAAGTTTAGCAATTTTGTAGCTCATAGTGTCCATTTTGCGGGTGAGAGCCGCAAAGTCAAAGTTCTGTTCTCTTAGATAGGCAGCCAGACGAAGAGTCCGTGCAGTGGTAGAAGGGTAGAGGAAGCGACCTGTATCACCAACAATTCCTGCAAAGAGTAATTCAGCAGCGCGATCTGACAAGGCCAGCTGGGTTGTTTGGGCAAATAGGGTAATCATCTCACTAGCGCTACTTGAACTAGTATCCACCCAAGATAGGTCACCGTATACATCATCATTTGGATGGTGATCAATCTTAATGAGAAAATCACCTTGACTATAGCGCTTATCATCGATACGAGCAGTATTCGCCGTATCACAGACGATGACAAGGGCACCTTGGTAGGCACTATCTTCCACAAGATCCATTTCCGCCATCCAAGTAAGAGTTGGTTCATCAAAACCAACAGCTTTGATGGTTTTTTCTGGGAAATGATGTTTGAGAAGAGCTTTTAATCCCACCTGACTTCCCAAGGCATCAGGGTCTGGTTTCATATGACGATGAATGATAATCGTGTCGTATTCTTTAATTTTTTCTAAAATTTGATGGCAAATTTCCATAAATAACCTCAATTCTTTCTCATTTCATTGTAGCACAAGAATTTTTATTTTTAAAATGAAAAAGATGTGATATAATGGAGAAAGATAAATTGAGGAGGACGATATGGCATTAGCAAAAATTGTATTTGCCAGTATGACCGGTAATACCGAAGAAATTGCAGATATTGTAGCAGACAAATTACGTGACTTGGGCTTGGATGTCGATGTTGATGAATGTACAACGGTTGACGCTTCAGACTTCTTGGAAGCTGACATCGCTATCGTTGCGACCTATACTTATGGTGATGGTGAATTGCCAGATGAGATGATGGACTTCTACGAAGACCTAGCAGATCTCAACTTGAATGGTAAAATCTACGGAGTGGTCGGCTCAGGAGATACCTTCTACGATGAATTTTGTAAGGCTGTTGATGACTTTGATCGTGTTTTTGTTTCAACAGGAGCAGAAAAAGGTTCAGAGTGTGTCAAAGTTGATCTTTCTGCCGAGGAAGAAGATATTGAACGCTTGGAACAATTCGCAGAAGAATTGGCTGCTAAAGTAGGATAAGCATAAACGTGCGCTGATGCAAACAATCAGTGCATTTTTCTTATCGTGACTTGGGATTTTACTAGCCTATTTGGTGGCTTTTTGATACAATAATTCAAATAAAGGAGGAGACACTATGGATTTAGATAGTATTCGTCAAGAAATTGATCAAATCGACGATCAAATTGTTAAACTTCTAGAAGAACGAATGCATTTGGTTGAGGGTGTAGTTGCCTATAAGAAGGCTTCAGGAAAACCGATTTTAGATACTAAGAGAGAAGCGGTTATTTTTGAAAAGGTTAGGAGTCGTGTAGGAGACAAGCGCTATCAGGAGACTATTGTCGCAACATTTTCGGACGTACTCAAACGTTCGCGTGATTATCAGGATCAAAACATCAAATGAAAAAAGAACAATTTTATCCGCTAGGGATTTTGCTAGCTGCTATGTTGGGCGGACTTGTGCGCTATCGAGTTTCCACTTGGTTACCAGCCAGTCCTGACTTTCCTTGGGGAACCCTTCTTGTTAACTATCTAGGCATTTTCTGCTTGGTTTATCTTGTCAAGGGTTATCTGGTTTATAAGGGGACAAGTAAAGGTGTTATTTTAGCATTGGGTACAGGTTTTTGCGGAGGTTTAACAACCTTTTCCAGTCTAATGCTTGATGCTGTAAAATTACTGGATACCGGGCGTTATCTTAGTTTGATCATGTATTTGCTTTTGAGTATTGGTGGAGGTCTACTCTTGGCTTATTTTCTAGGGAGGAAAAAATGGTAATCGTCTATCTTGCAATTGCTTGTGGCTTAGGAGCGCTCGTACGTTATTTCTTTTCCCGCTATAATCAAGCTTCTAAATTGCCACTCGGAACGCTAATAGCCAATCTTTTGGGTTGTTTTTTAATTGGATTATTCTACAATCATGTGGAGTCTAAGGAAGTCTATGCTATTTTAGCAACAGGATTTTGTGGCGGTTTAACGACTTTTTCGACCTTGAATGATGAACTTCAAAGACTGTTAAGCGATAAGAAGTTTTTTTACGTTTACCTGACTTTGACCTACCTAGGTGGTTTGGTTGCGATTGTTTTAGGAATTCTGCTATAAATTTCTTTACTTTTTTGTGGAAATTTGGTAAACTGTATCTTGTGTGTAATGGACGCACAAAAATACAGTTTATCCGCTGAGGAAGATTCCTCAAGATTGACAAAGATAGGAGAATAAAATGAATCCATTAATCCAAAGCTTGACTGAAGGTCAACTTCGTACAGATATCCCATCATTCCGTCCTGGTGACACTGTTCGTGTACACGCGAAAGTTGTCGAAGGTAACCGTGAACGTATCCAGATTTTTGAAGGTGTTGTTATCGCACGTAAAGGTGCTGGTATCTCAGAAAACTACACAGTTCGTAAAATCTCTAACGGTGTAGGTGTTGAGCGTATCTTCCCAATCCACACTCCACGTGTTGAAAAAATCGAAGTTGTACGTTACGGTAAAGTACGTCGTGCGAAATTGTACTACTTGCGTGCACTTCAAGGTAAAGCAGCTCGTATCAAAGAAATCCGTCGTTAATTCGGCTAAAAAACTCTGCTCAATCAGCAGAGTTTTTATCTAGCTCCCTTAGTTCAATGGATATAACAACTCCCTCCTAAGGAGTAGTTGCAGGTTCGATTCCTGCAGGGGGCATTTTTAGTAAATTAAGAAAAATAAAGAATATTCAAAGTGTTTATTTATAGGCAATCATTACAATTTAGTTTTTTAAAATAGGTTAGTATTTTTTCTTTGACTAATTCATAATCAAAATTTTACAAAAAATTATATTTTGATCAATGATTACAGAATAAAGTGGATCTGCATAGTAACTTTGACATCTATTAGTTAAAAAATAAGGACTTCCTTTGTTAGAATGTCCTTATTTTTATTATGGAATTGGACAAATGAGGTTAAGTTTCAGATCTATGAACTCAGAAAGCAAGTACAAAGCTTTAAACAGCTTTCAAAAAGATTGGGTGTGGATTTTTCGGGCTAAGGTATGTGACAAAAAGAATTGATTGTTATGAAATAGAGAGCCTAAAAAATGGGGAAAATCGTTATTGTTCCCCTGAATTTGATATGTTGTAAAAGACTATTTGTGGTCTGTTAAATAATATTAATAACAAAATCTGAATATGATAGTCTAATATCTAATCCATTTCAAGTTAATAAGTTTATCAATCGTTTGAGTAAGGAAATTTCAAAAGAAGAAGGGATAGGTTTTCAAAGGTAACCTATCTGGTCATTGTTTATATATAATTTGTATCTTTTGGTTTATTAATTTGTATTTAAAATTTAATCATGTTACAATTGAAATTGATATCAAATTGAAAAGGAAAATGCAAACGTGGGTACACTATTAGCAACAAGATTAAAAAATAGACGAAAAGAATTAAAAATGTCTCAGCGAGAATTGGCTGAGGGGATATGTAAACAGGGACAGATTAGTCGATTAGAGAATGGAGAATTTACTCCAGGAGCAGACTTTTTATATGCTCTGTCTAAGAAGTTAAAAGTTAGTATAGACTATTTTTTTAATGAGCAGATTGTAGAAGAGATTGATGAGTTATCAGAGTTTAAAAAGTTAGCCCAGACATTTATCACAAATCGAAATTATGAGTCTTTAAAATATATATATGAATTAGAGAGTGTAAAGATACATCGCTTGTCTTTAGTAGATAAGTTTTATATGGAGTGGATAAAATCTCTTATAGATTTTTATTTCTATGGGCAAAAAGAGGAGGCTGTGGCAAGATTGGAGAAGGTACTGTCTCAGTTAAGTGTAACTGACTTGACCTACCTTCAAGTTGCAAATACTCTATTCAATTTTTATTATGATATTGAAGATTTAGAGAGTTTTAATGAAATTCGAGAAAAGTTAGAGTATCAAGTAAATCAACTCAATTTAAAAACAATCGAAGAATTAAACCTTTCTATTAAATTTAATTATAATGTTTGTCGCTATCTATGGTTGCAGAATAATACTGAAGAAGCTATTACTAAAATCACAGATACGATAAAGCAATGTAAGACGTATAGAACAACATATCTTTTGGCTGATTTGTATGTATTGATGGGAAATGTCAGTAAGAATTTTTCTTCTAAAGTTGCAGTAAAAGAGTACTTTGAAACGGCTTATTTCCTATATAAGCTTGAGGGAAATATGTCAATGGCTCTTAAAATCGAGCATTACATTGCAGATATGACAGAATAGTAAAGACGATGTTCAAGTAAGCATCGTTTTTTCAATCCAAAATAATACAAATATATATTTAATGAAAATAAATAAAAAAATATTATCAAAATCCTTGACAGTATTATATTGAAGTGCTAAAATGAGTGCAAGAAAATATTAGGCTTTTTGTCCATAAAACATCACCAGAAACTTACTATAGACTGAGTTAATGTAAAAAGACTTCAGCCTTTGAAGAATTGAGAGGTAAACTTAATGAATGAATTAGAAGTTAGATTTGAACTCAACGATGAGAGAGATTATAATAATGCTATTTCATATTTAGAAAAATCTTATAAATTTAAGAGTGAAAATAAGCAAGTTGATGAATATTTTAAAATAAAAGGAAGAGAATTTGAAAATGATGAGGTAGGTAGCTTTATCTACAGAATTCGTCAAGAAGATGATAATAGAGCAAGTATTTTCACAAGAAAAGATACGATAAAACAAGGAATGTGGAGTGAAAGTGAAATAGAGTTAGAATCTGAAAAATTAGAATTTGTAAGAAATATCTTGCAAGATGGTTTTTCAAATATTTTCACAATAAGTAAATATAGAAAGACTTATCATGACGCATTAGAAAATAAAACGATTAATCTAGATAAGATTGATGGTCTTGGATTTTATCTTGAAATAGAGATTTTAGGAGATTTTTCAAAAGAAGATTATAATAATTTTTATGAGAAAATGTGCGGAGAGTTCTCGTTTTTAAATTCAAAAATAGAAACAAAGGGTTATGTCCAATTAATGAGAGAAAAAAATGGACGTAATTGAAATTATCAAATAGTCTTGTTGGGATTGTTTACTCAATTGCTGGATTTGGAAGTTTGATAACAGTAACCTTTCTTTCTACTTTTTGAATAAGAAGGATGCCTTTATATTGATGAATATATCAATGGCAAACATCCCACTTGTCATTATGGCGAGTGGAATAGTAGAAAATTGGATATTTTTTGGAATTTGTTATTCAATTTTGAGCGGATTAATTACAATAGCTTCTGTTTCGATTACAACAATACAGCAGCAAGAAAGTACTGTGTATAATATTGGAAAGATACTTTCTAGTTCTTTTGTAATAGCTACCATTTTTGCTCCTTTTGGAGGGATACTGGCTGCTTATTTTAATTGGCTTTTAAACCCGAGATTAAGTCTAGTTATTTTGGGATTACTAAGTAGTTTATTGGTTATTCTTATAAAGAGTTATGAAAAAAAGCTAACTAAGAAAAGAACTGCAATATTTATAAAGGAAGATTAGTGGATTAATTATCATTAGAAAAAATAATATTAATTCGTAGTAAAATAAAAAATTGAAAAAGGTTTTACATAATGTACTACCTTTTTCAGATTTAATAATTATTAAGGAGATAGAACTAGAAACCAAAAATACTGAATTTTAAACTGCACCCCATAAGTAAGATTTTTTCTGTCTAACTTTTGGGGTCAGTACATTATCTCTAACTTATGGAGTGCTTTTTCTATATTCAAATTATTTTACAGCACCCATGTACGGATGGCATGGGCAACGCCAGATTCGTCATTTGTTTTAGTGATGTATTTGGCGATTTTTTTTGATTTCTGGATTTCCATTTTCCATGACAACGGGGTTTCCAACGACTTCCAGCATGGCACGGTCATTTTCTTCGTCACCGATAGCCATTGTTTCATCTTTGGTCAATCCGAGTTTTTCAGCTAAGTGAGTAATAGCTGAACCCTTATCTACATTCTTTTTAAGGAGTTCAAGGTAGAAAGGAGCAGATTTGTTGATGGAGTAACGTTCGTAAAATTCTGCTGGGATTTTTTCAATCGCAGCATCGAGAATTTCTGGTTCATCGATGAACATACATTTGACAATTTCCTTGCCAGCCATTTCTTCAGGGGTGCGGTAGAAGATAGGCATGCTGACGAGGGTTGATTCGTGAACTGTATATTTTCCGATATTGCGATTGGCAGTATAGATACCGTCCTTGGTAATAGCGTGCATGTGGACACCGAGCTTGCGACTGAGAAATTCCATATCTAGGTAATCCTCATAGGTCAAGGATTCGCTGATAATCTCATGGCCTGTAGCAGTTTCTTGGACAAGGGCACCGTTGAAGGTCACCACATAGTCACCCTCGTCTCTCAACTGCAGGTCGTCCAGAAGTTTGGCAACACCTGCGATAGGGCGGCCAGTTGCAATGACGACTTTGACACCAGCTTGTTTGGCATCTTGGATGGCAGAAAAGACTTCAGGAGTGATCTCCTTTTGGCTGTTGACTAGGGTTCCGTCGATATCGACGGCGATTAGTTTAATACTCATAAATTTCCTCTTTTAGTTTTTATTTGGGGTAAAATGATCGTTCTCAATCAAGTGTAAAAATTGCTGGGTAATGCTAGCAAAGATACTGTTTTGGTCCAACATTTCCTTTGGAAAATAGAAACGATTATCTCCGTGTCGACTGCCAGCAAGGGATTGGACGATAGGAGACAGGCTAGAGAGTTCGGCCAGTTCTCCATTCTTTTGTAAAATCTCAATCTGTGTCCGCGGATTTTCAGATTCGGGACGATAGATATCATAAGGGAGGTCAAAGTTCTTATGAATAGCAGTATAGTAGTCGGGATCAAAGCCGATGTCCTCAACCAATTTTCTCATGCTAGCGAGTTGGTCTTGGTCTTCTTGTGAAAAGGTAATGGATTTAAAGACCTTACGGTTGACAAAGCGTTGCGACAAATCTGCGAGAATCTTGTCAGGACTGGTCATCCAGAGTTGGAAGTAGGTATTCATCACACCATCATCCAGAGCTAGATAGTCAGACAAGGTCACATTTTTTTCAAAGAATGGCAGGAGGTGTGGAGAAGTTCGGGCAAAGAAGTCCTTGTCTTCAGGATAGAGTTCCTTGGCGCGCTTGAGAAGATTCTGTAGGAGAACTTCCATAGCCCGAGTTGCTGGGTGGAAATAAACCTGCATATACATCTGGTAGCGACTGAGGACGTAGTCTTCGATGGCATGCATGCCGTTGTGCTGAAAGGCGATACCATTTTCGATAGGACGAATGACTCGGAGGATGCGAGTCAGGTCAAATTCTCCATAGGATGCTCCTGTAAAATAGGAGTCGCGCAAGAGATAGTCCATGCGGTCCGCATCAATCTGGCTAGAAATGAGTTGCACGACCTGCTTGTTAGGATAGGTATGGTCGATGACACTGGCAACCTTTTCTGGAAAATCTGGCGCCACTTGTAGCAGGACTTGGTGAATCTCCGTTTCAGGACTTTGGATAATCTCCTGGGTAATGGCCTCATGATCGGTATCAAAGAGATGTTCAAAAGTATGGGAGTAGGCACCATGTCCAAGGTCATGGAGGAGAGCAGCGGTCATGGTTAAGAGGGACTCGGCAGGATTCCATTCCTCAGGATATTTTTCTTCAAAAATCTCTGTGATACGTCGAGCAATCTCATAGACGCCTAGACAGTGGGAGAAGCGGCTGTGCTCCCCACCGTGGAAGGTATAACTGGAAGTTCCCAGTTGTTTGATGCGACGCAAACGTTGAAATTCTTTTGTATTAATCAAGTCATAGATGATTTGATTATTGACATGGATGTAGTTGTGAACTGGGTCACGGAATACTTTTTCGTTCATATGACCATTATAGCAAAAAGCTAGAGTTTTTGGTAAAATAGTAGGACAAGAGAGAAGAAAGAGGACCTGATGTGAAGATTCGGATGCGAAATACGATTCAGTTTGATGAACAGTTGGAAGTGATTGACCAGCTATATGATGTTGAAGTGCATGAGAAGGGAGATTATAGCTATCTGCTTTTCTATAATGAGGAAAAGGAAAAAGTAGTGATTAAATTTCATGGTCAAGAACTGGTGATGAGCCGTTTTTCAAATCCCAAGACCATTATGCGCTTTCTAAAGGATAGTGATAGTTTAGCCTACATTCCTACACCAATGGGCATGCAGGAATTTGTTATCCAAACCAGTCGCTATGAAGTTGATGGGCAAAAGATTGAACTAGATTATCAACTACAAAATCAAGAGGGACATCCCTTTGCCAGCTATCAATTGGAAATTACTTGGGGCTAGGCTTAGGTCTTTTTCAAATTTACCTGGCTATCTTCTCGGATTGGCTTCCTAATGTGGTAGATTAGGCTAATTTTTGGTATAATAAAAGTTATGGAAATCGAAAAAACCAATCGTATGAATGCGCTCTTTGAATTTTATGCGGCGCTTTTGACAGATAAGCAAATGAATTATATCGAGCTCTACTACGCTGATGATTACAGCCTTGCTGAGATTGCCGAGGAGTTTGGTGTCAGTCGTCAGGCTGTCTACGACAATATCAAGCGGACAGAAAAGATTCTGGAAGATTATGAGATGAAATTGCACATGTACTCGGACTACATTGTCCGCAGTCAGATTTTTGACCAGATTTTGGAGCGCTATCCCAAGGATGACTTTCTGCAGGAGCAGATAGAAATTTTAACAAGTATTGATAATAGAGAATAAGAGGAAGAAAAATGGCATTTGAAAGTTTAACAGAACGTTTGCAGAACGTCTTTAAAAATCTACGTAAAAAAGGAAAAATCTCTGAATCTGATGTTCAAGAGGCAACCAAAGAGATTCGCTTGGCCTTGCTTGAAGCCGACGTTGCCTTGCCTGTTGTAAAGGACTTTATCAAGAAAGTTCGTGAGCGTGCAGTCGGGCATGAGGTCATTGATACCCTTAATCCTGCGCAACAGATTATCAAAATCGTTGATGAGGAACTGACAGACGTTTTAGGTTCTGATACGGCAGAAATTATCAAGTCACCTAAGATTCCTACAATCATCATGATGGTTGGTTTGCAGGGGGCTGGTAAAACAACTTTTGCTGGTAAATTGGCCAATAAACTCAAGAAGGAAGAAAATGCTCGTCCTTTGATGATTGCGGCGGATATTTACCGTCCTGCGGCTATTGACCAGTTGAAAACTCTGGGACAACAGATTGATGTGCCGGTTTTCGCTCTTGGTACAGAGGTTCCAGCTGTGGAGATTGTTCGTCAAGGTTTGGAACAAGCCCAAGCTAATCATAATGACTATGTCTTGATTGATACGGCAGGTCGTTTGCAGATTGATGAGCTTCTGATGAATGAGCTTCGTGACGTGAAAGCATTGGCTCAACCAAACGAAATTCTGCTCGTCGTTGATGCCATGATTGGTCAAGAAGCGGCCAATGTTGCGCGTGAGTTTAATGATCAGTTGGAAGTGACTGGGGTTATCCTTACCAAGATTGATGGCGATACTCGTGGTGGTGCTGCTCTATCTGTTCGTCATATTACTGGAAAACCAATCAAGTTCACTGGTACAGGTGAAAAGATTACAGATATTGAGACCTTCCACCCAGACCGTATGTCTAGCCGTATCCTTGGCATGGGGGATATGCTCACTCTGATTGAGAAAGCTTCTCAGGAATACGATGAGCAAAAAGCACTTGAAATGGCTGAGAAGATGCGTGAAAACACCTTCGATTTCAATGATTTCATTGATCAGTTGGATCAGGTGCAAAACATGGGGCCAATGGAAGACTTGCTCAAGATGATTCCAGGTATGGCCAACAATCCAGCCCTTCAAAACATGAAGGTAGATGAGCGTCAGATTGCTCGCAAACGTGCCATTGTGTCTTCCATGACACCTGAAGAGCGTGAAAATCCAGATTTGTTAAATCCAAGCCGTCGCCGTCGTATTGCCGCAGGTTCTGGAAATACATTTGTCGAAGTTAATAAATTCATTAAGGACTTTAACCAGGCTAAACAACTCATGCAAGGAGTTATGTCTGGGGATATGAACAAAATGATGAAGCAAATGGGGATCAATCCAAACAACCTTCCTAAAAATATGCCAAATATGGGAGGAATGGATGTGTCTGCCCTTGAAGGCATGATGGGACAAGGTGGTATGCCTGACTTATCCGCTCTCGGAGGAGCAGGAATGCCAGATATGAGCCAGATGTTTGGTGGCGGACTCAAAGGTAAAATCGGTGAATTTGCCATGAAACAGTCCATGAAACGCATGGCTAACAAAATGAAGAAAGCGAAGAAAAAACGCAAGTAAGACAAGGAAGGCCGCAGGGCTTTCCTTTTTTAGAAAGAAGAAAAATGAGCACTTCCGTAATTGGAAATGCTCGGTTTTTGATATGTTTAGACTCTTAGTCTTTATTTTCGTATGGCAAGATCAAGTTCAAGATGATTCCTGTCATGGCTGATAGGGCAGTACCTGAAAGGGTAACTGGACCGAGTTTAAGGATAGCTCCTCCAAGTCCAAGGACCAACATAGCACTTGCGATGATGAGGTTACGCATTTGACTGAAGTCTACACGTTCTTTGATCAAGACTTTCAAACCGTTGCTTGCGATAACACCATAGAGAAGAATTGACATACCACCAAGTACAGCGTTTGGAATAGTTGAAATCAAGGCAGTAAATTTACCAAGGAAGCTAAGGGCAATCGCGATGAAGGCAGCGTTACGGATAACTGAGACAGAAGCGATACGAGTCATACCGATAACCCCTGTATTTTCTCCGTAAGTTGTATTGGCTGGTCCACCAAGGAAGGCAGAAACAGAAGTTGCGATACCGTCACCAAGAAGAGTACGGTGAAGACCCGGTTCTTTCAAGAATTGACGACCACAGATTTGGCTTAATACTGTGTGGTCCCCGATATGTTCAGAAATTGTTACGATAGCGATTGGCAAAATAGCGATGGTTTCTGGACCGAAGTAAAGACTGTACTCTTTAAAGGCACCACCAGTACTAAATGGCAAGTAGAAACCAGGAATTTCAAACCAGTTAGCTTTAAGAACTGGTGTAAAGTCAACCAAGCCAAGGGTTAGAGCGAAGAGGTAACCACCGATAATGGCAAAGAGGAATGGAATGATTCGTAGGAATCCTTTTCCTTTAGTATTGATAAAGGCAGCAATCAAGAAAGTAACAACGGCTACAAGAGCATTTTTCCAATTTCCGTCCGCTACAAGACCAGCGTTAGTAACAGCTGAACCTGCAAGTCCAAGACCGATAACGATGATCATAGGTCCGATGATGATTGGTGGCAAGAGTTTATCAATCCATTTTGTACCTGCAAAACGAACACCAGCAGCGACAAGGACATAGATAAAACCTGTAAGGATAACCCCTGTTTGTGCAGCTGATACATCCCCTCCTAGTTCCTTCATAGCTAGCGACATAGCTGTGATAAAGGCGAATGATGATCCTAGATAAACTGGAACTCTAAAACCAGTTGCGATCATGTAGATGAGTGTTCCAACACCCGAAGCAAAAAGGGCAACAGATACAGGCATTCCCAAAATCAAGGGTACCAAGATGGTCGCACCAAACATGGCGAAAACGTGTTGGAAGCTAAGGAGAATTCCTTTTCCAGCTGAAGGACGTTGGTCAACGTCTAGTAACAAATCAACAGTTGATTCTTGTTTCATATAAACCTCACTTTTGGGCATCAAAAAGAGCCCATTATTTTACAGCAATAGGCCCTCAGAGTAAGACTTCTTTAAAATCTAGACTTTAAAGAGTTTCAAATATTTCTACGTCTTCGTCACCTCACGGGATGACATTAAAAACCTTTGCTTGTGATAGTATAGCAGAAAAAAATGATTTTGTAAATCATTTTTTCCCGAGCCTGAAAATAAAAGAGCGAGGCTGATTTTGTAAATCATTTTTTCCCGAGCCTGAAAATAAAAGAGCGAGGTTGACTTTTGTAAATATTTTTTTACTTAAAAATTTAAAGCGGGCGTTTGTTGGGCATGCCAGCCTTTCTTGGATATTTATTTGGGGTTTCTTTTTTCTTTTCCACCACTGTGATGTAGCGCGGATCTCCATTAGGTAGAGCGTAGCTGAGATTGTCTTCGACCTTACTAAAAAGGAGGTTGAGGGCATTCTTAGCTTCTAATAATTCCTCAGGAGCATTGCTAGCCTTGAGTGCCAATAGTTTTCCGCCAACTTTAAGGTAAGGAATTGTCAATTCAGACAAGACCTGCATACGGGCTACAGCACGAGCTGTTACAAAATCATATTGAGCACGGAAGTTTTTGTCTTGGGCAAAATCTTCGGCACGTCCATGGTAGAAGTGAACACCTTCCAAATTCAGTTCTTGAGCCAAAAGTTGGAGGAAGTTGATGCGCTTATTGAGCGAATCAATGATGGTCACATCTAACTGAGGATAGAGGATTTTCATCGGCAGACTAGGGAATCCTGCCCCAGCTCCGATATCAAGCAGTTTGATATTTTTATTGGGAATCAAGCCTTGCAGAATAGGTGCAATCGAATCGTAAAAATGTTTGAGATAAACTTCATCCTTGTCTGTAATAGCCGTCAAATTAATCTTTTCATTCCACTCGACCAAGAGTTCAAAATAACGTTCAAATTGTTTTTTTTGCTGGTCCGAAAGTGAATGATTTTGCTCGGCAAGCAAGTTGTAAAATGTTTCTGGTTTCATAGTTATTTCCTTCTTTAGTATCATCTTATTTTACCACAATCATTAAAAATTTGATATACTGGTACTAATCTAAAAGTAGAAAGGACTTATATCATGACTTGGATTATTCTTGGAGTTTTCGCTCTTATTGTTATTTTCGTGATTGTTAGCTATAACGGTTTGGTTAAGAATCGTATGCAAACAAAGGAGGCTTGGAGTCAAATTGATGTTCAATTGAAACGTCGAAATGATCTCTTGCCAAACTTGATTGAAACTGTAAAAGGTTATGCTAAGTATGAAGGTTCTACCCTTGAAAAGGTGGCAGAACTGCGTAACCAAGTGGCAGCAGCGACTTCACCAGCAGAAGCTATGAAAGCTAGTGATGCCCTTACTCGTCAGGTTTCAGGTATTTTTGCAGTTGCAGAAAGCTATCCAGATTTGAAAGCTAGTGCAAACTTTGTTAAATTGCAAGAGGAGTTGACCAATACAGAAAATAAAATTTCTTACTCTCGTCAACTCTATAACAGTGTTGTCAGCAACTACAATGTAAAATTAGAAACTTTCCCAAGCAATATTATCGCTGGAATGTTTGGATTTAAAGCAGCAGATTTCCTTCAAACACCAGAAGAGGAAAAGGCAGTTCCTAAAGTTGATTTTAGCGGTTTAGGTGACTAAGATGTTGTTTGATCAAATTGCAAGCAATAAACGAAAAACGTGGATTTTGTTGCTGGTATTTTTCCTACTCTTAGCTCTTGTTGGCTATGCGGTTGGTTACCTCTTTATGCGGTCTGGGCTTGGTGGTTTGGTTATCGCACTGATTATCGGCTTTATCTATGCCTTGTCCATGATTTTTCAATCGACAGAGATTGTCATGTCCATGAACGGGGCGCGTGAGGTTGATGAACAAACGGCACCAGACCTCTACCATGTAGTAGAAGATATGGCTATGGTGGCTCAGATTCCCATGCCCCGTGTTTTCATCATTGATGATCCAGCCTTAAATGCCTTTGCGACAGGTTCTAACCCTCAAAACGCAGCGGTTGCTGCGACGTCAGGTCTCCTAGCTATCATGAATCGTGAAGAACTAGAAGCTGTTATGGGCCATGAAGTCAGTCATATTCGTAATTACGATATCCGTATTTCGACTATTGCTGTTGCCCTGGCCAGTGCTATCACTATGCTTTCTAGTATGGCAGGTCGTATGATGTGGTGGGGTGGTGCAGGTCGCAGACGAAGTGACGATGATCGAGATGGAAATGGCTTAGAAATCATTATGCTCGTGGTTTCACTACTAGCTATTGTGCTGGCACCTCTCGCTGCAACCTTGGTGCAACTAGCTATTTCTCGTCAGAGGGAATTCCTAGCTGATGCTTCTAGTGTCGAGTTGACGCGCAATCCTCAAGGAATGATTAATGCTCTACGTAAGTTGGATAATAGTAAACCCATGAGTCGTCCTGTCGATGATGCCAGCAGTGCACTTTATATCAATGATCCCAAGAAAGGGGGAGGGTTCCAAAAACTATTTTATACCCACCCACCTATCTCAGAACGGATTGAACGTTTAAAACATATGTAAAATGAAGGCTGGGGAAAAAGCCTTTAAAATCTGAAAAACGCATAATATCCGGTGTGCAAAAAAACTTGATATTATGCGTTTTATTATGGGAAGATTTACTTTCTCTTCTCCTAAAATTGTGTTTTTGCCCCACCTATCTGCTATGTTGCAAATTTATACATCTTCTAAATTAACGACCTCCAAACCGTGTTCTGTCAAGCGATAGATAGTCGAACAGACCTCTTTTAAGAAACGACGGTCATGCGAAACAGTGATGAGACCACCAGGATAAGTGACAAAGAGTTTTCTAATTTCGGGTTGAGAAGTGGGAGAAAAGTTTCGTGTGGGTTCATCCAGCAGGAGAAAGTTTGGTTTGCGCAAGACTAAATCCAAAAGCAGGAGTTTACCCTGTTGCCCGCCAGATAAGGAGCGAATTTGATGCTGCATTTCCGGATAACTGAAATTGAGACTAGCTAGGTGAGATTGGATTTTCTGAAGTTCCTCTTTTTCCCCAGTTTTACTTAGATAGTCTACTGGAGATAGCTCCAATTGTAGTTTTTTGTGGTAATCTTGTGGCATAAAAGCAAGCGAAATTTCTTTTTTCGCAATTAGTTGTTGCTGTAACTTGGCTAATAGAGTTGATTTCCCAATACCATTTGAGCCGATAATACCGATTTTTTCTTGTCCACGGATAGTTAATTGTAGTTCCTGAGACAAAACTCGGTCGCCAATGGACAAATTTTCTTTTTCCAGTTGGATTAAGACTTTAGAAGCCGGTAATGGTTGGATGTCTGAGAAGAAAAGTCTGATTTCTTCCTCTTCAAGTGGCTTTTGGGTCATGGACTGAGCTGCCCTTTCGTAGCGTTTTTCTTGTGAGAGGACAGTTTTCATCTTTTTAGCCAATAGGCGACCGGCAGTACTATCTTTAGTAGCTCGAAGCGCAGTTTCTACATTTTGCTTAACTCGTTGATGTTTTTCCATGGTTTTATCATAGGCTCTTTGGTCGTTAGCAGCTTGCTGGCTTTGTCTGGCTAAATTAGCCTTTCTCTGCTCACTATAGCGATCATAGTCTAAATGCTCTACTAGTGTTTCCGCTTCTTTACGGTGCTTGACCAGTCGCAAGTGGACAATAGTGTCTGCCGTTTCAGAAAGAAAGTCCTCATCATGGGAGATGAAAATAGCAGTTTGCCGAATCTTTTGAATCTGACTTTTTAGCCAATCAACCGTCTCAAGGTCTAGGTCATTTGAAGGTTCATCTAAAAATAGAATCTCAAAGGGTTTGGATAACTCATGGATGAGCTGAATTTTCAAAGCTTCGCCCCCTGATAGACTGCCAATCTCTTGGTCGCTTGCGAAACGATTGCTATCAAAATGCAATTCCTCAGCTAAACGATAGAGGACACTGTAATCTAAATCAATAGTATCTAAAAAGAAGTAGTCGTGTAGAGTTTTCTTTTTCAGCTTCTCGGGAAGTTTTTGAGGAATATAGGCCAGTGACTGATAGTCAGACTGGATATCTCCCTTGATAGTGAAATCAGACAAATATTCTCCCATTACAATTTTAAGTAAGGTTGATTTGCCATTTCCTTCTTCGCCAATAATAGCTACCTTTTCTCCGTCTTGGATAGTAATGCTTAAGTCGACTACAAGGTCTCGTAAATCTTTGTTTTGTGTGATGGTCAGGTGATTGATTTTTATCATATGATTGCCCTTTCTAGAATGTCGATAGTGCATAACAAAAAGCTCTACTTTATCTAGTAGAGCCCAAAGTCACTGTCAAAACTCTATTATCCTCGTTGAAAAACTTGTCAAACTAGCTTGGAGTTGCCTAACCCAATCCAAGAGGAGCATAGCTTTCTAGTTTTTTGATTTTCAATGGGGACAAGATACTAGAAAATCTAGTATGAAAAGAGCACACAAAAAGAGACAAAAACAAGATCTACTAAATAAAGGTTCTTTATTTGATAGACTTAGTTGTTCATGTCTCCCTTACCTCCGAGTATTAGTACCTCTATCCTATACCTTTCAGGATATTTTGTCAACAGAAAACTGGAAATTCCAAGCTCTAAAATACGAGGGATAAGCATTAGTAATGAGTTCTTTGTCTTCCATGTGGGCATCCTCCTTGCTCTGATGTAGTATAGCAATAAAAAACAAAAATGTCATAGTAAAAATGTTAAAAAATCGAATGTTAATTACAAAGTTTGGTGGGCTGATTTGTAGCCTTTTCATGGTATAATCAAGAGAGTAAATCTTTATGGAGGAAGTATGAAATTAAATATTCAAGAAATTCGTAAGCAGTCTGAAGGCTTGCATTTTGAACAAACGTTAGACCTAGCCGCAGACCTGCGTGCACGTAATCAAGAAATTTTAGATGTAAAAGATATCCTTGCAGTTGGGAAAGTACAGTACGAAGACCGTATGTATTTCTTAGATTATCAACTATCTTATACCATTGTTCTTGCTTCAAGTCGCAGTATGGAGCCAGTTGAGTTAGTTGAATCGTATCCAGTCACGGAAGTTTTCATGGAAGGCGCAACTAACCAACTAGATCAGGAAGTTTTAGACGATGATTTGGTCTTGCCTATCGAAAATGGAGAACTTGACCTTGCTGAGAGCGTGTCAGACAATATCCTACTAAATATTCCTATCAAGGTCTTGACGGCTGAAGAAGAAGCTGGTCAAGGATTTGTGTCAGGAAATGACTGGCAAATCATGACTGAGGAAGAATACCAAGCCCAACAGGCAGTTAAGAAAGAAGAAAATAGTCCTTTTGCTGGCTTACAAGGACTATTTGATGGAGACGAATAATGGTCTTGTCAAAAAAACGAGCACGAAAAGTGCTAGAAGAAATCATTGCTCTTTTTCCAGATGCCAAGCCTAGTCTTGATTTCACCAATCATTTTGAACTCTTGGTTGCGGTCATGTTGTCAGCTCAGACAACGGATGCAGCGGTAAATAAGGTCACGCCAGGTCTCTTTGCTGCCTTTCCAACTCCACAAGCCATGTCTGTAGCGACAGAGAGTGAGATTGCCTCACACATTTCTCGTTTGGGATTGTATCGGAATAAGGCTAAATTCCTTAAAAAATGTGCCCAACAGTTACTAGACGATTTTGACGGTCAAGTGCCTCAGACTCGAGAGGAATTAGAAAGTCTAGCAGGAGTTGGTCGCAAGACAGCCAATGTTGTCATGAGTGTGGGCTTTGGGATTCCAGCCTTTGCAGTAGATACTCATGTGGAGCGTATTTGCAAACACCACGATATCGTCAAAAAGTCAGCGACACCACTTGAGGTGGAAAAGCGGGTCATGGATATCTTACCACCTGAAAAATGGTTAGCAGCCCATCAAGCCATGATTTATTTTGGAAGAGCCATTTGTCATCCTAAAAATCCAGAGTGTGACCAGTACCCACAGTTATATGATTTTAGCAATTTATAAAATGGGGTTTCAAAAGTTTTTGCTTGATTTTAAGCATGCTTTGTGCTATAGTAATTGATAACTAAATATTCCTTTAAACCTGTCCCGTGAGGCAGGCAAGGAGCGTGATAAAGTAGAAGGGTGAAGTCTATACTGTTTGCAGTAGGGCTCGCTTGGCTGTACATTTCAAGTCTCCTTGTTTAAGGAGACTTTTCTTTTTGGAGGTTTGTCATGAAGACAAAAGAAGTTGTAGACGAATTGACCGTCAAACGAGCGATTACGCGTATTACTTATGAGATTATCGAACGCAACAAAGATTTGAATAAAATCGTCTTGGCTGGTATTAAAACTCGCGGTGTCTTTATCGCCCACCGAATCCAAGAACGTTTGGAACAGCTAGAAAATCTTTCAGTTCCTGTTGTGGAATTGGATACTAAACCCTTCCGTGATGATGTTAAAAGTGGAGAAGATACTTCTTTGGTTTCTGTTGATGTGACAGACCGTGAAGTTATCTTGGTGGACGATGTGCTTTATACAGGCCGTACCATCCGTGCTGCTATTGATAATATTGTAGGTCATGGTCGTCCTGCGCGCGTGAGTTTAGCAGTTCTCGTCGATCGTGGACATAGAGAATTGCCAATCCGTCCAGATTACGTTGGAAAAAATATCCCAACCAGTCGTTCTGAAGAAATTATCGTGGAGATGGCAGAACTTGATGGCCAAGACAGAGTTCTGATTACTGAAGAAGCTTAGAAAGCTAAAGGAGTAGCCATGTCAGAAAATCAACAAGCATTGAACCATTTGGTGTCCATGGAAGATCTCACTGCCGATCAAGTGATGAAATTAATCAAGCGAGGAATTGAGTTCAAAAACGGAGCTCAGCTTCCTTATGAAGACCATCCGATTGTTTCCAATCTTTTCTTTGAGGATTCTACACGGACGCATAAGTCCTTTGAAGTGGCAGAGATTAAACTGGGATTGGAGCGAATTGACTTTGATGTGAAGACTAGTTCAGTCAATAAGGGTGAGACACTTTATGATACCATTTTGACTTTATCTGCTCTAGGAGTGGATGTCTGTGTGATTCGCCACCCAGAGGTTGACTACTATAGAGAGTTGATTGCTAGTCCCACGATTACGACTTCCATTATCAATGGTGGAGATGGTTCAGGTCAACACCCTAGCCAGAGCTTGCTTGATTTGATGACCATTTATGAGGAATTTGGTCACTTTGAGGGTCTTAAGGTTGCTATTGCAGGTGACTTGGACCATTCACGCGTTGCCAAATCCAATATGCAGATTTTGAAACGCTTAGGTGCAGAACTTTACTTTGCTGGACCTGATGAATGGAGAAGTCAAGAGTTTGCAGACTATGGACAGTTTGTAACTATTGATGAAATCATTGATCAGGTGGATGTTATGATGTTTCTCCGTGTGCAACATGAACGCCATGAAAGTGGAGCTGTCTTTTCAAAAGAAGACTACCATGCCCAACATGGCTTGACTCAAGAACGTTATGACCGTTTGAAAGAAACAGCAATCCTTATGCATCCAGCTCCAGTCAATCGTGATGTAGAAATCGCAGATCACTTGGTTGAAGCACCAAAATCACGGATTGTCCAACAAATGACCAATGGTGTCTTTGTTCGAATGGCAATCTTAGAATCCGTATTGGCGAGTAGAAACGCCAACTAAAACACAAGACGTTAAAAGACGCCAGTGAGCGTCCACGAGAGGTGAAAATATGACAAAAAGACTTCTAGTATTAGAAGATGGAACAGTTTTTGAAGGCAAGGCCTTCGGAGCAGATATTGATGTAACAGGCGAAATCGTCTTTAATACAGGCATGACCGGCTACCAAGAATCCATTACAGACCAGTCTTATAATGGACAAATCTTGACCTTTACTTATCCTTTGGTAGGAAATTATGGAATTAACCGTGATGATTACGAATCCATTATTCCAACTTGTAAGGGAGTCGTTGTTTTCGAAGAGGCACGTAGAGCTAGTAACTGGCGCAACCAAATGACCTTGGATGAATTTTTGAAAGCCAAGAAAATTCCGGGTATTTCAGGAATTGATACGCGTGCCCTTACCAAGATTATCCGTAAGCATGGTACCATGCGTGCAACCTTGACCCATGTTGGGGATAGCATGGACCATGTGACGGACCAGCTCCAAGCGACAGTCTTGCCGACAGACAATATCAAACAAGTTTCTACTAAAACATCATATCCAGCTCCAGGAGTTGGTTTGAGTGTAGTGCTAGTGGACTTTGGTCTCAAGCACTCAATTCTACGTGAACTTTCTAAACGCAACTGTAATGTGACCGTTGTTCCTTATTCAACAACGGCGGAAGAAATTCTCCATCTCAATCCTGACGGAGTTATGTTGTCAAATGGTCCGGGTAACCCAGAAGATGTTCCCCAAGCACTCGACATGATTCGTGGTGTGCAAGGAAAAATTCCAATCTTTGGTATTTGTATGGGGCACCAACTCTTCGCCATGGCAAATGGTGCTAAGACCTACAAGATGAAATTTGGTCACCGTGGATTCAACCATGCGGTACGTGAAATTGCAACAGGACGAGTAGACTTCACCAGTCAGAACCATGGTTATGCAGTTAGCCGTGAGGATTTGCCAGAGCATTTGATTATCACCCATGAAGAAATCAATGACAAGTCAGTTGAAGGTGTGCGTCACAGATACCAACCTGCTTTCTCTGTTCAATATCACCCAGATGCAGCTCCTGGTCCACACGACGCAAGCTACCTATTTGACGAGTTTATCGAGATGATGGAAGCTTTTAAACAATCAAACTAAGAACGAGTGATAGCTCGTCGGAGAATTTATGTAACTGAACACGGACGGAAAGCTCGGAATTTAGAGAAACCAATTTGGATTGTCAATCCTTCCTTGGTTTCCTAAAATTCAATCGCTTTCTATTCGTCCTTTGTATCTTATTTAATGGCAACCCGAGAGTTGCCGAATAGAAAGACAGGTCGTTTCTTTTAGTCGCTATCAGGCGAACTAAAAA
The DNA here is from genome assembly GCF_001579045.1 of Streptococcus mitis. GTDB lineage: Bacteria > Bacillota > Bacilli > Lactobacillales > Streptococcaceae > Streptococcus > Streptococcus mitis_D. The sequence continues at coordinate 44,679 of NZ_KQ970261.1, read as the reverse complement.
CTCCCTGCACTAGATTTTTTATCGAAAAATATCGTTTCTCTAAAAAATCGTCGGAGAATTTATTTAATGTCGCTCTGTGAGGCGACGAATAGAAAGGAGAAGATACATTGTTCGCGGAAGTGAACACGCCCTAAGAACTGTGTGAAAAAGATAAACATCGTCTTGACGCTAAAGGTGTCTGCACCGAGTTTTCTATTTTCACTGTGTTCTTTACGGGCTTTGTATCATAAACTATGCCTAAACGTACTGATATTCAAAAAATTATGGTGATTGGTTCTGGTCCGATTATTATTGGTCAGGCTGCTGAGTTTGACTATGCTGGAACCCAGGCTTGCTTGTCGTTGAAAGAGGAAGGTTATGAGGTTGTTTTGGTTAACTCAAACCCTGCCACCATCATGACGGACAAGGAAATTGCTGATAAGGTTTATATTGAACCGATTACACTTGAGTTTGTGACACGTATTCTTCGTAAGGAGCGTCCAGATGCCTTGCTGCCAACGCTTGGTGGTCAGACAGGGCTCAATATGGCCATGGAATTGTCTAAAAATGGTATCCTTGAAGAGCTTGGTGTTGAGCTTCTGGGAACTAAATTATCTGCCATTGACCAAGCGGAGGACCGTGACCTCTTTAAACAATTGATGGAAGAGCTCAACCAACCAATCCCAGAATCTGAAATTGTCAACACAGTAGAAGAAGCAGTTGCCTTTGCAGCAACAATTGGTTACCCAGTTATCGTTCGTCCAGCCTTTACACTTGGTGGTACTGGTGGTGGTATGTGTGCCAACGAGGAAGAATTGCGTGAAATCGCTGAAAATGGTTTGAAATTGTCACCTGTTACCCAATGTTTGATTGAGCGTTCAATCGCAGGTTTCAAGGAAATCGAATACGAAGTCATGCGCGACTCAGCTGACAATGCTTTGGTTGTTTGTAACATGGAAAACTTTGACCCAGTTGGGATTCACACAGGGGATTCCATTGTATTTGCTCCTGCGCAAACCATGTCAGACTATGAAAACCAAATGCTACGTGACGCGAGCTTGAGCATTATTCGTGCCCTCAAGATTGAAGGTGGATGTAATGTTCAGCTGGCCCTTGATCCACACAGTTTTAAGTACTATGTCATCGAAGTAAACCCTCGTGTATCGCGTTCGTCAGCCCTTGCATCTAAGGCGACAGGATATCCGATTGCTAAATTGGCTGCCAAGATTGCCGTCGGTTTGACCTTGGATGAGGTTATTAACCCAGTTACAGGTTCAACCTATGCCATGTTTGAACCAGCCCTTGACTACGTGGTTGCCAAGATTCCACGTTTCCCATTTGACAAGTTTGAAAAAGGGGAGCGACGTCTTGGGACACAGATGAAGGCCACTGGAGAAGTCATGGCAATCGGTCGAAACATCGAAGAATCTCTCCTTAAAGCTTGTCGTTCACTTGAAATTGGCGTTCATCACAATGAAATGCCTGAACTTGCAGCAGTTTCTGATGATGCCTTGATTGAAAAAGTAGTCAAAGCCCAAGATGACCGTCTCTTCTACGTATCAGAAGCTATTCGTCGTGGTTATACACCTGAAGAGATAGCTGAATTGACCAAGATTGATATCTTCTATCTGGATAAACTCTTGCATATCTTTGAAATTGAGCAAGAATTAGGCTCACATCCACAAGATTTAGAAGTTTTGAAAACTGCAAAATTGAATGGATTTTCAGACCGTAAGATTGCTGAACTTTGGGAAACGACTGCAGACCAAGTTCGTCAGCTTCGTTTGGAAAACAAGATTGTCCCAGTCTACAAGATGGTCGATACTTGTGCGGCAGAGTTTGACTCTGAAACACCATATTTCTATTCAACCTATGGATGGGAAAATGAGTCTATCAAGTCTGATAAGGAATCTGTACTTGTACTAGGTTCAGGTCCAATCCGTATCGGTCAGGGCGTTGAGTTTGACTACGCAACTGTTCACTCGGTTAAGGCTATCCAGGCTGCTGGCTACGAAGCCATCATCATGAACTCAAACCCAGAGACCGTTTCTACAGACTTCTCTGTATCTGATAAGCTCTACTTTGAACCATTGACATTCGAAGATGTCATGAATGTTATTGATTTAGAGCAACCAAAAGGGGTTATCGTTCAGTTCGGTGGTCAAACAGCCATCAACCTTGCAGAGCCATTGGCAAAAGCAGGTGTGACTATTCTTGGTACTCAAGTTGCTGACCTAGACCGTGCCGAAGACCGTGACCTCTTTGAGCAAGCTCTCAAAGATCTGGATATTCCACAGCCACCAGGACAAACGGCTACCAATGAAGAAGAAGCAGTGCTTGCAGCTCGCAAGATTGGCTTCCCAGTCCTCGTTCGCCCATCTTATGTCTTGGGTGGTCGTGCTATGGAAATCGTTGAAAACGAAGAAGACCTTCGTTCTTACATGCGAACTGCTGTTAAGGCTAGTCCAGACCACCCAGTTCTTGTTGACTCTTACATCGTTGGGCAAGAGTGCGAAGTTGATGCTATTTCAGACGGAGAAAATGTCCTCATCCCTGGTATTATGGAGCATATCGAACGAGCTGGTGTTCACTCAGGTGACTCAATGGCCGTTTACCCACCACAAACCTTGTCGCAAAAGGTGCAAGAAACAATCGCAGACTATACTAAACGCCTAGCAATTGGTCTTAACTGCCTTGGAATGATGAACATCCAGTTTGTTATCAAGGATGAAAAAGTCTACGTTATTGAGGTCAATCCACGTGCCAGCCGTACGGTTCCATTTCTTTCTAAAGTGACCAATATCCCTATGGCTCAAGTAGCAACCAAGCTCATTCTTGGTCAAAAACTTGAAGAACTTGGCTACCAAGATGGACTTTACCCTGAAAGCACCCGCGTTCATATCAAGGCACCTGTCTTCTCCTTCACAAAACTAGCTAAGGTAGACAGCTTGCTCGGCCCTGAAATGAAGTCAACAGGAGAAGTTATGGGTTCTGATGCTACTTTGGAAAAAGCTCTCTATAAGGCCTTTGAAGCTTCTTACCTTCACTTGCCAACTTTTGGAAATGTAGTCTTTACCATTGCTGATGATGCAAAAGAAGAAGCCTTGGATTTGGCTCGTCGTTTCCAAAACATCGGCTATGGAATCCTTGCTACAGAGGGAACTGCAGAATTCTTTGTTGCAAATGGTCTTCAACCACAGTTAGTCGGTAAAATCGGATATGATGAACATGATATTCCATCCTTTGTTCGAAAAGGAAGAATCCAAGCTATCATTAACACAGTTGGAACAAAACGAACTGCTGACGAAGATGGAGAACAAATCCGGCGCTCAGCCATTGAACACGGTGTGCCACTCTTTACAGCCCTAGATACAGCTAATGCCATGCTCAAAGTGCTGGAAAGCCGTAGTTTTGTGACAGAAGCTATTTAGGATCAGAAAAAATTCAATTTATTCAAAACCAGCACCGAAAGGTGTTGGTTTTTTCATTAAAATAGGGTTTAGAAAGTAAAGTTAGAAGTTTGATTTATGGAGTATCAAAAAAATTAACCAATATTAATAATTGTTTTAAGCTCACCTAATTTTTTAAAGACTTTGTAGCATTTTTATGATATAATAAGAGCGAGTTGGAAAAGTTAGGAACCATTTTAAAATCTATTTTTCAACATCATATCAAAAGAGAAGATTAGAAAGAGGTAAATATGTATGTCTTCTTATGAAAAGGTCTCACTTTCTGAGATTAATCAATCTATTGATACTCCAAATAATAACCGCTTTTGGCAAAATCTAAGGGCTTTTTTAGGCCCGGGCGCTCTAGTAGCTGTAGGCTATATGGATCCGGGAAACTGGATTACCAGTGTTGTTGGAGGTGCATCCTACAAATACAGCCTCTTGTTTGTCATCTTGATTTCTTCCCTTATTGCTATGCAATTGCAACAAATGGCAGGAAAACTTGGGATTGTGACTAAGATGGATTTAGCACAAGCGACGGCTTATCATTCACCAAAGTGGCTTCGTTATAGTCTGTGGGTTATTTTGGAACTAGCCTTGATGGCAACAGACCTGGCAGAAGTTCTAGGTTCTGCGATTGCTCTCAATCTTCTATTTAAGATTCCAATCATGGTAGCGATTCTGTTAACCATTCTAGATGTATTTCTTTTACTTTTGATGATGAAGTTTGGATTTAAAAAGATTGAAGCTATCGTTACGACCTTGATTTTGACAATCTTGGTGATTTTCACCTACCTTGTGACTTTATCACATCCAAGTATTCAAGGAATTTTTGGAGGTTATTTACCAACATCCACCTTGTTTGAAAGTCCTGCTCCTGGACATGAAAGTCAGTTGACCTTAGCGCTAGGGATTGTTGGAGCGACGGTTATGCCTCATAATTTGTATTTGCATTCATCTTTGTCACAAACTCGAAAAGTCAATCACAAGGATAAGAATGATATTCGTAAAGGTGTTCGCTTTATGACATGGGATTCAAATCTTCAGTTATCTCTAGCCTTTGTTGTCAATTCCCTTCTTTTGATCTTAGGTGCAGCTCTCTTTTTCGGCCATGCATCTGATATTTCTGCCTTTTCACAAATGTATAATGCCTTAAAAGATTCTACAATTGCGGGGGCTATAGCTAGTTCGACTCTATCTACCTTATTTGCCTTGGCTCTATTAGCCAGTGGACAAAATTCAACGATTACAGGCACCTTGACAGGACAAATCGTCATGGAAGGTTTCCTACATATGAAATTACCACAATGGATTATCCGACTTGGAACCCGGTTATTTGCCTTACTACCCGTCATGATTGTTGCTGTTTTGTTTGGCCACCAAGAAACAACCTTGGATCAATTATTAGTTTATTCACAAGTTTTTCTTTCCATTGCCCTACCATTTTCTATCTTTCCATTGATTTATCTCACATCTAAGAAATCATTGATGGGCGAATTTGCCAATGCGAAATGGAATACTATCTTAGGATATGTAGTTGCGATCATACTGACTATTCTCAATATTAAGCTTCTTTTCGATATTTTTTAAACTTGTTTTAAATCAATCACCGCTTCAGCGTGAAGATTGATAAAGAGATAGTAATAGTGGTTAATTCATAAAAAGCATAACTATAGTAGCGTGAAATAAGAACTGAACAAATTGATTTTGGAATTTTAATCAATTTATAACAATATTTTAGAAGTCGTGTTGGACTATTCCAGATTCAGTTTCCTATAATAGACTGGATAAAAAGTTTTTAAGATAAGGAAAACGCATAATATCAGGTGCCGAAAAGCCTTGATATTATGCGTTTTGTTGTAGGAATATTTACTTCATTTTTTCCTGCAAATGAGTTTTTCCAAGTCTCACTCAATACTTTGTATAATTGTCCTCAATCAGTTTTTACGATAAGCTTTAATGCTATGACTATACCATTCTTGCATTTCTTTTGATGGTGGTGTCATATAATCCCCATACATCTGGGTTAAAAATTGGTCATATTTTTTTGGCACAGGCAACATACGACCTTCAAACTCAGTCAAAATCAGTTCTTTAAAGGTATCAACTGGGAAGATTTCTTTCATTCCTTCCTTACCGATCCCAACTCCTCCTTCATATTGAGGAGTGTTGGTTTCAGCATTTTTGACTAGCTGATCAATTTTCTTGTAAAAGTAACGGGGATTGACCACCCGGAGGGCGTACCAGCTACATAATCTTAGAAAATCTTTTAATTTACTATCACCGTGAACTGCGCGTGATTTTTTGATATAAGCTAGTTGACGAAGGGCTACATACTTATAACTCTTGTCGACAATGCTCAAGTCTGTAAAGCGATCAATTGGGAAGACATCGATAAAGAGACTGGTGTCATGACGCTTGTACTTAACATGGTCTTCGATAACAGTAGAAGTGTCCAAAATTGATGCGAAATTATGGAAGTACCAAGAAGATGTATCGTAGGAGAGAACCTTATAACGTGGATGATTTTCTTCCTCAATAATCTTCAGTAAACGCTCATAATCTTCACGATAAAGGGAAATATCAATATCATCGTCCCAAGGAATCATACCTTTGTGGCGGATGGCTCCAAGCATGGTTCCATAACTAAGAAAATAAGGAATATCATGTTTCTTACAAGTCTCATCAATATAGTCTAGCAGGGCTAGTTGAATTTCTTTAATTTCTTCTTTTTCTAAATATTGCATCCTAATCCTCCAATTTGTAAGCGTGAAATTCATGACTGTAGAAGCGTTTTTCTTCAGGTGGCAAGGTCATATAATCTCCATAAAATTGTGTCAAAATAGTATCAAATTTTTCAGGAGCAGGAAGGATCAAATTCTCAAAGGGCAAATCGATTGTTTTATCAAAAGTACCACTTGGGAATACTTCTTTTTCCTTAAATTTAGAAGGGATAAAAGCCATATACTGCCCATTCTCACGACTATATTTTTGAATTTCTTTCTCGATTTTATGTGCGAAATAACGAGGAGAAACCGGTCGAAGGAGCAACCAAAATGCTGTTCGTATCCAATCTTTTAAAAGGCTATCTTTATAGACAATATTTTTATGTTTACTGAAAGACAGCAGTTTGAAGCTTTCCAGTTTATAACAAGTATCAATGACCTTAGGATCATCAAAGCGATCCATGGGGAAAATATCGATAAAGACACCTGACTCATAGGTTTTTGTATTTCGAGTATCAATAATTTTAGTGGTACTGTCGGTTATCTTGATAAAGTTGTTAAAGTAGTTCTTATCAGTTTCTAAGGATAGGAGCCTATACTTGCTTTTTTCCTTTTGAAAAATGTTAATAAATCGTTGGTAGTCTTCGCGAGGCATGGAAAGATCGATATCGTCGTCCCAAGGGATAAAGCCCTCATGTCGAACTGCCCCAATCAGAGTCCCGTAGTTAATAATATAGTTGATATTGTGCTTTTTACAGAGAGTATCAATGTAATCCAAAATTTCTAATTCAATTTGTTTGGCATCTTCAATGGTTAGTTGTTTCATTTTAAACTCCTATGATCTTTTGAAGTTATTTTTTAAGGCTAGGACATGGTTTAAAAATTCATAGAAAATGCTATCTTTGGTGAAGACAAGTAGACCAATATAAGAGATGGCTGATAGCAAGACAATCAAACCAGTATTAATCAAAAATGGCAAATTAATGACCATATCCACAGGATACACGAAATTAATCAGGAAATAAATTCCTACAAAGGAAAGTGAAAAGAGCGAGTATCGAACAGTATAGCTAAAGATATGTCCTAAGTGGATGAGCTGTTTTCTATGGATGAAAATGATATAGAAAACAAGTAGAGAGGCCTCTGATAGCATAGTTGTCAGTAAGTAGTATTCAGGAGCCACGATGTGGTTGAAAAAGAGGAGACTATTTAAGCCCAAATTGAGTAATCCTGCAAAGACTGTATAGACTGTGATACGTTTTTCATAGCCATTTGTAAAGAGAATTTGGGAACCAAGAATGGTATCTAAGGCCAGGATAATCGTACGAAAAGCGAAGAGAGAGGTTAAGATACCACCTCCGATATATTTTTCACTACCGTAAAGTAGGATGGCATTTGGTCCTAAAACCATGAGTCCGAAACTGAGTGGAATGATAAAGAAATTAAAGATTCGACTGCCTCGGTTAACAAGGGCGACATAGGCTTCCTTGTCGCCTTTTCCTAGATAGTAACTGAGACGAGGCACACTCACTCCGATAGCTCCTGTTACAACACCAGCTATAACGGTCACAATTCGTTGAGCCATAGTATAGTAACTAACGTTGACATCAATCCCTGTTTTAACGAGGAAGAGACGATCCAAAAAAGTGAAGAGCATATTGGCATTGGCAAAGACCAACATGGCTGTCAGAGGAAGAAAGAGCGGTTTAAAATCACTTATGTGAATCTTAACAAGCTTAATGTCTCTTTTAATCCAAAAATAACTAATCAGATAGTTAATCAGTGTCGATAAACTCATCACAAGCGTATAGACAACAATATCGTGTTCATTTTTGACAAACAGGAAAATAGAGACCAGCATCAGGATACGGATGAAGGCAGTCTTGTAAAAGAGAAAACTGTAATTTTCCAGAGCTTCATTGACCCATTCAATTGAAAAAATCTGGGCAATGAGTTGAATCCCCATGACAAGGTAGACCTTTTTGATGATTGGATTATCTGTAAAGAAGAGAGGATAGGCAAGGATATAGACAGCGGTGGTCAAAATCGTACAAGCTATGCACAAATAAAAAAGACTAGAGAAGGTTCTATTCAGATCTTTTTTGTTATCCTTGACATTACTGATGGCCCGTAAACCGTAGTTATAGACTCCATAAGTTGCAAAGGGTAAGAAAAATGACAAAATTGTGTCGACAGAGTTGAAGTAACCATAGTCAGTTCGGTCCAAGACACGCGCGACATAGGTTCCAGTTAAGATGGGAAAAATAATATTTAAGACACGAATTCCCATGTAAGATAGAGCATTTAATTTTATACTTTTCATTCAATTTACCTCGTTTTTCATTATATCATAAAGTCAGCTAATAAGAAATGAAGGGCAGTAATACTCTTCGAAAATCAAATTCAAACCACGTCAGCGTCGCCTTACCGTACTCAAGTACAGCTTACGGCTAGCTTCCTAGTTTGCTTTTTGATTTTCATTGAGTATAAGTCAAGTAATCGCTTTGAAGTTTCAAAGTTTAATTTTAAGCTTTCTTTAAGAAAAGTATATTATTCTGAAGAACTCTAAAATTTCACAGCTATTTATTAGTAATGACTATAGAATTCCTAGTCATTACTAGAAATGGACTAGTTTCTTTGAATAATAGAACTCCTTAATCCTTCTATTCTAGAACGGGAGGGCCGGTATTTCTTTCATGATAGGACTAGATTGTGGTATAATAGAGAGAATAAGTTTTTTTAGTAAGACAAAGGAGAAAATAGATGATTTATGCAGGAATTCTTGCTGGTGGAACTGGCACACGCATGGGAATCAGTAACTTGCCAAAACAATTTTTAGAGCTAGGTGATCGACCTATCTTGATTCATACAATTGAAAAATTTGTCTTGGAACCAAGCATTGAAAAAATTGTGGTTGGGGTTCATGGAGACTGGGTTTCTCATGCAGAAGATCTTGTAGATAAATATCTTCCTCTTCATAAGGAACGTATCATCATTACAAAAGGTGGTGCTGACCGTAATACGAGTATTGAGAAAATCATTGAAGCCATTGATGCTTATCGTCCGCTTACTCCAGAGGATATCGTTGTTACCCACGATTCTGTTCGTCCATTTATTACACTTCGCATGATTCAGGACAATATCCAACTTGCCCAAAATCATGACGCAGTGGATACGGTGGTAGAAGCGGTTGATACTATCGTTGAAAGTACCAATGGTCAATTTATTACAGATATTCCAAATCGTGCTCACCTTTATCAAGGACAAACACCTCAAACATTCCGTTGCAAGGACTTCATGGACCTTTATGGATCTCTTTCTGATGAAGAGAAGGAAATCTTAACAGATGCATGTAAAATCTTTGTAATCAAAGGAAAAGATGTGGCCTTGGCTAAGGGGGAATACTCAAACCTTAAAATCACAACAGTGACAGATTTGAAGATTGCAAAAAGTATGATTGAGAAAGACTAGTGATATGATTAATCAAATTTATCAACTGACTAAGCCCAAGTTTATCAACGTCAAATACCAGGAAGAGGCTATTGACCAAGAGAATCATATCCTCATCCGTCCCAACTACATGGCTGTCTGTCATGCGGATCAGCGTTACTACCAGGGCAAACGTGATCCCAAGATTTTGAATAAAAAGCTTCCAATGGCAATGATTCACGAGTCATGTGGAACCGTTATTTCTGATCCGACAGGAACTTATGAGGTTGGTCAAAAAGTTGTCATGATTCCGAATCAGCCTCCTATGCAGAGTGATGAAGAATTCTATGAGAACTACATGACAGGGACCCATTTCTTGTCTAGTGGTTTTGATGGCTTTATGAGAGAGTTTGTTTCTCTCCCTAAAGACCGTGTGGTGGCTTATGATGCTATTGAAGACACGGTTGCAGCCATTACAGAGTTTGTTAGTGTCGGTATGCACGCTATGAATCGTCTATTGACTCTTGCTCATAGCAAGCGGGACCGAATCGCCGTTATCGGAGATGGAAGTTTAGCTTTTGTGGTTGCTAATATTATCAACTATACTTTGCCAGAAGCAGAGATTGTGGTCATTGGTCGTCATTGGGAAAAATTGGAACTTTTCTCATTTGCCAAAGAATGCTATATTACGGATAATATTCCTGAAGATTTGGCCTTTGACCATGCTTTTGAGTGTTGTGGTGGTGATGGTACTGGACCAGCTATTAATGATTTGATTCGCTACATTCGTCCTCAGGGAACAATTCTCATGATGGGAGTTAGCGAGTATAAAGTGAATCTCAATACACGCGATGCCTTAGAAAAAGGCTTGCTCTTGGTTGGTTCCTCTCGTTCTGGTCGCATCGATTTTGAAAATGCCATCCAAATGATGGAAGTCAAGAAATTTGCCAATCGTCTTAAAAATATCCTTTATCTAGAAGAACCTGTAAGAGAAATTAAAGATATTCACCGTGTCTTTGCTACCGATTTAAATACAGCCTTTAAAACTGTGTTTAAGTGGGAAGTATAAGTGCTGGAGGTTAATTGTGGAGAAAATCATTAAAGAAAAAATTTCTTCCTTACTTAGTGAAGAAGAGGAAGTCCTCAGTGTTGAACAACTGGGGGGGATGACCAATCAAAACTATTTGGTCAAAACAACAAATAAGCAATACATTGTTAAATTCTTTGGTAAAGGGACAGAAAAGCTGATCAATCGTCAAGATGAAAAGTACAATCTTGAACTACTAAAGGATTTAGACTTAGATGTAAAAAATTATCTTTTTGATATTGAAGCTGGTATCAAAGTAAATGAGTATATCGAATCTGCGATTACGCTTGATTCAAGGTCAATCAAGACAAAATTTGATAAAATTGCTCCAATATTACAGACTATTCATGCTTCTGGTAAGGAATTAAGGGGAGAATTTGCTCCTTTTGAAGAAATCAAAAAATACGAATCCTTGATTGAAGAGAAAATCCCTTATGCCAACTATGAAGCTGTTCGAGAAGAAGTCTTCTCTTTAGAGAAAAGACTGACCGATTTAGGTGTTGACAGAAAATCTTGTCATATCGATTTGGTGCCTGAAAACTTTATCGAATCACCTCAAGGCCGACTTTATTTGATTGACTGGGAATATTCATCAATGAATGATCCAATGTGGGATTTGGCTGCCCTCTTTTTAGAGTCTGAATTCACTCGTCAAGAGGAAGAAGACTTCTTGTCTCACTATGAGAGTGAGCAAACACCTGTCTCTCGTGAAAAGATTGCTATTTATAAAATTTTACAAGATGCTATTTGGAGTCTATGGACAGTCTACAAAGAAGAGCAAGGTGCAGATTTTGGTGACTATGGTGTGAGTCGTTACCAAAGAGCTGTTAAAGGTTTGTCATATTATGGAGGTTCAGATGAAAAATAAAAATGGAGTTTCCTTTGGTCTACTCTCAGGTGTTTTCTGGGGTTTAGGTCTAACGATTAGTGCTTATATCTTTTCGATTTTTACAGATTTGTCGCCCTTTGTGGTAGCCGCTGCTCATGATTTCTTGAGTATCTTTATCTTACTAGCTTTTCTTTTAGTAAAAGAAGGAAAAGTTCGTCTCTCGATTTTCTTAAATATTCGCAATGTGAGTGTTATCATCGGAGCCTTGCTAGCAGGCCCAATCGGTATGCAGGCCAACCTTTATGCGGTTAAGTATATTGGAAGTTCCTTAGCTTCATCGGTATCTGCTATCTACCCTGCAGTTTCAGTTTTATTGGCTTTCTTCTTTTTGAAGCACAAGATTTCAAAAAATACTGTGTTTGGGATTGTCTTGATTATTGGAGGGATTATTGCTCAGACCTATAAGGTGGAACAGGTCAATTCCTTCTACATTGGGATTCTCTGTGCTTTGGTTTGTGCCATTGCATGGGGGAGTGAAAGTGTCCTTAGCTCCTTTGCCATGGAAAGTGAATTGAGTGAAATCGAAGCCCTCTTAATCCGTCAAGTGACTTCATTCTTGTCCTATCTTGTGATTGTGCTCTTCTCTCATCAGTCATTTGCAGAAGTGGCCAATGGACAATTGTTAGGTCTTATGATTGTCTTTGCAGCCTTTGATATGATTTCCTATTTGGCTTATTATATCGCTATCAATCGCTTGCAACCAGCCAAGGCTACAGGCTTGAACGTGAGTTATGTAGTTTGGACTGTCTTGTTTGCAGTTGTTTTCTTGGGTGCACCGCTAGATATGCTGACAATTATTACGTCACTTGTCGTCATTGCTGGAGTTTATATTATTATTAAAGAATAAAGGAGATTCGTGTGAAAGCCATTATCTTAGCAGCGGGATTGGGAACTCGCTTGCGTCCTATGACTGAAAATACCCCTAAAGCTTTGGTTCAGGTTAATCAAAAACCTTTGATTGAATACCAAATTGAGTTTCTCAAAGAAAAAGGAATCAATGACATCATCATCATCGTTGGTTATCTTAAAGAACAATTCGATTACTTAAAAGAAAAATATGGCGTTCGCCTCGTTTTCAATGATAAATACGCTGACTACAATAACTTTTACTCTCTCTATCTTGTAAAAGAAGAATTGGCCAATAGTTATGTTATCGATGCCGATAATTATCTCTTTAAAAATATGTTCCGCAATGATTTGACACGTTCTACTTATTTTAGTGTTTATCGTGAAGATTGTACCAACGAATGGTTCTTGGTCTATGGAGATGACTACAAGGTTCAAGACATTATTGTTGATAGCAAGGCAGGTCGTATCCTTAGTGGTGTATCCTTCTGGGATGCTCCAACTGCAGAAAAGATTGTCAGCTTTATCGATAAGGCTTATGCAAGTGGTGAATTTGTTGATCTCTATTGGGACAATATGGTTAAGGATAACATCAAAGAGCTAGATGTCTATGTTGAAGAATTAGAAGGTAATAGCATCTATGAGATTGATAGTGTCCAAGACTATCATAAATTAGAAGAAATTCTTAAAAACGAAAATTAAAGATTCCAACATCTGGCTAAAATAGTCGGATGTTTTTTGATTTTTTACGAATAAATAGATGAGTAGAAAAAGAAATGGAGATATTTATGAAAATCACAAACTATGAAATCTATAAGTTAAAAAAATCAGGTTTGACCAATCAACAGCTTTTGAAAGTCCTAGAATACGGTGAAAATGTTGACCAAGAACTGTTGTTAGGCGATATTGCAGATATATCAGGTTGCCGAAATCCAGCCGTTTTTATGGAACGTTATTTTCAGATAGACGATGCGCATTTGGAGAAGGAGTTTCAAAAATTTCCATCTTTCTCTATTTTAGATGACTGTTACCCTTGGGATCTAAGTGAAATATACGATGCACCTGTGCTTTTATTTTACAAGGGAAATCTTGACCTCTTGAAATTCCCTAAGGTAGCGGTTGTGGGCAGTCGTGTTTGTAGCAAACAGGGAGCTAAGTCAGTTGAAAAAGTCATTCAAGGCTTGGAAAATGAACTGGTTATCGTCAGTGGATTAGCCAAGGGCATTGACACAGCAGCTCATATGGCAGCTCTTCAGAATGGCGGAAAAACCATTGCAGTGATTGGAACAGGGCTGGATGTGTTTTATCCTAAAGCCAATAAACGCTTGCAAGACTACATCGGAAATGACCATCTGGTTCTTAGTGAATATGGACCTGGCGAACAACCTCTGAAATTTCATTTTCCTGCCCGTAATCGCATTATTGCTGGACTTTGTCGTGGTGTGATTGTAGCAGAGGCCAAGATGCGCTCAGGTAGTCTCATTACCTGTGAGCGAGCAATGGAAGAAGGCCGCGATGTCTTTGCTATACCTGGTAGCATTTTAGATGGACTATCAGCCGGTTGCCATCATTTGATTCAAGAAGGAGCAAAATTGGTCACAAGTGGGCAGGATGTGCTTGCGGAATTTGAATTTTAATACTCTTCGAAAATCTCTTCAAACCACGTCAGCATCCATCTGCAACCTCAAAACAGTGTTTTGAGCAGCCTGCGGCTAGCTTCCTAGTTTGCTCTTTGATTTTCATTGAGTATAAGAAGAAAGTCCGCTTACTAGACAAACTTTTCTTCTATTATAGTAGCTAAGTCTTGACAGGGTTCAAAAAATGGTTTACACTTTATAAAGTTTATTACTTTGAAAAGGTGTGATACTGTGGCTACGGCAACAAAAAAGAAAAAATCAACAGTTAAAAAAAATCTAGTCATCGTGGAGTCGCCTGCTAAGGCCAAGACGATTGAAAAGTATCTAGGCAGAAACTACAAGGTTCTAGCCAGTGTCGGGCATATCCGTGATTTGAAGAAATCCAGTATGTCCGTCGATATTGAAAATAATTATGAACCGCAATATATCAATATCCGAGGAAAAGGCCCTCTTATCAATGAGTTGAAAAAAGAAGCCAAAAAAGCTAATAAAGTCTTTCTGGCGAGTGACCCGGACCGTGAAGGAGAAGCGATTTCTTGGCATTTGGCTCATATTCTCAACTTGGATGAAAATGATGCCAACCGTGTGGTCTTCAATGAAATCACCAAGGATGCGGTCAAAAATGCTTTTAAAGAACCACGCAAGATTGATATGGACTTGGTCGATGCCCAACAGGCTCGTCGTGTTTTGGACCGCTTGGTAGGCTATTCGATTTCGCCCATTTTGTGGAAGAAGGTCAAGAAGGGCTTGTCAGCAGGGCGCGTACAGTCCATTGCCCTTAAACTCATTATTGACCGTGAAAATGAAATCAATGCCTTCCAGCCAGAAGAATACTGGACAGTTGATGCTGTCTTTAAAAAGGGAACCAAGCAATTTCAGGCATCCTTCTATGGAGTAGATGGCAAAAAGCTGAAACTGACTAGCAATGATGAGGTCAAGGAAGTCTTGTCTCGTCTGACTAGTAAAGACTTTTCAGTGGATCAGGTGGATAAGAAAGAGCGCAAACGCAATGCTCCTTTACCCTATACCACTTCATCTATGCAGATGGATGCGGCCAATAAAATCAATTTCCGTACTCGAAAGACCATGATGGTTGCCCAACAGCTCTATGAGGGGATCAATATCGGTTCTGGTGTGCAAGGTTTGATTACCTATATGCGTACTGATTCGACTCGTATCAGTCCAGTAGCGCAAAATGAAGCAGCAAGTTTCATTACGGACCGTTTTGGTAGCAAGTATTCTAAGCATGGTAGCAAGGTAAAAAATGCATCAGGTGCTCAGGATGCCCATGAGGCTATTCGTCCGTCAAGTGTCTTTAACACACCGGAAAGTATTGCTAAGTATCTGGATAAGGATCAGCTCAAGCTTTATACTCTTATTTGGAATCGTTTTGTAGCGAGTCAGATGACAGCTGCTGTCTTTGATACCATGGCTGTTAAATTGTCGCAAAATGGTGTTCAATTTGCTGCTAATGGTAGTCAGGTTAAGTTTGATGGTTATCTTGCCATTTATAATGATTCTGACAAGAATAAGATGCTACCAGATATGGCTGTTGGAGATGTGGTTAAGCAGGTCAATAGCAAACCAGAGCAACATTTCACTCAACCGCCTGCTCGCTATTCTGAAGCGACACTGATCAAGACCTTGGAGGAAAATGGGGTTGGACGTCCGTCAACCTACGCACCAACCATTGAAACTATTCAGAAACGTTATTATGTTCGCCTTGCAGCCAAACGTTTTGAACCGACAGAGTTGGGAGAAATTGTTAACAAGCTCATCGTTGAATATTTCCCAGATATCGTAAACGTGACCTTTACAGCTGAAATGGAAGGCAAGCTGGATGATGTCGAAGTCGGAAAAGAGCAGTGGCAACGTGTTATAGACGCCTTTTACAAACCATTCTCTAAAGAAGTTGCCAAGGCTGAAGAAGAAATGGAAAAAATCCAGATCAAGGATGAACCAGCTGGATTTGATTGTGAAGTGTGTGGCAGTCCAATGGTCATTAAACTTGGTCGTTTTGGTAAGTTCTACGCTTGTAGCAATTTCCCAGATTGTCGCCATACCCAAGCAATCGTGAAAGAAATCGGCGTAGAGTGTCCAAGTTGTCATCAGGGACAAATCATTGAGCGAAAGACCAAACGCAATCGCCTCTTCTATGGTTGCAATCGCTATCCAGAATGTGAATTTACCTCTTGGGACAAGCCTGTTGGTCGTGACTGTCCAAAATGTGGCAACTTCCTCATGGAGAAAAAAGTCCGTGGTGGTGGCAAGCAGGTTGTTTGCAGCAATGGTGATTACGAAGAAGAAAAGATTAAATAAGAGGAGAGTCCTGAAAGTGAATTTCAGGCTCTTTTGGTTGGAACTTGACAAAATTCATCATTTTATGCGAAACTAGAAGAAGATTATTTTAATTAGGAGTAGTTATGCGTCTTATCTATCTGATAATTGGTTTTTTATCACTGGCCTTGGCTATTGTTGGGGTTGTCTTGCCCTTGTTGCCGACAACACCTTTTCTTTTGTTGTCTATTGCTTGTTTCTCCAGAAGTTCCAAGCGATTCGAAGATTGGCTTTATCATACCAAGCTCTATCAAGCATATGTAGCTGATTTTCGTGAGACAAAGTCCATTGCGCGTGAACGTAAGAAAAAAATCATCGTATCTATCTACATCTTGATGGGGATTTCCATTTATTTTGCCCCTCTTTTACCGGTCAAAATCGGTCTAGGAGCCTTGACTATCTTTATTACCTATTATCTCTTCAAGGTCATTCCAGACAAAGAATAAGTAAAATTTGTAACTATTTCCCTTGATAAAAATGAAAGCATATTCACAACAATATGATATAATAAATTCAAAGTAATCTTCAAGGAGAATCAAATGATTTACGAATTTTGTGCTGAAAATGTGACCTTGCTTGAAAAAGCGATGCAGGCTGGAGCTCGTCGAATCGAACTCTGTGATAATCTAGCAGTGGGAGGAACAACACCAAGCTATGGAGTAACCAAGACAGCGGTTGAATTGGCAGCTAACTACGATACAACCATTATGACCATGATTCGTCCACGTGGTGGCGACTTTGTCTATAATGATATGGAAATTGCTATTATGCTAGAAGACATTCGCTTGACTGCTCAGGCTGGAAGTCAAGGGGTTGTATTTGGGGCTTTAACTGCTGACAAAAAGTTGGATAAGCCTAATCTTGAAAAGTTAATTGCTGCATCAAATGGAATGGAAATTGTCTTCCACATGGCCTTTGATGAATTGAGTGATGATGATCAACTGGAAGCTATTGACTGGCTTAGTCAATCTGGAGTCACTCGCATCTTAACTCGTGCCGGTGTGTCTGGCGATTCACTAGACAAACGTTTTGCTCACTATCACAGAATTTTGGAACATGCTAAAGGTAAGATTGAAATTCTACCAGGTGGGGGGATTGACTTGGACAACCGTCAAACCTTTATCGACCATTTGGGGGTAACACAATTGCATGGTACTAAGGTTGTTTTTTAAAAAATAGAAAGGAACTGCTAGCTTTGGGTAGCAGTTTTCACTTATGTTTGAAATTTTTAAATCCTATCAGTTTAATCAAGAAAAAGCTCATGCCTATGGTTTTTTAGAAAATAGTGGAGTCTGGACTTATAGTTGCCAGATTTTGCAGGGCGACTTTGTCATGACTGTGTCCATCACTGCTGAAAATGTGAGTTTTCAGGTCTTTGACCAGGAAACGGGCGACCTCTATCCCCAAGTTCATATGGAAAGTATGACAGGGAGTTTTGTTGCAAGTGTTCGTGAGGCTTGTTTGGTGATTCTTTACCAGATTCGGAAGGCTTGTTTTGATGTGCAAGATTTTATCTGTCCTCAGACTAAGCGTATCATGGCTCAGATTCAGGAAAAGTATGGTAATCAGTTGGAGTATCTGTGGGAAAAATCACCTGATACGGCAGTGTTAAGACATGAAGGCAATAAAAAATGGTATGCTGTTTTGATGAGAATCTCTTGGGATAAGCTGGAAAAGGGTAGAGAAGGTCTAGTCGAAGCAGTCAACCTCAAACATGATCAAGTAGTGGACCTGATTTCACAAAAGGGCATTTATCCAGCCTTTCATATGAACAAACGCTACTGGATTAGTGTTGCTTTTGATGATACTTTGTCAGATGAAATGGTACTGGAATTGATAGAAAAAAGTTGGAATTTAACTTCTAAAAAATGAAACATTTCAAGGATTTTCAATAACTTTCAATTAGCTAAATATTCTATACTGAAGAAATTTTCAGAAAATATTTGATTTTTTCTTGACAAGTGCTTCTGACTATGCTAAAATACTAAACAAGATATCAAACGAAGGAGAAAGTCAAACATGAAAACAGCTAAGTTTAATCAATTTGCTTTGTTGTTGAGGTACTCGGGCTAGTGCAAAAAGCATTAGTCCTGTTTGGCTTACCAAGCGGGAGTGAATCAACATCTCGCTTGGATTTCTAAGCGAGATGTTTTTTTAAAACCACATTTGGAAAAGGGGAAATCTTATGCGAACAGTTGAATTTCTAGATACCAGCCTTCGGGATGGAGAACAGACACCGGGTGTTAACTTTTCAATCAAAGAAAAAATTGCCATAGCAAGACAGCTGGAGAAATGGGGTATTTCAGCCATTGAAGCCGGTTTTCCAGCGGCTAGCCCAGACTCATTTACGGCAGTGCAGGAGATTGCTAAAGTCTTGAAGAAAACGGCGGTGACTGGTTTGGCACGTTCGGTCAAGTCTGATATTGATGCATGTTATGAGGCCCTCAAGGATGCCAAGTATCCACAGGTTCATGTCTTTATCGCTACCAGTCCAATTCATCGTAAGTATAAACTCAATAAGAGCAAGGAAGAGATTTTAGAAGCTATTAAGGAACATGTTTCTTATGCCCGTTCTAAGTTTGAGATAGTCGAATTCTCTCCTGAGGATGCGACTAGAACAGAGTTGGATTTCCTCTTACAAGTCGTTCAAACAGCGGTCGATGCAGGTGCGACTTATATCAATATCCCTGATACGGTAGGATTTACTACACCAGAGGAATATGGTGCCATCTTCAAATACCTGATTGAGAATGTCAAGACGGACCGTCAGATTATCTATTCGCCTCACTGTCATGATGATCTTGGAATGGCAGTGGCTAATAGCCTTGCTGCTGTCAAGAATGGTGCAGGACGTGTTGAAGGAACTATCAACGGTATTGGGGAGCGAGCTGGAAATGCTGCTTTGGAAGAACTTGCAGTGGCTCTCAATATTCGACAAGATTACTACCAAGCAGAAACAAGTATTGTCCTAAATGAGACTATCAATACGTCAGAAATGGTTTCGCGCTTCTCAGGTATTCCAGTTCCTAAAAACAAGGCCGTCGTTGGTGGCAATGCCTTCTCTCACGAATCTGGTATTCACCAAGACGGAGTCCTTAAAAATCCTCTTACTTATGAGATCATCACCCCTGAATTGGTTGGTGTCAAGAGTAATAGCCTTCCGCTTGGTAAATTGTCTGGTCGCCATGCCTTTGTTGAGAAACTAAGAGAATTGGCCCTAGACTTTACAGAAGAGGATATCAAACCACTCTTTGCTAAGTTCAAGGCACTGGCAGATAAGAAACAAGAAATCACAGATGCAGATATTCGAGCTCTGGTAGCTGGAACCATGGTTGAAAATCCAGAAGGATTCCACTTTGATGATTTACAACTGCAAACTCACGCAGACAATGACATTGAAGCACTTGTTAGCCTGGCTAATATGGATGGTGAGCAAGTCGAATTTAATGCGACAGGGCAAGGTTCTGTTGAAGCAATATTTAACGCTATCGATAAGTTCTTTAACCAATCCGTCCGTTTGGTGTCCTATACCATTGATGCGGTGACAGATGGAATTGATGCCCAGGCTCGGGTCTTGGTCACTGTTGAAAACAGAGATACAGAAACCATCTTTAACGCAGCAGGTCTTGATTTCGATGTGCTGAAGGCTTCGGCTATTGCCTACATCAATGCTAATACCTTTGTTCAAAAAGAGAATGCTGGTGAGATGGGACGCAGCGTTTCTTACCGCGATATGCCTAGTGTGTAAAGGAGAAGGCTATGACAAAGAAAATAGTAGCTCTAGCAGGGGACGGAATTGGCCCAGAAATCATGGAGGCTGGTTTAGAAGTTCTGGAGGCTCTAGCTAAAAAAACAGGCTTTGTCTATGAAATAGACAGACGACCTTTTGGAGGTGCAGGTATTGATGCAGCAGGGCATCCCTTACCTGATGAAACCCTCAAGGCAAGTAGAGAAGCAGCTGCCATTCTTCTAGCGGCTATCGGTAGTCCCCAGTATGATGGAGCAGCGGTTCGGCCTGAACAAGGCTTGCTGGCTCTCCGTAAGGAACTCAATCTTTACGCTAATATTCGCCCTGTAAAAATCTTTGACAGTCTCAAGCATTTGTCACCACTCAAATCGGAACGAATTGTTGGTGTAGACTTTGTCGTGGTGCGTGAGTTGACAGGCGGGATTTACTTTGGAGATCATATCCTTGAAGAGCGCAAAGCACGTGATATCAACGACTACAGCTATGAGGAAGTGGAGCGGATTATTCGCAAGGCCTTTGAGATTGCAAGAAATCGGAGAAAAATCGTTACTAGTATCGATAAGCAAAATGTGTTGGCAACATCAAAACTCTGGCGGAAAGTAGCTGAGAAGGTCTCACAGGATTTCCCAGATGTGACCTTGGAACACCAGCTAGTGGACTCAGCTGCCATGCTCATGATTACCAATCCTGCTAAGTTTGATGTCATCGTGACAGAAAATCTTTTCGGAGATATTCTCTCGGATGAATCAAGCGTTCTATCTGGCACACTTGGAGTTATGCCATCAGCCAGTCATTCTGAAAATGGACCAAGTCTCTATGAGCCCATTCACGGTTCAGCTCCTGATATTGCAGGTCAAGGAATTGCCAATCCTATTTCCATGATTTTATCAGTGGCCATGATGTTGAGAGACAGTTTTGGACGTTATGAGGATGCAGAGCGTATCGAGTGTGCTGTTGAGGCAAGTTTAGCGGCTGGCATTTTAACAAGAGATATAGGTGGACAGGCTTCGACTAAGGAAATGACGGAAGCTATTATTGCAAGGTTATGAAGTTAGACGAAAAAATTACTCTAGTCCTTTTGATTTGGAATGTCATGGTTTTCTTGATTTATGGTATTGACAAATCCAAGGCAAGGAGAAGAGTTTGGCGCATCCCAGAGAAAATCTTACTCATTTTAGCCCTTACTTGTGGTGGTTTTGGGGCCTGGTTAGCAGGAATCAGCTTTCACCATAAGACTAGAAAATGGTATTTTAAAACAGTTTGGTTTCTCGGGATAGTGTCCACACTAGTAGCTTTATATTTTATTTGGAGGTAATAGATGGCAGGAAAATCGATTTTTGATAAATTATGGGATCGCCATGTTATCACAGGAGAAAAGGGGCAGCCCCAACTCATGTATGTGGACCAGCACTATATCCACGAGGTGACCAGTCCTCAGGCTTTTCAAGGATTACGAGACGCAGGTCGTAGATTGAGACGACCAGACTTAACATTTGGAACCTTTGACCACAATGTCCCGACGGTCAATATCTACGATATTCGAGATGTGATTTCTAAGGCACAAATTGATAAGCTAGCTGAAAATGTTGAGGAGTTTGGTATTGAACATGCGGCTCACGGTTCTGAAAAGCAGGGAATTGTTCACATGGTTGGACCAGAAACAGGACGGACCCAACCAGGAAAATTCATCGTCTGTGGAGACAGCCATACGGCAACTCATGGAGCTTTCGGAGCAATCGCTTTTGGAATTGGGACTAGTGAAGTCGAGCATGTTTTCGCTACTCAGACACTCTGGCAGGTCAAACCCAAGAAAATGCTGGTGGAATTCACTGGTGTTCCTCAAAAGGGAGTTTATTCCAAGGACTTTATTTTAGCCTTGATTGCCAAGTACGGCGTTGCTTGTGGTGTTGGCTATGTGGTGGAATATCGTGGACAAGCGATTGATGCACTGAGCATGGAAGAGCGAATGACCATCTGTAATATGTCTATTGAGTTTGGCTCTAAGATGGGAATTATGAACCCAGATCAGACGACTTATGACTATCTCAAGGGACGCGAGTGTGTTCCAGAGAATTTCGAAGAGGCTGTGGCGGATTGGAAAACAATTGTCAGTGATGAGGATGCCGTTTACGATAAGGTTATCCGTATGGATGTCTCAGACTTGGCTCCCATGGTGACTTGGGGCACCAATCCTGCTATGGGTGTTGACTTTGACAGTAGCTTCCCAGAAATTAAGGATATGAATGATGAGCGAGCCTACAATTACATGGACTTGGAGCCTGGTCAAAAGCCAGCTGATATTGAACTAGGCTATATCTTTATTGGTTCTTGTACCAATGCTCGTCTCAGTGACTTGCAACTAGCTGCTCGATTTGTCAAAGGGAAGAAAATTGCTCCCAATTTAACGGCTATCGTAGTTCCAGGATCTCGTCCTGTCAAACGAGCTGCGGAGAAGTTGGGCTTGGATAAAATTTTCTTAGATGCTGGCTTTGAGTGGAGAGATCCAGGTTGCTCTATGTGCCTAGGGATGAATCCTGACAAGGTTCCTGATGGTGTCCACTGCGCTTCAACCAGTAACCGTAACTTTGAAGACAGACAAGGCTTTGGTGCTAAGACCCATCTCTGCAGTCCAGCCATGGCAGCTGCGGCAGCTATCGCAGGGCGCTTCGTAGATGTTCGGCAAATGCCAGAAGCCCAGTAAGGAGAGGATATGGAGAAATTTACAGTTTATACGGGAACGACCGTTCCTCTCATGAATGATAACATCGACACTGACCAAATCCTACCCAAGCAGTTTCTCAAGTTAATCGATAAGAAAGGCTTTGGTAAGTACCTCATGTATGCTTGGCGTTATCTGGATGATCTCTATACTGAGGATCCTGACTTTGTCTTTAACCGGCCTGAATATCGCAAAGCCAGTATTCTCATTTCAGGGGATAACTTCGGCGCAGGGTCTTCGAGGGAACACGCAGCTTGGGCTCTAGCAGACTACGGTTTTAAAGTCGTGATTGCAGGGTCTTTTGGGGATATTCATTACAATAATGAACTCAATAATGGCATGTTGCCAATCGTTCAGCCCAGAGAGGTTAGAGAGAAACTAGCCCAGCTACAACCAAGTGACCAGGTAACTGTGGACTTGGAAAAACAAAAAATCATCTCACCAATTGGAGAATTCACTTTTGAGATCGATAGCGAATGGAAACACAAACTCTTAAATGGTTTGGATGATATCGGTATTACCTTGCAGTATGAAGATTTGATTGCTGCTTATGAAAAACAACGACCAGCCTACTGGCAGGATTAGAAGAAAAATAGAAAAGGAAATAGAACTATGACAAAACACATTCAATGGAGTGGAACACTTTCACAAGAAGGCTATGATATTTTAAAAGGTGAGGGCGGATGTATCGTTTGCCCTACAAAAGTTGGTTACATCATCATGACTAGCGACAAGGCAGGTCTTGAACGCAAGTTCGCAGCCAAAGAGCGTAACCGTAATAAACCAGGTGTTGTTCTCTGTGGTAGCATGGATGAGCTTCGCGCTTTAGCACAACTCAACCCAGAAATTGAAGCCTTTTACCAAAAACATTGGGATGAAGATATTCTTCTTGGTTGTATCCTTCCTTGGAAACCAGAAGCCTTTGAAAAACTCAAAGCATACGGTGATGGCCGTGAAGAACTCATGACTGATGTGCGTGGAACGAGCTGTTTCGTTATCAAGTTTGGGAAAGCTGGTGAACAATTAGCTGCTAAACTTTGGGAAGAAGGCAAGATGATTTATGCCTCATCAGCTAACCCATCTGGAAAAGGAAACCGTGGTAAGGTAGAAGGAATCGGAGAACGCATCGAAGGAGCAGTGGACCTTGTTATCGAAGCAGACGACTATGTAGCCTCTATCCAACCTGACAAAACCATTGAAACACGCTACGAGCAAGGTGTGATGGTGTCTATGGTTGATAAGGACGGCAAACTCATCCCAGAACAAGGAGGAGCACGTTCAACTTC
Source organism: Streptococcus mitis (assembly GCF_001579045.1). Lineage (GTDB taxonomy): Bacteria > Bacillota > Bacilli > Lactobacillales > Streptococcaceae > Streptococcus > Streptococcus mitis_D. Next base: position 20,547 of record NZ_KQ970261.1, on the reverse strand, counting down.
ACCAGCTCCAGTTGTAATCCGCAAAGGGCTTGACATTGATAAGATTATGATGCATCTCTCAGATACCTTTAACTCATGGGACTACCGCCAGGGAGAGTATTATTAGGATAGAGAAGGATTGGGGAGAAATTAATCTCTCCTCTTTCTTTTATTATTTACACAAGTAAAACCCGAACAATAAATTTTGATTTATAAAAATATTTGACAAAAACTGTACTTTGATTTATAATTAATTAAGGAAACGTCGGAAAAGACGTAGTGATGCGAGAGCATAGGTAGGTCATTACAAAAGAAACGAGACATCGATATGTTAAATGAATTTCCAATTTTTGATTACGAAGATATTCAATTGATTCCAAATAAATGTGTCATTAAAAGCCGTGCAGAAGCGGATACAAGTGTCACTCTAGGAAATCACACCTTTAAACTACCTGTTGTGCCAGCGAATATGCAGACGATTTTGGATGAAAATGTAGCAGAGCAACTGGCTAAAGGAGGTTACTTCTACATTATGCACCGTTTTGATGAGGCAGGACGCATTCCTTTTATCAAACGTATGCACAATCAAGGGCTCATTGCTTCTATCTCTGTTGGTGTTAAGGACTACGAGTATGATTTCGTTAGCCAGCTCAAGGCAGATGCTCCTGAGTACATCACGATTGATATTGCCCATGGTCATGCGGATAGTGTGATTTCTATGATTCGACACATCAAGAAAGAATTGCCAGATACTTTTGTTATTGCTGGAAATGTGGGAACACCAGAAGCTGTGCGTGAATTGGAGAATGCTGGTGCGGATGCTACTAAGGTCGGAATTGGTCCTGGTAAGGTTTGTATCACCAAGGTCAAAACTGGTTTTGGGACAGGGGGCTGGCAATTGGCTGCTCTACGCTGGTGTGCCAAGGCTGCCCGTAAACCGATTATCGCTGATGGAGGAATTCGTACTCACGGTGATATTGCCAAGTCTATCCGCTTCGGTGCCAGCATGGTCATGATTGGTTCTCTCTTTGCAGGACATATTGAAAGTCCAGGGAAAACGATTGAAGTTGATGGTGAACAGTTCAAAGAATATTATGGTTCAGCATCACAATATCAAAAAGGTGCTTACAAAAATGTGGAAGGCAAACGTATCTTGCTTCCTGCCAAAGGTCATCTGCAAGACACTTTAACTGAGATGGAACAAGATCTGCAAAGTGCTATTTCCTACGCTGGTGGACGTGAGGTTGCGGACCTTAAACACGTTGATTATGTTATCGTGAAAAACTCTATCTGGAATGGTGATGCTTCCCACTAAGGGAAGACCTTCATTCCGGGAAAAAACTTGTTATTAAAGCAAATTTTTGTTATAATGAAACAAGTTTCCACCCTTAGTGTAATGGATATCACGTAAGATTCCGGTTCTTGAGATGGGGGTTCGATTCCCTCAGGGTGGATGTAAACATCCTAAAAAGCCTTTAATAGGGCTTTTTTCTTTACACAGCCCTAAATTGGCCCTTAATACTCTTCGAAAATCTCTTCAAACCACGTCAGCGTCGCCTTACCGTAGATATATGTAACTGACTTCGTCAGTTCTATCCACAACCTCAAAACACTGTTTTGAGCAACCTGCGGCTAGCTTCCTAGTTTGCTCTTTGATTTTCATTGAGTATAAAACTGAAAATCTCTTTCTAAAGAATGCCCAAATGCTTTCCAGTCCCATTTTAAAGTGACTCAGGGGGCTTTTTTTGATATAATAAAAAGGACTGTTATCAGTTAGAAAGAGGTTGGTATGAAAGAATTACAAACTGTACTAAAGAACCATTTTGCAATCGAATTTGCAGACAAAAATTTACTGGAGACTGCCTTTACTCATACGAGTTATGCCAATGAGCATCGCCTCTTAAAAATTTCACACAATGAACGCTTGGAATTTTTAGGAGACGCTGTTCTACAGTTATTGATTTCAGAATATCTGTATAAAAAATATCCTAAAAAGCCTGAGGGTGACTTGTCTAAACTCCGTGCCATGATTGTCCGTGAGGAGAGTTTGGCTGGCTTTGCGCGTGATTGCCAGTTTGACCAGTTTATCAAGCTAGGTAAGGGGGAAGAAAAATCTGGTGGTCGTAATCGTGACACCATTCTTGGTGATGCCTTTGAAGCCTTTCTTGGTGCCCTCCTTTTGGATAAGGATGTTGCCAAAGTCAAGGAATTTATCTATCAAGTCATGATTCCCAAGGTTGAAGCAGGCGAGTTTGAGATGATTACAGACTACAAAACCCATCTCCAAGAGTTACTTCAGGTCAATGGCGATGTGGCTATTCGTTATCAGGTGATTTCTGAAACGGGTCCTGCCCACGATAAGGTCTTTGATGTAGAAGTTCTTGTCGAAGGTAAGAGCATTGGTCAAGGTCAAGGTCGTTCTAAGAAATTAGCAGAGCAGGAAGCTGCCAAAAATGCCGTTGAGAAAGGGCTGGATTCATGTATTTAAAGGAAATCGAAATTCAGGGATTCAAGTCTTTTGCTGACAAGACTAAGGTCGTCTTTGACCAAGGTGTGACGGCAGTCGTTGGACCCAATGGATCTGGAAAGTCAAATATCACAGAAAGTCTGCGTTGGGCCTTGGGAGAGTCAAGTGTTAAGAGTCTACGTGGTGGCAAGATGCCGGATGTCATCTTTGCTGGAACTGAAAGTCGTAAACCGCTCAATTATGCTTCTGTAGTTGTGACTTTGGATAATCATGACGGATTTATCAAGGATGCTGGTCAAGAAATCAGGGTAGAACGTCATATCTACCGTAGTGGAGATAGCGAATACAAGATTGACGGCAAGAAAGTCCGTCTGCGTGATATTCATGACCTTTTCTTGGATACAGGTTTGGGACGAGATTCCTTCTCCATCATTTCCCAAGGGAAGGTTGAGGAGATTTTCAACTCCAAGCCTGAGGAACGTCGTGCCATTTTTGAAGAAGCTGCTGGAGTTTTAAAATACAAGACTCGCAGAAAAGAAACTGAGAGTAAACTACAACAAACTCAGGATAATCTAGACCGCTTAGAGGACATTATCTACGAGTTGGATAATCAAATCAAGCCTCTTGAGAAGCAAGCTGAAAATGCCCGTAAGTTTTTAGACTTGGAAGGACAACGTAAGGCTATTTACTTGGATGTTTTGGTTGCTCAAATTAAGGAAAATAAGGCTGAACTAGAGTCGACAGAAGAAGAGTTGGCTCAGGTTCAGGAACTCTTGACGAGCTATTACCAAAAGCGTGAACAATTAGAAGAGGAAAATCAGAATCTCAAGAAGCAACGTCAAGATTTACAGGCTGAAATGGCCAAAGACCAAGGCAGTTTGATGGATTTGACCAGTCTGATTAGTGATTTAGAGAGAAAATTAGCCCTATCGAAACTGGAATCTGAGCAAGTAGCCCTGAATCAACAGGAAGCACAAGCCCGTTTGGCTGCTTTGGAGGATAAGAGAAATTCTCTCAGCAAAGAAAAAACTGATAAGGAAAGCTCTTTAGCACTTTTAGAGGAAAATCTAATCCAAAATAATCAAAAACTCAATCGTTTAGAAGCTGAATTACTTGCTTTTTCAGATAATCCTGACCAGATGATTGAGCTCTTGCGTGAACGTTTTGTAGCACTTTTACAGGAAGAAGCCGATGTCTCAAACCAGTTTACCCGTATCGAAAACGAGTTGGAAAATAGTCGTCAGCTTTCTCAAAAACAAGCAGATCAACTAGAAAAGCTCAAAGAACAACTGGCTACAGCTAAAGAAAAGGCAAGTCAGCAAAGGAATGAGCTTGAAACTGCCAAGGAGCAGGTTCGGAAATTATTGGCGGATTATCAAGTCTGTGCCAAGGAGCAAGAGGAGCAGAAAGCTTCCTATCAAGCTCAACAAAGTCAACTATTTGACCGTCTGGACAGTCTTAAAAACAAGCAGGCCAGAGCTCAAAGTTTGGAAAATATCCTGAGAAATCACAGTAACTTTTATGCAGGTGTTAAGAGTGTTCTCCAAGAAAAAGCCCGCCTTGGTGGAATTATTGGTGCTGTTAGTGAGCACCTGACCTTTGATGTGCATTATCAAACTGCCTTAGAAATTGCCCTTGGTGCAAGCAGCCAGCACATCATCGTAGAAGATGAAGAGTCGGCAACCAAAGCTATTGATTTTCTCAAACGGAACAGAGCTGGTCGCGCGACCTTCCTTCCGTTGACAACGATCAAGGCGCGTACGATTTCTAGTCAGAACCAAGATGCTATTGCTGCAAGTCTAGGCTTCCTTGGCATGGCAGATGAGTTGGTGTCGTTTGATAAGAGACTAGAAGCCATTTTTAAAAACTTGCTAGCTACGACGGCTATCTTTGATACCGTAGAACATGCGCGTGTAGCAGCTCGTCAGGTTCGTTATCAGGTTCGCATGGTGACACTGGATGGGACAGAGCTGCGCACGGGTGGTTCCTATGCGGGTGGTACCAATCGCCAGAACAACAGCATCTTCATCAAGCCAGAACTGGAACAATTGCAAAAAGAAATTGCTGAAGAAGAAGTAAGCTTGCGTTCTGAAGAAGTGAGTTTGAAGACCTTGCAAGACCAGATGGCTAGATTGACCGAATTATTAGAAGCTATTAAATCTCAAGGAGAGCAGGCACGTATTCAGGAGCAAGGCTTGTCCCTCGCTTATCAGCAGACCAGTCAGCAAGTTGAAGATTTAGAAACTCTTTGGAAACTCCAAGAAGAGGAATTAGATCGTCTTTCTGAAGGAGATTGGCAAGCAGACAAGGAAAAATGCCAAGAGCGTCTTGCTACCATTGCCAGTGAAAAGCAAAATCTGGAAGCTGAGATTGAAGAGATTAAGTCTAACAAAAACGCCATCCAAGAACGTTATCAGAACTTGCAAGAACAGGTAGCGCAAGCTCGCCTGCTTAAGACAGAACTACAAGGGCAAAAACGTTATGAAGTTGTTGATATTGAACGTTTAGGCAAGGAATTGGATAATCTGAATATCGAACAAGAGGAAATCCAGCGCCTTCTTCAAGAAAAGGTTGATAATCTGGAGAAGGTTGATACAGAATTGCTCAGTCAACAGGCTGAAGAAGCCAAAACTCAGAAAACAAACCTCCAACAAGGTTTGATTCGCAAGCAGTTTGAGTTGGATGATATTGAAGGTCAACTGGATGATGTTGCTAGTCATTTGGACCAGGCTCGCCAGCAGAATGAAGAGTGGATTCGCAAGCAAACACGTGCTGAAGCCAAGAAAGAAAAGGTCAGCGAGCACTTGCGCCATCTACAAAGTCAATTAACAGACCAGTATCAGATTAGCTATACTGAAGCACTAGAAAAGGCACATGAATTGGAAAACCTCAATCTGGCAGAGCAGGAAGTTAAGGATTTAGAGAAGGCTATTCGCTCGCTGGGTCCTGTCAACTTGGATGCTATTGAACAGTACGAAGAAGTTCACAGCCGTCTGGATTTCCTAAATAGCCAGCGAGATGATATTTTGTCAGCGAAAAATCTGCTCCTTGAGACCATTACAGAGATGAATGATGAGGTCAAGGAACGCTTTAAATCAACCTTTGAGGCTATTCGTGAGTCCTTTAAAGTGACCTTCAAGCAGATGTTTGGTGGAGGTCAGGCGGACCTGATTTTGACTGAAGGAGACCTGCTGACAGCTGGGGTTGAGATTTCTGTTCAACCTCCAGGCAAGAAAATCCAGTCGCTTAACCTCATGAGTGGTGGTGAAAAAGCCTTATCAGCTCTTGCCTTGCTCTTCTCTATTATTCGTGTTAAGACCATTCCATTTGTTATCTTGGATGAGGTAGAGGCTGCGCTGGACGAAGCCAATGTTAAACGCTTTGGAGATTATCTCAACCGCTTTGACAAGGACAGCCAGTTTATCGTCGTAACCCACCGTAAGGGAACCATGGCAGCGGCCGATTCCATCTATGGAGTGACCATGCAAGAATCAGGTGTCTCAAAAATTGTTTCAGTTAAGTTAAAAGATTTAGAAAGTATTGAAGGATGACAATTAAACTAGTAGCAACGGATATGGACGGAACCTTCCTAGATGGGAATGGGCGCTTTGATATGGACCGCCTCAAGTCTCTCTTGGTTTCCTACAAGGAAAAAGGGATTTACTTTGCGGTGGCTTCGGGGCGCGGATTTCTGTCTCTAGAAAAATTATTTGCTGATGTTCGTGATGATATTATTTTCATCGCGGAAAATGGCAGTTTGGTCGAATATCAAGGTCAGGACTTGTATGAAGCGACCATGTCTCGTGAGTTCTATCTATCAACTTTTGAAAAGCTGAAAACGTCACCTTATGTAGATATCAATAAACTACTCTTGACGGGAAAAAAAGGCTCTTATGTGCTAGATACGGTTGATGAGACCTATTTAAAAGTGAGTCAGCACTATAATGAAAATATCCAAAAAGTAGCGAGTCTGGAAGATATTACAGATGACATTTTCAAATTTACAACCAACTTCACAGAAGAAATGCTAGAAGCTGGAGAAGCTTGGGTAAACGAAAACGTTACTGGTGTTAAGGCTATGACAACTGGCTTTGAGTCCATTGATATTGTTCTGGACTATGTCGATAAGGGTGTGGCCATTGTTGAATTAGCTAAAAAACTTGGTATCACAATGGATCAGGTCATGGCTTTTGGAGACAATCTAAATGACTTGCATATGATGCAGGTTGTGGGACATCCTGTAGCTCCTGAAAATGCACGACCAGAAATTTTAGAATTAGCAGAGACTGTGATTGGTCACCATAAGGATCAGTCGGTTATAGCTTATATGGAGGGTTTATAATGGCAGATATAAAATTGATTGCATTGGACTTGGACGGGACCTTGCTGACTACTGATAAAAGGTTGACGGATCGTACCAAGGCAACCTTGAAAGTAGCGCGTGATCGTGGTATCAAGGTCGTATTGACAACTGGTCGTCCCTTAAAAGCTATGGATTTCTTTCTCCATGAGCTAGGGACTGACGGCCAGGAAGATGAGTATACGATTACCTTTAATGGTGGTTTGGTTCAGAAAAATACAGGTGAAATCCTTGATAAGACTGTCTTTTCATATGATGATGTAGCACGCTTGTATGAGGAAACAGAGAAATTATCACTTCCTCTTGATGCCATCTCAGAAGGAACTGTTTATCAAATCCAATCGGACCAAGAAAGTCTTTATGCCAAATTCAATCCAGCTTTGACTTTTGTACCAGTTGACTTTGAAGACCTGTCTAGTCAAATGACCTACAATAAATGCGTGACTGCCTTTGCTCAAGAACCCTTGGATGCAGCCATTCAGAAGATTTCTCCAGAATTGTTTGACCAATATGAAATCTTTAAATCACGTGAAATGTTGCTAGAGTGGTCACCAAAGAATGTTCATAAAGCAACAGGTTTGGCAAAACTAATCAACCATCTCGGAATTGACCAAAGCCAAGTCATGGCCTGTGGTGATGAGGCCAATGACCTTTCTATGATTGAGTGGGCAGGGCTCGGTGTTGCCATGCAAAACGCTGTTCCTGAAGTTAAGTCAGTCGCAAATGTGGTAACTCCAATGACCAATGATGAGGAAGCTGTCGCCTGGGCTATCGAAGAATACGTGCTAAAGGAGAACTAAGATATGGGATTATTTGACCGTCTATTCGGAAAAAAAGAAGAACCTAAAATCGAAGAAGTTGTAAAAGAAGCTCTGGAAAATCTTGATTTGTCTGAAGCTACTGAGCCTGTCCTTACAGAAGCTGAGGAAGTTCCTCAAGAAGAAGCAGAGGTTGAAAGTTTTGAAGAACCTGTGCTTGAAGAAGAGGAAATCCAAAAAACTGTTGAAGAAAATTATGATTCAGAGCCAGTTGTAGAAGTTCAACAAGAAGAAGTCGAAGAATTGCCAAACTCAGAAGAAGTCACAGAGGAAGAGAATCCTGAGTTTCTAGATACTGTAGAAGAAAATAATTCTGAAGTTCTTGAAGCAGAAACTCCTCAAGCAGAAGAAACCGTTCAGGAAAAATATGACCGCAGTCTCAAGAAAACTCGTACAGGATTTGGTGCTCGCTTGAATGCCTTCTTTGCTAATTTCCGCTCTGTTGACGAAGAATTTTTCGAGGAACTGGAAGAACTGCTGATTATGAGTGACGTTGGTGTCCAAGTGGCCTCAAACTTAACAGAGGAGTTACGTTACGAAGCCAAGCTTGAAAACGCCAAGAAAACGGACGTTCTTCGCCGTGTCATCATAGAGAAATTGGTTGAGCTTTATGAAAAGGATGGCAACTACGATGAAAGCATCCACTTCCAAGATGGCTTGACAGTCATGCTCTTTGTCGGAGTTAATGGTGTTGGGAAAACAACTTCTATCGGGAAACTAGCTCACCGCTACAAACAAGCTGGTAAGAAGGTCATGCTGGTTGCGGCAGATACCTTCCGTGCAGGGGCAGTAGCCCAGCTAGCTGAATGGGGCCGTCGTGTGGACGTTCCAGTTGTGACTGGACCTGAAAAAGCTGACCCAGCCAGTGTAGTCTTTGATGGAATGGAACGTGCCGTGGCTGAAGGTATCGATATTCTCATGATTGATACTGCTGGTCGTTTGCAAAACAAGGACAACCTTATGGCTGAGCTGGAAAAGATTGGTCGTATCATCAAACGTGTTATGCCTGAAGCACCGCATGAAACTTTCTTAGCTCTTGATGCATCAACAGGTCAAAATGCCCTAGTACAGGCCAAAGAATTTTCAAAAATTACTCCTTTAACAGGAATTGTCTTGACTAAGATTGATGGAACTGCTCGAGGTGGGGTTGTTTTAGCCATCCGTGAAGAACTCAATATTCCTGTAAAATTGATTGGTTTTGGTGAAAAAATCGATGATATTGGAGAATTTAACTCAGAAAACTTTATGAAGTGTCTCTTGGAAGGCTTAATCTAATTAAAAGCAAAAATCCTGCAAGCTACAATCTTGCAGGAAATTTTTTTATTCTAAACGACCATCTTGACGATAGGCGATATCAGGTTGCCAAGTCCATTTGGCATCGAATTTTTCAAGTAAGTCAAAGCTGGCTTGAGGTCCCATGCTTCCAGCTTTATAGTCATGAAGTGGGGCACCATTTTCAGCCCAGAGCTCTTCGATACGGTCAATCAATTTCCATGACGCACCAACTTCATCCCAGTGGCTAAAGTTAGTTGAGTTGTTATTTAAGACATCATAAATCAATTTCTCGTATGGTTCTGGAGAAGCACCAGTTGCGGTCGCATCTGTGCGGTAATCAAGTGAGTTAGGAGCCAAGTTAAATTCTTCTCCTACTTGCTTCCCATTTAGACTAAGAGAGAAGCCTTCTGTTGGTTGGATATAGATGGTCAAAATGTTTGGAGCAAGTGGTTCTCCAAAGATAGAGTCCATTTGTTTAAAGACGATGTTGACATGAGTTCCTTTTTCAGTCAGTCGTTTACCAGTACGGAAGAAGAAAGGAACACCACGGAATCGATCGCTGTCTACAAAGAAAGCACCAGATGCAAAGGTTTCAGTTGTAGATTCTGGATTTACATTTGGCTCGCTACGATAAGAGATATATTTCATGCCATCAATCTTACCAGAGCGGTATTGGCCACGGATAAAGTGTTCTTTAAGTTCTTCATCGGTTGGATGATAGAGATTTTTAAAGACCTTAATCTTTTCAGCACGAATCTCGTCCTTTGTGAAGCTTGCTGGCTTGTCCATAGCAAGGAGAGAAAGCAGTTGTAGTGTATGGTTCTGTACCATGTCACGGAGGGCACCAGATTCATCATAGTAGCCACCACGTTCTTCTACACCCAAGCGCTCCGCAAAGGTAATTTGAACATTGTCGATAAAGTCTTTGTTCCAAACGTTTTCAAAAATCAGGTTTGCAAAGCGAACTGCAAAGATGCTTTGGATCATTTCCTTACCAAGATAATGGTCGATACGGAAAATTTGTTCTTCATCAAATGTCGCTAGGAGTTCGTCATTTAATTTGCTTGCAGTTGCGTAATCTGTACCAAATGGTTTCTCAACGATTAGGCGTTCAAAACCTTTACCATCTACAATGTTTTCAGACTTGAGGTGCTTGGCAATGGTTCCAAAGAATTGAGGAGCCATAGACAAGAAGAAGAGCTTGTTGTGTTCAGCTTGGTACTTGTCATTTAGTTCATCCTGCAATTGACGTAAAGCGATGTAGTGCTCTGTATCATTGACATCATGGCTTTGATAGTAGAAGTGACTAGCGAACTTTTGAGCCTGTTCGGTACTATCTGCCAAATCAAGGATAGATTCGACTACAACAGATTCAAAATATTCCTTGCTCCAAGGACGACGAGCAGTTCCAATAACGGCAAAGTGCTCGGAAAGATTGCCGGATTTATATAGTCTAAAAAGGGAAGGGTAGAGCTTGCGTTTAGCCAGGTCTCCACTCGCACCGAAAATTGTAACAATAACCTTAGATGACATCTAGCTACCTAATTTCTATTTTTATTCCTAGTCATGCTAGGTATGAGGAAATCTCATTTCATAAACTTAATTCTAACATAATTTTCCGAAAAATCAAAAAATCCAATACGAGATAGAAAAAAACTGCAAGGAAATCCTTACAGTTTAAGTTTAAACGTTTAAGACCTTGTCCAAGAAATCTTTCAGACGAGGGTGCTGAGGGTTATCAAAGATTTGGTCAGGTGTTCCGTCTTCTAGGAACTCGCCATCTGCAGTAAAGATAACGCGGTCGGCAACCTGACGGGCAAATCCCATCTCATGGGTTACGATAATCATGGTCATGCCTTGTTTAGCCAAGTCTTTCATAACGTTTAGTACGTCTCCGACCATTTCAGGGTCAAGGGCAGAAGTTGGTTCATCAAAGAGCATGATGTCTGGATTCATTGCAAGTCCACGAGCGATGGCCACACGTTGTTTTTGACCACCTGATAGGCTATCTGGGTTGGCATTAGCTTTATCTGCTAGTCCAACCTTTTCAAGCAACTCCATTCCCAATTTCTCAGCTTCTTCCTTAATCATTAACTTGTGCTCAATAGGAGCAAAAGTGATGTTGTCTAAAACAGACATATGTGGGAAGAGGTTGAAGTGTTGGAACACCATTCCGATATTTTCACGGACGTGGTCAACGTTGGTTGTTTTATCAGTTAAGTCATAACCGTTCACAGTGATGTGACCACTAGTGACTTCTTCTAAAAGATTGAGGCTACGGAGGAAGGTTGACTTACCAGAACCCGAAGGGCCGATGATACAAACAACATCTCCTTCATAGAATTTAGTCGTAATTCCTTTTAGGACTTCATTTTTTCCGTAGCTTTTGTGTAAATCAGTTACATCAATTTTTAATTTTGCCATTAATGAATCCTCTTTTCTAAGCGTTTCGCTAGTTTAGTCAAAAGCGTGATAATTACAAGATAGAAGATAGCAAGGATTGCATACATCTTGAAACTTTGGTAGTTACGGGCAATGATAATCTTACCAGTTTGGAAGAGTTCAACCAAACCGATAGCAGAAACGATGGTTGTATCTTTAAGAGCGATAACGAATTGGTTGACAAAGTTTGGCAACATCAATTTAGTTGCTTGTGGCAAGATAATCTTACGCATGGTTTTTCCATAAGAGATACCCAAGCTGCGGCTGGCTTCCATTTGTCCAACTGGAACGGCTTGAATACCACCACGAACAATCTCAGCGATATAAGCAGCTGCATTGAGCGATAGGGCAATAGTACCAGCTACGAAGTCGTTAATTGGACTTTGTTGGCCTGTGATGGACTCGATGAAGTTTGGAATTCCCCAGAAGATGAAGGCTGCAAGAATCATCAATGGGATACCACGAATGACATCAACGAAAATTTCAGAGATGACACGGAGAGATTTGTATGGGCTAACGCTAAACATACCGAAGATAATCCCGATGACAATGGCAATAGCAAATGAGATAAGAGCTAGAGCAAGAGTGATACCAAGACCACTAAGGAGTTGTTTGTAGTTGTTTTGAAGCAAGCCCCAGATAGTTGTTTCGTCAACAGTGCTTGTTGGAGTAGTTGAAGATTCGCTAGCTAGGTATTTGTCAAGAATCTTTTGGAATTCACCGTTTGCTTTAAGGTTTGCAAGTCCGTTATTGAACATTTCAATCAATTCTGGATTTGTGCCTTTTTTAACGGCAAAGGATGTTTCTCCAATTGGACTTCCAGGGATTGGTGTTTTCAATTTTTGACCTTGGCTGATAGAATATTTGAGAACAGGTTCATCATCCATAACAGCATCAATGGCACCAGTGTTTAAACTGTCATACATTGATGAACCATCAGCGAAGGTTTTAATTTGATAACCGTATTTGCTTTGATTTTCTGTTAGGAAGGTTTGAGAAGCAGTTCCGTTTTTAACACCGACCGTCTTCCCTTTCAAATCTTCATAAGAAGCAATGGTACTTGATTCTTTGACGCCGAGGATTGTGTTTGCAGTGTAGTATGAATCTGAGAAATCAAAAGTAGCCTTACGAGCATCTGTGACAGACATACCAGCAATGATACCATCTGCTTGACCAGCTTGGACAGCGTTAATAGCAGCATCGAAACCAGGGTTGATGATTTCAATTTCAAAACCTTGGTCTTTAGCGATTGCCTTAATCAATTCCATATCAATACCAGTGTATTGGTTGCTTGAATTTTGGAAAACAAAAGGTGCAAAAGAAGAATCGCTGGCAATGATGTATTTAGCTTTAACAGGAATGGCTTTTAAGCCTGCTAGAGTAGTTGTAGTTGGCACTGCTGAAGATGATGGAGCAGTCCATTTCTTGATGATTTTATCAAGACTACCATCTTTTTTCATTTCAGCCAAGGCTTGGTTAAATTCAGTAACTAGGTGCTCGTATTTGCTTCCTTTTTTAACACCGAAAGCAAAACTCCCTACAGCTTCACCATCCATTTCAATATGGAGGTCTTGACCTTGGTTAATGGCATACTCGATAACAGGTTTATCATCCATCATGGCATCAATTGAACCAGCACTTAAGCTGTTGTTCATCAAATCACCAGTGTCAAATGTTTTAATAGTAAAGCCGTATTTATCTTTAATCGTTTCTAGGAAACGTTGAGCGGCTGTTCCGTTTTTAACACCAACAGTTTTACCAGACAATTGGTCGTACTGACTAATCTTGTGTGCCTTTGTAGTTGCAATGACAACTTTTGTATCATAGTAAGTATCAGACATGGTGAAGACTTTTTCACGTTCTTTAGTCTTTGTCATCCCTGCCATGATAGCGTCAGCTTGACCAGCTTGAACCGCATTGACCGCTGCGTCAAATCCAGGATAGGACATTTGAATGTTCCATCCTTTAATCTCAGCGACTTTGTTAATAATATCAACATCAATTCCTTTATAAGTTTGATCTGAATCTTTAAACTCAAAAGGTGCATAGGCGGTATCAGAAACAATCTTAATCGTTTCAGCTTTGGCAATACCTAATGAGAAAATTGGGAATAAAATTAGCAAAAATGCTAGAAATTTTTTCTTCATTTTTAGTCTCCTTTTCCGAATATTCTCCCATTATATCAGAAAAAGTAAAAAAAGGCAAATTTTTATATTTTTTGTGTCAGAAAATATAACATTGATTTTTTCTTTTCTTTCTTGAATTGCTACTATAAAGTGCTATAATAATAGTATATAATGGAAGAAAAGAGGACGGGGATATGAAGAACAAAAGAATATTTAAAGACTGCCAAGCTTCAAAAATGAGTTTAAACATTTACACAAGCCCCTTGTTAGCCTTTGCTTTTGTCTTCATAGGAGAGTTTGTGGCTTTTACTCTGTATGGTATTAGTTTGTTAGCTCTCATCGGACTTTTTAGAAATTTTGGAGAGGCTGGTCAAAATCTTGCAAGCTACTTACAGACCTTGCATCAGAGCTTGATGGATAAAACAAGTGACTTTCATTTAATTTTAGATTTACTGGCCTTTGGTTTTATTCTCAACACTGTGTTCAGATGGACTAGAAAAGTTGAGAAAAGACCTATTCGAACCTTGGGATTTTATAGAGAGAATTTCCTAAGCAATCTCCTTAAGGGATTTGGTCTAGGCCTGGCACTTTTTCTTCTGACCTTGTTAGGTTTAGTAGCTTTAGGGCAATATCGTTTTGAGTCCATTAACTTGGATCCTTATTCGCTTGCCTTTGTCATTTTTACCATTCCATTTTGGATTTTACAGGGGACAGCAGAAGAAGTGGTGGCCCGTACTTGGCTCCTTCCTCAATTGGCCTCAAGAACCAATCTAAAACTTGCTGTTCTTATATCTAGCCTATTCTTTACTTTGCTTCATGCTGGGAATTCTGGTCTTACACCTTTATCTCTAGTGAATCTCTTTTTATTCGGAGTTGCCATGTCACTTTACCTCCTCAAAACAGATACAGTTTGGGGTATTGCAGGTATTCATGGAGCTTGGAATTTCGCACAGGGCAACCTCTTTGGAGTATTAGTTAGTGGTCAACCATCAGGAACGTCTCTGATGACCTTTTTACCACAAGGCGATCAAGGCTGGTTATCAGGAGGATCTTTTGGGATTGAAGGTTCTATCATGACAAGTCTGGTTTTACTACTGCTGATTGTCTATCTCGCTTACCAATTAAAGAAAGAAAATGAAAGGATGTGACTTGGGTCCGTCCTTTTCTTCGTGAAAATGCTACAAATATGCTAAAATAGGAATAGCACATCGAGAGAGGATTCTTATGATCAATCGCATTACAGACAATCAATTTAAACTAGTATCAAAATATCAACCTTCAGGAGACCAACCTCAAGCTATTGAGCAGTTGGTTGATAATATCGAGGGGGGAGAAAAAGCTCAGATTCTGATGGGGGCGACTGGTACAGGGAAGACCTATACCATGAGTCAAGTCATTTCCAAAGTCAATAAACCAACTCTGGTTATTGCCCACAATAAAACTCTAGCAGGCCAGCTCTATGGGGAGTTTAAGGAGTTTTTTCCTGAAAATGCCGTTGAGTACTTTGTGTCTTACTATGATTATTACCAGCCAGAAGCTTATGTCCCTTCTAGCGACACCTATATTGAAAAGGACAGTTCTGTCAATGACGAGATTGATAAGCTCCGCCACTCAGCGACTTCAGCCCTTTTGGAGCGCAATGATGTTATTGTCGTGGCTTCAGTCTCTTGTATCTATGGTTTGGGTTCGCCCAAGGAATATGCTGATAGTGTCGTTAGTCTCCGTCCTGGTCTAGAGATTTCTCGTGATAAACTCTTGAATGACCTGGTTGATATCCAGTTTGAACGTAATGATATTGATTTCCAACGCGGAAGATTTCGCGTTCGTGGAGATGTAGTGGAGATTTTCCCAGCTTCCCGTGATGAACACGCTTTTCGAGTAGAATTTTTTGGAGACGAAATTGACCGTATTCGTGAAGTGGAGGCTCTGACAGGTCAGGTGTTGGGAGAAGTGGATCATTTGGCGATTTTCCCGGCCACTCACTTTGTGACCAATGACGACCATATGGAAGTTGCCATTGCCAAGATTCAAGCAGAATTAGAAGAGCAACTAGCTATCTTTGAAAAGGAAGGCAAACTGCTTGAAGCCCAGCGCTTGAAACAACGGACAGAGTACGATATCGAAATGCTGCGTGAGATGGGCTATACAAATGGGGTTGAAAACTATTCACGTCATATGGATGGACGGAGCGAAGGAGAGCCTCCTTATACGCTTCTCGACTTCTTCCCAGATGATTTTTTGATTATGATTGACGAGAGTCACATGACTATGGGGCAGATCAAGGGCATGTACAATGGGGACCGTTCGCGTAAGGAAATGCTGGTTAATTATGGTTTCCGTTTGCCATCAGCTTTGGACAATCGACCTCTCCGTCGTGAAGAGTTTGAAAGCCATGTGCATCAGATTGTTTACGTTTCAGCAACACCTGGTGACTATGAAAATGAACAGACCGAGACAGTGATTGAGCAAATCATTCGTCCGACAGGTCTTTTGGATCCTGAGGTGGAAGTCCGTCCGACTATGGGACAGATTGATGACCTCCTAGGTGAAATCAATGCTCGTGTTGAAAAGAACGAACGAACCTTTATTACAACCTTGACCAAGAAAATGGCCGAAGATTTGACTGACTACTTCAAAGAAATGGGCATCAAGGTCAAGTACATGCACTCAGATATCAAGACTTTGGAACGGACGGAGATAATTCGTGACCTGCGCTTGGGTGTCTTTGATGTCTTGGTCGGAATCAACCTGCTCCGTGAAGGGATTGACGTTCCTGAAGTGAGCCTCGTAGCGATTCTCGATGCTGACAAGGAAGGTTTCCTTCGTAATGAACGTGGCCTTATCCAAACCATTGGCCGCGCTGCCCGTAATAGCGAAGGCCATGTCATCATGTATGCGGATACGGTTACCCAGTCTATGCAACGTGCCATTGATGAAACTGCCCGCCGTCGGAAGATCCAGATGGCCTATAATGAAGAACATGGTATTGTGCCTCAGACAATCAAGAAAGAAATCCGTGACCTGATTGCCGTGACCAAGGCAGTTGCTAAGGAAGAGGACAAGGAAGTCGATATCAATAGCCTTAACAAACAAGAGCGCAAAGAGCTGGTCAAGAAACTAGAGAAACAAATGCAAGAAGCCGTCGAAGTGCTTGACTTTGAACTAGCAGCTCAGATTCGTGATATGATGT
The DNA here is from genome assembly GCF_001579045.1 of Streptococcus mitis. Classification (GTDB taxonomy): domain Bacteria; phylum Bacillota; class Bacilli; order Lactobacillales; family Streptococcaceae; genus Streptococcus; species Streptococcus mitis_D. Next base: position 3,890 of record NZ_KQ970261.1, on the reverse strand, counting down.
TGGAAGTCAAGGCCTTGGATTAGGGGAATTTTATGAATATTTTAGTTATCAATGGACATCCTGATAAAGAAAGTTACTGCCAAGCAATTTTTCAAACGATTGTAGAAAATATAGACTCAAAGAGACATGAACTTGAAATGATTAATCTTAATGAGGAAGAGTTTGATCCTGTTTTACGTTATGGTTATCGACAAAGGATGGAGGACGATCCGTTTATTTTACGCTCTCAAGAATTAATCCAGTGGGCAGATCATTTCATTTTTGTTTATCCTATTTGGTGGAGTAGTATGCCTAGTCTATTGAAGGGCTGGATTGATCGTGTTTTTACGCCAGGCATTGCATACTCTGTCAACAATCAAGGAAGCTTTATTTTGAATTACTTGAGAGGTAAACAGTTCAAAAAGTTACTAAAAGGAAAAACAGCTAGTATCTATGCAACCTCCATGGCACCAACTTGGTGGTACAAAGTATTTTCAGGTCCGATTAACATTCCAGATAGTTATGGAATATCAGTATTAAAGAATGCTGTATTGAATCATTGTGGCATAAAAACAAAGAGGGTTTCAATCTTAGGAGAGTTAGGCCGTGAAGTAAATACAAGTTCAACAAGACAAAAATTTCTACAAAAAGTAGCAAAGGAAGTCAAGGCGTTGGATTAAGGAGAAGAAAATAAATGACGGTTGTTATCAAATCAATGGAAACTCCTGAAGAGATAGAAGGTAAATCCCTTGTTCACTGGCAAACGTGGAGAGAGGCTTATGATGACCTTTTGCCTGCAGAATTTCAGGAGACAATGACATTAGAAAGGTGTCGATTCTTCAGTCAAAAGTATCCAGAAAATACATGGATTGCGATGGATGGTGTGAAGATAGTTGGTTTTATCAGTTATGGTAACTTTCGTGATGAGACTATTCAAGCTGGTGAAATTATTGCTTTATATGTTTTAAAAGACTATTATGGAAAAGGAATCGCACAAAAGTTAGTGAAAGTAGCTTTGACTGCTCTTAATCATTTTTCTGAAATTTTCTTATGGGTATTGAAAGATAATAAGTGAGCCATTGCTTTCTATCAAAAAATGGGTTTCACTTTTGATGGTCAAGAAAAAATACTTGAACTTGGAAAGCCTATAAGGGAAAAACGGATGGTATTCTATTCTAAATAATTTTAAAAAGTAGAAGATAATGTCACTGGTACAAGTCTGAAAATGTAATAAATTAGAAAGTGAGTCTATGTATGTCTCGAGCACAATTAACAATTTTAACAAACATTTGTCTAATAGAAGACCTCGAAACCCAGCGCGTGGTGATGCAGTATCGCGCCCCTGAAACCAATCGCTGGTCTGGTTATGCCTTTCCAGGAGGCCATGTAGAAAATGGCGAGTCTTTCGCAGAGTCTGTCATTCGTGAAATCTATGAAGAAACAGGGTTGACTATCCAAAATCCTCAACTTGTCGGTATTAAAAATTGGCCACTAGATACAGGTGGGCGCTATATTGTCGTTTGTTATAAGGCGACTGAGTTCTCTGGTACCCTTCGCTCTTCAGAAGAGGGAGAAGTTTCTTGGATTCAAAAAGACCAGATTCCAAACTTGGATCTGGCCTATGATATGCTACCTTTGATGGAGATGATGGAAGCTCCTGACAAGTCTGAATTTTTCTACCCTCGCCGTACAGAAGACGATTGGGAAAAGAAAATCTTCTAGTCTTTTACTAAATAACCTAGCTGATTCAAGGCCTCCTCGATATAGTGGAGGTCTTGTTGTGTTTCCTGTCTAATAGTAATAGAAGATTAGGAAAAAACATATATACTCGCTAAAATTAAATGCTAAATTAAAAAAAATATATGGTTATGCTATTTTTTTAAAAAAAAATAGTGTAAAATAGAGGGTGTACTATGGTTTTTTAAACAAGTGTGGTACCAAAAATTAAAAATCATATCCTTTCCTTAAATTACTAAAATATTTAAGGGGG
>NZ_KQ970261.1:0-1502 GCF_001579045.1 Streptococcus mitis | reverse complement strand
AAGGGGGGGGGTATTTTTTAGTACCTCTAAAATAAAAATAAAAGAGAGGCGATTAAATGAGAAAATCATATCGTGAAGAGAACGGAGAAAAGGTATTCCGTTATTCTATTCGTAAGTACCATTTTGGTGCTGCAAGTGTTGCTGTAGCAGCATTAATGTTTTTTGCTAATGGTGCGGTTAAGGCAGATCCTTTAGCTGTATCACCTGCTACGGCTAATACTGAAAAGGTAAATGCTGGTGTTACGAACTTGACAGAGGGAGTTCCTCTAGAGAAATCTCTAGAAGCTGAGGGGAATAAGGAAATCGTAGCTCCTGAGTCTGCAGAGGAAACATCTAACAAGAAAGATGGAGCTGGTTCCAGTGCTCAAGGCGAAAAAGAGATTAAAGTATCTGATAAAGCTGTGATTCCTGCTAATCAGACGGAGGAAATCAATAAAGCCGAAACAAATGGCAAAGAAAAGGAAGTAGTTACTAATAAAGATAAATTGGAATCTCTTCTAAAAGAAATTGATCAATTAAACTTAAAGGACTATACAGAAGCTACTGTTAAAGTATTACAAGAAAAAGTTGCGAAAGCAAAAGAAGTACTTGTTAATGCAACAACTCAAAAAGAAATTGATCTTGCTTATAATGCCTTGGTTGGATATAAAAACGCTGGTTTAAAACGTGTACCTAAACCAAAAGGAGAACTCACTCCTAAACCAGATACAACCAATGGTAAAGCAACAGTAGGAATAAAAGCGGAAAATACTGAACCAAATGGCACAAATATCGCAGGGCATAATCATAGCTTGAATGGAACTACTCGAGCTGAAGGTAGTGGGTTTAGAACGGCGCCAGCGGGTGATGTTACCTTTTATCATTTAGATGGAAGTATGGAAACAGAGGCGGGACGAGCACCGGATGCACGTTATATATTAAAGTTCAGAAAAGGTCGAGGTTATAGACCACAATACACAAGTGCTACTACTACTGGTGCTTATCTAGATTATACTGGGCAAAGAAATGAAGGAGAATTTATACTTCGCACATTTCAAACTAGAGGAAGTGATGCGGCGGTAGGTACTTATGATTTTCGTTTACGCTTTACGGATTCTAGTACCAGGGAAGTTTATGTTGATCAGTCCCTTAAAGTAACTGTTAAACCTAATAAACCAACTGTAACGGTAGAAAATTTGGAAAATGCTGCAGGTAAACGAGCTGTAGTTAATTCAACAGCGAGAAATTCTAATGATTCTGTTGTTGAATTTTATTTAAACAACATTAAAAAAGCAACAATTCCTGCTGTAAACGGAAAAGCTAGTTGGACACCGGATGAAGCATTACAAACTGGAGATCAAATAACTACTAAAAATATAGCTAGAGACAGAGAATTTATCCCAGCTACTTATGGTGGAGATATTCATGTGGAAAGATCTACATCAGACATGAGTAATGCAGTAACGATACCAACACCACCAATGCCAGTATTAGATAAAGATGGGGCAATAGAAGCTATCAAA